>JACRLJ010000009.1:47836-142755 GCA_016215105.1 Candidatus Hydrogenedentota bacterium
CGTCTTCTTCAAAGGCGGCAGCGGGCCCACGCCGATGTCCAGTATCTTGGCGAGGTTTGTGTAGCTCCACGACCCGGCGATCCACATGCCGACCAAGTTGCGCTCAACGGGTTTCGCGGGCATGGCCGGTTCGCAAATGTGATACTTGCTGGACAGATCCTTCCACAGTTGCAGGACCTCGATCACCTCGGGAGTATCGAACTGAACCCGCGTGCCCTCCAGATTGAGCACCTGCGCATTGTTGGAGAAATACATATTGAAGATTGTGCTGGCGCCGACGTGTTCCTGGTCGAGCCGAATGAAGCCCCACTGGTCAGCCTTGCCGTCGCCGTCGAGATCGCGCGTGAGCTTTTGCCCGAACTCGATCAGCTCTTGCCACGTCGCGGGCGGACGATTCGGAAGACCCGCCTCGCGGAACAGCTTCTTGTTCCAGTACAGACCGTACGCGGCCCCTTCGAGCGAGATAGCCCACATCTTGCCCTTGTAAGTATAGGCCTTCTGAATGGACTCGTAGACGTCCGCCTTGTCTTCGGGTGACAACTCGATCGGGTCCAGCCAACCCGTGTCCGCGAGCCGCGGAATCTCGGGGCAGCCGACGGTGGTGATCTCCGGCGGCACGCCCGCCACGATGGCCGCGAGCAGTTTGCGCACCAGGACCTCGTAGCTGCCTTCGTACTCGGGAATGACGACCACGCCGGGATGCGTTGCGTTGAATTCATCGACCAGCGCGCCAAAGGTCTCCCATTGGTCGAGTCCGAAGAAGTGCCACATTCGGATCTCGACCGGATCAGCGTGCGATTGGGGCGAGGCGAAGAAGAGCACGAGGCACAGCGCAATCAGAATCGAGGTGAGCGATGGGCGTAACGAGAGCCTCTCGTTCATTCAGGCGCCTTCCCTGCGTTTACGGCCTCCGTCCGGCGCGATTCCATCGGAGCCTAGCTCAGCCAGTAGGGCGAGTTTCAGGCTTCGCAGCGCGGCGTGTGAGCGGGTCGGAATCCGTGAATACGCCGGGCTTGTCAACCCATTTGAGTATATAGCGCTGGATCTCTTTGCTGGACCCGGTCAATATGAACCGTTCGTCGCTTTCCTGCCACGGACCGCGTGTCGCCTTTTTCCCGCACCTGTTTTTGGTCCAATCGTAATCGAACGTGCTCAGCTTCAGCGAGTCGTGATCCAGAATCACCCGGAAGAAACTGTGGAAAGGAACAAGGTGCATCTTTTCCCATTCGGCGTTTTCCGGCAGCTTGTCCAGGGTGAGATCGAGGAAGACGTATTTGCCGAGGTGAAACACGTGGCCCGATAGGACGGTCTTCGTCCCTTTATCTAGCATGGTTACCTTGTAGGCGTTTGCTTCGGCCTTCTCGAATAGCATCCCGTCCTCTTCGGAATCCGCGTACCATCGTCCTTCCAGCGCGGGCTCGTAGAAGAGGTCCTTGTCGGTATACACGGGATTGAGCGAGAGCGGGATACATCCCCATGCGGCCGCTAGAAGCGCCGTCACCAAAACGAGCTTAGCTGTTCTCATGGTCCACCTCCATAGAAAACGACCCAGACCCCAACCGCGCGAAACGCCATGAAGTGTACACGCACCGCCCGAAAGAAGAAAGAAAGGTCACCCCGCTTGCGGATGATAGACGTGCGTACCGCTTCCGAAGATGATCTCGGCGGACTCCATGATGGTTTCGCCGAGGGTCGGGTGCGGGTGAATGGTGAATCGGATATCATCGGCCAGCGCGCCCATTTCGATCGCGAGCGCGCCCTCGGAAATGAGTTCGCCGGCGCCCGCGCCCACGATGCCGACACCCAAGACCAGGCCGGTTTCAGGGTCCGTGAGCACTTTGGTCAGGCCGTCGTTCCGGTTTAGGGTCGAGGCGCGCCCGGACGCAGTCCACGGGAAACGCGCGATGTTTACATCGCGGCCTTCTTTGACGGCCTGGTTCTCGGTCAGGCCGCACCACGCCAGTTCGGGGTCGGTGAACACGACGGCAGGGATGGCGCGCGGTTCAAAGGTCGTATCGCGCCCCGCGATGACTTCCACGGCGATGCGCCCCTCGTGCGAGGCCTTGTGAGCCAGCATAGGCTCACCCGCGACGTCACCTACCGCAAAGATGCAGGGATCGGTTGTGCGCCGCTGATTGTCCACTTTGATGAATCCCCGTTCGTCCACTTCGACTTTGGTGCTGTTCAGCGCGAGACCGCTGGAGTTGGGCTTGCGGCCAATGCACACGAGGACTTTTTCGAACTTCCGATCGGAGGCCGTGCCGTCGGGTCCTTGGATGGTGACCTTGACACCGTCCTTTTCCTCGTGAGTTGCAACCACTTTTGAGTTGAAGCTCATGGAGTCGAACACCGATTGCATGCGCCGCGATAACACCCGGACCAGATCGTCGTCGGCTCCCGGCAATATCGCCGGCGACATCTCGACCACGGAGACTTTGGAACCGAGCGCAGCGTACACGCTGCCGAGTTCGAGGCCGATGTAGCCGCCGCCGACGACCAGCAGCGTCGTGGGGATGTCGGCAATTTCCAGCGCGTCCGTGGAATTCATGATCCGCGGCGAATGCACGAAGAGATCCGGCATGGACATCGGCCGCGAGCCCGAGGCAATCACCACGTAGTCGAAGCGTTCGTCGGTGTCGTGACCACCGCGTTCGTCGGTGACGTGGAGGGTGTTGGAATCAGTAAAGCTGGCCCGGCCGCGCAGGTAGGTTACGTTTCGGGACTTGCAGAGCGCGCCAAGCCCGCTGGTCATGCGCTCGACGACCTTGATTTTTCCTTCGCGCATCTTCGCGAGATCAATGGCGGGCTTGCCGAACGTGATGCCCCAATGCTCGGCTTCACGCGCGTCGGTGAGCACCTTGGCGACGTGCAGGAGCGCCTTGGATGGGATACACCCGCGGTGCAAGCAGACTCCGCCGGGGTCCGGCTCGACGTCGATCAGCGTTACGTTTAGGCGCAGATCGGCGCCGGCAAACGCCGCCGCGTAGCCGCCGGGTCCGCCGCCAATAATGGCGACGCGCTTTTCGTTTGGACCAGTTCCGTTGCTCATGCGCTCAATCGTTTCTTTCGTTAGAGTTGCTAAGCGGCAACCAGTGAATCAGAGGTCAGACTTCTTCATGGTCTGGAGCGCCAGCCAGACTAGTGTAGTGAGTCATCCTGACGGAGTCTTGTGCTTGGACACGAAAGCCGCGAAAAGCGAGACGGGCTCCGTTTTTCACTTGGTCTCTGCGCTCATCTGCGCGAAAAGCAGGGACAGACACGCTTTTCAAACTGCCGAAAAGCGAGTCAGTCCCCGTTTTTCGCTTAGTCTCCGCGTTCATTCAAGGCGCTTCAATTTTGATTCACTACACTCGGGCATCGAGTTGAAGCGAAGTGTTTGCGATCCGATTAAACTACGCTTCCAGGAACAGCAGGAATGGCTGTTCGATTACCTCGATAATCCAGCGCAAGAACCGTGCGCCGTCAGCGCCGTCGATGACGCGATGATCGTAAGACAGCGCCAGCGGCAGCACCGTGCGCGGCTCGAATTTGCCGTCAATGAACACTGGCTCGATCTGAGTGCGGGAAATGCCGAGTATGGCCACCTCCGGCGCGTTGACGATGGGTGTGAACGCGGTCCCGCCAATGCCGCCCAAATTGGTGACGGTAAACGTGCCGCCCTGCATTTCGTCCAGTGTGGTTTTCCGGTTGCGGGCGCGTTCGGCGGCCTGTGTCAACTCGATGGAAAGTTGGATAATGTTCTTTTGGTCCACGTTGTGCAAGACGGGCACCAGTAGGCCGCGGTCGGTATCCACGGCCACGCCAATGTTGTAGTACTTTTTGTAGATGATCTCGTTATTCGGCGCATCGAGGCTGGCGTTGAACTGCGGGAACTGCTTCAGGGCCGCGGCGATGACTTTCAGTATCATCCCGGTGACGGTCAGTTTACCGCCCATGCGCTCGACCCGCTGCATGTGTTTCTTTCGAAGCCGTTCGAGTTCGGTGATATCCACCTTGTCGAACTGCGTGACGTGGGGAATCGTGGACCACGAGTAGGCCATGTGTTCCGCCGTCCTCCGGCGGACACTCGTCATGGCGCGGTGTTCGATTTCGCCCCAGCGAGAGAAATCGGGCAGGGCCTCCTGAACCGCCACGCCGGCTTGATGGACCGTTACGCCGCGCACATCGGTATTGACCTGCCGCGCGAAGGCTTTGACGTCGTCCATCGTGATGCGGCCACCAGGGCCTGTTCCGCCGACTTGGGTAATATCCACGCCGATCTCCCGGGCCAAGCGCCGCACCGACGGGGCCGCGGGAACGGCGCCGGCGTTTGCGCGCGGGGGGTGCGGCAGTTCCGCGCGGAGCGGCGCTTCGGCGGCTGGCGCCGCAACTACCGCCACAGGCTCGGCCGTTGTCGGAGCGGCCGCCGGCGCTGGAGGCGCCGTCTGTACAGGCGGGACCGGTTTCGGCGCGGGCGGGGCGGCGGGTTTCACGGCGACCGTAGGGGCGGGCGTGGGCGGCGCACTCGCGGCGGCCGCGGCTTTTCCGTCACCGTCGCCAACCACAAGGATGACGGCGCCGACATTGACGCTCTTGCCTTCCTGAACGTTCACGGCCGTGACCGTGCCCGCCACGGAGGACGGCACTTCAATCACGGCCTTATCCGTTTCCATTTCGAGTACCGGCTGATCGACGGAGATCGTGTCGCCTACGCGCACCAGCACCTTGGACACGTTGCCCGAACTGATATTCTCACCCAGTTCCGGCAGTTTGAATTCTTTAGGCATACGGCGGAAATCCTGTAGTTACGATTGAGTGGGATTCGGCTTGTTGGGATCGATGTCGAGATCTTTCATTGCTTTGCGGACGACCTCGGGCTTAATCTTGCGCTCATCCAGCAGCGCGTGCAAGGTTGTGAGCACGACGAAGCGGGCATCCACTTCAAAGAAGTCACGCAACGACGCGCGGCCTTCGCTGCGTCCGAAGCCGTAGGTCCCGAGGGCGTGTAGCGGACGCGGGAACCAGCCGCCGATGGAGTCCGGCAGCAGTTTGACATAGTCCGACGCGGCGACGAAGACGCCTTCTTCATTCTCCATACACTGGGTGACGTACGGTTTGCGCTGCGTCTCCGTCGGATGAAGCAGGTTCCAGCGCTCGACTTCGAGTCCCTCGGTACGCAGTTGCTTGTAGCTGGTGACGCTCCAGACATCGGCGGCGACGCTGTATTTTTCGGCGAGAATCTCCTGTGCCTGGAGCACCTCGTTGAGGATTGACCCGCTGCCGAACAGTTGCGCGCGGTGCTTCAGGTCCGTGCGCTCGCTCGCTTTGAACTTGTACATGCCCTTGAGGATGCCGTCTTTGACGCCTTCGGGCATGGCGGGCATTGGATAGGCCTCGTTGCCGACGGTCAGGTAGTAGAAGACGCTTTCCTGCTCTTCATACATGCGGCGTATGCCGTCGCGGATGATGACCGCCAATTCGTAGGCGAACGCGGGGTCGTACGTGACGAGGTTCGGCAACGGATACGCCAATAAGTGGCTATGGCCGTCCTGGTGCTGGAGACCCTCACCGGCCAGCGTGGTGCGTCCGGACGTGGCGCCAACCATGAAGCCGCGGCAGCGCAGATCGCCCGCGGCCCACACGAGGTCGCCGATGCGTTGCATGCCGAACATCGAATAGTAGATGAAGAACGGGATCGTGTTGATGCCGTGCGTGGCGTAGGCGGTGCCGGCGGCGATGAATGACGACATCGAGCCGGCTTCGGTAATTCCCTCTTCGAGGATTTGGCCGTCTTTGGCTTCTTTGTAGTACAGGAGGCTATCGGAGTCCACGGGTTCGTAGAGTTGGCCGACATGGGAGTAGATGCCGATCTGGCGGAACATCGCTTCCATGCCGAAGGTGCGCGCTTCATCGGGCACGATGGGCACGATGAGCTTGCCAACTTCCTTGTCGCGCAGCAGCTTTGCGAGGATCTTAACGAAGGCCATGGTGGTGGACACGCCCCGTTCGCCGCCACCGGCGTAGAATTCCTCGAACACTTCTTCAGGCGGCGCCGGCAACGGCGTGCTTTTCGGTGTCCGGCTCGGCACATATCCGCCCAAGGCTTCACGCTGCTCGCGAAGGTACTTCATTTCCTGACTATCGTCCGGGGGACGGTAGAAGGGCGCGTCCGCGACATCTTCGTCGGAGATTGGGATTCCGAAACGGGTGCGGAACTCGCGCAGTTCGTCTTCGTTCAATTTCTTCTGCTGGTGCGAGATATTCTTGCCTTCGCCGCTTTCACCGAGCCCGTAGCCTTTGACGGTCTTGGCGAGAATCACGGTGGGCTGTCCCTTGTGATTCACTGCCGCGTGAAACGCCGCGTAGACCTTGTCCGGATCGTGGCCACCACGTTTCAGCCTGCGGATCTGCTCGTCGGTGTAGGGCTTCACCATTTCGAGGAGGCGCGGGTCGGCGCCGAAGAAATGCTTCCGGATGTAGTCGCCAGTTTCGACGGTGTATTTTTGATATTCTCCGTCCACGACTTCGCTCATACGCGTCGCCAGGACGTTTTCTTTGTCTTTGGCCAGTAGCGGGTCCCAATCGCTTCCCCACACGACTTTGATAACGTTCCATCCTGTGCCACGGAAGATGGCTTCGAGTTCCTGCATGATCTTGCTGTTGCCGCGAACCGGTCCATCGAGCCGCTGCAGATTGCAGTTGATCACGAAGATGAGGTTGTCGAGCCGTTCGCGCGAGGCCAGCGAAATGGCGCCCAGCGTTTCCGGTTCGTCGCACTCGCCGTCGCCCAGGAAGGCCCAGACTTTCGAGCCGGTGTCCTGCTTCAATCCGCGATCCTCGAGATAGCGATTGAAGCGGGCCTGGTAGATCGCCATCAATGGGCCGAGACCCATGGAGACGGTCGGAAACTCCCAAAAGTTGGGCATCAACCAGGGATGGGGATAAGACGACAGACCGCCGCCGGGCTTTAGTTCGCGGCGGAAATTGGCCAACTGCTCCGCCGATAGCCGGCCCTCGAGAAAGGCCCGCGCATAGATTCCGGGGGCGGCGTGACCCTGAAAATAGATCTGGTCGCCCTCGTGACCGGCGCCTTTGCCGCGGAAGAAATGATTGAAGCCGACTTCGTAGAGCGTGGCGGCGGAGGCGTAGGTCGAGATATGGCCGCCGATCCCGTGCTCATCCCGATTGGCGCGGACGACCATGGCCATGGCGTTCCAGCGGATGAAACTCTTGATGCGCCGCTCGATCTCGCGGCTGCCCGGATAGACCGGCTGTTCCTCCTTGGGAATGGTGTTGATGTACGGGGTATTCGCGGTGAAGGGAACCCGGATACCCGCGGCATGCGCGCGAATCTGGAGCTGGCGAAGCAACTGGACGACTCGTTCGGGCCCGCCGTGCTCAATCACGTAATCTAATGAGTATAGCCACTCCCGCATTTCTGAGTCGGTGGCTTCCGGGGACTGATAGCCCCAATTGTGCATTTCCAAGGTGTTACACTCCTGCTCACGCTGAGACGGCTATACCCGATTTCCACACTTGAAAGCGGCCCCTCGCCAGTTCGGCGCGGCTCGCGATCCGCAGTCATTCGGGTACCCTGCCGGGCTCAACGTGAATAAAGTATTGGGACCACTTGACGATCCCTGGCGCCAAAGACAGGCGCTTAAGCACTTGCCGCTACACACTATCATAGTATTTTATGCCATGCGGCGAAACACTATCAAGCGCACTTTGCTTCCCCGGCAGGAAGACGGCAGGCGAACGGCTGGCCGCTTTGGCGTAGACCGCGATCTCCTACTCACGAAGGCCTTACTCTTGCCGGTTGTCCCAGGTCCTGCTATGCTCCTGTCGACACTTTCACGAATCGTTACCGGGGAAGCGCCTTTTGTGAATGCCGCTCCTGGCTTCGCCATTTATTCTCGTCGCGATTCCAGAGAATTGCCGGACTCCTGCGGACACATTGGGGTGGAAGGAGAAGCTGGAACATGAATAAGATTGTGATGACTTTGGCGGTATCGGTTGTTCTCTCGGGGGCATCTTTCGTCTTCGCACAACAAGAAGGCGCAGAGGCGTATTCCTCAGAACCGGTAGATGCATCTGCCTCCAATGCCGGTAAACGTACTTCCATGGGACCTGACGCGCCCCCCTTCGCTGAGTCCTCGAGTATTGCCGTCATGCTGGCTCCCGATGCGCCTCCGCTCGAAGATCGCGTCGCGAAGGTTCTTAGCGAACGCATCCGCATGGAGCGGCGAAGCCCTGGTGTCGCGGTTGCCATTGCGCGCGGCGTGACGCCACCGGCGGGAGCATTCCGTATCTTTCTGGGGCGCGCCGGAGCTCCGCAGATGGACGATCTGTGCAAGAAGTATGCGATCGTGTTGCCGGGAAGACAGCGCGTCGCGCCGGAAAGCTTTGCTCTCAAGACGATCACGCTCGACGACGGCGCGCCGGTTCTCGTCGCCGTGGGGGCGGACGGGCGCGGTGTGCTCTATGCGGCCGGCGAAATCCTGCGCCGTTTGAGGTATCGGTCCGAGGCGGTAGCGGTGCCGGGTCTCGATATGCAATCGGCTCCTGCGTACCGGTTTCGTGGCGCCTCGGCTAATCAGGGCGGGACGATGCGCCGCATCACCGGCGCGCGCGCCTGGACTGTACAGGAACGTCACGACTACATGATCGAGCAGGCGTTGGCGGGCGCGAACACGTTCTACGCCGACGGTCCCGATTTCGACTTCGTGAAAGAGTATGACCTCATGACGGTTACGGACTGCCGTCCCAACGAGTACAAGCAGCCTGTGCCGAAGGCGTGGCAGGCCGCCGTATGTTACTCCTGTCACACCCAACGGCAAGGCTGGGCGTGTCCGTCGGCGCCTGAGTCGCACAAGGCGCTTCTTGATCAATGGGACAAGGATTTTGCGCAACGTCTGAACCACGACGTTCTGCGCTTGTACGCCGGCGATCCGGGGGGATGCCGCTGTCCGCGCTGCAAACCTTGGGGCAAGACCTTCGTGCATCTGAGCGAGGAGATCGCAAACCTCTGGCTGAAGCAGCATCCGAACAGCATTGTCCAAATCGCCAACCAGGATTTGAGCAACGACGGCGACCAAGCCATCTTCGACTACCTTAACGAGAAACCCAGGCCCTGGCTCGAAGGCATCGCGTACGGCCCTGGCAGCAACGCTATGTCTTCCTATTTCCGCGGGGAATTGCGCGAGGATTTGTTTGAATATCCGGGGGCGGGTCCGGTGAACCGGTATCTCGCCGAGATGTTGAACCAGTTGCCGAAGTCTCAGAAGATCACCCATTACTCCGATATCACGCATTGGATCAGCGCGCAGTACCAGGTCGAGCATCCCGATCCGCATATCGAGAAGATCTACGGCCGGCGCACGTTTCACACGCGTCCCCAGGCGTTCTACGACATATTCCAGTCCATCATGCCATTCTCTGAGGGCGATATCATTTATTCGGAGGGGTACCACGACGAATTGCATCAGTGGATGTGGAACCGGCTGCTATGGAACTCCAACCAAAGCCTTCGCGACGTCCTTGCGGACTACTTCACCTACTTCATGGGACCGGAGTATATGGAACCCATGAGCGCGGCGACGCTTCAACTCGAAAAGAATCTTGAGGCGCCACTGGCGACGAACGATGGTGTCGACCGATTTATCAGGCTCGTTAAGGAAGGCGGCAAGACGATGCCGGACCTTGATCACTTTCGCGCCGGCGACCACCGTTGGCTCGAGTACCTTCAGAAGGCGGTCCTCGACAAGTACTTCCAGTTGAAGTTAAGGATTGAGCAAGATAAGGAGCTGCGCGTGACCGCCGCGCTATCCGGAGCCGGCGACGCCAACGGCAAGCTGGCTGCGGCCAAGACTATTCTCGCGGAACAGGGCGAGTCGTCCGAGATGGCGGCGTTACGCGAAGAGGCGCGAGTGGCTGGCGAGGCGAGTGACCGGCTCTTCGGCGTTCGGAACGTGGGCTACTTCGCGATGGATAAACAGCTGACGAACCTGGGGTGGACTTCGAAACAGATTGAGCGGGCACTTTTGGCGACCGCAACGGCGCGCGGCGCGCTACTTGCCGACCTCGTGGGCTACGAGGATCCCGGCCCGGGAGGGTTCTACGACGACGCGGGGAATACGGCCCGCCAACCCCACCTGGTCAGAGGTGATTCGTACGATGGGACCGACCTGATGGACCCCGACAACCGTCCGTCGCAGAACACGCTTGTACATAGTCCGTACAGTCTCGAGGATGCCCGTGGTGTTGTATTTCGCTATAGCGGGCTCGAAGCGATTGCGCACTACCGTGTGCGAGCCACGCTCGTGCTGCCTCGGATACGGCGCACTCCGAGCGACGCGCCGGAGGACAGGAAACTGAACGAGAGCATTTTGGCCGACGATGTTTATCTTGCAAAAGATGTTGAGATTCCCGAGTACACGGCCAAGCAATTCGAGTACGACGTACCGCAATCCGTCACGCAGGACGGTGTGCTGGAACTGGCGTTCGAGCGGGGCTCCAGCGCGACCGGTATCGTCGTTTCCGAGGTCTGGCTGCTTAGAAAGTAATGTCACGCCGAGGATGACCGATTTCGTCAGACTTGGTTTTTTGTAAGTTCCATCAGGCGAAATTGAATGGTCTTTGTCGTGCCTTGGCGGTCTACCTGGAGGGTTATCGGGTCGCCGATGAAGAGGCTCCAGATGACGAAGTGAATGTCGGAGGCGTGGTGGACGGGGGCGTCGTTGATGGCGGTGATAACGTCGCCGACTTGGAGGCCGGCCTCGTAGGCGGGGGCGGCCTTCAAAATCTTGACGACGAGGCAGCCGGATTCGGCTCTTATGCCGTATTCGTTGAGGAAGCTCTGACCGCGCCTGTCCTGGCGCAAGGCTTCGATGTCCTGGACGTCGAACCCGGCCCAGGGGTCGCGGCGGCGTCCGTACTTGATGATTTCTTCGGCGACGCGTTTGGCGCGATCTATCGGAATCGCGAAGCCGAGGCCGTTGTTGCCGCCGCCTTTGCTGAAGATCATGGTGTTGATACCGACCGCTTCGCCTTTGGCGTTGATTAAGGGGCCGCCGCTGTTGCCGGGGTTGATTGCGGCGTCGGTCTGGATCATGTCCTGGTAGAGGCGCTCGCCTTCGGCGACGCTGGGGCTGAGCTGGCGATGGTTGGCGGAGACGACGCCGACGGTGACGGTGGGTTGGGGGTCGCGCATCAGCGGACCGAAGGGATTGCCGATGGCGATCATCCATTCACCGGTCATGAGGTCGGCGGAGGTCCCGAGCGGGACGTAAGGTAAATTGGCGCTCGAGGCGATTAGTACGGCGATGTCGGTGCGCTTGTCGGCTCCGACGAACTTGACCGGCAGCTCCCGTCCGTCGGCGAGGGTGACGGACTTGAGCGCGTCGGCGTCCTCAATGACGTGGAAGTTGGTGAGGATGTGTCCCTGGCTGTCAAAAAAGAAACCGCTTCCGACGGATCGCAGTTCCTGGGCGCGTTCTTCGACGCGAAATTCCGACCGGCGATTCATGAAGAAATCCCAGAAAGGGTCGCCGCTCCCGACGCGCTGGATTTGGACCACGTTGACCGAGACGACCGCCGGTGCGGCGCGGTTGATGGCCGTGACAATTGCGCTCTTACGGGTCTGGTCTATCGCGTCTTGCGCTTGAGCGCTGGCGGCGGTTACGAGGATTAGCGCCACAGCCTTGGACACAATCGAAACGGTTCTATTTGTCATCGCGGTATACCTCTAAAATGAAGGCTGGGCGTTCGAGCGTCCATTCGACGCCAAACGCCCAGCCAAGTCTGCACGTGTCCTACAACATTCCTACTTGGCCGCTGGGGCCGGAGCCGCCGGGGCTGCTGGAGCCGGAGCTGGAGCCGCCGGGGCCGGAGTCGCTGGTGCCGGGGCCGCTGGTGCCGGAGCCGCTGGTGCCGGAGCCGCTGGAGCAGGAGCCGCTGGAGCAGGAGCCGCTGGAGCAGGAGCCGCTGGAGCAGGAGCCCCGCTGGAGCAGGAGCCGCTGGAGCAGGAGCCGCCGGAGCAGGAGCCGCCGGCGCTGCTGGAGCCGGGGCTGCTGGGGCCGGGGCTGCTGGGGCCGGTGTGATTGTGACAGGAGCGCCAGGCGCAGCAGGCGCGGGAATCACTACCGGGGTCGTAGCGGGCTCCACTTTGCCGTCTGGTCCGGGCGTCGCCGCTTTCACAGCGTCGGGCTTGGCCGCAGCATCGTCCTTCTTTTTCAAGGTATCCGCGCCGGGCAGAACCGTCTGCGCGGTTGCGGACTCGACTTGGAAGATCTCTTTCTTGTCGGACACCTTGAACTGGCGCTTGCCGTCTTTTTCGGGACTGAACGCCAAGGAACACTCCTTGCCGTCTTTATCTTTGAACGTCAAGGTCGCCTCGGCGGGCACATCGAGCTCGGTCTTGCCGAAGAGGACGTCGCTGGCCTGCATGGACGTCAGAGACGAGAGGAAGGATTCGATAGCTTCCTTGTTGGACTCGGCCGGGGCGCCCGCGATGGTGAGTTTCCACGCTTCACCCTCTTTTGCAAGCGCGAACGGATCTTTGTCCCGCTTGATGTCCACGGAAGTAATCGCCGCCTCATCCGCATCGAGTATGGCGCGCTGGTACGCATCTTGGGGCTTGATGAAGATGCGCGTGATGTCGGACTTGCTCATCGCCAGTACTTTGGGACTCTCGTCCAACTTAGCGTAGGCGCCGGCGAAGTTTTTCGAGTCGGCGCCGAGCACGATGGTGTGTGTTACACCCGCGCCTGCCGTAAAGGTGATCTTGCGCGTAGGCGCTTCGAGACCCTTGCCGTCGGCGGAGTCCGCGTAATCCGTCGGCTTCCAGGACGACAAGGCCGCAGCAATCGACTGAAGCGAACTGGTTTGCGGTTTGAGGTCCGCGACCGGCTCGGTAACGGTCCATTCTTCGCCGGACTTGGTTAAGACCAAGTGACCTTCCGGCGCGGTGATGTCGATCTTGTCGATGGTCTTGGAGTCCACCGTCAGCGCGGGCAGATTGAACAGGTCAGTTCCTTTGGGGAAGACCTGTTCGAATGTGAAGCTGTTTACTTTGTAGACCACATCTTCCTTGTTGCTGGCGACGCGCAAGTAGCCGTCTCCGGCGGGATCGGGACGTCCGCCCTCGAGCACAACCGGCTGATCTTTGCCTTTCACGGTGAGAGTACACTTGAAGGCCGGATTGTCCAAACCCCATTTCGCCTTGGTGGCGGGGTCGACGATATCGGTTGCGGTCAACGCGTCAAACTTGCGCACAAGCGTATCCAGGCCGGGTTGCTTGAAGGTGGGTTCAAATCCGCCGGAAGCGAGCGCCCACTCGTGCTCGACTTTCGGCTCGGGCTTCTTCTCGCCCTCGGCCGCAGGAGTCTCCGGTTTTGTTTCGTCCTTTTTCTCCGCTTCGGGCTTAGCGGGATCAACTTTCTTCTCGCGCAGCTCGAAAAGCATCTTCTTGTCCGGAGTGGACAATTCGATCTTTTGGATGTCGTCCTTCGCAATCTTCAGGACGTTCTTGTCGACCCAGGGCGTCGCCTCGGGGGCCGTAGCCGGTTTGGGCGGCGCCGGAGGCGCGCCGGGCATGGGTGAGGGCGGTTCCTCGTCGCCGGTGACTCCAGCGTCCTGCTTGAGATTTTTGCTTTCGACGTAGACGTTCTTGTTGTCCGCCGACCGCATGAAGATGGTGTCATAGCTCGGGGCCTTGCCCACCAGCACTCGGAACGCAGGCTCCGTGGCGTCGGCCTTGTAGCCTTGGACGTGGAAGGCCTTGGCGTCGGTCAGCCCGTAGGATTCGAGATCCGCGTCCGCCGCGGCCTCGGACCGAAACTCGCCTTTGAGCTTCGTGAGCGAGGTAATGAACTTGTCGATCTTTTCCTTGTCGACGGGCGCGTTGAAGTGGTTGGTGACACGCCACTTTTCCGTGGATTGGTCCCAAGCGAGGACGAGTTTTTCCTCGGGTTTGGCTCCGTTGTAGAGTTCGAGTTTCTTGATGTCAGTGGACGCGATTCCCTCAGGAATCAGCGGAACCAAGCCGACCTGTTTGCTAATCGGTATCTCGGGGCGCCGGCTCTTCTGGAAATAGACGAGTCCCAGAAGCACGGCGAGCACAAGCACCAATGGTAGTAGACTTTTGAATTTCATTCCTAGCCTCCATAATGTCCATGCGGGACCCGTGGTCCCGCGTCTCAGTCTTTACTCTTCGGCGCCGTTGAACGAAACCGTGTACGCGTTGCGGGAGCGGCGGCGCGTCACGGCGGACACAATGCCAATCGCCGCGATGAGGCTGCTCATACCCGCGTAGTTGACCGCTTTCCACGTGTTGCGTTTGGCGTCGGACGGGCGCTCGATCGTGCGGTCGATGGGTTTCTTGCCACGGACCTTGATCAGATCGTCGCCCAAGGTAACGGCGTCGACACTATTCAGGAACAGATCCAGGTTTCCGCCGCCACCGCCTTGCAGGAAGTTCTTGCGGAACATTTCGGAACAGCCGAGCAGAATCAGCTTGCCGGGCGCCGGGGTAACGGGCTTCACCGTAGCGTCTTCAGGCGGTGACGGACGCGGTGGCTGGCCGGGCCGTTGTTCGGGCTCCGGCCAAACGGGACGGGGCTTATCCTTGAACGCATCCGGGAACTGGCCGGTGACCATGGCCATCAGCGGGTATTGCTTGAGCTCCGCGTCGGGGCCGGGTTGTTCGAGCACGCTCCTGCTGAGGGGAGCGTCCTTCGCCACTTTCCAGGCCGACTTGCCGGAATTCATGATGACCTTAGCCTCGAGTCCGTTTTGCTTGAGCTTGTCCTGGTCCAATGTCAGCGCCGAACCCCACAGATAGAACACGGAGGAGAGGCGGCTGGTGATGGAGACATCCGGGTCCATGGAGTCGCCGCTGATGAGCATCTGCATGGCGAAGCGGACGGTCGTACCGCCTCCAAGCATTGCCGCCAGGGAATTGGTTTGGACGGTTAGCGGGACCTGATTGGAATCCATCAAGATATCGCGGTCGACGCCGAGACCGTAGAATTCGAGCAGTTCGTTCACCTTGGGATTCTCGTCCCGCTTGTTCACCCGCAGTCCGTCGCGGGACATTTGATAGTCCCACTCGTAGTTCTGGACGGCGATTACGACTTTCTTGCCGGCCACCAATGCGCGGTTGATCTCCCAGCGCTGGCGGTCATTCAAGGAGCGGGGGTTGGCGACGACCAGCGTGTCGTAGTTGTCGGGCAATGGACTGTCTTTGGTAAGCTCGACGCGCTGCACATCGTATTTCTCGTAGCGAAGCACCTTTTCGAGGTACTCGTACGGGTCGTCCGATTCCGGAATGGGCTGGCCGAGCTGCTGATAGATCGCGCGCATCTGCGGATCGATTGTGACGGCCTCTTTCGGCGCCACGAGCGCTACGACCGGCGCCTTCGTGCGCGTCAGCTTGTAGATGGTGCTAATCAGCCGGTATTCGAGTTCCTGGATGGTTTCGGGCATTACCTGCGGGATGATTTCTTCTTTCTTGTCCTTGTAGGCGACGCCGATGCTCGAATACACGAGTTTGTTGGTGACCTGGTCCTCGCTCATGGCGCGAACGGAGAAGGGCTCGATGCCTTTTTCGAGCATGCGCTTTTCGATGCTCTTGTTCTCGTCCTTCTCGTCGTCCTTGTCCGCGTCTTTATCTTTCATCATCTTTTCTTGCTCGGCCATGATATTGGCGGCTTCGAGATGGACAGGGGTGAAGGCGAGCTTGCCGCCCGACGCAATCTTCAGATCGTCGAGCTTGTCGGAGATGTCCTGCTCCAATTGCGTCATACCCGTGGGCATTTTGTCTTTGGGTGTGATGTAGATTTTGACTTGAACGGGAGTGTCCAGCTTCGAAAGGATATCCTTTGAAGCGTCTGAGATGGTGTAGATTTTGTCTTGGGTGAGATCGAAGCGTCCGAAGCTTTGACCGCTGGCGAGCCAGTTGAACGCCATTCCGATGGCGAAACACAACGCCAGGGCGGTCGCGTAGGCGACCTTGGCGCCTTTACGGCTCCGGCCCTCGATGAACATGATGTTCAGCGCCAGAAAGATCACCGTCCACGCGATGAAATAAACGAGGTCCGCGAGTTCGACTACGCCGCGTGTGAAGGCGTCGAAATGGCTGATGACGCCCAGCAGGCGGGAGAGATTCGATCCCAAGCCGGGAATGGCGCCGTCAACGGCTGACGCAATGAAGTTGGTGCCGAGCAGAAACAGCGCAAAGCACGCCAGCAACGTTACGACGAAGGCGACGATCTGGTCGCGGCAGAATGCGGAAAAGAAGATCCCGATGGACAGGAAGAATGCGCCCATGAGGAATGCGCCCAAGTAGCCGCCAAACATGGCTCCGGTATCCGGGCGTCCGAGCACCTTGAGCATGATCGGCACTGTAATGGTCGACGCGAGTGTGAGAATGTAAAACACAAGACACGCGAGGAATTTTCCCAGGACAAGTTCGCGGGCCTTCATCGGGAAGGTCAAGAGCATTTCCCAGGTGTTTTCCTTGCGTTCCTCGGCCCAAACCCGCATGGTTACGGCGGGGATGAACACGCACAACAGGATGGGCAGATTGCTGAAGAAGTTCCGCATGTCCGCCATCGGGAACGTGAAGAAGGACGTGATGTACAGTCCCACGCTGACCAGCAGGAACACGATCATGAAGATGTAGCCGATTGGCGAGGTGTAATAGGCGGCGAGATCGCGCCGCAGAATCGTCAGAATGTTCTTCATTGCGAGCCTCCTTCTTTACCGGACTGGCTCGCGGCCGGCTCCGTCAAGGTCAAGAATGTTTCCTCCAGCGTGAGTGGCTTGTTGCTCAGCTCGCGCAATTCCCAATTCTTGGTTCGGGCGAGGCTGCCAACTTCCTTCCAGATGGGCGCGCCGATGGCGCCGTGAATTACAAAGGATACGTAGCCATTGGTCTCGTTCAGGAACTCGACTTTTTTCGCGCCGTCTAACCCGGACAGCAGCCGCTCGACTTCGGCGCGCGCTCCAGCTACGGACACCTGTGTCCGGTCGAACTTCTTGGCGCGGGTGCGAAGCTCTTCGATGGTCCCGTCGCCGACGATGCGGCCACGGTTGATGATCACGATGCGGTCCGCGGTGGCCTCGACCTCTTGCAGAATATGTGTCGAGAGGATGACGGTCTTGCCGTGGGCCAGATTGCGGATGAGTTGTCGGATCTCGACGATTTGGTGCGGGTCAAGGCCCGAAGTGGGTTCGTCGAGGATGATGATGTCCGGATCGTGGATGAGCGCCTGGGCCAGGCCGGTGCGCTGCTTGTAGCCTTTGGAGAGTTCGCGGACGATCTTGCGGTACATGGGCCTCAGTCCGCACTCTTCGATGACAAGTTCGCTGCGTTCGCGAAGGCGCGCCCCGCTTAGCCCGCGGGCCTTGCCCACGAAATTGAGGTAAGCGCGGACTTCCATGTCCATATAGAGCGGAAGGATTTCCGGCAGGTAGCCGATAATCTTACGGACGCCGAGGGGATTCTCGAGCACGTCCACCCCGCCGACCTGCGCTGTCCCCTTCGTGGGATACAGGTAGGTGGTCAGGATTTTCATCGTGGTTGATTTGCCGGCTCCGTTGGGTCCAAGAAGGCCGACAATTTCGCCCTTCTTGACCTCGAACGACACATCCCGCAATGCGACCACGGGGCCATAATGCATCGTTAGCTTGTTTGCCTTAATCATGGTTCATCTCCTACACAGCCCTCCATTTAGCTTCATTGCCGGCGCCGCCTGCGCGATTTGCGTAGATGTTGATGGCAACGAAGTCATACCCAAGAATCTAAGGTTACGGCTATTCCGCTCCAGTGATCTCACTACGAAACTAGCGACTCGACGGCATCCAAACGAGACCCGTAGTCGAGAAGCGCTTCGGTCGGCCGCTCCCCTTTGTGCAGCGCTCCCTGCTGCGGTCTTCCGCCAACCGGTCTCGATCTCTCGAAGAATTTGCAGCCGGGAACAGTTGGCCATCGGCAGCAGAGCAAGACGCATGCCGCCGCCGGGAAGACACGGACAACCGGGGATGCTAGCATTGAAAGGCAAAGGAAATCAATGTGTTATGGGGATGCCGGAAGTCATGAGACGGTCTCTTCGGCCGGGTAGCGCCGAGACCGATTTGAGGTGTGACTGCCTCAGATGCGCCAAGCGTTCGCGGCCTGCCTTCGTGGCGATACCTTGCCAGTGAGGCGCGAACCCGGGGGGTCAACCCCCGCAAAAGGGGTCAAACTGTGCTATAATGTGGCGGCTATTGGCAGAGGGAGGTATGCGCGGCCAATGGTAATTGCTTGACAATCGAGGTGTTTTGCGCAGAAACTAAGAATGCGAGTATCGCCGCCGCTAGGGTGGCGCTCGGGGTAATACTAGTACGAACGGATAAGAAGCGGGTTAGATGCCATTTCTAAAAAGAAACGCCGCGGCGCTGACGCTGGCGCTGGCCATTTTTGACAGTCTGTGTATTTTGCTGGCGTATTGCGCGGCGGTGTATGCCCTTGTCGGGGCGGACCCCGCTGTTTTCATCGTGTCGTTTCGCGAGCACCTTTCCTACTTTGTCATGTACGTGCTGGTTTGGTGCGTGTTCGCCGTCGATCAGCGCCTCTTCATGTCTCACCGCGAAGACACGCTGCGTTCGCAACTGATCGCGGTGCTCAAGACCGCGGTGATCGCGCTGGTGTTCAGCGTGTTGCTGGTGTTGTGGTTCACGCAGCACATGGAACGCGTCTTTATCGCTTACTATGGCGCCGCGACATTGGTCTCGCTCGTGTGCTTCCGGCTCATGATGCGGCTGGCGTTGTGGAGCCTTCGTACCAAGGGGTTCAACTACCGGCAAATCTTGGTGGTGGGCTGTAACGAGCGGTCGCGTCACCTTCTCGACATCATACTGCACCGGGCGCGGTACGGGTTCCATGTGGCCGGCATATTGGACGATGATCCGGAGCGCATGAAGTTGTTCGAGGGGATGCAGGTGACCTACGCAGGGAATTTCCAGAAGCTCGAAGAGTTGTTAGTGAGCAAAGTGATTGATGAAGTGTACATCACCCTTCCGGTTCGCTCCCATTACGAGACGATCCAGAGCATGGCGTATCTGTGCGAAGGTATTGGCGTTCCCGTGCGCATGATCGCGGACTTGTTTCCGTTGCGCATTGCGACGAGCACGGTGCGCCACTTCGAGGACGTGCCGGTGCTTTCGCTATCCGCGGTGCCGGAAGCGCAGGCGCAGCTTACGGTCAAGCGCTTCATCGATTTGGCGGTTTCCTCGACTCTCTTGGTGGCGGGGAGCCCCGTGTTTCTGATGATCGCGTTGCTCATCAAATTGGAGTCGCCCGGTCCGGTCTTTTTTCTTCAAGAGCGCGTCGGCCTCAACCAGCGCCGGTTCAAGATGATCAAGTTCCGATCGATGGTGGTAAACGCGGAAGCCCGGCAGAAAGAACTCGAAGCGATGAACGAGGCGGACGGTCCGGTCTTCAAGATTCGCAACGATCCGCGCATCACGCGCATCGGCGGGTTCATTCGAAAGTATAGCATTGATGAGTTTCCGCAACTCATTAACGTGTGGCGGGGCCAGATGAGCCTGGTGGGCCCGCGGCCACCGATTCCCGCGGAAGTGGAAAAATACTCATGGGATCAGCGGCGGCGCCTGAGCGTCAAGCCGGGCATGACCGGTCTGTGGCAGATCAGCGGACGCAGCGACGTTTCGTTCAAGGAATGGGTCGAGCTCGACCTACAATACATAGACTCGTGGTCCAATTTTGAAGACTTCCGCATCCTGATGCGGACCTTTCAGGCGGTCATTAAGGGGCGGGGCGCCGCGTAGAGTTTCCTTCAACTTCCGGCACTGGAGCGTCTGCGAGCAGGACAATATCCGCGATATCGAGGACCCCGGTGGACGGAAGGTACTCGAGTTCGAGTGAGCGAATTTTCTGGGGCCGGACAAATCGCAAGCGGCCTACATACGAATGGCCGGCCGTTGGGGGGCGGGGGTTTTCTCCCGGCGAGAATCGCTCGACGCTGATGGCGGCGTCCGCTGAAGACGTGGCAGGTTCTGCTTCACTGAGAAGCGTTCCCTTTCCGTACAGGAGAGAGACGGAATCGCGCTGACCGGCCTCGGTGGTGAAACTCAAGCGCAGCACGTCCGAGCCCACGTCAAACTTGGTGGAGTAGCCTGCCGCCGACACAACGCCGATTCCGGCGAACTCACGCGGCTGGGCTTCAATTGGGATTTCGACTCTGGCGCCGATGCCGAGCCGCAATGCAACGTTCAGCCGGACGGCGTCCTCGCCGAACGTGGCGTGAATCTGTTCGCCGGTCAGCGTCGATTGGGTCCTGAGCGGCCGAATTGTAATTGCCTCCTTTAGAATATCGATATCGGGGGCGCCCGGCGTTGCCGGCTTCAGGACAAGCGCCATAGTGGCGTTTCCCGCATACCGGCTGCCTTTGCCCGCGTAGTCGAGCGTGGTCCGGTATGCGCCGCCCGTCTTCCACCCGGACGTGTCAACGGAGTACGCCTGCTCGAGCACGGGTCCGGAGCCGGCGATGCGCAGGACGACATCCGCGCGCGCGGGGTTCGGAGGAGTAACCGTCCAATAGACGATTAGTTTGAATGGCGTGCTTTCCTGTACTTCACCGATGTTCGATTGTCTGGCGCCATCGCCGGTTTCGATGTCGTATCCGACGGCGGTGAGCGGCGGGGGGACAATCGCAGGATTCACCGACAGGTTTCGTGTGGCCAAGGAAAACGACGGAGTCACGGTTACCAACTGGCCGGTTTGGGAGTCCTGGACCGTGATTGGGTTTGGCCTCGGCTCTTGACCCGAGGCGCGCAACGCGCCAATCGCCGCGGCAAGCAGGAGGACCGGCGATACAGCCAGGACGCCCGCCCCTGCGCGGGTTATCACTTCACGACCTCGCCGTACAGTAGTACTACGTCGTACACTTCGTAGATACGGTCAGTCATCCCGCGGAACTGCAGCGAAACGACACGTCCCAGGCCTTTCGGAACTGGAATCGTAGCGCCGTACTTATGCCGCCGGAACGCGCGGCCCTCGGTGTTGAAGTCAACCGCCTCACCGGACTCGACGATCGGAGCTTTCTTGTGATTCGCTTTCTCGGGCGACGCGAAATCGTAATCCGCCCGGGCGGTGTCCACGCCGCACACGACGGCTGCCTGGGCAGTTTGGCCGTTTTCATCTGTGAAAACGATATTGCACACCGGCGTGCCTTGAGAGATTCCTCCGTAGCCAAACGCGGACACAACCCCAAGCGCCGCGAGACGGTCCCGCAGGGCCGGCTCGAGCATCACGGTATGGCTGGCGTCACTGCCCAGGATGAAGTCCATACCCAAGTCATGGAACCCTTCGCCGAACGCGGCACGCAGCGCTTCCGGGGCGACGGACGACTTCGTGATTCGTGTCTCTAGCGAGAATGGAATGCTTTGCAGGGGAAAGTATTGGGGATTTGGGCCTGGGCGCGGGCTGACAGCGATAATGAGCGCCCCCTTTCCGCTGAAGGCCTGTGGAATCTTGTCCAGATCGATAGTGTATTGCTGTCGATACACGGACCCGGCGCTCCACTCCGGCGCGTCCGTGGGGCCTGCCACCAGCTTTTGGGAACGGCTGATGAGTGGGTTTGCGGACGTCAGGCGGATTTCGATATCCACCGTGCGGCGGACTGTGGCGCGCGGCGTCCAATACGCCGTAACGGTGAGGGGGCGCCTGCCGGTTAGGACCGGCAAGCCAGCGGCGTCCGCGAGACCGTCCTGCGCCAAATCCACACCCAGCAACGCCAACGGCAGCGGGTATTCGTCGCGCAGGGACAGGATTCCCGCGGGCGGGGCGGGGTACTTCGGAGTCAGCGCGGCCAAACGGCCCGTGATTTCGTTCGCGTCTACCGCGGCGGCTGGCGTGGCATTGCCGCGCTCATCCCCGAAGGCGGGGTACAGCGATGCGTCACAGAGATGAACGAGAAGTAGCAGTGTGATTGCCGCGCTTGCGCGGTACAGCGGCCTGATCTGCAAACGAATGAACACCTCGCTATACCTGGTTTCAGCCCCGGCGGTTGCCGGCTCCGTACACTCGGCGGGCCGCGAACAATCTGGAATCGGCGCGCCGCCAAGCCAATCGGAAGTCTATCGGACGCCGATTTGCAATGCAAGACCAGGACGCTGACGCCTGGCCGAAAGACGCGGCGCTCGAGCTTCGATTACTCGGAGCCCGGTTCCGGACGCCGGTATTCTCCGATGTGGTGGCGCAGGATCCTTCCCTCGACCAGGTAGATCACATCTTCGGCGATATTCGAGGCGTGGTCGGCAATCCGCTCGATGTGACGCGACACCCCCATCAGGTGAATGAAGCTATTGACGCGGCCCGAGTCGCGCCGTATACATTCTTCGATCTGGCCATACATTTCGCGATTGATCGCGTCTACTTCGTTATCCGCGGTGATGACGTCGTAGGCCAAGCCGGCATCGAGACTGATTAGCGCGTCGAGACTCTTGTGCAGCATCTGTTGGGCTTTTTGGGCCATCGCGGCAAAGTCGAACGGCGCATCCACCTGGTCCTCGGTAACCAGCAGGAGGACGCGTTCGGCGATACTGACGGTCGCGTCGCCGATGCGCTCGAGTTCGGCGTTGATTTTCAGAATTGCGATGATAAAACGCAGATCGTACGCAACGGGTTGGTGAAGGGCAAGGATCTTCTGACACTCTTCCTCGATCTCGACTTCCTGCAAGTCGATATCGTTGTCCCCGGAGATGACGGCGCGGGCCAGGGCCTCGTCGCGCTCCTTTAGCGACTTGACGGCGCGATACACCGAATCTTCGACAATGGCGCTGAGGGCGAGGAGGTTCTTCTTGAGGCGTTCGATTTCTTTTTGCAGGTGAATGGACATAATGATCCTGTCTTGCGCACTAGCCGAATCGGCCGGTGATGTAGTCTTCGGTCTGCTTCTGCGCGGGGTTGGTGAATATATGCTCGGTGCTGCCAAATTCGACGATCTTGCCATCGCAAAAGAACGCGGTGAAATCCGATACGCGCGCGGCCTGCTGCATATTGTGGGTCACGATCACGATGGTGTAATTGCCGCGCAACTCGCCGATCAAGTCCTCGATGCGCGCGGTGGAGCGCGGATCGAGCGCGGAGGCTGGCTCGTCCATTAAGAGTATTTCCGGATCCACGGCGAGCGCCCGCGCGATACACATTCGCTGCTGTTGCCCGCCCGACAGCCCGAGGGCGCTGTGGTTCAGTCGATCCTTCACCTCGTCCCACAGACCGGCGCGAGTCAAACTTCGTTCGACGATTTCGGTCAATTGCGCACGGTCTTTTATGCCGAAGATTCGGGCGCCGTAGGCCACGTTGTCGAAAACCGATTTGGGAAACGGGTTGGATTTCTGGAATACCATTCCCACGCGCCGGCGCAGCTCGACGACATCCACGCTGTTGTCGTAGATCTCCCGTCCGTCGAGGGTGATCGTGCCTTCGATACGCGCGCCATCAATGATGTCGTTCATGCGATTGAGGGTACGCAGAAATGTAGACTTGCCGCAACCGGAGGGTCCGATAAGGGCCGTCACGCGCTGCGACATGATGTCGAGCGAGACATCGAACAGCGCTTGGGTGGCGCCGTAATAGAAATTGACGTCTTTGGCGACGACTTTCATGGGAAACGCCATTTCGTCCGTGGTTGGCTGGGTTACCATTTGTATTTCTTCCTAAAGTGAACGCGAAGGACGATTGCTCCGAGATTCACGCCGAGGACCAGGAGAAGCAGTACGAGCGCCGTGCCGTATTGCATTGGCCGGACTTTCTCCGCCGAGGGAAACTGCGTAGCAAGCATATACAGGTGATACGGGAGCGCCATGCACTGATCGAATACGGAGTTGGGCAGCTTCGGTAGATAGAAGGCGGCGGCGGTGAGCAGGATTGGGGCGGTTTCGCCGGCGGCGCGGCCAATGCCCAAGATTCCGCCGGTGACCATACCCGGGATGGCGTAGGGCAAGACGTTGGTGCGGATGGTCTGCCATTTCCCGGCGCCGAGCGCGAGGCTGCTTTCGCGCAGAGACTGTGGGACTGCGCGGAGGGCCTCTTCGCTGGCGACGATAATGGTTGGAAGGATCATACAGGCAAGTGTCAGGCTGCCGGCGAGTATGCTCGAGCCAAAGTGAAAGAACAGCACGAAGAGTCCCAGTCCGAACAAACCGAATACAATTGACGGCACTCCCGCGAGCGTGGTGATGGCCAGGCGGATGAGCCGCGTGAACGGGCCCTGCTTGGCGTATTCGGAAAGATAGAGGGCGCTGGCCATGCCCAGCGGAAGCGCGAGCGCAATGGTGCCGATAACCAGGTAGAACGTGCCCACGATGGCGGGAAAGATTCCGCCTTCAGCTCCACCGCGGCGCGGCGCTTGCGAGACGAACGCCCAGCTCAACGCGGGCGCGCCTTTCCAGACAATTTCGACGATGATCGAGGCCACAATCAAGACCACGGCGTACGCAATGAGCCGCAGGGTCCAATAGACGGCTATGTCTCCGCGCCGTTTGGGCATCATCCGTTCCTCGTATGCCGCGCAAGCACGCGTTGTGCGGCGAGGTTGAGCGCGAATGTCGCGGATAGCAGAATGAGTCCCACGCAGAAGAGGGCCTGATAATGCTCGCTGCCGTAGGTGACTTCGCCCATTTCCGCGGCGATGGTGGCGGTCATGGTGCGCGCCGGGTCAAAAGGTGAGAGGCTCATAATGGCCGCGTTTCCGGTGACCATGAGTACGGCCATCGTTTCGCCGATGACGCGCCCCATCCCGAGTGTTACGGCGGCGAAGATGCCCGAGAGCGCGGCGGGCGTCGTGACGCGCATCACGGTTTGCACCTCGCTCGCGCCCAGGGCAATCGAGGCCTCGCGGTAGGATCGCGGCACATTGCGAATGGCGTCTTCGGAAATGGAGATGATGGTGGGAATGGCCATGAGCGCGAGAACCAGCGCGCCGGTGAGGGCGGTCAAGCCGCTGGAGAGGCCAAACCCGGACTTCACCAGCGGGGCGACAATCGCCAGGCCGAAGAAGCCAAGCACCACGGACGGAATCGCCGCCAGGAGTTCGATGAAGGGCTTGAGAATCTCGCGCTCGAACGGGCCCGCAAACTCGGCGATGTAGATGGCGCTGCATACTCCGAAAGGCAAGGCTACCAAGGTCGCGAGAAGCGTAACCAGGGCGCTTCCCGTTACCAGGGGGCCGATCCCAAAAAGTTGTTTGGTGAACGAAACCGGGACCCACCGAGAACCGGCCAGGCTCGAGATCCCCGGATCGCGGACGAACGGCGCGGATTCGCGAAACAAGAACAGAAAGATCAGCGCGACCACGACGATACTCATAGAGCTCGCGCCCATGAGTAACGCCTTGACACTGCCTTCGATCAAACGCCTTCGACGCATCTATTTCACGGGCACGTAGCCGATTTCGCGCACAATCTTCTGGCCGCCAGCGCCCAGGCAGAACTGAATGAACGTGTCGATGGTCTTGTTCGCCGGATCGTTCACGTAGAAGTAGAGGGGGCGGGCGATCGAATAGGAGCCGTCAAGCACCGCCTTTTCGGACGGTACTACGCCCGGCGCAGCCGCATCCGCTTTGATGGACAGGACCTTCACCTTGGCGCCGGCTTCAGCAGCGTATCCCAGTCCCACATAGCCGATGGCGAGGGCGTCGTCTCCTACGGACTGCACGATGGCGGACGTGGTTGGCAACAACCGCGCTTTGGGAGAGTAGTCCTGTTTCTTCAGCACATGTTCCTGGAAGAAGACATAGGTTCCGGAACTGGATTCGCGGGATAGCACAATAATCTCGCCGTCCGGGCCGCCGAGGTCCTTCCATTGGGCGCTGGCGCCGGTATAAATCTTGCCAAGTTGTTCCAGGGTCAGTTCGTTGAGCGGGTTGGCCGGATTGACAATTACGGCCAGGCCGTCGCGCGCGACGTCCACCTGGCGCAGCTTGACTCCATTTTGGGTGGCCTGTGTTATTTCTTTCTCGCTCATTTCGCGCGAGGATGAGCAGATGTCGGTCGTCTTGTTCAGGAGCGCGGAAATACCGGTGCCCGATCCGCCGCCGGTCACCGAAATGTCCGCGCTGGGGTTTGTCTTCATATAGGACTCCACCCAGGCCGTCACCAACTGCACCATGGTATCCGATCCCTTAATCGTGATGTGTTGGGGCTGTCCCGGTGCGGCGTTCTTGGGTTGATTGGATGGGCCGCAGCCGCTGGTCAATGTGGCTAGAACTACAGCGGCGACTGCCAGCACTGTGATTGTTCGCATTTTGTTTTCTCCTCGGCGCGTAGCGCCAGATAGCGGGCCATTTGGCCAGACTCAGTCAGAGTCTCTGCGTCCCCGCGAAGTCGTATTTGTTCCGCAGCACGATAAGGATACCGGCCGAATGTTAGGGAATGGTTAAGAATTGGTTAGCGGCGGGGGCGACCTTCCGCCCAATCGGCGGCGGGCAAGTGAATTGTGAAGCAACTGCCTTTGCCGAGCGCGCTTTCCACGGTGATTCGTCCGTCGTGAAGCGACACGATGTGCTTGACGATGGCGAGACCCGGGCCGGTCCCGCCGAGTGTGCGGCTGCGGGCGCGGTCGACCCGGTAAAACCGTTCGAAGATGCGCGGCAGGTGATCGGAGGCGATGCCTTGGCCGAAATCACGGACGCGAATCTGCGCGTCCTGGCCGGCTCGATTGGCTTCGATAGTGACAGTGCTGTCCGGGTTGCTGTACTTGACCGCGTTGTCGAGCAGATTGACGAGGGCCTGCTCGAGCAGCGTTGAATTTCCCATCACGGCCAGATCGGCTTCGCAGTTCGCCGCGATGGCCGTGTTCTTCACGGTGGCTTGAGGCGTACACACGTGGACGGCGGCCTCGATAAGACCTTGAAGGCCGACGCGCTCGAAAGGCACATCCTTCGCGGCCTCAGAACGTTCGAGAGCGGCCAGAGACAAGATGTCGTCCACCAACGCGGAAAGGCGGTCGGCTTGGCGGGCGATGATCTCCAAGAAGCGGGTAAGCGTTTCGGGGTCCGTGTTTGATTCGTTGAGCAGCGTTTCGGCGTAACCTTTGATCGAGGTTACGGGGGTGCGGATTTCGTGGGAAACATTGGCGACGAAATCGCTGCGCGCCCGTTCGAGGCGCCGCAATTCGGTGACGTCTTGCAGGACGAGCAAGGCGCCCATTTCGCGACCTGACTCGTCACGGAGGCCGGACAGGGATGCGAGAAGGTGACGCTCGACGGCGCCGCCGAGCACGATTTCGTCCTCGAACGGTTCATGGCTCGCGAGCATGCGTTTGACGATTTCTTGAAGCCGGGGGTTTCGTATGACCTCGCGCAGGTCGCGTCCTCGAGCGGCTTCCGGCGTTACGCCGAAGAGATGGCTGGCCGCTCTGTTGAGACTTATTATCCGCTCCGCGCCGTCCACGGCGACGACACCCTCGGTCATACTGGAGAGGACGGCGTCGAGTTCGTTGCGTTGGCGGTGGACGGTCTGGATGCGGTCGTGCAATTGAAGGGCCATCGAATTCAAACCGGTGGCGAGTTCCGCGAGCTCCATCGAATCCGGTACGGCCAGGCGTTGATCGAACTGACCGCGCGCGAAGCGGGCGGTTCCCTTGACCATTTCCCGCAAGGGCCGGGCATACTTACGCGCCAAGGCGGCGCTTACCAGCGCGGCGAGCAGCGCCGCGATGGCGCTTCCCAGGGCGATGCGGGCGTAGACCTCACCCAACGCGCGGTCTACGGATTCGAGCGACGCGCTGGTACGCATCACACAGGCTAGCGCGCCGGATTCATACACCGGCAGCGCCACGTAGATGCGGTCGCTGTGCAGCGTATGGCTGTAACGGATTGCAGCGCCGACCCGCCCGGCCAAGGCTTCCTTCACTTCGGGCCGGTCCGCGTGGTTATCCATCCTGGCCGGGATTTCCTCGGTATCGCCAATGACTTCGCCGGCAGGCAGAATGACCGTGAGCCGGGTTTCGGAAAGCGCGCCCCAATCTTTGCAGAACGCATCCACTTCCGGCGCGAACTTCTTGTCGAACTTTCCGGAGAGCTGGTGTTGGAATTCCCGAGCGCGCACTTCGAGCGAGGCCGCGATCTCCTGGCGGTGGAACCGGCGCATCGACGTCGTGGCTTCCCACGCGGCGCCGATCAGGGCGATGAGAATAATCGCAAGGAAGGGCAGGAGAATTTTGGTGAGCAGTGTCCGGTGGGCCACAGGCTACTCCCGGAACCGATAGCCGATTCCGCGGACCGTTTCAATGCAGTCTTCGCACGATCCCAATTTCCTGCGCAGGCCGACAATTTGAACGTCTACGGATCGATCAGTGACAGGGTGGCCCGCCCCATGCACGGCGTCCACCACCTGGGATCGGGTAAACACCCATCCGGGCCGGCGCGCGAGGAAATACAGCGTTCGGAATTCGGTCGGAGTCAACTCGAGGGTCTGGCCTTCGATAAGCACTTCATGTCGTCCGGGATGAATCACGATGCCGTGCGCGCGAATTGCGTCGTCTTCCCCGGCGGCGTTCTTGGGCTGGCGCCGCAAGACGGCTCCGATGCGCGCGACGAGGACCTTGGGACTAAACGGTTTGGTGATGTAGTCGTCCGCGCCGGCTTCGAGTCCCCGCACAATATCGCCTTCGGAGCCTTTGGCGGTGAGCATGACGATGGGGATATGCCGCGTCTTCGAATCGTCTTTTAGGATCGAGCAAACCTCCAGCCCGTAGCGCCCGGGCAGCATCAGATCGAGGACGATGAGATCGGGCAGGACCGATCGCGCGGTCGTGACGGCGCCGTTGCCTGTTGTCTCACAGGTACACGTGAATTTTGCCTTGTCCAAGTTGTAACGAACCAGTTCAAGTATGTCTGCCTCGTCGTCTACGACAAGGATGTGCTTTCCGGCCATGACTGAACACCTTACGTGTGTTCCCCCTCCATAGTAGCACATAGGATGCCGCGGAATTGTTAGAGACGTGTTAGCGGGTCAAGGCGAACGCGTCTAAACTGCCGCAAGAATAGGTAGAGTCCCGGGCGATCGCATCCACAAACCAGGGCGGTTTCGCAAACGTCGCACCCCGTCAAGCCGGGCTTGTCCAATGTAGGCGCGGCGTCCCGCCGCGTCTACTATGAGCGACCTCGCCTATGGCGGGTTGTTGGTGACGGGTGAGTTGCCACGCCCAGGCTGGCGCGGCGAGACACACTATCTACTTTGGGCAAGACTGGCTCGAACACCCGCCGCCACCTTGCGCACATGTCTCGCCGGCATTGTCGCTTGTTACGAGCGGATACTCGGTCTATCATCAGTTCTGAACTCCGCGGATCTTCCGCGGGCGCTGTAAACGCAATTCTCGTTGGTGGACTCGGAGGGTTTGACAAGATGGAGCGGCGGACATTTCTGTTGCAGGGACTTGGATTGGCCGCAGCAGGATTAAGCGCGGTGGGAGCGGAGGTCAAGACGGTGAGCAAGCGCGATACCGCGGATGGAAGCAGCGTGATAATCATTGGCGGCGGGCTGGGGGGCTGCGCGGCGGCGCTGAGCGCGGCGGTGCGCGGGCGAAAGGTCATTTTGACCGAAGAGACGGATTGGATCGGCGGACAGTCCACGGTCCAGGCGGTGCCGCCCGATGAGAACCCATGGATTGAGACCTATGGCGGTACGCGCTTGTACCGGCAGTATCGCGACCGTATCCGGGCCTATTACCGGAAGAACTACCCCATGACGAATGAGGCCCGCGCTCGCGAGCGGCTGAATCCCGGCAATGGCGGCGTTTCGGCGATCTGCCACGAGCCGCGCGTATCGGTGGCGGCGTTGCAGGAGATGCTCGCGCCGTACATCCAGAGCGGACACATCACGCTGCGGCTGCGGACCAAGGCGGTGAGCGTGGACTTCGCAGGTGATCACGTGAAGGCGGTGCATGTGCGCGATTTGGAGTCCGGCGCCGAGGAAACGCTCGAGGGGGCGTTCTTCCTCGATGCGACCGAGCTGGGCGACTTGCTTCCGATGGCGCGCGCGGAATACGTCTCGGGCGCGGAGTCGAAGGCGCAGACGGGCGAGTTGCACGCAGCCGCCGAGGCGCAGCCGCACAACATGCAAGCGATCTCGTGGTGCTTTGCGATGGACTATCTTGAGGGCGAGGACCACACCATCGAGAAGCCGAAGGACTACGACTTCTGGAAGTCTTACACGCCGAAGCTGAATCCGCCGTGGCCGGGACGATTGCTCGATTGGCAGTACACGCACCCGGTAACGCTGAAGCCGAATGCCCGCGCGTTTGATCCGCTCGGCAAGACGGCCAAGGAAATGGGCGCGTGGAATTTCCGGCGCATTCTGGACCGGGCCAACTTTGTGGAAGGCGCTTACAAGAGCGATATTACGCTGGTGAATTGGCCGCAAATAGACTACTGGCTCGGAAACGTGTGCGTGGCGCCGGAAGACGATGTGAAGCGGCATCTTGACGGCGCGAAGCAACTCAGCCTGTCGTGGCTGTATTGGATGCAGACCGAGGCGCCGCGGCTGGATGGCAAGCCAGGGTGGCCGGGGTTGCGGTTGCGCAAGGACGTGGTGGACACGAAGGACGGCTTGGCCAAGGCTCCGTACATCCGCGAGTCGCGGCGCATCAAGGCGGAATTCACCGTGCTCGAACAACACGTCGGCCGCGACGCGCGCGCGCAGATCACAGGGAAGCCCGCGAAGGAGGTCGTGGCTGAGCTATTTCCGGATTCGGTGGGTATCGGCTACTACCGGATCGATTTGCACCCGAGCACGGGCGGCGACAATTACATTGATGTTGACTCGACGCCGTTTCAGATTCCGTTGGGCGCGCTGATTCCGCAACGTATCGAGAACCTGTTGCCCGCGTGCAAGAACCTGGGTGTGACGCACATCACCAACGGCTGCTACCGCTTGCACCCGGTCGAGTGGAACATCGGCGAGTCAGCGGGGGCCCTGGCGGCGTTTTGTCTGGAGCGGAACGCCGTTCCGCGAGCGGTGCGCGACACGCCGGGGTTGTTGAGGGACTTCCAGCAGTCGCTGCAACAGCAGGGCATCAACCTTGCGTGGCCCGCGGAGGCGCTGGCGCCGAAGGCGTAGGAGGAGCCCATTCTCATCGCGCCGGCTTGCTGTCCATCATCGCGTAACTTCCGGCGGGGAGACGCAGGATGGTTCCATCGAACTCGGACCTGTCTGACTTGTCTGACGGGTCAGACCTGTCGGACGTGAGCGTTTCGGGAACTAACCCGAGTCCTGTTGTGCGCACTTCTGCCGGGGCGGCGGTGTAGTTTACGAAGACCGCATGTTTCGCGAACAGATACGTTGCGACGCGCGGGGGCGCGTCGATGGCGAGGCCGAGCGGCGCAAGGGCGGTGTTGCGAAGTAGCGCGATGACGGGGGCGGGCAGGGTGAGCAGCTCGCTTTTCACCGGAACGCAAAGGCTCTCGTCGATCGTGTAGGCGTCTTGGCCGAACGTGCCGAGATTCCAGACGATCGCTTTGCCTCCGCCGGGATGCTCCTTCACGGTGATGAACGGGATGCGCAGATTGTCCCAGGTTCCGCAGGTGACCCACGCGAGAGTCTTCGTTGTTGGGCCGGGTTCGAGAGTTCCAGGGACGTGGAACGGCTTCGCCAACTCGATCTTTTTCCCGTCGACCTCAAAGGCGTGCGCGATGGTGCGCGCCGTGGCGGCGGTGGCGGGGGAGTAACCGAAGAGCGCCAGCAATGCGGCGTCCGTGGCGTGCGCCAAGGCCGCGTGCGTCACGATAACTTGGCCGCCGGATGCGATGGCGTCAGCGATGGCTTTGCCCATGTTCGGGTCGGACATGCCTTGCGCCGGCACGATGGCGCTGCGCATGTTCTTGTCGAGACGCGTCGCGGGCACGCAGGGGATGCCCATCATGCCGAAGTCGTCGTAGATGAAGAGGTCTCCGCTGCCCTCGCTGGTGGCGGGTTTGATGACATGAACGCCCCACGGTTCGATTGCGGCGTCGCTCAGCTTGCGCAAACCCGGCAAGCCCGCTGTCATGCGCGAGACCAGCGTGCCGGTGAACAGCGCGTCACCGTAACAGAAGAGCGTAAGGTTCGTGGCGCCGCCGAGGTGCGACGTGACCGCCTGATCGTAGAACTGCTGCTTGTCACATTCGATGTAGTCGATCCACGCGCCTTCGAACTTGTCCCCAGCGCAGGCGCGCATCCACCGCGAATTGAAATAGCCCTGGTAGGGTTCGGTGTAGCCGAACTTGGGGGTGTTGGGGTTGCGCGTTTCCGTGCCCACCCACACCTTGTCGAAAATCGCCGGGAAACGTTCCGGGTCGTAGCCGTAGAGGTGGTAGCGGTCGTAGGTCTGCGGGAATTTGACGGTGAGTTGGACCTTGGGTTTCTCCTCATGCGCCGCGCGGACCCAGCGCTCGGAGACTTTGGTGAGCAACGTACGGCGGAACGCGCCGCGGTTCTGGCCGTTACGGGCCTTCTCGCAGTCCGCGCACCGGCACGAGGTCATGAACGCGTCGTCGATGACGACCTGATCGAACAGGCGCGACAGCTTCCGAATCTCGCGTTCGATTGCGGATACGGTGTCCTCGGACGAATAGCAAAAGAACGGCATCTGCGTCTCGACGCCCACCCCGCGTTTGCCGAAGCCCTCGCCCCAGACCGGCATCAACCCGCCGAGCGTGCGGAAGCCCTCGGCGTTGAACCGGTCCCGCGCCACGCGGAGTACCGCTTCGTCCACGACCATCCCGCCGCGATACGATTCGAGGACGACGGAGTCGGCGTGCGCGGAGCGCAAGCGCGTCAGAGCCTTGTCCCAACCCGCGGCATTGTTGAGGTCGGAGACGACCGAGTGGGCGACGATGTAGACGGTGAGGGCGGTGGACATGCGGGACTACTACTCCTTTTCCGGACCGAGCAGGTCAAACTTGCTCCATAATTCCATGGCTTTTTTGGTCGCGGGCCATTTGCCGGGATAGCGAATGAACTCAACGTGGCCATCCATATATAGCACATTTATGCCACCGGGGATGTGATAGAAGTCATCGAGGCTTCCGCCGATACGGTCCCACATGATCGGGATCGCGCTTTCCGCATACGCCTCGGCGTTTTTTCCCGCGCCGGCAGGGAGCAGCTTTTCGATTCCTTCACGCAATCGTAGAATCTTATCGCCGCCGCCTGTGCCCGTTCCCCCCGGAACGTCAAGGTCGGCATTGAACGGCTGACCGCTAGCGAGCCGATCCGAGTAGGCCTTGAGGAAGGATTGCAGCTCCGCGTCGTTGGTGATGACGTAGCCCAGATAGGTATAGGCACTGTTGTTGATGAGTTTCTGCGCATCGGCTTGGGCGCCTATGGACGGACTCATATCGGCGTTAGGGTCGCTGGGACAGGTCAAGACAGCGAAATCGTTGAGGTACTCCGGATACACGGGCCGCATGTTTTCGCCGTCATTGCGGAATACCAAGCGGCCTCTTGCCGGTGACAGTTCCGGATAGCGGCCTTCCTTGTCGTCCGATTCCAGCATCTTGAATGCCAGCCCAATCTGCTTGAGATTGTTCTGACAGCTCGCGCGCCGCGCCGCTTCACGGGCTCGCGCGAGAGCCGGTAGAAGGATTGCCGCGAGTATGCCGATGATTACGACGAAGGCCACGGCAGCCCCGCAACCGACCACAACCCACGCGACGGGCGAAGAGCCGGTTCGTGGCGCCGGGGCGGCCACTCTCACCGGACGTTGGGGAATGGGCGGCGGCTGAATGGGGATAGCGGGTGGCGCGGGTGGCGCGGCGGGCGGAACGGTCAAGTTGCCGCCGCAGTGCGCGCAGGCCAAAACGAGGCCGGCGTCTTCATCCACGAATACCAATACATGGGAACAGTGAGGACACTCGCACCGGATCATGATTTGCCCCTTTCTCCGATAAAAACCGGGTTGCTCTCCGGACCTCCCTTGCCTAACGCAAAACTATAGCGCATTCGCGCGACGAACGCGAAGCCACTATCACGTTCCATCCCATATTCTTTCAATTTCAACCATTCCGGCGAGATACGAATTGAGGAAGACAGCGTCCCGCGGGCGGACCACAATTGCGCCTGGCCTCGACCTATCGCGCGGCGCCGCCGCGCTCAGAGTCGACCGAGTGTGCGACGATGTAGACGGTGAGGGCGGTGGACATGATGTCGTTTACTCCTTCGCGCGTTGCAGACTGTACAGTTCGCTGAGTATACGACATGCCTCCACGGTGGATGAAGGCTTAGGAGTCCTTATGGAATGCTGAGAATCAGCGAAAGCGTGTCTTGCTGTTCGTCACGTTTAATGGATGCGCGGACCGCTTGCTGGACACCGGGCGTTTTCGTGAGCCGTCTTGGAGGCGTACCCTCGTTTCCACAGACCCAAACGTGCGCCGCATTTCGATGCACGAGAATCAGGTGCGCGGATGCCACGTGTTGACTTTCGTCCAGCGCACGCACCAGGACACCGCGATCGGTCCTGCGACTCTGCGGCGGTACAGACAGGAATACCGGCCCCAACACGACTACCGCGGACGAGCAGTGCTTGCGATGTTCGGGAAACGTATGACTGAACCGGCCCTCCACATCGGTTGTTTGGATTGATTGCTCTGGTTTCTCGTTGTTGAGCGCCGCAGTGATGGTGTTCTGGTTGGCGTATGGTGGGACCTCCATCACGGACACCGTCTTGCCGGGAGACGGTACACCATGGCGGTCCTCCACCTTGCCCTCTACGATAAGCGGTTTCAGGCGTGTAAACCCATCAGCCACTCCAATACACCCGCCCAGCGTCATGGACGAAGCCATGGTGATGACTAGGTTTAGGCATACTAAAGGCCTCATTTCAACGCTTCCTCCCGATTTACTCGACCGAACTCGTGCCCGCCCTTGCACCTTGATCTGGTCTTTCCCGTTACCGACTCGAATCCAGTTTGCTGAGTATACGACATGCCTCCTCGGCAACGGGAAATTTGCCGGGATACTTGACGAACTGGACGTGGCCGTCTAGGAAGAGGACGTTGGCGCCGGCGGGACGCAAATCTGGCACGGCAGGCGCGGGTGCGGGGAAAGGTGGCGGCGGGTGGATGATACCGTCGCGCCCAGAGTAGACGCGCCGTCTCGCCGCGTCGCCGGGGCGCTGGCAGAGCCACACATTGAGGTGGCTATCCTGGGCGCATCGACAGAGATACGTATGAGCGTGATCATCTCACGGGCAGCACTGGCGAGTGGATGAGACTACGGCGCTCAGGCTGACGCGGCGGGACGGCGCGTCTACTTTGGGCATCCCTCTTCTCGCTGCGTTCCGGTTGGGGTGATCCGCTGCCGGCGATTACTGGGGCTTCAAGGCTTCAAGTTCGCTGAAAACGCGGCAGGCTTCTCCAGTCACTGGGAACTTTGCCTGGTACTTGACGAACTCGACGTGGCCGTCCATGAAGAGCACGTTGGCGCCGGATTTGTGGCTGAACCAATTCTCGGGCTTTGTATTCGGATCGAATCGGCAGCGGTCCCACATGATGGGGATTCTGCTCTGTGCGCGGGCGGCGGCGTTGGGGTCTTTGGCGTCGGTGATGAACATGCGTTCAACGCCTTCGCGGAGACGGAGGATCTTGTCACCGCCTCCTGTGCTGGTTCCGGGCGGGACGTCGAGGTCGATGTCGAAGGGGAGGCCTTTCGCGATACGATCTTTGTAGGCGGCGGCGAAGGCGCGCAGTTCGGAGTCGTTGGTGACGGCGTATCCCAAGTAGACGTAGCTGGCATCGATAATGAACAGTCTCGGATCGGGATTGAACTCGTCGGACGCGCGCAGCGATTCGGGCCTTTCCAGTTTCTTTAGCCGTTCTTTCTCATCGGGTTGATCCGGGCATACGAATATGGTTGGGTCGGCGAGGTATTCCGGGTAGAGTTTAGATTCAATCGCAAACATGAGCCGCCCTGTTTCCACAGCAAGTTGCGGATACATGCCCATTTTCTCGCCTGCAAACATCCTGAACACGAGGCCGAATTGTTTGAGATTGTTTTGGCAAAAAGCTCGCTTGCGATTAGGATTTTCGCGCGCCCCCTGGAAACAGGACACAATAATCGGTACGGCCAAGAGCACGAAGGGCGCCAGCCTGAACACGATTCCCGAATATGCCCGCAGACGCGCCCAGAACGTTTTGGACTCCCTTGCTCTACTTTCCGCCTCCGGCAGCGCAATAGCCAACGCGACAAACGCACACACGCAACCGACGCCAAAGTAAAACAAATCCGGCCCTATAGGGTGTTCGCGCGCAAGCACCCCCAGAATAGACACGAATACGGAGAGGATGACAAAGAAGCATGCAAGACAGCCAAAGACCATACTGGCAATTCGCGGACCAGCGCCGTACTTGCTTAGGGATATGGACGGAGAACTTTCCAGCGCCGCAGGCGCGGAATCGGTCAACACCCCTTGGCAGTTTGGGCACATCGCGGGTCGCGCTTCGCCCGCCGGGGCGCGGAACAAGAACGCGCCACAGTGCGGACAGGTGCGGTCTATGACGTTGTCCCCGCTACCTTTCGTAGTATCACCCCCTTTACTGTATTGCCTCCAGCTCGCTGAGCAATTGCACGGCTTCCGGTGTGAGTGGGAATCTGCCGGGGTATTTGATGAACTCGACGTGGCCGTCCATGAAGAGGACGTCGGCGCCGCCTGGAATATGATTGAATGTCATGCTGCTGCCGGGGTTGCCGCTGACGGTGTCCCACATGATGGGGATGGAGGATTGTGCGGAGGCCGAACCTCTGGGGTTGTTGATATCCGTGATGATGAAACGCTCGACGCCTTCGCGGAGGCGGAGAATCTTGTCGCCGCCGCCTGTCCCTGTTCCGGGGGGAACGTCGAGATCCTCGTCGAAGCGGAGTCCTTTTGCTAGACGATCTTTGTAGACTTGGACGAAGGCTTTCAATTCCGCCTCATTGGTGACCACGTAGCCGAGATAGGTGTAGCTGCTTCGGTCGAACACGTCTTGCGGGCCGGCTTGACCGGCCTCGGCGGGCGGCTCCTCCGCGCTTTCGTCACTCGGGCAACTCAGTATCGAGTAGTCGGAGAAGAAGTCGGGGAACATCGGGTTGCTGCCGGGCGCGCTGTTGGCGAATATGAGACGCCCGGATTGTGGGTTCAGCTCTGGGAACAGGTTCTTGTTTTCACCCGCAAACATCTTGAAGACCAGTCCCATCTGTTTGAGGTTGTTCTGGCACGTGGCGCGTCCTGCCGCGTCGGGGTCGTGAGATAGGACATTGCTATCCGATAACACCGGCAGGAGTATCGGGGCGGCAATGAGACACAGGAAGACCAGCGCGGCGATTGCCACGTTGACGTAGCTCAAAATCAGGCCGGTGGTGGCCATGCCCTGGCCTTTCAGTTCGCGCGGGGTCTTTCTTATTTCGGACAAGGCCATGTGACCTGTAATGATCCCGGGAATGGCGCAAAGCGGTCCGAAGCAGAGGAACGAGGTGATTCCGAGCGTCACACTCGCCACGGCCAGTCCGCAGGTCTGCGATGGGCCGGCCGTTGCGGTCGCGCCGGTCATGCCGGGGGCAAACCGTGGAAGCGACGGCGGCTGGATAGGAATGGCTGGCGCGGCCATCGGGATCGCGGACGGAACGGTCAGGCTGTTGTTGCAGTGCGGGCACGCCGCGACTTGGTCCGCGTAGTCGTCGGTGAATTCGAGGATCTGCGCACAGTGTGGACATTCGCACCGGATCATGTGAGGCCCCTTTCTCCGTGTAGGCCGTGGGTGACGTGTGGCGGCTTGTGGCTTTGAGATTACTATAGCGCAGGCGATGGAGCGGGGTCTAGGGTTTGGGGTCTGGGGTCTGGTCGGACGGGTCGGACGGGTCGGACGGGTCGGACGGGTCGGACGGGTTGGACGGGTTGGACGGGTTGGGCGGGTTGGACGGGTCGGACGGGTCGGACGGGTCGGGTGGCTCGCGTGGAGGTAGCGGGCTTTAGTTGCGCTGGTGGTCGAGGGAGTGTGTGTGGGGTCTATCGGCTTCGCTGGCTATGGCGATGGGGGCGTCGAGTTCTATGCCGCAGTGGAGGCAGTAGCGCGGGGGATAGGCGCGTTCCTGGAGGCTTTCGCAGTTCCGGCAAAGGACGCGGTATTGCGGTGTGGCGGTTGTGGTTCCATCCTGCAGGCACCATACCGGGTGGGTTCCATTGACGATCATGTCCGGGGCGGCGGTCGAGGTGAGTGCGAGCATGGTTGGCATCCTTGCGCTGTTGGGCGCCTTCCGTGGCGTCCATTCCTGTTCTGGCCTATTCTTCGGCAGGACGGAGATGGAACTTGAGTTGGACTTGGACGGTTCGGCACAGGGGGACCGTTCGGCGAACCGTCCCTACCCTGGGCGGCCCGGCGACACGTTCCCAGCCCTGGTGATCCGTAAACGGTTCCTGGCAACCAGTTGAACCGGCTTGGGCGGTGCGGTAGTGTAACCACAAGGGCGGCGCGCCGGTCTCAGGAAGTCCTTAGCTTCTTTGCCCGCAACTTCCACGTTGTTCGCGTAGATGTTGCGGACAAAGAAGTCATACCAATGACTCTGTCGTTGCGGCCGGGCCGCCTTAGACGTTCTATTCAACACACCATGTTGGGGAGGTATTGGGTATGGCCATGCGTTTGCGTCTGCTGCTATTCGCGGTCGTGTTCGGTTTGCTTCTTGGGCCGTTGGCGTCGTCCGAGACGGTCATGGTCCCGATGAAGGACGGCGTCAAGTTGGCCACGGACGTCACGTTGCCGGCCAGCGGCGGTCCGGCGTTTCCGGTAGTGCTGGTGCGCACCGTGTATAACAAAGCGCAGGGGGCGGGGGTAGCGCCCATCTTTAACGCGGCCGGGATGGCGCTCGTGATTCAGGACACGCGCGGCCGGTTCGCAAGCGAAGGCAAGGACATGATCTTCGCCGATGATGGCTGGGGCGAACACCAGGACGGCGCCGACACGGTTGCGTGGGTGAAGCAGCAGCCGTGGTGCAACGGCAAGATCGGTACGTGGGGCATGTCGGCATTGGGCATCACACAGATTCAGATGGCGCCTGCCACGAAAGACGTTGCCGCGCAAGCCATCATCGTGGCGTCGTCGAAGTTCTACGGCCAGACCGCGTACCAGGGCGGTGTGTTCATGAAGTCGCTGGCGGAAACCTGGATTCACGGTCAGAAGAGCGATTGGGTGATTGACATCTGGAAGAGTCATCCGGCGTATGACGCCTACTGGAAAGGATTCAACGCGGAAGAACAGGCGCCGAAGATCACCGCGCCCGCGATTCACATCGGGGGATGGTTCGACATCTTCCAGCAGGGCACGATCAACAACTTCGTAACGCGGCAGCATCAGAGCGGCCAAGGCGCCAAGGGGAATCAGAAACTCGTCATCGGGCCATGGCCGCACGGGCCGAGCAAGAGACTCGGTGATCTCGACCTGAAGGACAACTTTAACAAGTTTGACATGAACATGGCGTCAGTGCGGTTTCTACAGTACTGGCTCAAGGGTGAAGATAACGGCATCATGAAAGAACCTGCGGTGAATTACTACACGCTGGGCGATGTGGTCACCGAGGGCGCTCCCGGCAACGAATGGCGCACCGCCGACGATTGGCCGCCGTTCCCCACGAAGGCAACATCGTACTACCTGGTCGAAGGCGGCAAACTTGGCAACAAGCCCGCGGACACGAAAGGCAGCGCGACGTACTCGTACGATCCCAAGGACCCGTGTCCGACCAAGGGCGGCCAGAACTTGACCATTCCCGCCGGGACGTTTGACCAGCGCGAGGTCAGCGGCCGTCCCGACGTGCTTCGCTTCGCCACAGAGCCACTCGCCGCGCCGGTCGAGATCACCGGGCACGTGGATGTGACGCTGTACGTTTCGACGGACGCTCCGGACACCGACTTCACCGCGAAGCTGGTGGACATTTATCCGGACGGCAAGGAGATTCTTATGCTGGACAACGTGCGCCGTCTGAAGTTCCACAAGGGATTTGACAAACCCGAGCCGGTAAAGCCGGGCGAGATCACCAAGCTCGACATAGACCTGTGGTCGATCAGTTTGATAGTGAACAAGGGTCACCGCATCGGCGTGCAGGTATCGAGCAGCAACTACCCGCGTTTCGAGAAGAATCCGAACACCGGTGACGATTTTCCGAAGGACGACAAGCTGCGCGTCGCGAAGAACACGGTGTATATGGACAAAGAACACCCGAGCGCGATCATTCTGCCGGTGCGCGCCGAGGCGGCAGGCAAGTAGCGTGGCATGGCGGCAACCAAGGCCGCTTGGCCGCGAAAGAACGCAGAGAACGCAAGGGAATTACGAATTACGAATGCAGACGGACGCAGACGTATCTAGAAAACGAAATTTTGACTAGACGACTTGCGGTCATCAGGGCACGGACTTCTGCAAAGTGAAGCAAGACGTTGATAGTTAGTAGTGCAAAGGAGACAGCGAGCGGCTTCATGACGCGATCATTCACGGTACGCGGTGTCATTCTCGGACATGAACATCCGTCGGATATTCATGTCGAGGACGGCCGTATCGTTTCGATTGGCCCGGTTGGGATAGCGAAGGCCGATTTCGGGTCGCGCGCCTCGATCATCGGGCCGACCCTGTTCGATATCCAGGTCAACGGTATGGCCGGGATCAATTTGCAGGGGCGCGCTGTCGTTCCCGAAGACATCGGGAGGATTAGCGGCCATCTGGCGCACGGGGGCGTGTCGCACTGGGTACCCACGCTCATTACAGGCTCGCAAGAAGACTTGGAGCACGGGTGCCGCGTGATTGCCGTGGCCATGCACGATCCGAAGGTGGCTCGCGCTGTGCCCGGGGTCCATCTCGAAGGGCCGTACATTTCGGCTATGGACGGTCCGCGCGGCGCCCATCCGCGGAAACACGTGCGCCTGCCCAGTGTGCGCGAATTCGATCGCTTGCTGAAAGCGGCGGACGGAAGAATCGCGTACGTGACGGTCGCGCCGGAGTTGGACGGCGCTATTCCATTCATCAAGGCGGTGGTCAAGCGCGGCGTGGTGGTTTCCCTGGGACATCACAACGGTGTGGCCGACGATGTGGCGCGCGCGGTGGACGCGGGCGCGCGGATGTGTACGCACTTGGGTAATGGTCTTGCGACGCAACTGAAACGCCATGAGAATCCGCTTTGGCCGCAACTGGCGGAGGATAGGCTGGTGGCATCGCTTATTGCGGATTTGGCGCACCTGCCCGCGCCCGTACTGAAGACGTTCGTACGCGCGAAAGGCTGCGAGCGCGTCGTGCTAACGTCGGATTGCGTACACATCACCGGAATGAAGCCGGGGCGTTATACGTTGAGCGGGCATGACGTGGAACTGACGCGCAACGGCCGCATCCTTCTGTCGGGTACGGAACTGCTTGCGGGAAGCGCGTTGATGCTGCTTCAGGGCGTCGTGAACGCCGCGCAGGTGACGGATATGACTCTCGAACAGGCCTATGCTTGCGCCACTACGATTCCAGCCGCGTTGCTTGGTCTCGATGCGGAGTTCGGGCCGCCCGAGGTGGGGGAGAAGGCGGAATTCGTCGTGTTTGATATTGACAAGACGAAGGCGCAGTGGAAGGCGAACGTGCGCGGGGTGTTTGTGGATGGGGTGGCGCACGTCTAGAAGATCGGACGGATCGGACTGATCAGACCGACCAGACAGGACTGACGAGACAGGGAGTGTTCGGTGAGCGAACGACAACTGAAGATCACCATCAACGGCACCGGTTTTGCCGGAGATTATACCGCGCGGGTCTACGGCATGATTCCGCACAAGAACGGCGTGAGCATCTCGCTTGCGGGCGTCACGTCGGGCGGGCTGGGCAATGCGCAACGTTTCGCCGCAAAGCACGCAATTCCGCAGGCGTTCGCGACGCATGCGGAGATGCTGGACGCGATTCACCCGGACATCGACAACATCGCCTGCGCGAACTACGCGCACGGTCAGTACACCGTCGAGGCGGCGGAAGCGGGGGTAGGGGTGATTGTGTTGGAAAAACCGCCGGTGATTTGGCCGGGATACGCCGCCGGACGAGAAGCCAACGCCGAAACGCGCAAACGCGAAACGATGGAGTACCTGGCTGCTGTGCTGGACGCGGTGCGGGCGAAGGGCGCGAAACTGCTGTATGCGGAAGACTTCGTTTACTTCGATGGCGTACGCGGTTTGACGCAGCTCTTGGCCGAAGCGATGAAGACCGGCAAGGGGAAGGTGCTGTACCAGCGCGGCGTCTGCGCGCACCAGGGGTCCCATGCGCCGGCGTACGACACGCCGTCGAAGTCGGGCGGCGGCTCGTTGTTCAACAAGGCGTGTCATCCGCTCGGACCGATTCTGTACCTGAAGCAGGTCGAAGGCATCTTGCGCGATGGGAAGCCTATCCGGCCGGCAAGAGTGTCCGCGGTCGCGCTTCAAATACTCAAGCATCAATCCGCGGCCAGCGGCGAGCATTTCCGCGTAATGCAGAACGTGGACGACTTTGGCCGCATCACGGTCGTGTTCGACGATCATACCGTGGCCGAGGTGCTCGGTTACGACCTGAGCATCAGCGGGATTCGGAACGAGCTGTCCATCATGACCGATTTTGCGCAGTACGACATCCGCGTGAACCCGAGCAACGAGAACGAGCTATTCCTGCCGAACGCGTCCGCGGCGGGCAACATAGTGTTTCGCGAAAAGTTGCCCACGCCACAAGGCACGTCATTTCCGCGCCCGAATCAATTTCACTCGCACGGGTACGTGAACGAAATGAACGACGCAGTGGATTGCGCGCTCGAGGCGGACCGCTATCCGCAATCCGGCGCGATGATGGCGTGGGACACGATGGCGGTGTTGATGGCGGGCTACGAATCGAGCGAGAAGGACGCGGCGTTTGTGGATGTCACGGAGTACACGCGTGGCCGGGGTTTCACCGAACGCGAGCTGCCCTGTCCCGCGAAGTTTGGCGACGTGTTCCAGCGCACATAAGGCTCAGGCCTACTTGCCGGGTTTACGCCAAATCGCGGTGTCTTTGACTCCATTGGACGTCCGGATCAACTTCCATGACGAGAGTTTTTCCGCCAGATTTGCCCACAGCGGCGTGCAGGGGTCTCCATCCGGCGGTATCGATTCCGGCGCCCGCGAGTTCGAGGGAAGGTAACGCTGAACGTCGTCCACGACGCAGAGGCCCCCCGGGCGAATCTTTCCCATCACCGCCGCCACGCATTCGCCGCGCGCCGCGTCCACCCCGTCCACCAGCGCGAAGTCGAGGGACTCGTCGTCGGTGGCATTAACCGCGCCGGCATAATCCGGGGAATCCGCGGCAATATGGAGCAGATTCACATTGATTTGTCCCCGGGCGCCGAGCCATCCCTGAACGCGATCGCGCCAAACGGGATCGCTCTCGACGCTGGTCAACGATTTGACGCGCTGGGCAAGCCAGACGGTGCTGCGTCCGGCGCCCCATTCAAAGCCTGCGTGGCTTGGCAGGAGCCACACATCGAGAAACTCGTTTGCGTCAGATGTAAGCCATGGCGCGCTGGGATGGGCGCGCTCGTAGAGGACGGTGCGCGCCTTATCGCACGCGTACCGAATCGACCAATGTTTGAAAGATCGCATGCAGACTCACCATTGGTTATTGACGGACTCAGGTTTCTCCTGCGACTCAGCCAGCAACGTCAATTCGATCCGCGTACGCGCCGCCGGAAAGAAGTCTTGGCATTGACTACGCGATTGCGGCTGAGCCGCTCTAGGTCTTGATCATGGGTTGGACAGGTAACACGCAGCGGAAACCGACCGTCGTCAATTGGGATTCAGCGAACAGACCTTTGCGGTGAGAACAACGAAGTTCCGCCACAGTGGAGTGCCACGAGCCACCCCGAACCACGCGGCGGGGCGAGCCTTGGGTAATCACCGCCCCGCGCTTGGACGGGTTGTACGGCAGGAAACAATCTTGCGTCCATTCGTACACGTTTCCGGCGAGATCGTGAATTCCTTCGGGTGTATCGCCGTCCTCGTGCATGGTAATGATGGACGGCATGTTCAGGTAGTCGCCATAGTTGCAGCGCGTGGGGTCGGGTTCCAGATTGCCCCACGGATACTTGCGATTCTCCTTACCGCGCGCCGCAAACTCCCATTGCGCCTCGGTTGGCAATTGCTTTCCCGCCCAGACCGCATAGGCGTTCGCCTCTGCCCAGGATACTCCGACCACCGGCTGCTTGGGGCCGTTGAATTCGGCGTTTCGCCAGAATTTGGGCTCCGGGCTCTTGGTGGCCTTCAGGTAAACGTCGTACTGTTCGGTCGTGACTGGACTTACGTCCATGTAGAACGGTTCGACGTAGGCTTCGTGCTCCGGCGCTTCCTCGGGCAAGTCATTGTTGCCGATGAGAAAGCTGCCGCCCTCGATGTACACCATGCCTTCGGTGGATACGCTTGGTCCGAGTTCGCCGCCGACGCTATGGATCGACACGGGCTTATAGGATTCGTCAAAGGCGTGCAACAAGTTGCGCCGAAACTCGCCCGCGGACTGCCAGCGGTTTTCCTTTTGAGTCCGCAGGGCTTTGCCCAGCACGGTCAACAGGGACGGAGCGACATCATCGCGGACAGTGTTGATTTCCGCGGGCTCATCCAAGGGGGTCCGCAGCGTGAGCATTTCCTGGAAGAGCAGTCCCACCGCGTAAATGTCCGCCCGGAGGTCAATGACTTGGTGCAACTTCTGTTCCGGCGCCGCATAGGCCAGAGTACCCACCACGCGACCTTGTCCGGAAGCGTCGGTATCCGGGATAAGGGCTTCCTCGTCTATGGCCTTGGCCAGCCCGAAGTCCAACACCTTCACACGTTCTCCCGGCATAAGCATAACGTTTTCAGGCTTCATGTCGCGGTGTATTACCATGTGATGGGCGTATTCCAGCGCAGCGAGCACCTGGGAAACCACGGCCACCGCCAGCCGTACTTCGACGAAGCGCCGCTCCTTGCGGTGTCTGCGAAGATAGGAGCGCAGGGAGTGGCCCTTGAGAAACTCCATCGAGAGGTACATGACGCCTTCTTGAGTGGCGGTCACGTCGTGGACGGCTACGATGTTCTCATGGCGAAGCCGGCGCGCCACTTGGGCCTCCTGAATGAACAACTGCTGACCGCGTTGCGAATTCAGGAGTCTTGGATTGAGGAATTTCAGCGCGACTTTTTCTTTGATGAGCAAGTCCTGGGCGCGGTATACGACACCCATGCCGCCGCGGCCCACGGCCTCCTCGATTTCGTATCGATCCGAGACTTTATCCCCCGGCATATAGTTAATATCCGCTTCGAACGCCGAAGCCGCCACAGCGGGAACGACGAGCCGGGCGCCGCATCCGAAACACACGCCTGCCCTTCCTTGAACTGTTGTTGGAACAAGGATACGGATACCACAATTTGCGCAAGTGACTTGTATCATGGGAACTTATCGCGAGTATAACACGGTCCGCTAGCCGTCGGCAAAATCTGGATCACGGCGCGGCCGATCGCCGAATTCTGGCGCGCATGGAGGGTCTTGACGAGCGCGCCAATAATTAGTTGACAATCGAATGTAAAAATCGTACAGTGCGTCAGCGAAGACAAGGTGGCACTGGCCGATTCTAAGGTCTCGGCGCGATTCGCCGACGCGTCTTGAAATCACTAAAATCTCGTGTAGGTCCAATTGCGAATAGGAGTTGACACGTAGCGGGTCGTACTCTATAATGCCTTTACGTTGACTTGAGGCGTCTCTCCGTGGCGTAGCGGGCCCGAAGAGCAGGGAGCACGGCAAGCCGAGTCGGCGGTACGATGCGCCATTCGAAAATCTGTACTGGGAAGATCACCGTGCTGGTGGAGGCGGTGTTGTAACAGAGGAACGATTACCAAAGAGCGCGGTATAGTGGCGAGAAGTAGACTGTCCGGAAAACTGCAAAGGAGAAATGAAGCATGGGGAATAGGAAGAAGCTCGTTCTAGCGTCGCTCGTGGGCGTCATGATGATGCTCTCGTTTGCGATAGGGCTGGTACCTTCGCAATTGAGTGGTCCGCCCTTAACCGCCAAAGCGGCGCAAGGCGCGACGGAAGTCGCGATTAGCGCTGATGGTGTCACCCCCGTAGGTGACAATTTCTCCATTCCCGTTGGTGGCGAACAATCTTTCACCGCACTGAGCGTCACCAATGGCGCAGGAACCCATCTGATTTCGACCGGTGACGCGTCGTGGTCGTTGGCGACCGACGGCGCCGCCGCGTTGAGCGCGGTAGCGGGCGACTTTGTCGCGACCGTATCGGCGCTGGCTCCCGGCGAAGCGGGGTTGTATGTGTCCACGGGCGATGGCCTGTCGGACCTCGTCAACCTGACGCTGTACAACCTCAAGTCGGCCAAGAACGGCTATGGCACGCTTGATTCCGTGACCATTACGCAGCCGACGAACAATACGACGCTGCACGTGCCGAGTGGCGCGACGGCGGTACCTTTGACGCTTACTTCGGCGACGAATAATCCGGCGAACACCGCCAAGGTGGAATATTCGGACTCGACCAGCGCCAATTACGGGTTTTCGACGACCCCGCCTTACGCGGTCACGATTCCCGACGTGAAGGCGCTTGGCGCGACGGCGACGATCACCGCAGTTGCGTCGAGTATCGCCAAATATGGCAACACCGTTTCGGACAGCGTCACCATCAGCATTCAAGCCGATGCGGCGGACGGGAACGATGACGGACTTCCGGACAATCCGTTCGGTCTTGGCCTTGGAGAAGGCGAACACTGGGTATCCGTCATTGATGCGGGCGGTGGCCACTACCGCTACGTGTATGTGGTTGGTATGGGCGTTGGCGCGAAAGCCATCGACATCCCGACCGGCGGCGTATCAGTCTCCATTGCGGACCCGGCCAATCCCGCCCGCGTTGTGACGGTTACGGCTCCCCCGAACCTTCTGGCCGCGGGCCAGTCTGGACTGCTGGTCGTTGAGGCGGCCGACGATATCACCACATTGCTCGGCGCGACCCAAGCCGCCAACGTGAATGCCGAACCGGCCGGTGGACTCGTCACTGGCGGTCAGTACGTTGAGATCGGCGTTCTTGTCAGCAGCGATGGCGGTACGACATTTGGCGAGATCGACAACGCGGCGCTTACCTCGAACCCGTTGACTCTTGAAATTCAGGGTCTGAGTGTTCTGGCGGGCGACAACGTCAGGCTCTTTGACTATCCGACGACGATAACGAACGGCAATCCGATCGGTGTGACAGCGGACAGTTCTGGCGCGTGGGCGCAGATATCCGGTGGCACGCAGGTCGTAGATGGAACGATGACGGCGGAGTTGACGTCGCTATCGATGTTCGCGCCGTACAGCACTCCAACGGCGATTCACCTTTTCGGCGTGAACAACACCAGCGGCGACCCGAATGTCACTGGCGCTCAAGCGTACAGCGTGAATGGCGGCTCGGTTGATGTGACCGTCGATAATCTGCCGGCGGGAAGCGTAACCATCACCATCGATGGCGTTACCGCAACCCAGACCAACCGTGTCGGCAACGTGATCACCATCACGGCGCCGAATGCGGCGGCACTGGCTACCCCGGCGAGCTCGAACGCGGTTGACATCCGAATCGTAGAAGACGCTGACGCGACAAACTTCGATGTATCGCCGAAGGGCTTCACGTATGTTGGACCTATTCTTACCAGCGTGAGTCCCCCGTCGGGATCGCACAACGGCGGTGATGCCATTACAATCACCGGTTCCGGGTTTGGCGGAACGGCGACGGCGGATATTGGCGGCGCGGCTGTGACCAGCCCGTCGGTGGTCAATGCGACCACGATAACCGGCGTTACCGGATCACACACCCCGGGTAACTTCACGCTCACGGTAACGTTGAGCAACAACTACCAAGGTACGGCGAACGGTCTGTATTCGTACCTGCCGGACGCGCCGACGCTGACCAGCGTGTTCCCCGACGCGGTTTACACGGACGGTGGCTACACGGTCAAGGCGACGGGCACGAACTTCGTTGACCCGAATGCCCTGCTGAAGGCCGCTGCCCAAACCTATGGCTTGTTCACGGCCGCCAAGGGCGTGCAAGATCCGTCGGTGGACCGTCCCGCAGTCGAGGTGCAGTTCCTTGACGATACCCACATGAATCTGGTTACTCCGCAAGTCACCGCCGCGGGGCTGTACGATATGTACATGGCCACGGGCTTGGACGTTGCGGCGAAGGCCCTGTACAGTTCTGGTATGGTAGATTTCACCTTCGTTGACCCCGCAAGCGCGACGATGCACATTACGAGCATCGATCCGAACATTGGGCCGCTGGCGGGAGGCAACAGTGTCGCGATTTCGGGTGACCATTTCCCTGTCGCGGCTGGCGGTGACATCACGTCCGGAAACGTGCTGCGCGTCGCGAACGCCTTTGGGGCGAACGGAACTATCGTTAACATTAACCTGAGCCTGTTCCGCGGCACCGACGCCGTGGGCGCGCCGGCGGCGATCAACGGCAAGGTTACGTTCTCGACGAGCGTGTTGACCCCGCGCAATGGCGGCGTGGCCGACCCGCCGTTCGTAGCCGATGCGCTGCTGGGAACGTGGTACGCGAAGACGGCATCGGTTTCCGCCGCCACGGCTGGCGAAGTCAGCTATGTGTTCTCCGGCGGCACAACCGAAATCACGACCTTCGACAATCAGCGGTTCGGAGGAACGGTGACGGATCAGCAGAATCCGTTCCCGTTGGGCTTCTTCCGGTTCGACGTGGTGGGCGCCACCAATGACACCACCATCGTTCAACCCACGAACATCACCATGGCCGATCACTCGGCGGTGGCGCTTACCGACGTCTCCGGCCAGGGCGGCTTCTTCAATGTGGGCACGAGCGCGGCCACGCCTCCGACGGCGAATGTGTACTTCGGAGACAAGACGGCGGCGCTTGACACGACGAAGAGAGCGCAGACCTCGACCCTGCTCTACGTGTTTGCGCCTGCGGGCGACGCAGCGGGCGGAGTTGATGTCCGCGTGGTCAATCCGGCCGACGCGACTGACTTTGCGATTTCGCGCGCAAGCCAGCTCTATGCGTCCGGTGGCGGGTACACGTACAATCCCGCTCCGCCGGCGTTGACCGTTGACTCCATCACGCCCAATGAAGCGTGGGCGTTCGGTGGTACGGTCGCGCATATCAGCGGCACGAAGTTTGAATACGGCGCGAAGGCCGTATCGCAAGTGTTCTTCGGTTCCGTGGCGGCCGAGATTGCCCCGGCTCCGTACGTGAACACCTCGACAGATCTCTACGTGATTGTGCCGCCGTTGGCGAATCCTTCGGCGACGCTTGCCTCTCCGACGCAACAGGTCGACATCACGGTGACGAATTCGGATAGCGAATCGGTCGTCAAGCCGAATTTCTTCACCTACAACCTGTACACCCGGAGCACGGAGACGTACGACGATACCGGTGACGTGTATACAACCGGGTTCGCGTTCACTCAGACCACCGGCACTGGCGCCACTGGCCAGAAGGTGTCGTTGAGTGACGACGCGGCCACGGCCGGCGCATTCGTAGTACCGGCCGGAATTACCGCGGCCAAGCCGACGAGCACCGGTCAGATCTTTGGATTGGTGCGCGCGACGAAGGTACCGGGTGTGTTTGGCGTTCAGGATCTGCCGGGAACGGCCATTGGCAACATCTGGAACTTCGATATTCACCTCTATAGCGGTGACTATCCGTTCGATGAAATCAATGTGTCCTTCAACACGGACGAGACACCGATCACGCTGCGGTACCCGACCGACGACGCGACCCTGACACTGGCGGTGAACAGCGCTACGCTGTCCACGTACTCGCACGACAGTACGTTTGATTACAACACCAGCTCGTTGAGTGTGAGCGCGCCAGCGCTGTACCAGTCCAACGTGCTTCCGTCCGAAGAAGTCGTGACGGCTGGAAATATCACCGAAGTGACGACGCGTCTGTACCACCTCAGCGCTTTGGCGCTGCGTAAGGACGCCGAGCCGCCGGTTATCAGCTGTGACCTCGAGGGCGCCGATCGTGAAGCGAACGAAGGCGACACGATTGATCTCACGGGTCAAGGCCTCGGCTGGGTTACGGGCATCGAAGTCCTGACCGACAGCGACGTGGGCACCAAGAGTGTCACGGACGTGCTTGCTGGGAGTATAAGCGCGGATGAGTACCACATCAGCTTCCGGTTCCCGGCAGTTCAGGCGGCCGCGGATGGTCCGGCTCAGTTGCGCGTACTCGTGAACGATGGTACAGCCGGCGGTCGTACGCTAATCGTGAATGGCCTGACGGTCAGAGCGACTACGCGGCCTCCGACCGGCCTTCTGCAGCTGCTCCTTGGCCTACTGGTCGCCCTGTTCGGTCTGGCTGGCGGCGGTGACCACGGCGGTGGCGGCGGTGGCCCGTGCTTCATTGCGACGGCTGCCTATGGCACCCCGATGGCCCAGCAGATCGACACGCTGCGCGACTTCCGCGACGCGTACCTGCTGAACAACGCGGTTGGTAGCGCCTTCGTGGACGCTTACTACCACGTCAGCCCGGCGGTCGCCGATGTCGTGGCGAAGAGCCCGGTAATGGCGGCTGTGGTGCGCATCTTGCTCGTGCCGGTCATCCTATTGGCCAAGATGGCCGTAGCCATGCCGCACCTGACCATCGCCCTGTCGCTCCTGACGGGCTTGGCGATGTTCCTGCGCCGGCTTAAGAAGGCCAAGAAGGCCTAGGTCCCTAATCACACAACGGCCCCGGTGGGAGCCAATTGGCTCCCACCGGGGCCTTTTCCTTTGGCGATGCCGGTTTGGGGTTTGGGGTAGCGCATGGGGGTAGGGCGCTTTCGCCGAGAGTGCCCGATGGCGCGCGAACGCGATGTCGAATTGGGGCGGATTTGGGTGAAAACCGGGGCGGTTTGGCAAAACCGTCCCTACCCGGTCGCGGCAAACCGTCCCTACCCGATCTCGCCGAATCGTCCCTACCCGGTCATGGCAACGCGCCCCTACCCGGTCATGGTAACGCGTCCCAAACCGAATTCCCTATTGTTGATCGGCGTGGCAACCCTGGTCGGAACGAGTCCGTGGGACGTTTGATCCCTTTCGGCCAAGCCGGTACGATGGGACTCTGTGGACCGTCAAACCCCAACCGCCCCAAAGGAGTGGCCTGTCTTGGCGCTGCTGCTCGCAGTGGCGCTTGTGGTCCGTGTGTTTTTCTGGGTGGCGCTGGGGCGCGCGCTGGATTCGGCCGACGCCGTTCAATACGTCGAAATGGCCACCCAGTTTGCCGCGGGTGACTTTCGTTCGTTTGATCCCCGCATACCGATTTTATACTCGGCGTTGTGCGCGGGCGCGTCGCTCGCCTTCCCTGACATCGAGACCGCCTGCCGGATGGTTTCGCTGCTTTGTTCCGTCCTGACGCTGCTCCCAGTCTATTGGCTATCGCGAGCGTTGCACGGCGTACCGGCGGCGCGAATCGCCGCGCTCGTGACCGCCACGTGGCCGTGGCTGGCGGACTACGGCAGCCGCGTGGCGCCGGAGTCGCTCGCTCTATTGTTGTGGTTTACGACGGTCTATCTGCTCGCCGAAGGATTGTTGCGGCGCGCGGCGTATCTGCCCTTTGCGGCGCTCACCATATTCGGACTTTATCTCGCGCGCCCAGAGGGCGTTCTCACGCTTCTTGCGGCGCCTCTTGGCGGAGTACTTCTCGTGGCGGGACGTCCGAACAAGGGAGCCGCGTTTATCAGACTCGGCCTGTTCGTCGCCATGGCCGCGGCGCTGGTTGTGGCCGCGGTGCTGGTGATGCGCTCACTGACGGGGCACGCGGCGCTGAGTTACCGGGCGGCCAGCGTCGCCGCTTCCGCGCACTATCTCACGAGCCGAGCCGTGGAGCTTGGAAAGACGTTCTCGAAGGTGTTTACCGAAGTGATTCCCATCATGCTTGGTCCGCTGCTTCTCATGTTCGCCGGAGTAGGCGCCTTTCAAAAATCCGAAAGACCGCGTGATTTCCGGCTTGAGATCTATGTGCTGTTTTTTGCCGCAGTGCAATTCACCGCGGCGGTGCTCAGCACGTATCCCGAACCACGCTACGCGATGGCGGTCATCGTCGCGCTCATGCTTTGGGCGGCGCGAGGCATGGCCCTGGTCTCGCGGCAAGCGCGCGACAACGGGTACGGCGGGGCCGTTGCGTCGGCCCCGGTGACTACAATGCTGGCGCTAATGGCTTTTGGCGCGGCGACGGTGTTTGTTCCGGAGTGGATGGGCCGCATACCGCGCGACCCGATCGAGTACAAGCTTGCCGGAGTCTGGATGAAGCAGCACCTCGAGCCCGGCCTTATCCTGACACGCAAACCCCAGGTGGGATACTACGCCGGCATGAAGAGCTTCGGGCCGAGCGCCCACGCTACGGTAGAAAGCGTGACCACTGAAGCGGAAGCCGCCGGCGCAAGATACCTCGTGCTGGACGAACGGTACACCGCCTCGATGGCGCCGGGCTTGAAACCGCTGCTCGACGCCAAGCGCCCGGCGCCGGCCGGATTGAAGCTCGTGACCGACAGCGTTTCCCCCTACCCGGGGGCCAGCGTGGTCATCTACGAGTTTACGCAAGCTCCACGCACCCCCAGCGTGTCTGGGACGCAATAATGCGCGCTGTATGACTGCGGCATCTTCCCCATCAACTTTGGTGATTCATAGCGGCGGAATCGGCGACTTCCTGTTGATGTGTCCATCGCTCGTGGGTCTCGGCGGGGCCGGCTTGGTGGAAGTGGCCGGCCGGCTCGAGCGGGTACAGCTTGCTGTCGCGGGCGGACTGGCCCGCAAGGCGCACGACTTGGACGCGCTCGATTTTGCGTCGATATTCAGCTCCCCTTCCGTGCGTCTCAGGCGATCGTTGGCGCCCTTCGAACGAGTTGTGGTGTGGATGCGTGACGACGAAGGTCTCATACACAGCGGTTTGAGCGAGGCAGGCGTTCGAGATGTGCGGGTGTTTCCCGGCCTGCCACCCGCCGGATGGCGCGCCCACGCGTCGGAGTACTATCTGGACTGCCTCGGCGGGAACCGGGACCGAATTCGATCTCCGCTACTCTCGGTTCCGCCCGCGCCAACACAGCGCGACGTTATTGTCCACTGCGGAAGCGGCGGGACGACGAAGAACTGGCCCTTGGAGCGGTACGTAGCGACAGCGCAGAGACTCGCGCAGCTTGGCCGAAGTGTGACGTGGTGCGTGGGACCGGCGGAAAACTCAATTCGATTACCATCTGACGCGAGCGTTATCCGCGTCGACGCGCTGACTGAACTCGCGGCCATTCTGGCTGCGGCCACACTTTACATTGGCAACGATAGCGGGATTTCGCACCTGGCGGCCGCGGTAGGATGCCCGGCGGTAGTCATATTTGGCCCTACCGAAGCGACACTATGGGCGCCCATGGGAGAATGCGTGCGGGTCGTTCAGGGCGCGCCCTGGCCGAGTGTGGATGACGCGCTGGAGGCCGTCCATTCGATACTGGGTTAGAGGCAATAAGGCGGGATCTACCGGCTCACTCTTTGAGTCGCTGCTCCATCTGCTCTACTACCCCCCGAGTTTGCTTCTCGGTGTGCGCCAATTTCTCCCGGGCTTTGTCCGCGGCAGTGGAATTTGGGTCGGTGAGGATGGCCCGTTTCCAGTAATTCACGGCCTCATGGGCATTGCCCTGCTTGTAGGCGGTGTGCCCCAGGTACGTCAACGCAAGCGCGTTCTTGGGGTCCGCCAAATTCGCGCGTTTGAATAGGTTCTCCGCAACCTTGTAATCCTTCTCGTTATAGGCGCGCCGGCCGAGTTCGGTGAGTTTCTTTCCGTCACGCTCATCCTCGTCGTCCACCGTCGCGCGCACGGCGTACGTCAACTTTTTCGTATCCCGCGCCACACCAGCCAGGACACTCCGAGTCGACGCTTCTCCTTGGACCAGCCGCCGAACGTATCGACCCAAATTGGTCACGTAAGTCTTGGCGCTGCCAGTGATACCCTTAGCCATTGTCTAACGCCCTCCTTCCCCGAAAGGCAAATTCACTGTATCAGTCATTTTACCACTATTCCCGGTTTTCGGCAATCCCCAAGTGTATGTCAGTCAGCTACTGAGGGCTTCACGGACCTTGCGGCTAAGTGCGCCCTCGGTAAAGGGTTTGGATATGAAGAAGATACCGGGGTCGAGAATTCCGTGGTGGCCGATGACGTCTTCCGAGTACCCAGACATGAACAGCGCCTTAATGCCTGGGCAGATCTGAGCAACGCGTTCATAGACCTCGCGGCCATTCGTCCCAGGCATGATGACATCGGTAAGCAGCAGGTCGATCCGGGCGGAGGCGCCCGCCAGTTCGAAGCATTCCTCGGGGTTTCTCGCCTGGATCACGGCATAACCCAAACGGGTCAACATCCTGCACGTGATTTCCCGAACCGCCTCCTCGTCCTCGATCACGAGGATGACCTCGCCTTGTCCAGGCGCTTTGGTTTCGATAGGGCAGGTCTGGGGTTCTTGCGCCGAGCCGTAGACAAGTGGCAGACAGACCTTGAACGTGGAGCCGTGGCCGGGCTCGCTATAGACCCAGATGGCGCCGCGGTGCTGCTTAATGATTCCGTAGGCAGTGGCAAGCCCGAGTCCCGTTCCTTTTCCTTTCGTCTTCGTGGTGAAAAACGGGTCGAATATCCGGCGCTGTGTGTCCGCATCCATACCTTCACCCGTATCACTCACGCTAAGCAGGACATAGGGGCCAGCCTGCAAATCGACGTGCCGGATGGCTGTGATCTCATCCAATACGAACTCGCTGGTTTCGATCGTAAGTGTGCCGCCTCTGGGCATCGCGTCCCGCGCGTTGACGCACAAGTTTAGGATAACCTGTTCGAGTTGGGCGGTGTCCGCATTGATGTGTCCAATGCCCGGCGGAGTGGAGATCCGTACTTCGATATCTTCGCTGAGCACTCTCCGAAGCATCTTCTCCATGTTGCGCACAATAGTGTTGAGATCTACGACCTCGACTTGGAGCACTTGTTTGCGGCTAAAGGCCAAGAGCTGCTTCGTCAAGTCCCGCGCGTGTTCACCGGCCCTCATGATCTCGGAGAGTGGTCCCCGCATGCTGGAATCGGCGGGCAGCTCGTCCAACATCAGTTCGCCATAGCCAAGGATGATCGACAATATATTATTGAAATCGTGCGCCACACCGCCCGCAAGGTGACCGACGGACTCCATCCGCTGCGCGTGGGCCAACTGCTCTTCCAAGTGAATCCGATCCGCTTCCATTTGCTTCCGATCGGTAATGTCCCAGAAGATGCCCAATACGCCGGTGACATGCCCATGACGGTCGCGAACGGGCGCCTTGACGGTATGAACCCACACCTCCTGGCCGTCTACGACGTGAGTCTCTTCGATGTCCACAATTTGTTCCGACGCCATCACCTTTCGGTCGTCCTCCCGGTACTTCTCAGCCAGCGGCCGCGGGAAGTAGTCGAAGTCGGTGGTTCCGGCGACATCGGCGGGCGAACGCTTAAGATCCGCGGCAAATAGTTCATTGCAGGATACAAACACCAAGTCCCGGTCTTTGATGAAGATCCGCTGGGGAAGATTCTCGACCAAATTACGGTACTTTGCCTCATTCTCACGCAACGCTTCCTCGATACGGCTGCGTTCTTTGATTTCCTGCCGTAACGATTGATTCGCGTTCCTCAGCTCCTGGGTTCGTTCGCTAACGATAGACTCGAGATTCTCCAGGGATACCTTGAGGGCGTCTTCAGCCCTTTTCCGCGTCGTGATATCCGTGGCGACGCCCTTGATGTCCAGAATCTCGCCGTTCCGGCTCACTGTTTGGCACGAGAGTCTCAACCAGCGCGTTTCCCCGCTGCGGCTTACAAACTGAAATTCCTCTTTGAAGGATTCGTTGGCGCCCAGTTCGGCCAAATTGCGCTGGAAGCGCTCCCGCTCCGTGTCCTGCATTACGGCCGCTAATGCCGTTCCGATGACGCTCTGAGGCTCATGGCCCAGGATATGCCGCAGCCCTGGGCTGATATAGCTGATGACACCGTTCGGGGAAAGCGTGAAAATGATCTCATTGATGGAGTTCAGGATTTCGCGGTACTTCTTTTCGGAAGCGGCGAGCAACCGCTGTTTTCGAACCCACGCCGCGCTCAACACCACGACCGCCAACACTAGTCCCCCGACCGGCAGATAGAATGCCGGAGACCGCCAGAACGGCCCTTGGACTTCGAAATGTTCTTCGACCGGTCTCGGCAGGCTGTTTCGATCGTGATCTACAACGCGCATTTGAAGCGTATAGTGGCCGGGTCCCAGCAGCGGCGCGACTGCCAGCGTATCCCGGCTCCACGTCGTCCAGTCCTGCGTGATCCGGGCGGAATCGCCGGCGAGAATTCGCCATGAGTAGTACAGGTTCTCGGCAGGCGTCAGCTTCCATTTGTCAATGCCGGAAAACTTGAAGATACCCCGATCCCGCGACGCGACAAACTTGGACGAAATCGCAACGCGGGCCTCCGGATAGTCCCTGTCCGGCTCGTAGCGAAAGACGCCGGCTCCCTCGATTCGAGCCCAAATCTTACCTTCGGGATCCTCGCCCAGAAAACGCACGCGGCCATTCGGTACTCCCTGCTCATCGCCATAATCGAGCCACAGGTCATTACGGTACGAGGAAATGCCGGAATACGGGCTTCCCACCCAAATCGTCCCATCGGAAGCCTGGCACAGCGCCGTTGACTGATTACTTGCTGCGGCGTCAACCGAGCACACCTTGGTGGACCGGCCGTTCTGCAACGAGAAAATGCCTTCGTTAGCGATGTGTAGCAGCACCGTGTGATCCGGCAGCTCCGATAGGGATTCCAGATTCTTGAGTGACAGCCCGTTTGTATCCAATTCCAAACGCCATTCACCGTCCTTATATCGCTCGGAGAAATTCGACCATTTCACCCACAAGGAACCGCCGGAATCCTCAAACAGCGAGCGCACGAGTTGCGCAGACTGTGTTCGCAAAAGGCGCCACGTGGTGTCCGTAAGCTCGAAAACCCGGTCATCCGCCGATACGAAGACGTGTCCCGACGCGCCAGCGCATATTCGCGCCGAACGCTCAAAAGCGGGGATCGGGACGGATCGGCGAGCCGATTTTTCCGAAATCGAGACCTCCTCGATTCGATCGGAAAAGAGCAACCAGACCGTCCCGCCATGGGGTTCACTCATGCCGAGACACTTTGAACCTTGAGCATTCGCGCGTACAACGCTTTGCCAACGGTCCCGATCCCAACGATAAATGGTCCCGCCTCGATCGGCGAGCATCGGAGTCTGTTCGGGGTCGGCATAGAGGGCCACGGCGTCTACGGCTGTCCCATCCTGCGCCGTATTGCGGGCGTTCCACGGTCCAGTGGTCAAGCGATATGCGCCATTGCCGGCGCCGAACCACATTTCGTTCGGGCCTACACGGTTGAATGGCTGCGTGGAAAAGAACATGGGCGACGGGTGTACGGCGACAGACTGCCACTGCCGCCGCGAATACGTCCGAAGGCCCTTGCTCGTTCCCACGTAGAGCACATCGTCGTCCCCCGCGCCGAGAGCCAAACACTCTGCATCGTCCGACGGTATAACTGTTCTGACGCCATCCGCATACTTAATTAGAAAGTTGGTCCCTGCGGCCCAAACGACTCCATTGTCCGTCTGGGCGAAAGAGACGATGCCCTGCTTTTCCTCCGCCCCTTCCCACCGGATGCTCCAATTCTTCCCATCGAACAGCTCGGTTCCCGCGCCGATCACACTGACCCACGTTTCGGTCACGCCGACCGGCAGAACATCTCCAAAGTATTGGCCGGCCTTCAACTGACTTTGAGGAAAGACGAGCGACCACTCCCCGGACGGTTCACGCGTTCCCACCTCCTCCGCCGGCGCGGCGGATTGGCGCGGACGAGGCTGGAATTGAAGAATCCCAGTGTTTTCCAGGACAAACCAAACCGCGCCGTTCTTCAACAGGTATGTCTGTAAGACCGACGGTGTGGGCAGCCCTGGAAGTGGCGGTTTGATGGGACGCCACCGCGCGGCGTCAAAATAGGCGATTCCCTCGGTCGTTCCGCACCACAGTCGTTTCTCCTGATCCAACAGCAAGGCGCGAACGTCGTTGGTGGGCAGGCCCCTGCTCTCGTCGTAGGTTGTCCAGGTGTACCCATCATACCGGGAGATTCCGCTTGCCCAACACGCAAACCATATCGCGCCATCGGGGGCCTTGACGATGCCTCGAATCAGTTCGCCCGCCAAACCGTCGCCCGGCCGGAACACCTGAATATGCTTGGGAACCATTTCCTGGGCCGAAGATCGGGTGGAAAGGGCGAGAAGTAGCAACAGGAGGGTAGTCGCTGCGACAAGCAGGCGCGGGCGGTGCGCCGCGGGGACGGGCGGAAAAGATCGCGCCGCGCTCATACAAATCCAATCCGATTCGCGGCCGGCATCGAGCGGAGTAGGATGCGCATGTGAAGCTTTCCGGCGATACAATTGTGCGTGTGCATTAAGAGCCGCGCTTCCATCCTTCCCCAAAGAATACCGCACGGAGCGCTTATGCCCAGCGGCTGTACCAATAGTACCATATCGATTGGGTCCGCGCTATGCCGGTCTCGGTGGCCTGTCACCGCATCGAGGCCGCGTTTGCAGCAGGTTGACCCGGTCGCAGCGCTTCGCAATAATGAAACGAAACGTGACTACCCCGGATGTTGCCCGCATGTCGATTCCAAACGCGATACTCACTTTGTGCATGACGCTGCTCGTCCCGGCTGCGCCGGGAGACGCCACCGCCGCGACTGCCCCGCCTCCGCCACTGCCGCCCGTTCCCACGGCCGAACAACTCGCGTGGCAGGATATGGAATACGGCATGTTTTGCCACTTCGGAATCAACACGTTCCATAACGAGGAGTGGACGGACGGCTCGAAGGATCCAGCGACGTTCAATCCCACGGATTTCAATGCGCGCCAATGGGTCGAGACGGCCAAGAGCGCGGGGATGAACTACCTGGTAGTTACGGCCAAACACCACGACGGATTCTGCACATACCCGACGGCGCAGACCGACTACAGCGTCAAGATGAGCCCTTGGCGCGGCGGCAAGGGCGACGTGGTTCGAGGCGTCGCCGACGCCTGCCATGAATTGGGGGTGATGTTCGGGTGCTATCTCTCGCCGTGGGATCGCCATGACAAGCGGTACGAAGACAGCGCGTCCTACGACGGGCTGTTCAAGGACTACCTCCGCGAGTTGCTGACACAATACGGACCGGTGGGTGAAGTATGGTTCGACGGGGCCGGCAGCAAAGGACACGTATACGACTGGAACGGCTACTACGCGCTTATCCGGGAACTGCAACCCCAGGCCCTCATCGCGATCTGCGGGCCGGACATCCGGTGGGTGGGGAATGAAGACGGGCTTGCACCGGACACGCTCTGGAACGTTCAGGAGCGGCCCGCGGACGTCCTCGAGGGCGCGTCAGACAAATCCCCGGCGACCTCCGTGGCCCGGGTCTGGTGGCCGGCCGAGTGCGACGTGCCGATTCGCAAGGGGCAGTGGTTCTACCATACGGACGGCGAGAAGAATCTTCGGAGCGTAAAGGAACTGCTCGATATCTACTACCGCTCCGTGGGACATGGAGCGACGCTTCTGCTGAATGTTTCTCCGGATCGCCGCGGACAATTGCCGGAGGCGGATGTGGCGCGGCTGAAGGAGGTCTGGGGGATTCTGAACGAAACCTACAAACTGAATCTGGCCCAGGGTAAGCCCGCAACCGCGACAAACGTGCGCGGGAAAGATTCAGCCTACGGCCCGGACAAGGCCCTCGACGGCGATCCCAACACCTATTGGGCGACCGATGATGTTATCGTGAGTTCGCAGTCGCTGACGGTGGATTTGGGCGCACCGGCAGTGATTAACCGCGCGATGATCCAGGAGTATATTGCGTTGGGTCAACGGGTCGAGGCCTACACGCTCGAAATCCTGAACGGAACCGATTGGAAGGAAATTGTTCGCGGGACAACGGTCGGCCATAAGAAGCTCGACCGATTCCCGGATGTGACCGCATCGAAGGTGCGCCTGACGATTACGAAATCGCTGGCCTGCCCGGCAATACGATCATTTGGCGTGTATCGCGCAACAACGGAATGAAGGAGACCGCAATGAAGTCAGTTCTAGCGCTTGTGTTGGCGATGGCCCTTGCCTCGGGCGCATTTGCTCAGCAGGGAAAGAAATATGACGCCACTTGGGAGTCGCTGGACAAGCGGCCGACTCCCGCGTGGTTTGACGAGGGCAAGTTTGGCATCTTCATTCATTGGGGCGTGTACTCGGTTCCGGCGTGGGGGCCTAAGGGGAAGTACGCGGAATGGTACTGGAGCGATATGCAGAAGAAGGATGGAGAAACCTGGAAGCACCACCTCGCGACCTACGGGGAGAAGTTCCAGTACCAGGATTTTGCGCCCATCTTCAAAGCGGAAATGTTCGATCCGGCCCAGTGGGCGGATGTATTCGCCAAGTCCGGCGCGAAGTACGTTGTGCTCACCTCGAAACATCACGAGGGGTTTTGCCTATGGCCAAGCCCGCAGAGTTGGAACTGGAACGCGGGCGACATCGGACCGCATCGCGATTTGGCGGGTGACCTGATCACGGCGGTGAAGGGCCGCGGCCTGCGAATGGGTTACTACTATTCGCTGTACGAGTGGTTCAATCCGTTGTACAAGAGCGATGTTAAGGCCTACGTCGATCAGCACATGCTGCCTCAATTGAAGGATCTCGTTACCCGCTACAAGCCCGACTTGGTCTGGACGGACGGCGAGTGGGATCACCCCGATACCACGTGGCGCAGCACCGAATTTCTCGCGTGGCTCTTCAACGAGTCGCCGGTAAAAGACGAAGTCGCCGTTAACGACCGGTGGGGCAAGGACGTGCGCAGCCATCACGGCGGGTTCTACACGACCGAATACGGAATTATAGATGGCAAGACCCCGCTCGCCGAACAGCACAAGTGGGAGGAATGCCGGGGCATGGGCGCCTCGTTTGGCTACAACCGAAACGAGGACGCGTCCGATTACAAGTCCACCGCGGAACAGCTTCAGGTCTTGATTGATACGGTCAGCAGAGGCGGCAACCTGCTTCTCGACATCGGTCCAACCGGCGACGGCCGTATCCCCGTGATCATGCAACAGCGTTTGATCGAAATGGGGGATTGGTTGAAGGTCAACGGGGAGGCAATCTACGGAACGCATCCCTGGCGCGTGTCGTCGGACGGTGACTTGGTCCGCTATACGAGCAAAGACGGGGCAGTGTACGCGATCTGCCTGAAATGGCCTGGCTCCGACCTCGCTCTGCCCTCGGTCAAACCGACGGACAAGGTTGCGGCCACGCTCGTTGGACGCGATGGCGCGCTGGCGTGCAAGAACGAGAACGGCGTCCTGCACATTGCCGTGCCGCCGCTGACAGTGGACGAAGTCCCGTGCCGCCACGCGTATGTGATTAAGCTGACCGGCGTCGAGTAAGACGCTGCAACGCGCCGTATCGTGCCAGCAGGCCAGGGCGCCTTTGGCTGCACGTTCTACCGCCACCGATCATGGGAGTCTTCCCATGGCGCTGTCTGTCCGTCTGCCGCGGAAACATGAACGCATGCCGTAGTCGTGCTAGAATGATTTTGCAGACTCTAATGGCGTCATAACGAAACCTAAGCCACCCCATGCGAACCGAATTCAACAAACTTCTCAAACTATTGAAGAAGAACTTTCCGGACGGCGATATCGAAACCGTTCGCAAGGCGTATCGTGTCGCGAATGCGGCCCATCAAGGGCAGGTGCGTCTATCCGGTGAGCCGTACATTGGTCACAGTATGTCCGTCGCCAAGATCGTGGCGACGCTGGGGTTGGATTTGACCACGACCGCGGCGGCGCTGCTCCACGATGTCCTGGAAGACACGCACGTAACGCGCGAGGAATTGCAGCACGATTTTGGCGAGGAAATCACCTCGCTCGTGGACGGGGTGACGAAGATCGGCGCGCTCAACCGATCGACTTCCGCGACAACGCAGGTCGAGAAGCAGGCGAACAACCTCCGCAAGATGCTCGTGGCGACCGCGAAGGACGTGCGCGTCATCTTGATTAAGCTCGCGGACCGGCTGCACAACATGCGAACCCTCGAGTACCTTAACCCGGAACAAATACAACGCATTTCCCGCGAGACCTTGGACATCTACGCGCCGTTGGCGCATCGGCTCGGTATTGCGCGATGGAAATGGGAGCTCGAGGACCACGCCTTTCACCATCTGCATCCCCGCGAGTATAAGGAGATGGCCGCGCTCGTCGCCATGAAGCGGCGGGAGCGCGAGGAGTGGCTCGAAAACACGATTGAGTTTCTTGAAGGACGTCTCGCCGAGGCCGAAGTGAACGCGAGAGTAATCGGCCGCCCGAAACACCTGTTCAGCATTTATCAAAAGATGCTGCAACAAGGCAAGGATTTCGACCAGGTGATGGACGTGGTCGCCGTTCGAATCATTACCCAGACGGTCGCGGAGTGCTACAACGCTTTGGGGGTGGTGCATCATTTGTGGACTCCGGTGCCGGGCCGGTTCAAAGACTACATCGCCATGCCGAAGGCGAATATGTATCAGTCCGTACACACCAGCGTGATGCGGGAAAACGGATTTCCGCTCGAAATCCAGATCCGCACGGAAGAAATGGACCGGATCGCCCGCGAGGGGATCGCGGCGCACTGGCGCTACAAGGAAGAGGCCGACGGTGACGGCGGGCGCCGGGTGGACGCGAAACTGGACAACCAGTTGCACTGGTTGCGGCACATGTATGAGTGGCTCCAGGAAGCTCACGCGCCGGACGAACTGCTCGATAGCGTGCGCCGCGATTTCACCGTCAGCGACGTTTACGTTTTTACGCCGAAAGGCGAAGTGAAGGAGTTGCCCGTCGGCGCCACGCCTCTGGACTTTGCGTACCTCATTCACTCGCACGTCGGCCACCATTGTATCGGCGCGCGCGTCAACAACCGTATGGTTCCCTTGCGTTACAACCTCCAGACCGGCGACGTGGTCGAGATTCTCACATCAAAAAATCAAACGCCTCACCTGGATTGGCTTGATTTCGTAGTCACCGGCCGGGCGCGCACGCGTATCCGCCAGCGGCTGCGCGAGCTTGGCCAAATCGAGGCGCCGGAAGAGACGATCAAGAAGACGGTCCATGCCGCTCCGGCGCCGGCACGCAAGGTTCCGCAAGTCCGTCATGTGGACGACGCCACGCGTGAAAAGATGATTCGCATTCAGGGCGCGAAAGGCATGGCAGCCAATTTTGCGAAGTGTTGCGGTCCCATGCCGGGCCATCCGGTAATCGGGTACGTAACAAAGTCGCCGGGCATTACCATTCATCGCGCCGACTGCCGGAACTTCATGAACACCCGGCGCGACCCGGATCGAATTGTCGAAGCGTCCTGGGAAGGCGACGAGCACTTCGAGACCGGCATGCGCGTTACGATCGGGCAGCGGCCCAACGTGCTCGCGGACATCACCAACGCGATTCGTCCCATGAACATCAGTATCACGCGGGCGCAGTTCGTGCCCGGCGAAAGCGGCAAGAGCTATTTTGATTTCGTGTTTGAGACGGCCGAGGAAGGGAGTATCGAGCGCGTCGCGCGCACCATTCGAACCGTCGCGGGAGTCTCGAACGTTGGAATACTTCCCCCTTCGTTGATTGCGAATCAGAACTAGCTTCGTTGTGAACTAAACCCGCGGGACGCGCCGGTGTACCCGGCTAAGACTTAACACTCACGAATTGGGAGCCGCGGCTGGGCCGCGTGACACCGCATGGATCGATTTGAGCTCGTCACGGAATACAAGCCGCAGGGCGATCAGCCTGAGGCGATCGAGGCGCTGGCGCGCGGCCTGGATGAAGGTCTGCCTCACCAGGTGTTGCTCGGCGTTACGGGCTCGGGCAAGACGTTTACAATCGCCAACGTGATCGAAAAGGTGAACCGGCCTGCTCTGGTGCTCGCGCACAACAAGATTCTGGCGGCCCAGCTCTACGGCGAGTTCAAGTCGCTCTTTCCTAACAACGCCGTCGAGTACTTCGTCAGCTACTACGACTATTACCAGCCCGAAGCGTACATCCCGACGACGGACACCTATATCGAGAAGGACTCGTCGATCAACGATGAGATCGACAAGATGCGCCACTCGGCGACGCGCGCGCTGCTTACGCGGCGGGATGTGATCATCGTTGCGAGTGTTTCGTGCATCTACGGAATTGGCTCGCCGGACACCTACGGCGGGCTGCGCGTCGAGTTGGAGACCGGGGCCCCGCTGTCGCGCGAGACGCTGCTCGCGGGCCTGGTTGCCATGCAATACGCGCGCAACGACACCGACTTTCATCGCGGGACGTTTCGCGTGCGCGGCGACACCGTGGATGTGTTTCCGGCCTACGAGGCCGAGTTGGCCATTCGCATCGAGTTTTTCGGCGATGAGATCGACGCGCTCTCGGAAATCGATCCGCTGCGCGGACTCGTAAACCGGAAATTGCGGCGCACGGCCATTTTCCCGGGCTCGCACTACGCGACGACATCAGAATCGCTGCAAACCGCAATTCGCGGGATCGAGTTTGAACTTGTGGAGCGTTTGAAGGAGTTCAAGGCGGAGAACAACCTGCTCGCCGCGCAGCGCCTCGAACAGCGCACCAACTACGACATCGAAATGCTCCGCGAAATCGGTTATTGCAGCGGCATCGAGAATTATTCGCGCCACCTCGATGGGCGCATGCCCGGCGAACCGCCGTATACGCTGATTAGCTACTTCCCGGACGATGTCATCATGGTGATCGACGAGAGCCACGTGTCCGTTCCCCAGATTGGCGCCATGTACAAGGGCGACCGCTCGCGCAAGGACAAGCTTGTGGAGTACGGGTTCCGGCTGCCTTGCGCGCGCGATAACCGCCCGCTCACGTTCGAGGAGTTCGAGACGCGCGTCGGCCAGTGTATTTACGTGAGCGCGACGCCCGGTCCGTACGAATTGAAGAAGAGTGAGGGGCTGATTATCGAGCAGGTGGTGCGTCCCACGGGACTTGTCGACCCCGAGATCGAGGTCCGGCCCGCGGCAAACCAGGTCGATGATCTGCTCGAAGAATTGCGGAAGATCACGGCGGCTGGAGGGCGCGCCCTGGTCACTACGCTGACCAAACGCATGTCCGAGGATTTGACCGAGTACCTGCGCGACCTCAAGATTCGCGTGAAGTACATGCACTCCGACGTGGAGACCCTCGAACGCATCGAACTGATACGTTCACTGCGACTTGGCGAATACGATGTGCTGGTGGGAATCAATCTCCTGCGCGAAGGGTTGGATATACACGAAGTGACTCTGGGGGCTAGCCTTGACGCGGATAAGGAAGGCTTTCTCCGCTCGGAGACGAGTCTGATCCAGACCTGCGGACGGGCCGCGCGCAATATCAAGGGGCGCGTAATCATGTACGCGGACGCCATGACCGGATCGATGACCCGGGCCATCTCCGAAATGGGCCGGCGCCGCGCCAAACAGCTGATCTATAACAAGAAACACAAGATCACGCCGAAGACCATTCAGAAATCCATCGCGGACCTGCTTTCCAGCATCCATGAGCGCGACTACGTGACGGTGCCCATCGCCGCCGAGGACGCGGACGTTTATGTTGGTACACTCGACTTGCCCAAACGCATCCGTGAACTGCGCAAGCAAATGACGGACGCCGCGTCGAAAATGGACTTCGAAAAAGCCGCGGAATACCGGGACCGCCTACTCGCACTCGAACGCCGCCAAGTCGAAGAGGGGCTGTAGGCTACCGAGATGGTAGAGCATCTACTACGCTCTCCACGGCGCTCGCTCATTTACACCGCGGGACCGGGCCCCCAGTAACCGGGCTTGCGGAAGGGGCACTCGAAAGGCTCGTCGCAGGGCCGGTAGGGGACCATGGCGGCGATTTCGTCGAGGCGTTTGTTGACGTCTTCGGGAAGCGGACCTTGTTCGACGGCCTGAATGTTCTGTTCGAGTTGGTCGATCGTGCGCGGGCCGGTCAGTACCGACGAGACGCCCGGCACGCCAAGGGCCCAACGAAGGCAGAACACGGGAATCTCGATGCGGCAGTCGTCGCAGAGCGCGTAGAGCGCCTTGATTTGGGCGCGGCGCGGGGGGCTCAGGAAGATCGCGCCCTGCTCGATCTCCTTGTCATAGCGCCGCGAAAGCCAGCCTTGTTGCGTCGGCGAGGCAAGGAAAACACCCATGTTCTGTCGGCGCGCTTCGGGCAGCACCGCTACCATCGCCTCGCGCCACAACGGACTGCTGTTGAAGGCCGTCAGGACGACGTCGTACTGTCCGGTGGCCATGATGCGCGCCAGCGGGTAGGCGGTCGTGCCGCCCAGGCCGGTGTACTTGATCAGACCTTCTTGCTTGAGTTCGCGCAACAGTTCCACGACCGGGCCTTCGAAGCTCACGCCGTCGTTGTACCAGTCGAACTCCCCCGGGCGATCCGGCTCGTGAATCATGAGAATGTCGATCACGTCGCGGTGAAGCAGTTCGAGGCTCTGCTCGACAATGCGGCGGAGGCAGGCCTTGTCTTTCGGATCGAAGGTCTCGTCAGCGCGCGGCCCAAGTTTCGTAGACACGATACACGGCCTGCCGAGTTCGTGAAGCGCATGACCAAGCGCTGCCTCGCTGTCGCCGTAGTCGGCGGACGTGTCGGCGAAGTTCATGCCGAGTTCAAGCGCCCGCCTAACCAACGGAAGCGCGCCATCAAACCCCTGCGGGCCGCCGGTGATAAAGGCGGCGCCTAAAGAGAGCTCGCCAACCTCGAGTCCCGTTCTGCCAAGGATTCGCTTGTTCATGTGTTTCCGCTCCTTTCACGTTCCAAGCATAGCTTCGGAATACTCGAACTGCGGCAAGAAGTCAATAAACGTGCCGCTGTTTTCCCATTTACTTCGCACGGTATAATGCGTCCCGCTAATCGTGCGGCCTGGCACGATTTCGGCTGCGGGACAGTCGAACTGCTGGTATGCGTCGGCAGCTATCAGGTTTCCAAACATCATGAAAGAAGGTTCAACCAGCATGCGGACAATGTTATCAAGAGCTTGGATTCCTGCGCTCGTCGCAGCGGCCCTTACCTTGGGGGCCGCGCTACTCTCCACAAACAGCGCCTATGCCGCAGACGGACAGAGCGCGCCTGTCCCGGCGGACATGCCGGTCAACGATGTGCCGCTGGGCGCCTATCTGCCTTGGGAGTTCACCGGCGACTACTGTAAGCACGCCGGTATGGACCAATGGCAGTATGTAGAGAAGATCGTCCGGAGCGCCAAAGAACAGAATATTGATACGTTATGGCTGGTCAATATCCAGGTACCGGATCTGCAGAAGCTGCTGAAGATCACGATTCCCGCGGGCATCAAGGTGCTTCCATGCCTTGGGGAAATCGAGCCCAAGAACCACGGATTCAAGCTGGACGAAGCCAATCCTTCGACGTTCGACGCTCCGTTCGCGCATTATGCCGAGGAAGTCCCAGAGATTGTAAAGGCTCTCGGAGAAGACAAGAAGGGCATCCTGGCCTGGGTTCTTGGGGACGAGCCAACAGGCGCCACCATTACGCTCGTGGAACACCTGCGCAAATTGTTTCGAGAAGCCGACCCGGAACGTCCCGTTCTGACGGTGAACATGTGGCCGCAGTCGGCGGAACTACCGGGCAAGACCCGGATGACGACTTTTTGTGTGGACCTGTATCCGTTCTTCGGACGCAACAATCCCAATGGCCCCTTCACTCCGGACGCCTCCCGAAACTTCTTCACCGTCAACGCGCAGCGTCTGGTCGAGGCGGCGGGCCGGGACGGCAGGTCTGCATGGGTTATGGGACAGGGATTTGCTGATGTAGGCGGGCCCTCTATCGCCGACAATCACGGCTCCGTGACCGTATTGCCGGGCGGCATGTTGTGCTGGCGTCTACCGACCCTCCCGGAGATTCGCTGGCAAATATGGGAGTCGTTTCGCTGCGGAGCCAAGGGGTTCCTGTTCTTCACGCTCTTTTACACCAATGAATCCCAACCCTCGGAACCCGCAATTTCGGCGCCCGATTTGCTGGGCGCCGTGCTGAAACACAAGACGTACATCGGCAGGACGACGCTCCTGGACTTTCAGGCGGAGCCGACACCTCTGTCAGAAGAGGCGTCGAAAACCTTTAGCCGCATAAAACCGTTCAAGAAACTGATTCTGTCTCTCAAACCCACTATGACGGAGTGGATTCAAGGCAACCAATACTTGAAGGCGGGCAATTTCACTTCGGATGATCCCAATGTAAACTACTGCATCATCGTCAACCACGACCTCGAGCGAAAGCAAAGCGCAAAGCTCGTCGTTGGAGTAACCATAAAGAGCATATCGGACGTGCTTACCGGCAAGCCGCTGAAGATGACCTCTCAGGGATGGTACGGTGGCAACAACAGTATTGAAATTGAGCTTCCAGCCGGAGACGGAACCATACTTAAACTCGAACGCTGAGAACGCTTCTACCCTTTTGACGATGGCAGGGTTGGGCTCCAAGAACTTCCAGCAAAGCCCTTGTTCATCAGATGTAGCGCCGGCATCTTGCCGGCATTGTAGCGACTGGACTTCGCCGGCCGGAAGCCGGCGTTACGCTTTCATCGGCCGTCTCGGGTTCTGTTAGAGGCGCTGAGCAGAGTTCGCGTTGGACAACCAAAGGAGCACTACTATGTTGCGAATGGTATGCGCTGTGTTTGTGGCCGGAGCGCTGATGACGAGCGGCGCGCTGGCGGATGTGTCGCTGGCGGGCGTATTTGGCGACTCGATGGTGTTGCAGCGTGGTAAGCCCATTCCCGTTTGGGGCAAAGCCGCCCCGGACGAGGCGATTACCGTTTCCATGAATGGCAAGACCGCCAAGACGAAGGCGGACGCGCAGGGCGCCTGGTCGGTGAAGCTGCCCAGTATGAAGGCCGGTGGCCCGTATGAATTGTGCGTCACCGGCGCGGGCAAACCGGTGACATTGAAGGATGTGCTCATTGGTGACGTGTGGGTGTGCTCGGGCCAGTCCAATATGGGTATGACCATGCAAGGCACGGGGCGCGGCATACTTAACGGTGAGAAGGAAATCGCCGCGGCGAACTATCCCAACATTCGCCTGTTTTCCGTGATGCCGGAAACCGCTGTCACCCCGCAGGATGAACTGGCGAAGCATTCCCCGTGGGCGCCTTGCACGCCGCAGTCCGTGCTGGGCTTTTCCGCCGCGGGTTACTTCTTCGGACGGCACGTGCATCAGAAAGAAAATGTGCCCGTGGGGCTTGTCATGACGGCGTGGGGCGGCACGTACGCCGAAGCGTGGACCAGCAAGGCCGGGCTTTCAACCATACCGGGATTTGAAAAGCGCCTTGAGTACGCGGCGGAGAATCTGCCGAAGCTTGACCAAATCGAGGGCGAATACCGCGCCCAAATGCATGCATGGGACGCTCAGTTGGATGCGCTGGACGCGGGATTCCAGAGCGGCGTTCCCGTATGGAGCCAACCACAATGCCCCACTGCGGACTGGAAGCCCATCACTATGCCGCTGCCGTACTCCATGCTCGAGGATAGCAGTCCATCGAAATTGGAAGGCCGTATCTGGCTACGGCGCGATATCGAGGCGCCTGCGTCGTGGCAGGGCCGCGACTTGACGCTGAATCTCGGGTTTGCTCATGAGACCGACCAAGTGTGGTTTAACGGGACTGAAGTGGGCCGGTTTGATTTTGTTTACCACTTCTGGGACGGGCAGACGGTCACCATTCCCAGCCGCTTGGTTAAGGCGGGCGTCAACACCGTCGTCATCCGGTTAACGGACACCGGCAACAAGGGCGGCCTGTTTGGCGAACCCGGCATGCTTCAGCTTACAGCCAGCCCTCCGGATGTGGAGCCGAAGTCCGTTAGCGTGGCCGGGCCGTGGCTGATGAAGCAGGGGTTGCCGCTCGATAAAGTTACGCCGCGTCCCGCTCCGCCGGCCTATTGGCCCAACAACCCGAACATGCCGACCGTGCTCTATAACGCGATGATTCATCCGCTGGTCCGCATGCCCATCAAAGGTGTGATCTGGTATCAGGGCGAGTCGAACGCGGACGCGGCCTATGAATACCGCACCTTGTTACCCACCCTGATTCAGGATTGGCGCAAGGCCTGGGGCGAGGGCAATTTCCCGTTCCTCTACGTTCAGATCGCCAACTTCAGCGGCTGGCAACCCCCGGCCACGAAACCGCGCGAATCCACATGGGCAGAGCTGCGCGAAGCACAGCTTATGACCTTGTCCACGCCCAAGACAGGCATGGCCGTCACTATCGACATCGGCGAGGTAGACGATATTCACCCCATCAACAAGAAGGACGTCGGCGTACGCCTCGGATTGGCCGCACAGCACGTGGCCTACGGCGAGAAGCTTGAATACTCGGGCCCGCTCTATAAATCGATGAAGGTCAAAGACGGCAGAGCCCGCATCGCCTTTACGCACGCCGGAGGACTAAACGTCAAAGGCGGCGAACTCAAAGGTTTCGCTATTGCCGGGTCAGACCACACGTTTGTGTATGCCAAAGCCGAGGTAAAGGGCAACGAGGTCGTGGTGTGGAACGACGCGGTGAAAGCCCCGGTGGCGGTACGCTATGGCTGGGACTTCGCGCCGGAATGCAATCTGTACAACGCCGCCGGTCTCCCCGCTTCGCCGTTCCGAACGGATCAGTGGCCTGGAGTTACCGCGCCTAAGGCCGCCGCCAAGTAGGCAGGGAGCCACTGAAATGGGAAGCGCCCAATCGAGCGAGACGGCGTTCTATATTCCCGAGAACCCGGGCTACACAATAGTGGATTCGGCCGCCGACTCGATTCGATTCACGGTCGAACGCACGCTGGCGCCGTGTTCGTGCGGGCATGTGGCGTCGCTATCGAGTTTCGTTAATCCCGAAGGCGCCATCATGGAGTGGCACGACTTTGGTCTGCTGGAAGGGCCGGGATGGGCGGCCAATACGGTTGGCGGCGCGCATGAGGTCTATCGGATGGGCGGGATTCTCGGCAAGCCTGCGTGGCGCCGAATCGCGCTTGACGTCCTTGACCACGCGCTTGAACACGGGTTCATCGATTTCGAAACGGGGTTCATCCGTGGCTACCGAGAGACCTCGACGAATTCGCACTGCCTCAATTTCCAGCACAATTCCGAGTGGTTCTGTCCAGGCTCGATGGCGTTGATCGGTCTGCAATTGCTGCAATTTGCGGAGACGTTGGGTGACGACATGCGCGTAGGCCGGATGCGGGAGTCTGCGATCCGATGCGCAGCCTGGATCGAGCGAAATCTTGAACCGGCGCCGAACGGGTGGTTCCCCCGCCGATGCGCGCCAAATGGCTCGCTCCACATCGCCCGTCGTGCGGAGGCGGAGGACCCACTCTGGCAGACATCGGGTGATGGGCTGTTCATCGTGCAGCTTCAGACGGCGCTCACGCAACGCGGGTTAGTGGATTACCGTGCGGCGATTAAGAACAAGATTGACGTGTTCGTCCGGTCCGGCGGAATCTTCGGAAGCGTCAATCACGACACCTACGATGCGCACGAGAGCGTCGCCTACGCGCTGGGCTTCCGGACCTTGCTCGCGGCCGCGGCGCTTCTGCGCGATGAGGGTGTCCGCCAGTTTGCCTTCGATATCTGTCTGGCGGGTCTCGACCGTTTCAAGTTGCGCGCCGACCGCAACGGCGTGAGAACCACGGGTTTGCTCATCATGGAAGACTCGTGGGATACGGCTTATCTGTGGGAGAACGCGGAGGCAAGTCTGGCCTTATTTGAGGCCGCTAATGCCGTGCGCGGCGCCTCGTCCGGCTTGGCTCGGCAGTACGAGCTTGCCGGTCTCACCATCCTGCGCGCCTGCGCCCGATATCATTTCGGTCCCTACGGATTCCTAACCGAGGGAGTCGACTGGAACAATCACGTCGGACAGCAACACCATATCGACGGCGCCACCTACGGCGCGATTCAGTACACCGAACCGTTCCTCAATAGCCAGCACATCGCCGAACCTACTTTGTACTATGTCGAGCATTTGGCGCGAAGAACCGGCGACGGATTTCGGGATTGCGAGGATAACCTTGTGCTTCGACGCCCCGTAGCGTGATCCATTTCGATATGGCGATCAGCCGAGTAGATCTTGCCACTTGGGAAGTCGAACCAGCAGCATCTCGTAGACCAGTTGCGCGGTTTCCGCGGGGCCGGATGTCCGGGCCTTGCTGATCGCTTCGCGGCGCGCGGGATCGGTGACTTCGACCCATGCCACGGTGTAAATGTGGTCATCCTTCCCAATTGCGATACTCTCCGCGAAGAATACCCGCCGGTTGTCGCGCGATAGAATCGGACCGTGATCGACCAACTTCTTCTGGGTAACGTCGTAGGTGAGGAGGTAAAGCCCCGATTGCACTGAAGGTCGGCCATCAATTGTTACCTCGGGGCCGTGGCCAAGATAGAAGAGTGTGTTGTTCGGTCCCAGCATGAATCCCAACTGGCTGATTTCCGGGTTGCGCGGCATGCCTTGATAGGCTTCGGGCCGAAGTTCCGCGACGGTACGGATGTAGTTCGCGGACGGCCTGAATTCGAACAGCGCCGTGGTCTCCCAAATAATCCCCCAGAAACTGTTTGTTGCCGGGTTCCATTCGATGGCGCGCCAATTGTGTTCGAAATCGCCCTTCGCCGTTTCGATCGCAGATTGCGACAAAGACACTCTGGAAAGGTCCAGCCCGTCGATGTAGCTCACTCGCCGGTACTGCGCCGGGTCGAACTTCCAGATCTTGCCATCCATTGTCGAACCATAGACTTCACCAGCCGGCGCCACCGCAAGCGTGCGGCAGATACGGTCCCATTCCCACGGATGATCGCCCCATTCGCCACGCCCCTGGACCGCGCCCCAGCAGCGCAATTCCTTCTTGCCGATCTCATAGCTGACCAGGAGTCCGGAGGGCCACGTGAGTCCGTAAAGCGTCTCGCGCTGGGTGTCCATGGCCATCGTGATGATGCCTTCGCCGGGCATGACTTTGGCGAGATCGGCAAACCGGCCCGACTTCAGATCGTAACTCATGAAGTGTCCGCCCGAGTATGGCGCCTTTGCCCCCGCATCCAATTCCGGTAGATCGCCGTGATAAAACGACGTGTGGGTCGCAAACCAAATCTTGCCCTTATGTTCGATCAGAGGCACATGCACTTTGCCTTGGGGTATATGCGTGTCCGCCGGCTCCCGAAGGACTTCGTCCAGCTTGCCAGCAAGCTTCATACCGTTGTTCTTCGGATCGAATATGTAGTAGCGGCAGCCGTACGCGCTATTGTGGGTATTGATGACAAAGTGAATCCTACCGTCGGACGTGGCGGTCAGCGCGTTGTAGTTGCTGTCACCCGCGGGAAAATCCGGCTGGAGCAGATCGGCGTCAATGCGGTCCTGCAGATCCTGAAAGTGGACCGCGCTCCTCTTCACCTCCGCAGAATCCGCCGCGCCCGCCGACGCAGCTAGCGCGAGAACTGCCGCCACAAAGCACACCCAAAACCGGATCATAATTACAGCCCTCCAGCAAACGCGTGCACCGAGAAACCGTTCGCGTCAAGGACGCTCATTCTACCAAGTGGGCACGATCCCGCCTTTGAATGCGCCCACAAGTGTGCTGGGTCCGGCGGCGGTTCGGACGCGTAGTTCGATGGAGCCTTCCCACCAGTCACGCCCATCCATCCCGTGTTGAAATTTCTGCAACGTGATGTTTCCGCCGAGGACGGGGTAAATCCCCAAACCCGGAAGATTGACCGTCTGTTCCTCTTCTCCGGCCTGTGGCTGAATGGGAATGGGCTTGCTGACCAGGGGCGTATAGTCACTCATACCGTCCTGCCCGTCCTTGAGTTTGTCGTTGAATGCCGCCACAACGCTGGTTCCCGGGCCATCGATCTCGATCAAATCGGGGGCTTCGGCGTCCGTATTGGCGAGTCGAAACGAGTCGAAGCGGACGGTCACCGCTCTGCCCTGCGCCTGAAGCTCCAGGGTTCCGCCCTCCCCGAATTCGGGCAATTTTGCCTTCGGCTCACTCGGCGCCGGGGCGGAACAACTCAAGAGGGCCATTAGTAGTCCCAATACACAGACGCCGAAATACCTGTTCTTTCGAAACCAATGCACCTGCTATTCTCCTGCGTTGTTAGCTTCTTGGCAGCGGCTCGGTCGTATTATGGAAGAACGGCTACTCCCGTAACAATACGTCCGCCGCAAGTCGCGTTTTAGCGAGCAATCTGCGAAACGCGGCGTTACTTTTCGCCAAGCTCCGCAACGAAACAATGAGCTTACGCTGTAAACGATAGCGTGTGAGCGGCGTCCGGCGCGTGCTCGCGCTGCCCTGCGCTGCGTCGAGCGGCGTCCAAAGCCCGTCCAGTGGAAAGCCGAAGACACGCAAGTCGTCTGGATCGAGTTGTCGTATGATCGTCTGCGCGATCTCGAGCTTGGCGGAATCGCCGGCCAGTTCTGTCGCCCATTTGTTGAGCGACGCAGTGGAAGGCCGTGAGTGCTGCGTGACGCCGATGGGGTCACCCAACCCCGGCGCCGGTTTCACGTCGTTTGCCCCTTCGCCGTAGTTGATGGTCTCCTTCTCGAACGGAACGCCGAGGTAGGCGTAGATCAGCCCCATCCAGGTCTCAGGATCGGTGACGAGATCCTCGTAGCGGACATGAAAGTACGGCGCGCGTTTTTCGCGCAGAAATCTCGCCATCGCGGGCACGTACCGGTGCAAGATGGGATTGTAGTTCTGTGCAGCCTGGTAATCTCCGTCGAAAAACGAATTCGCGTACGACGAGAGTATGGCCAGCGGGTGACGCGTCAAGACAACGTATTTGGCGTCCGGGAATAGCTTCTGAATGAAGGGCAGGACAAGCGCGTAGGCCGGAGTCTTGTCCAGAAAAAAGCGCTTGCCGGAATTCGCCAACACGCGCCCGTATAGAACGTCACAGTACGCCCGGCACGCGTCGATGTAGTCCTGTTCTTTGCCCGGCAGCTGCTCGACAAACAGCCGCTGCGATTCCGCCGCCAGGATATGGTCATAGGGCGCCTTGTCCACCTTATCGAAGTAGCCGAGATGGGCCAGCGGCGTCAGCAGATGCGGTTCCGGCCCGCCCAGAATCATGGAATGCGACTCGAGCATCCGTTCTAGCAGGGTAGTCCCCGAACGCGGTGCGCCAATCACAAAGATCAGTGGGACGCTCATGACCTGTCCTTCAACCGGTTCCCTGTGCGCAGTATACCGGTTCATGCGCCTAACATAAACCACGTTTCATTTGCTAGAATCGCCCCATGCTTACCCGTACGATACGAATCCTGCTTTCGGCCGGTTGTTTGGCGTCCATCTGTCTGACCGCCGGCGCCGCATTCGGCGCGGAGTCCAATAACTTCGCCCGAACAGACGCATCGCCGAAGAAAGATAATCCGGACAAGAAAGTACTGGCGCCCCCTGCCGCCGCGCCGTCCATTGCCGAATTCGTCCAAACGCTCACGCCGAACGAGCGCATCACCCAACTGATGCTCGTCACCGTTCTTGGAAGGAACGCGCCCAATAGCGAGGACATGATGTTCCTGAGCCGGTACGCGCCGGGTGGCGTCATCATACCCGCGACGCTGCGTCCCTCCTCGGCGGCCGGCTACGTCACGGCGTTGCGGCGCCTGCCAGTCGAAAAGCGGCGGGGCATCCCGTTGTTCATCGCGACGAACCTGTACAGCCTCGAACAGCCTGGGGCCACGGCCTTCTTCAGTCAGCTTCCGTCTATGCTGTCCATAGCCGCTGCGAATGACCCGGACACTACGGAGCGACTGGGAACGTTTGTCGCCGGTTATCTCAACGCGATGGGCTTCAACATGCACCTGGGCCCGTCGCTGGAGCTCGCGCCAATCCTTCCCGGCGCCAAGGGTTCACTGCAAAGTTTTGGAGGTAATCCCGAATTTGCCGCCACGGCGGGCTCCGCGATGATTCGCGGCTTGACTGAAAACGGAATTGTGGTGGTTGCGATGGGGTTTCCCGGCGGTGGCGCGAACCGGCTGCCGAAACAGCCGGCGGTGTTGATGACTCCCAAGGCGGCGCTCGCGGAGAAGGATCTGCTGCCGTACGCGCGCGCCATCTCTCAGGGCGCTCAGGTCATTCACGTGGGCAACACGCGGGTCCCGTCACTTGAGCCCGACAAACGCCCGGCGAGTTTGTCCAAGGCTGTCATGCGCGACCTATTGCGGGATCAACTCAAATTCGATGGCGTTGTCATGGTGGGGCCGATCGACTCTCCGGACGTCGGCGAATTGATCGACCCTCAGCAGGCTGCGGTCCAGGCCATCCTCTCCGGCGCCGACATGATTCTGTGGAATGAAATGGGACCCCGAGTAATCAAGGCCATGGAGAAGATTTCCGTGGCCGTCGACGCGGGCGTTATTGGTCAGGAAACGATCGACGCGGCCTGCGTGCGCGTGATAACTCTCAAAGAGAAGATGGGCCTGCGCGCGCGCCCCCTTCCGAAGCCGGGCGATGCGGAAAAGATCGAGAAGAATAAGTCGTACCCCAAAGAGGCGTATGAAATCGAGCGCCATGCCATTACGCTGGTCAAGAACACCGGCAACGTGCTGCCGTTGAATAAAGGGGCCTCAGTGCCAATTGGCGTCACCGGCATGGTGGGCGTCGAGGTCTTCAAGAACGCCCTCGAAAAATACATCAAGCCCATTTCGATGCAGCCGATCGGAAGTGCGAAGTATGTCGGTGACATCGAGCGATTCGAAATCGATCGCCTGGTTCGCACTGGAACCGGTCTGCGCACGACGATTTGCATATTCGCAAACGCGGTCCGGACCCGAGGTGAAGTCGACCTGATCCGCGCGCTAAAGGCGAAAGGAACGAACGTTGTCGTCGTGCTTTTCGGCTACCCGGACTCGCTTCCCGATCTCGTGGATGCGGACGCGATTGTGGTCGCCTACTGCGAAGGGCGCCTGGTCAACGAGAGCCTGAAGGCCGCAGCGGAAGCCCTGGTAGGCGAAGGCGCCATCGGCGCGCTTCCGTCTGTTCCGGATATCGCGGTGAAGACGGGGACGCCCCAAAAATTCAACGCGTTTTGCGTAGTTCGTTCCCCGGCGGGAACGCTGCCGGTTACGATTGACGCGCCCTTTGTCGCGGGCTTCGGGCTATCCTACGGCGCGTCGCGCGCGATGGAGAAGGCCGAGTGGGACTTCGGTGACGGTACGCGCGCCAAGGGCATCGAAGCGGAGCACACATACGCGGAGCCAGGGAATTACGATGTGACCTTGACCGGGAAAGATCGCAAGGGAGAAACTGTGGAGCGCACGTTCAAAGCGGCAGTGGAGTAGCTTCGGGAGCGGCGCGGTTCGACTGCCGCCTACGGGCGGATGGAGAGATCGGGAAATGTCGTTGAACCGTTTAGGGATCGCCTGTCTAATCTCACTGGTCGTAGCCGGAGCCGCACGCGCTGCCGAGCCTCGAATCAAATGGACCTACACCGCCGCCTCCACTCTGTACGCGCCGCCGCTGGTGGCGGACGTGAATCCCGGCAAGCCCGGCCTGGAAACCATTATCAGCGACAGCGAGGTCCGGCGCCTGCGATGTGTTGACGCCACGGGCCAACCCCTCTGGGAGTACGACGGCCACTGGAGGCGCCGCCTCACCTCCGCCGCGGCGTTGAGTTGGTCTGCCCGCGCTGGCCTGGGGACCCTGCTCATCGGCAATGACGACGGCGCGCTCAGTTGCATTGACGCAAAGAGTGGGGAAGGGTTGTGGCAGAAGAAAGTGGGAGGCATGGAGTGGGGGACCGCGATCTGGGCCGACCTTAACGGTGATGGCAAAGACGAGGCCGTCGCGGGTACGGAAAACGCCGGCGTAGTCGCGTTTGCCGCGGACGGCTCGCCCTTGTGGAGCTATCAAACCACGCCGCCCCTCCACATTCAATGCCCTATCGGCGCAGCGGACATCGATGGCGACGGTAAGCAGGAAATCTTCGGCGCGGCAAGTGTAGCGGGTCTATTCTGCCTGAATGGCGACGGCTCGCTGCGCTGGTCTCGCGCCACCGGAGATGACTTCTACAGCACCGTGGCCATCGCTGACGCCGACGGTGACGGAAAGCCTGAAGTGTACGCGATATCCAGCGATGACAACGCCCTGTACTGTTTCGACGCGCGGACGGGAAACGTCATCCAGGAAACCCACCTACTCGCCGGAGGCGACGCCTACCCAAGCTCCTCTATCGCCATTGGCGACATCGATCGTGATGGCAAAGAGGAAATCGTCGTGGGAGACATTCTCGGCAATGTCTATTGCGTCGATTGTACAGGACAGATTCGATGGGTGTTTCAGACGGATAAGCGCACCCACGCGGCCCCGTCGCTGGCCGACGTGGACGGCGACGGCGAAATCGAAGTGCTCGTCGCCTCCGGAGATCACAACCTCTACTGTCTGAATAGTGCCGGGGCGCTGAAATGGCGCTTCAAGGCGGACCTGCGTCTGATGTATCCCGCGACAATCGCCGACGTTGACGCTGACGGCAAGACCGACATCCTGTTTGGCGGCAGCGATCACCTGTTACGCTGCATCACGCTGGACGGGCGCTACACGCCCTCGCTGGCGCCGTGGCCGTCACGGCGCTTCGACGCCGCACAGTCTGGCAGCGCGTTCGGCAAGCGCTCCAAATCCGCCGCGCAAACGGTTGAGGAAACCACCCCATTGCTCGTGAATGGCGGGTTCGAACTCGGCAAAGTAACCAAAGGACAAGACCAATATCCCAAAGGTGCGGACATCTATGAACGGCGTCAAAACCAGCCGCGCGGTTGGTACGTCGAAGGTGGCGCCGCCGATGCTTGCGCATTGGATCGCGAGACCAAGCGAACGGGCCAGAGCGCGGCAAAGGTTTCTCTCGGCGCCAAGCCCGTTCGTCTGATCAGCGAAGAAGCCGCGCTCGAACGTGATGTGAAAAGTGTGGACGCGTCAGTATGGGGCCACGGACCGGAAGGCGCCTCGGCAGTGTTGCGGTGGAACGGACCACAAGGCGTTCTTCGCGAAGACCCGCTGGCGCTGGGCGAAACCAAAGACGGGTGGCGGCAGTTCCGCGCCGTGAAACTCATTCCCCCACGTGGCGCGCGCGGGGTTGCGCTCGTGTGCGTGTGCCCCGCTGGAAAAGAATCATCCATTTCGTGGGACGACGCGGAAGTGATCGGAACCTTTGCGCGTCCCTATCAATTGCGCGCTTTGGTGAATCAGGCCGGCTACGACGCCGGTATGCCGAAGCTGTTCACGGCGCAATCCAATTTCCCGGCGGATGCCGCGCAATTCGAGTTGCTGTCCGAAGACGGAAAGATCGCGTATTCGGCGCCCCTCCAGGCGCGTGGCCGCATCAAAGGCGCCTACGACAACGATTGGGGCTTCAACTACTGGCGCGGCGACTTCACCAAGTTCGATACTCCAGGCCGCTACTGGATTCGGCTCACCATCGGCGGCGCGTCAGACGTATCGTGGCCGTTCGAGATCGGCCCCAATGTGTTGTGGGACAAGACGGCGCGGCCCGCCTATCGGTTCTTTTACTATCAACGCTGCGGCTTCGATGTCCCTGGCTTCCACAAAGCGTGTCATCTGGATGACTCGACCAACCCTGAGCACACCAAACAGTATGACCTCGCCGGCGGCTGGCACGACGCGGGCGACTACAACAAGTATCACAATGCGCCCTACGCGCTCGCCCTCGCGCGGGCATACGGCAATCAGAAAACCCTCTTCGACACGCAGGACGAGGACCACAACGGCCTAAGCGATTTCCTCGACGAAATCCTCTGGGGCGGCGATCATGTGCGGCGCATGATCCTGCCGGACGGCTCCGTGCCGGGCGGCATTACCAGCGGATACGGATTCTGGGGGCCGCCTGAACTGGAGACGGACAACAAACCCTTAACCGGCGACGAACGACCGCTGACCCCGCCTGAGTCCGGCGGCGATCCGGGCAGCCATCTGAACGCCATGGCGAAGATCGCGCGCCTTGCGAAGAATCCCGCGCCCTACATCGAGGCGGCCGAGCGGTCCCTCCGCTGGCTTCGCGAGAAGAATCTGAATATTCCTGCCCAGTTTGCCGCGGCAATAGACCTTTACCTTGCGACCAAGGACGACAAGTACGCGCAGCTCGCGAAGGAACTCTTTCCCAAAGCGGGATTGGACGACGTTGATGCCGTGGAGGCGTATGACGCCGCGTTCAAGGAAGACCACCGCGAAGAACTCAAGAAGCGGCTCACGGCGCGCGCGGACGAGATTCTAAGCCTTGCCGACAACCCATTCGGCGTCTATACCTTCGGGCCGAAGGAGAAACCCAATTTCTTCAATACCCCGGCCAAAGACAAGGGCTGGCACGTCGGAACCAGCAGCCACCTCGTCGAAGGCGCCAACCTCGTCGCGCAGGCGTATCGCTACAACCCCGATCCGCGTTACCTCGTGTTCATCTACGATCAGTTCAATTGGACACTGGGCTGCAATCCCTACGACATCAGTCTGATGGAAGGCGTCGGCAGCGCCAACCCGCCCTCGTACCATCAGCGGCTGACCTTTGCCGGCGTCCCGCGCGGGGCCGTGCCCGGCAGCGTCGTCAACGGCATCACCTGCCGCGACATCAGCGATGACCGCCCCTACTTCGACATGCGCGGCCTCGACATCCCCGATTTCGAGCCAAACGAATGCTGGCTGCCCCACAACGCGAACTACATCAACGCGCTGGTGAACCTGGAAACGATATACGCAATGAAAGGCCGGTAACGCGGCCGAATACGCTAGGCCTTATGCCACGGAAAACACACCGCGGCATAGCCGCAACCAAAGTGAATAGGCGTTTCCGAAAGCCGTAATCTGATTGTGTGAACAAGAGGCAACCAGCACGACGGAGGGAAACGCCATGAAAGAGTTTATGACAAAGTACGCGGGCAAAATCAAGGGTGTTATGTCGGGGGGATGGAGATGTACCTGCAGCATGTCAGCGTACTCTTGAAGGACTTCGGGCGCCACGTGGAAGAGGTGTCGTCGCAGGTGAAAGCGGCGGCATTGTCGTGGGCGAGCGAGTCGGGTCGTCCGATTCAGTACTTGGCGTCGTCGCAGGTGAGTAAGGAGGACATGGCGCGCGCCATCGCGCAACGCGATGGCGTGTCGGAGGGGCCGGTGTGCGTGCTGACGTGTGTGGAGCCGTGTAGGACTTTCGATATTTGTCGAAACCGTGAAACAAAGCAACTGGACTTGGTGGTCCGTCCGCGCAAATGCCTGTTTGTGTATCATTACTTTATCCACCCGGAACTGGGCTGGGGCTATGTTCGGCTTCAAACGTGGTTTCCATTTCACGTGCAGGTGGGGCTTAATGGGCGGACCTGGTTAGCTCGCCAGATGGACACCGCCGGATTGGGATATCTGAAGTCGGACAACTGCTTTCCCTGGGTGGCGGATTTCTCCCGGGCTCAGGCGCTACTGGACGAGCAGTTGACGGTGAACTGGTCAGGCCTGTTGGACGGATTTGCGGACCAGATTTTTCCGGTGCGGGAGTCAATCTTTGCCCGTCACCGAGTCTCGTACTACTGGAGCGTGTTTCAAAGTGAATGGGCTACCGATGTGGTATTCGCAGACCGTGATACGCTGCGCGTCTTGTATCCTCGCTGGGTGCATCACGGTCTGACAACGTTGCACAGCGTAGACACCATGCGCTTCTTGGGACGCACAGTGTCCGTTCAGAACGGGCGAGTACCGGTGCGTTTTGCGGGCGAGGTGGTCAGCGATGTGAAACGGCGAGAGGAAGGGGTGCGTCTTAAGCACCGCATGGATAAGAACAGTGTGAAGCTTTATGACAAGGCATACACTTCGCGCGGCAGCGTGGTACGCGTTGAGACGACTCTGAATGACTCCTCGCCTTTCCGGGTGTTCCGAGCCAAAGAAGGCGCACCCGAAGAACAAAAGACTTGGCAGACCTTGCGCGCTGGAGTGGCCGACCTGGCCCGGCGAGCCCAGGTTTCCCAGGCTGCCAACGCGCGCTACTTGGGCGCCTTGACTCAAGTGGACGACGGGACGGCTTTGGGGCGCCTGCTTGAGCGTGTGCAACGGCCTATCACCCGGCACGGTCGCCGCACGCGCGCCCTACATCCGTTCGAAAACCCAGACGCTGCTCTGCTCAATGCCGTGAGCCACGGACAGTTTCTCCTTAATGGCTTCCGTAACCACGACCTGCAGACCCTGTTGTTTTTGGGCGTTCCCCGCGATGCCGCCGAAGCTCGCCACCGCTCAGCCCAAGTCTCGCGAGCCCTTGCTCGCCTGCGCGCTCATGGCTTAATCAAGAAGGTCCCCCATGAGTACCGCTATCATCTTACCGCTTCGGGAAGAACGCTTGCCGCAGCAATCTCCGCCGCCAAAGCTGCCTCCGTAAGTGCTTTAGTCGACAAGGCCGCATGATAAATCCTGCGTACCGTAACAAGAAATCAAACGTTAGTAGTGCATAGTGCAGAGAGTTGACTATGAATCGTGAGACCGCGAATCCAGTATGGGAGTCCTTTTGGAGCCTGAAGAGGAATCACGAATGGTGGACACACGCCGCGCCGGAGATCGAGGAGTTCGTTGCTTCGCAGTCGGCGCAAATCCGGCCTGACGTGCTGGATCTTGGGTGTGGCTTGGGCCGGCACGCCATCTTGTTCGCTCAGGCTGGGTTCCGCGTGACTGCTGTGGACGGTTCCCCAGCCGCGATCCGGCGCCTGCGAGAGTGGGCTGACCGGCTGTCATTGCGCGTCCAGACTGAGGTCTGTGATTTTCTCGGGGGGCGCATGCCGCCCGCGTCATTCGACATCATATTGAGCTACAACGTGATCTATCACGGACGCCGCGAAAAGTTCGCCGCCGCCATAGATCGCGTTTGCGCGCTCCTGCGGCCGGGCGGCTTGTTCTATTTCACGTGCCCAACACGCAACGATGGGAAATACGGATTCGGCAGGGAACTTGCGCCGCACACGTTCGAGTGCGAAAAGTCCATTACCCCCGGCGACATCCACTATTTCGCGGACGAAGCGGACCTAGACGAATTGTTGTCCAAATTTCGTTTGCGTGAACGGACCAAGCGCGAGGGGCGCTGGAACAACGAAGGCGAAGATCAGTTCTATTCGAATTGGCACGTGCTCGCCGAGAAGATCTGATGTAGTTGCTCGCGGCAAGAACTGCCCCCGCGCGCCCGCGTCAACCGGACCCCAAACCCTAGACCCTCTTACAACCCCGAGCGTATCCCCGCCGCCCGATCACATATCTCCTCCTTCGTGAGCCCCGCGGCTGCGTACATCGCGAAGATGTTGTCGTCGGGCGTTTCCGGAGGCACCGTGTGCGACGCGGCCAGGATGTAACCGCCCCCATCACTCGTCATCCCCTCGATGAGGCGTTCCGTCGCTTGCCGCACTTCACGCGCCGTTCCGGTGGGCAACAACTCTTGCGTGTCCACGCCGCCCATGAAGGTGAGGTCCTTGCCGAATTCCCGTTTCAACTCCAGCGGGTCCATGCCGGGACAGTTGCACTGAATCGGGTTCAGCACGGTGATGCCCATGTCTATCAGGTCGCCAATAATCGGGCGCAGCGCCCCGCAGCAGTGGTATGCGACGGGCAGGCCGTGCGACTTGCCGACATCTACCACACGCTGCAGATGCGGGCGGATCAGGTCGCGCCACATCGCCGGTCCCATGATCATCGAGGTCTGACCGGCGACATCATCTCCCGTCCATAACCAGTCTACCTTGAACCGCCGCAAGGACTCCTCAGAGAGCAGCACGGCGAAATCCGCGCACCGCCCCAGCATCGTGTCCGCAACGTCCGGCTGGCTCGCCATGTCGAGAATGGCTGTGTCCATTCCGCGAAGACGCCAATACATCTCGAACACACACGGAGACACATCGACACCGGTGAACAAGTCCTCCGCTCCAATTAACGCGCGCGCCATTGGATCGAGCAACTCTTCAAGATGCGATTCGGGAAACGTGTACGCCAGCAACTCGTCCGGGGTTGCGTCGAGCAGCGGGAACTTCGCGATTTGATTGAATGCCCCTTGCTTTTCCCAGGTGATACCCCACACGTCGGTGTGCGACTCGCCGCCGTGTTCGTGGACGATCCCCTCCATCGCGTAGTTGTTATTGACCCACGTCTGGCGGACATCGTTTCCCATCGCGTCCGCGACACGCGCCACTGGGATTTCGAGCAACTCCGCTATGTGCCGCGCGGTGGACGGATGAAACCACATGAAGATCGGGACACGGTCAACCGGTTGACGATCAAGGGCCGCGCGGACTCGCTGTTTTCCCGTCATGATAGGGCCCTTTCCATGGTACGGGTCCTATTTGGCCGCTGGCGGCGCCGCCGGGGCGGAAGGCGGGGCTGCCTCCAGGCTCTTCAAGGTGCGCTGATACCCGGGGACATCCTCCAGACGCAGCAAGACGAGTTTCGTCATGCCGAACCCATTCGGCTTTCCGACAAGTGTCCGCGTATTCGGCGAGGCGCCGCGGCCTTCAAATCGCAGCGTATGCTTGCCCGCGACGAGGTCATGCAAATCCAGGCAGACCCACTTCTCGTCCTCGCCCGCGATGCACAAGTCGAGCGGCCCGCCGATGGGACGATCATCCAGGAACGGCTGATACACGCCACCCAGGAAGGAGTAGGTCAGAATGGCGTTGACTTGGTAGCGGCCCGGTTCCGCCGCGTCGAACGTTACTTCGAGCCGCGCGTCCGGCTTGCTCGGGAGATACAGGATATCGTCATCGGACTTGACCAGGAGTTGCTCCGGCGCCGCTTTCACTTCCAAACTCTTGGCGCCGATTACGCGATACGGCGCCACCCGGTTTTCGAGCGGTGGCAGCGGTGTAGCCGGGCCGGCCGCCGGGGTTTGGTACCAGAACGCGACCGAACTAACCCAGTCCGGCCGCTCGTGGTATTGTCCTAGAAATTCCGGTATCGGCGCGCCCTCGCCGTAGATGCTGCCTTTGTGTTCTATCGTGACCTTCAGGGACTTCGTAAACGGAATGGGATCTTTGATGTGCCAGCGGTACGCGCTCACGCGATCGCCCGCGTAATACCCTTCCCACACCGGCACGCCGAAATACGGTGTCTCGAACGTACGGAAACCCCACGCGTCACCAAAGTAATCTTCCGTGCCGGTGCCCCGCAACGACGGTACTTCTTCACCGTCAACAAAGAAGAAGTCGTCGCCTTCGCCGAACCAGCCGATTTCCGTCTGCAACACGGAGTACACCGTGCCGACATAGTGGCCACGGCCTTTCGTATCCAGAATCGTGTAATTACCCGGCTCGGCAGGGGCTTGCTGGCGGTATTGCGCGTGGAAGTAAGCGATGTCATCCGGCAGCGCGTCGTACTTGCGCCAATCGAGATAGTAGTAGAACGAGTCGGTGCGGTAGGCGTTGGAATCGTTGGTGACCGTGACCTTGGCGTGTTTGCGGAACGGCATTTCCCAAAAGCAACTGCGGGCCCGTCCGTAGGCGGAATTCACGACCGGCGCCGAGGTAAACGAAGCCCTTGCGGCATTGCCCACGCCGAAGAAATCGCCCAACGGCGCCTCAACGCTCGGCTTGTCCGAACCGTCCCAGTAGATGCGCACGATAAGCGAACGCGGGTAGAAGGGATCCTTCGTATTGATGGTTGTCCAGACGTGCGTGATGACGCCGGGGCCGTCCACGTCGGCGAGGACCAGGGTCGCGCCGGGCTCGATGGGACGCGAGTCACTGTTCTTCGTGACGTCCTGGTTCGAACTGCTCTCGCGCCGCGCCTGGTAATGCTGGATACGGGTCAACGAGTCGAGCGCGGCCGCATCCGAGGGCGGTTGCGCCCATGCCGGCGTTCCGGCGCCTGCACCCAACGCAATCAGACCCGTTACGCCCAAAATGGTCCGCATTCTCACGTGACGATCCTCCCATGACGCGTGTTAGAGCAGCTCCTCCAATTCGTCCACCAACCGCGCGAAACGCTTCATCGCTGTAGCTACCGGCCCGGGCTTTTCCATATCTACGCCGGCGTCGCGCAGCAATTCCAGCGGGAACTTCGAGCCTCCGCCTTTCAGGAACGATAAGTAGGCCTCGCGCTCCTTGGCGCCGCCATTCAGAACGCGCTCGCTCAGCGCGACGGCGGCGGAAATGCCCGTCGCGTACTTGTACACGTAAAACGCGTTGTAGAAATGCGGAATACGCAATCCCTCGAGGGTCAGTTGCTCATCGAGACAGAACTCGGGGCCGAAATAGCGCTCGAGCAATCCGCGGTATTCGTGGCGAATCCGTTCGATTGTCAACGGCTCACCGTTTTCCGTGATCGCATGGGTAATGTGCTCGAATTCCGCGAACATGGTCTGGCGAACCAGTGTGTTCCGAATCTCGTCAAGCTCTCGATTGATCAGGAACGCGCGCATCTTCTTGTCCTTGGCGTGGTCAAAAAGATACTTTCCGAGCAGCAATTCATTGAACGTGGACGCGACCTCGGCGACGAAAATGGTGTAGTCGTAATACTGATAGGGCTGATTCCGTACGCTGTAGTACGTGTGCATCGAATGGCCGGCCTCGTGCGCCAGCGTGAACGCGCTGTCAATCACATCGTCTTTGTAATTCATCAGAATGTACGGCGGGCCAGAATATCCCCCCGCCGAAAAGGCCCCGCTGCGCTTGCCCTGGTTCTCGTAGCGGTCCACCCAGCGCCCGCGAACCAGTCCCTCGTGCAGCGCTTTGCAGTAGCCGTCGCCCAACGGCGCCAGCGCCGCACAGACCGAGTCCGCGGCCTTCGCGTAAGGCATGCCCGATTTGCCCAGGTGCGCCAGTGGGACGTAACAGTCGTAAATGTGAACGTCCTTAATCTTCAGTGCCTTCCGCCGCACTTCTAAGTACCGGTACACGGTCTTCAGGTTCGCATGCACGGCCTTGATCAGATTGTCGTAAACGGCCACGGGAACCTTGTCGTGAAACAACGACGCTTCGCGGACCGACGGATAATGCCGGACCCGCGCGTGGTAGACGTCATTCAACACCGATGAACTCAGTGTAGCCGCGAGCGTATTGGAGTGCGCCTCGTACGCGTCATAGAACTTGTGGAACGCTTCCTTGCGAACGGTCCGCTTGGGCGACTCATAAAAGGTGATCAGAGACCCGTGCGTCAGTTCGACTTTCCGGCCCTTTTCGTCCGTGACAAACCCAAACTTGAGGTCCGCGTCGTTGAGCTGGCCAAAGACCTTGCTCGCCGTGCCCGCTACCTCGCCTTGCATCGCCAGCACCATCTCTTCCGGCTCGGAAAGAATGTGCGGCCGGTACCGCAGCAGTTTCTCGAGGGCGTAGCGGTAATCCTTGAGGACAGGGTCTTTCAGGAACGCATCCATCTTCTTTTTCGGAATCGCCTGAATCTCGGGCGCGATGAAGCTGGCCGCTTCCATCGCGTGCGTCGCCAAATGCGTGTAACGCGCCACCATGCCCTGGTACGTGCTGTTGGCGACGTCCTCGGAAGACTTCAAGAAGGCGTAGGAGCGCATGGTCTCCGCAAGCTTGTCGAACTCGATCTCGAAGGCATAGCAGTCGCGCAGCGTCTTCGCCGACGAGCCAAGCTTGCCCCGGAATTTTTCAAATCCAGCGATCTGTTTGTCGAGCTTTCTGTATGCCGCGTCCCAGGCTTTGTCATCCTTGAAGAGCGGGCTTAGGTCCCATGTGTCTTCCTTCTTGATGTCGCGGCGTAGCGGGCTGCGTTTCACGGTAGCCATTAAAATCCTTTCTGTGATTGGTATTTTCCAACAATGGCGAAACTACGCAAGGACGTATGCGCGCACGTCCGCGCCTAGGCCGCGTCGGCGGCTTTCTTCCCAGTCCATTGGTCTATGAACTCCTGACGCTTTCCCGGCTCTGACTTCGGGAAGGTTGACAGTTTTCCATCGATCAGTACGCTCGTGCCGGTCAGGCTGTTCAGTGTCCACCCTAAACGGATCAACACATACTCATCCTTCTCCGCGTCAACCCACTTCAACAAGTCGTTGAGTTCCGCCTTTGTCGCAACGCGCCCGATGGCGTAGGAGGCGCGTTGGCGAACGGCGGCCGGCGCGTCCGAGTTCAGAATGGCCGCCGCGGTCTGGTACGTCAGCTTTGCCGGCGTGTGGAACTGCAACGCGCCGATCAGCGATATCCGCACCTTATCGTCCTGCGAGGCGTCGAGCGCCTGTTTCGCGATGGTATTGCCCATTGCCGCCGGCGCCATGATCTCGAGGGCGCGCGCAATGGAACGCCGCACAGCGGGGTCCTTATCCGTGAGATAGGGCAGCAGATCATTCGCAGTGCTCGAATTTCCAATCGCGCGAAGGGCGTCTGCCGCGGCCTGACGCACTTTGGCGTCGTCATTCCTCAGATACGGCAGCAGCGCCTTGGCCGCCGGACCGTAGACCATCGCGCCTAGACGGTCGATGCTGGCCACGAGCTCATCGCCCGTTTGTTTCGCAAGCCCAGTGAGAACCGATTTGGGAGTTGACTCGTTCTTCCAGATAATCAGGTGGTCGATCTCGACAATCTTGTTTTCCACCGTGGACCAGCAGAACGTCCGCAACTCCATTTCATCTTCCTTGCACTGCACCACGGTATACGTGGGTTTGCCCTCGGTTGTGCGGTCGTCGGCGACGGCCGTCCACCACTCCGGATAATTGCCGTTAATGTCGCCGCCGTTTACGACGTAGGCGGTGCCCGCTGCATCGTCACGCTTGCCATCCCGGATACGGAATGCGCGCTCATAGATGTGGGTGTGGCCCGCAATGTCCATCGTAATGTGATGCTTGTCAAAGGACTTGGCGATCGCGTCAGGCCCGATGCCCATCTCGGGATCGGTGGGCTTCCGTTCGATTCCGGGAGCGCCGGTGACTTTGCGGCTGTCCGTGGGCCCGAAATAGCCGGCGCAAAATATGGGCAGATGCTGGGACAGGACGGTGTACTTGCTGTGAACGGTGGGCATGTGCTTGTCGAGCCATTGCGGGATCTCGCGCGAGCTGTCAATGGATACTAGCATGAAGTGCGTATTGCCCCAGTCGAACGTTGCGAAGGGTTCGCCCTCACCCTGGAGTTCATGGTACTTCGCGAACCAGTCGTTCTCCTTGTCCGTGGTCGCGGAGCCTTCGTGATTGCCGCGCGCCGTAACCATCATGTATTTGTGGTTAATCTCGGAATACCGCTTGAAATGCTCCGGCCACAGTTCGTACTTGTGGCCGTTTAACACCAAGTCGCCCATGATGAGATAGAAATCCGGATTCCATTGCAGCGTGTGGGCGGCCATTTTTGTCTCCTCCCAGCGCGTGTCCCAGCGGCGCGAATCCCCAACTACAATGAAGGTTACCGGGACCGGACCCGTGGGCGCGGTCTTGAACACGCTCTCCAAGTGATCGGCGCCGGCCTTGACCTGGTAGTGGTAGCTGGTGGCCGGCTTCAAGCCCGTGATGCGAACGCGGTGAATCTTCACGACCTCGTCCGATTTGGCCTGCTGGCCGTACTTGTCGTCCGCGCCGTATGCCACGACCCCAGGGCCGGCGTCCGTTGTTTCCCAGATGATGGTAGCGCCATCCGTCGTGATGTTCTGAAGGTGGGGCGCAATGTAAAACCCATCGGCCAATGCGGCCACCGGACAAACGAGCGCGGCGGCGAGCGTGAAAACAGCGGCGTAGCTTCGCATGTGTGAGACTCCTTCGTGTTGCGGAATGGCTTCGCAGAGGTGATCTAAGAGTGCCAGACCGCCCCAGCAAAAGCAACCGTCCGCAGAGACCCCATAGTAGACACGGCGTCGCCGCCGCATCCGATAGCCTATCCCCTTGCGTCACGATCTTCCCCACCGCGGCGCACCCCATCTCTACCGCGCAGAACCCAGAGCGAGCCGGAGAATGGAGTTGCCGACGACGAAGTCATTACGTACTTTTCCAACCTTAGTGCTATGATATTGCGTGTTTGACGTGGCGTGTTGTCGGCGCAACGGAGTCCGCTTCCCCCGGAGGCGCAAGACGTTCGCAGGGCGCAAGCCGTATCAGTGAGGAACATGCCGGCGGAAGTATGCGATATCTCGGTAGTCATTCCCAGCCTCAACGAGGCGGCCAATTTGTACCGCTTGTTGCCCAAGCTCAAGGAGGCGCTGGACAACCTTCACATTGCCTGGGAGATCATCGTCGTAGATGGTGACTCGACGGACGGCACTCCCGCCGTCGTGGAGAACGCCGGCGCCCGGTACATCAACGAAACCAGGCGCGGATACGGGACCGCCATATTGCGCGGTGTCACCGAGGCGCGGGGCGAATTCGTCCTCACGATGGACGCCGATATGTCCCATCCGGCGGAATTTGTCCAACAACTCTGGTCCGCCCGGACCGAAGCGGATATCGTCATCGGTTCCCGCTATGTTCCCGGCGGACACGCGGACCAGCCTTGGTTTCGCGCGATGTTGAGCCGCATTCTGAACGGATTCTTCGGATACGGGCTTGCCATGCCCGTGAAGGACATGTCGAGCGGATTCCGCCTCTATCGCCGCAGCGTGTTCCGCAATATCGATCTCACCTTCACCAACTTCGTCATTCTTATCGAAATTCTGTTGAAGGCTTTCGCCCGCGGCGCCCGCATCAAGGAGGCGCCGTTTCACTACAAGCCCCGGCAGTCCGGCAATTCGCATGCGCGCATCATTAAGTTCGGTGTGGACTATCTGCGCCTGTTCCATCGAATGTGGCGAATCCGAAACTCGGTAGACTTCCCCGACTACGATGAGCGCGCGTTTGACAGCCGCATTCCCCTGCAGAAGTACTGGCAGCGCAAGCGCTATGACATCATCATGCGGTTTACCCCGAAATTTGTTTCCACCGTGGACGTGGGCTGCGGCAGCAGTCATATTCTCGCTGACTTGCCTCATGCGATCGGCGTTGACATGCGCCACGAAAAGCTCTCGTACATGCGCAAGAGCAACAAGCTGTTGCTGCAAGCCAACGGACTCCAATTGCCCTTTCCCGATGATTCGTTCGATTGCGCTATCAGCTCCGAAGTGATCGAGCATATTCCCGAAGAGAACGGCAAGTTGATTGACGAACTGACGCGGGTGCTGAAGCCGGGCGGGACGTTGGTCCTTGGCACTCCGGACTACGGCGGATGGCAATGGCCTCTCATCGAAAAGGCCTACGCCTTGGCCGCCCCCAGCGCGTACGCCGACGAGCACGTTACGCACTACACGTACGATTCGCTGCGGAAAGCGCTGCTCGAGCGCGGCTACGAGATTACCGCGCACGACTACATCTGCAAAGCGGAACTGATATTTCAGGCGACTAAACCTGGCAAGTCGGCGCCGAGTTCGAACGAGATATGATGCAACGCGAAACCAACTCCAACGACGAGGTGAAACGCATGGTCCGTAGGCGCATGTATGTCGCAGTGACTGTGCTGGCGCTGATGGTGGGTTGCGCCACCGGCTCGGCCAAGAAAAAGGATGAGGCCGCTACTCCGCCTCTCGTGCCCGACCCGCGCGCGGAACTGCTCAAGAAGGCCGAAGAGCAGCGCGCCGTCGTGCAGCAAGACCCCGCGAACGCCGAGCAACAATACAAACTTGGCAACGCGCTGTTCGACGCTTTCCAGTTCACGGAGGCGCGCGCCGCCTACAACGAGGCGATTAAGCTCAAGCCCGGCTATGCCGCCGCCTTCTGTAACCTTGGGCTGACGCTCAAGCGCCTGGGCCAGTTGGAGGAGGCCATAAAGGCCTATCGCTCGGCGCTGGCCATCGAACCGGATGACAAGACCACCTTGCTCAATCTCGCGTCGGCGCTTGACACTCTAAAGGACTCGGAGGGGCAAGTTGCGATCCTCCGCCATCTCGCCAAAGTCTATCCCGACGATGTGCAGGCGCAGGTCGAACTGGCCCATACCCTCTTCCGGCTCGGACGCTACGAAGACGCCGCCACGGCTTTCAAAGAAGTCTTGCGTCTCGACGCCGCGAATTCCGGCGATTACTACAATCTGGGGCTGTGCTATTTCAACCGGGACGATTGGGATGGGGCTGTGACCACTTGGCTCGCTGGATTGGCCCGCAATCCGAAAGATCCCTCCCTGCTGAAAGGCTTGGCCGTGGTATACTGGAAGCGAAAAGACTACGACCAGGCGTGGCAATATGTGACAAAGTGTGAAGCGCTCAATGTGGTTCTCGACCACAAATTCCTTCAGGCCCTGCGGGATGATTCCGGTCAGCAGGGACCAAGCAGTAAGGTCTCGAAAGGGGCCAACTGAGGCGCTTCGCCAAACCCGGAGGCAACGACTTAGGAGTAACCGCTTCGCCGTTCCACCGAGGAGATGGGGACATGAGGAAATCGGCGTTATTATTTCTGATCATGGCCGTATCGGCGGCGACGTTGACGGGATGTCCATGGTCCCCTGTAAGGTACCGGTTTACCAGCGCCGATTTGTTCCCAAACGGGATGTACCGGACCGACATGCCAGCGGCCACCGACGGGGGGAACCCGTCGCCCGCTCCTGGCGGCGCTGAAGAACAGGCCCGCCAGGTCGTCGAGCCCGATGTCATTCGGCAAGACGGGGCCACGCTATACGTCCTCAATCAGTACCGCGGCCTGACCCTCGTGGACCTCGACTCCCACGCCGTTCTCAGTCAGGTTCCGACACTGGGCTATCCCCGCGATCTGTATATTCAGGGAACGCGCGCCTACGTGCTGGTGGCGTACGCCACGAACTATACAACCCAGGGCAACACCATCAGCTTCGCCATTCAGTCGCGCCTGTACGTCGTTGATATCTCAAATCCAGCCGCGGCTGCGGTGCTGTCGAGCTACGATCTCCACGGCGACCTCGTGGACAGCCGCTTGGTTGGCGACGTTCTTTACGCCGTCGGAGCGGAATATCAGTGGAGCGTTGCCCTTCCTGGTGTCGTCAAATCCCAACTCGGGACTTCGTGGGTCACGAGCGTAAGTATCGCCAATCCCGCCAACATCCAGCAGGCCGATCAGGTCTCGTTCGACGGGACCGGCACGGTGATTCAGGCCACCGACGCCGCCATCTTTGTCGCGGCGCCCGACTGGCAGACCGGGAATTCTTCGATCACCTATGTGGATATCGCTGACCCTACCGGCGCGATGACGGTGCGCGGGTCCATCGGCGTCCAAGGCCAAATCGCCGACCGCTTCAAGCTCGACGCCTACCAGGGCGTGCTGCGCGTCGTGAGCGGGGGATGGGACGGCCAGCGGCAGGTCTACGTCACCACCGTTGATTTGACGGACCCGGATCACTTGGCGCAACTGGCGCAGACCGGCCTCGCGAATGCCGTCGGTGAACAGGTTTTCGCCACGCGCTTCGACGGCGCCAAAGCCTACATCGTGTCGTATCTCACGCGGGATCCCCTGTTCGTAGTGGACCTCTCCGATCCGGCGAAGCCGGTCGTTGCGGGACAACTCGACCTTCCCGGATGGTCCACCCATATCGAGCCGCGCGGCAACCGCCTCATCGCGCTCGGCGTTGACGACACCAATGGCCGCAAGATCAGTGTCAGCCTATTTGATGTCTCCAACCCCGCCGCGCCCGCGCTTATCCAGCGCGAGAGCTTCGGGGGGAACTGGTCGTGGTCCAACGCCTACAGCGACGTCAAGTCATTCACCGCCCTGGACAACGTGATCATCGTTCCGTTTAGCGGGTGGGAGGACAATTTCGCGGGTTATGACCGGCTGCAGTTCCTGTCGTACACGCCCGACAGCCTTCAGGCGCGCGGCTACGTCGACATGCAAGGCGCCGTGCTGCGCTCCTTCGCATACGGGGGCGTCTACTACGGTGTAACCACCGAACAGTTAGCTACGATTGACGGCTCGGACCTCGATCATCCCTCCGTCACCAACAGTCTCACGCTGGCCGACAACATCAGCGATTTTGTCGAGCTTACGCCGTCGCTCGGCGCCGAGATCATCACGCAGTATGACAGCGGCGAGACGATAGTCCGCACCGTGGCGCTCGCGGCCAAATCCGTGGGCGCCGCTATTGGCGAAACCACCGTGTCTATCGGACAACTCACCGCGGCGTACCGCTACGGCGCGTCCGTGGTGTTAGCCGGAGTGGATTGGACCAATTCGTCGCCCCAGTACCGCGTTGCCATCGTGGATTGCTCCGTGCCCGCCACTCCTGCGGTAACGGCTACGCTCGACGTCAAAGTGCAGCCGTACTACGGCTATCTGCCAATGCCAATGTATCAGGCGGCGGACTCGATGAGAGGCGGCCCGGTGTCGTCCGCAGTCAGCAACTATTGGTGGTTCCCCATGCCACTGCAGCAGACCACGTTTTTGACCGGTAACAAGCTGCTCCTGCGCTGTGTGTCTGACCACTACGACGTCACTCTAGGCAGCGTGACGCCGGCCGAGGGTCTGGCCGTGGTCAACCTCGATACGGCCGCGTGGACCAGTACTGTCGGTCTGGGATACAGCGATATTGTCTCGCTAAACGAGGCCGGCGGAAAACTGATCTTGGGCACGAAGCGCGAAACGAGCTATCAAGGTTTCAAAGCGATGTGCGCGTACTTCCTGCGCCAAATCGATATCGCCGCGCTTTCCGCGGGACCCGCCGCCAACGTTCCCGGCGAGTTCATTCAGTACGACGCGGCGAATAAGATCCTGACGTTGCGCGATTTCCAGTGGTCCGCGCCGTACACGTTCGACAACGTGTTGCGCACCGTATCCTGGGATGGTTCGGCCACGGCAACGCCGTTACAAAGCCTGACCCTGCCGCAATCAACTGTCCAGACACTCGGCGCCGGCGCCAAAGTCTTCTACGACGCCTATGACTCCGGCTACACCGTCGCGGCCATACCCGTGAGCGCAAACGGCGCGTTGGGCGAGGTGACGAGCGTACAAGTCACCGATCAATGGGGATACTTGCTGGCTGG
>JACRLJ010000010.1:0-1760 GCA_016215105.1 Candidatus Hydrogenedentota bacterium
CCTCGTTACCCAAAAAGGACGAGAATTAACAGCTACTCTCAACGCCCTCTTAGCCGCTTCAACCAAACAACTTATGGAAATCGCCGCATGATACTTCTTCTTGTCCTTTATAGATGCCCGGAAGTAAGGTACTAACTCGGCGAGTTGAAAAAGGCTTGGAGATTCGAGCCAAACCGTGGACCGAAGCGCTGGCGCGATCATGCCACGGACTATCTATTCGGTGCGCGTAAACGAGAACGTTCGTATCAACGGCGATCACCCGCCACGGCCCTCGTAACTCATATCCCGGATCTGGGTCCACGATACCCCGGCAAGGTCCGGCTGAATACCCTTTCCTTCAAAGCCGGCATCCCTCAGGCGAAATGGCGCCGATCTCTGGCGGTCGGAGACTACACGCCGCAACCCCTCTTCCACCAATGCCTTGAGAGTCGTTCGCTCGCGCAAAGCCACTTGCCGCGCCTCGTCAAATAGACTATCAGGTATCTGTACCGTTGTCTTCATATGGCTAAGCATATAACTCGATATGGGAATAGGTCAATGGCAGAATGACCACGTCTGCGGCGCCATTGCGCAACCAGCCGTCAAATTCTTCCCTTCCTTTGCAGAAGTTCACACTACGGTATCTGTGAGTCATCTCACCGCGATCTCTCTTCATTCGGTTGCCGGTGTTCGTACTTCTTAGTTCTCAAATCTCTCTTGGTTGCAGCTACGTCACCGTTGCGTCAGCGAATGGTTTCGCGGCTCCCGCCGCGCATGAATGGGGCAATCCAACCTCCAAAATTCCGTTGACTTGATCTACCTTGTGTGCTTAAATAGATACATGGGAAGAATCTCCGGAGATATCCTTCGCGGGCACATCGACACCGTCGTGCTGGCGGCGCTGGAGGCGCGCGAAGCCTACGGCTACGAAATCATGCAGCGCCTGAACTCCGAAGGAAAAGGCGTCTTCGCCATGAAGGAAGGAACGCTGTATCCGGTCCTTTACCGCCTGGAGGACAAAGGCTGGCTCGCCACGCGCTGGGAAAGCGAAGACGTTCCACGCAAAGGCCCCCGGCGGCGCCTTTACCGCCTGACCGCAAAAGGCAAGAAGCAATTGGCGAAATACCGCAACGAGTGGCGCCAGTTCGTTCACGTCATGGGACGAATTGTGGAGGCGTAGTGATGGAAGCGTACAAGAAAGCAATCGAGGAAATCGTTCATCCGCTCGTCGCCGCCGAACGGCGCAAGAACACACTCCGCCGCGAGTTGTGGGCGCATTTCTGCGCGCTAATCGAAGAAGAACGGCGGAACGGTGTTGAGGAAAGGACCTTACTGGACAAGGCCTTCCAGCGTCTGGGCACGACAGACGAAATACGCGCGGCCTTTACTTCGGCGCTGCCCCGATTTGAGGTCTTTGTGTACCGGCTGGAGCAACACATCCGCAAAGGACCGGCGGAGACGTCTCTGCGCTACGCGTGGCGCATCGCCAGCGAGTATTTTGCAGTTAGTCTTGCATTCGCAAGCTTCATAGGAATCTTATGCGCTTGTACCCCGGGCGCCAAAGCAGATCTGTTCCGCGCAATAATGCCGATCATCGCGATTGTGACCCTCAGTCTCTGCATCGCGGTTTGGCACGTGATTGCATTGTCGGGGCTGCCGCGCTTGGAACGCCTTCTGCGAAGTGACGAGGGCTATACCAGACGTGTGCTGTGGAGATTCACGGTCGTCTGGATCCGGCAAATGATCGCTGGCGTCCTATCGGCGCTGGTGTTTCTTCTCCT
>JACRLJ010000010.1:1818-24446 GCA_016215105.1 Candidatus Hydrogenedentota bacterium
ACTTGGCTATGGGTTGGGTGGCCGGATTTCACAATGCGGAAACACTCGGTTACCTATACGTAGCGCCTGCGCTCATTGCATTTGTCGGGTTCACGTTCGCCACTATCCTTCCCTATGGCCTATTGCGCGATAGGCAAGACGCAGAGCATATTCCCGGCTGGCCCTATTCCAGCTATGATTAGACAAAGCCACAGACACCAAGTAGAACTAAGAAATATGTGAATGCCGGACAGTCATTATCATCTCTCTCGAAGGCCCGGCCACCACACCTAACATCTTGCTACCTCTTACAATTGTTGTCGATATTCATATTAAATTGCCATTCTTGAAAACTAAATACCCCTCGTTTCGCCTGCGAGTACCCCTTTCTCGGCCCGTTTAGCCCCGCTTCCCGCGCCTCCCGAACTCATTTCGGACCAACCAGCTCGTCAAGTAAATAACCCTCGTTTTGCCCGTCGCCACCCCTTCCGCCCCCTTCCAGCAGGACCGCGTCAGCGCCGTCCCTCCCGCTTTTCTGGCCACAAGTCTGACCCAAGAGCCGAAACAGATGCACATCATATATAGGGGGAATTCCTCGAGCGAGACGCCGCCGTCCCCCGAAGACACCGGACCACGTTTGCGGCGCCCGACACCCCCGCGATTCGTAACGCGCCAACGGCTGAATGCCATATGCCACCGGCGGAACCGAAATTGTGGGAAACGCCCGAGAAAGGCGCCTATGCATTCGATTCGAAGACTCAGCTGCCACCGTGTCATTCTGAACGAAGTGAAGAATCTACTGCCAACGTGCGACAGCCTGCTCTGATACGTACGGCCCTCGTTTTGCGCAAGTTATTGCCTGCGTCCACCCGCCGCGGCAGGGCGGATTCACGACGGCGCTATACGCGGGTCGTTCTGTAGAGCCGGCGGCGCCAAGACTTGGTGTATCCGCCCCAGCAGAACTGGTAGATTAGTTTGGATTTGGGGTGATACCACGTTTCCGCTCGCGCGGCCTCCCGGTTGTCGGCAAAGCGGAGAACTACTTGAGGTGGGCAAGATCACATGAAATATCCGAGAACATTTTGGCTTGCGATGTGTTGTGCGGGCATTTGGGTTTCACAAGTGGCCGGGGGCGCGCCGGCGCCCGCCCCCTCAATCAGCGCCCGAATCGAGCAAACCGTACTTCAAGACCACGTCCAATATCTTGCCTCGGATGCATTGCGCGGGCGCAAGCCGCTTACCCATGGCTCACGCCTCGCGCGCGCGTACATCGCGGCGCAGTTCCGCGCCTACGGATTACGTCCTTGGGCGAACGAATCCGGGTACGAACAGTCGGTGTACATCGGAACGAATGTCATAGGAGTCCTGCCAGGATCGGACGAGTCCCTGCGAGATCAGTTTGTGCTGGTCGGCGCGCATTACGACCATTTGGGCGCCCGGCATGTTGGCGCCGCGGACAACGCGGCGGGCGTGGCGGCGCTGCTCGGTATGGCCGAACGCATGGCTCACGACCCGATTCGGCCCCGGCGCTCCGTCGTCTTCGCCTGTTTCGACCGCGAAGAGACAATGCTGTTCGGAGCCTACGCGTTTACGTGCCGGCCGGACTTCGATAAGAACGAGATCGCGGCGGTGGTCAACATGGACATGCTGGGCCGCGACTTTCTCGATTCCATGAAGGGAGTGCTTTTTGCAGTGGGGCTGGACCGGTTTCCCGGCTTACATCAAGCCGTCTCGCAGGCCGGACACTTCAACGGCATGGAGATTCTGTCCGTCGGCAGCGACGTCGTGGGCCCGCGCAGCGATCACGTGGCCTTTGAAGGCATGACAGGACCCTGCCTGTTCTTTTCCTGCGGTATGTTTCCCGACTACCACACCAAACGCGATACGCCGGACAAACTCGATGGCGGCGCGTTGAAACGATCCGCCGACACCGTCAGCGAAGTCGTTCGCGCGTTGGCGGACGCGCCCGTGTTGGAGACCGCGTCGACTGACGCAGCCGATCGCGATGAGCTAAAGACATTTCAACGGATCCTGCCGGTGGCGTTCGCCACGGCGGAGAAGAAGAAGCCCCTCTCCGATTCCGATAAGAATGCATACGAAACCGCGATGACGCGCCTCGCGGCGGCGGAAAGCGTCTCGCCGTACACCACTTCAGAGCGGCAAACCCTCATCTGGGAAATCATGCCGGCCTTGGCCCCCGTCCTCGGCCCCCTGCTCATGGAAGGCAGCGAAGCCGAATCCCGCTCAACGACGCGGCCGCACAGGCAAACGGACTACAGCCGCTTGGTCTCGGTGATGCTCCACAACCATGGCGATCTGGCCAGCGAATCTGAAATCTATCGAGCATTTGTTTCCGCCGTCTTGCAGCGGAAACCATTCTCCGTAGTCCGTCCTCTGCATTTTACGTATCGTCATTCTCAAATACCGGATCAGGACTACCGCAGCGAGGAACAGGATGGCCACCTCCGGGTCAGCGCCCTGCTGTCGTCATACAATCTGAATTCCCAGATCACGTTTGTCCGGCCACACGGAAACATCTCGTCGACTTCGACACAATTTGATGTCAGCGGCACGAAAGATGAAGTCATTGATTTCACGCTGTTGTGGTGGCCAAAGAAGAGTATTGAAACCAAAAACGCGCACGGAAAACACCCTCTTCATCTGACATTTGGCTTCGACGAGGCCTACGCGTCGTTGCTTACCCGAATTACCGGCGAGGACCACGAACCAACGCGTGACGCCTGGGTTCAGTGGAATTTGAATCGGTTAGGATTTTCGGACGAACGAACGTGGGTAACCAGCTTGCTGAAAAGCGCCAATATACGACTCGCTGCGCTTGCCGTGAAACGATACGAAGACTATGGAAAGCCGCCGAACGCCGAGTACGTGTCGTCGGTCTGCGAATTGTGCAGGGACACAACCAAGGAGGCCGGCGTACGCGTGATGGCGATGAACTCGTTCTATTTTACGCCTCCAATGCTCCTAGCGCTCGCCAACGCCTTGCCGGAACAAACCAGGTACCGATTGTGCTTTCCGGAGGTTGTGATGTCGGACGCGATTTACGACAAGACGTTTCCGTTCTATACGGACTACCGAATGGCCTTTCACCGCTCCCTATTCGAGAAGTATAGGAAGGAAAGTGCTCAGGCCTATGGGGAGCACTCGCTATCAGATTTCGCATTAATGCGCTTGAGGACGCTCACCGGCGAGAATTTCGGCAAGGACGCGGCGGCGTGGCGGGCGTGGATCGAACAGCACCCTCGATTGGACGGCTCGATTAAACGACGGATAAAGGCGGAAAACCGGCTCATCGCGGAAGAGCACCGGCGCAAGGCCTCCGAAACTCCAACGAATGACGCTTCGCAGGCAAATTCGGCGAAATCTTGACTGTATTCCGCCCACGGACTACAATTCCGGCCCTGCGGACACATGGGGACCGGCTGCTGCAAACACCAGGCTGCCCGGCACGGATGGGTTACGGCGGATGGGTTACGTAGGAATGGTTTCAATCGCAGGCCACAGCACTTCGACTCGCCTTCAAATGCGTACTGGCGAGACTCGTAGGGAGTTACACCGAATTCATGCCCGAAGTAAAAGGATTTCGCGCCCATCGCTATGTTCAGAGCAAAGTCGGCTCATTCGATAAGGTCATCACGCCGCCGTTTGACGTGATCAGCCCCGAGGAACGGACCGAGTTGATGGGCTACAGCCCGTTCAACCTGACGCACCTCATTTTGCCGGAAGAAAAGTACGGCCTGAACAAGTACGAGGCCGCCGCGAAAGACTTCGAGTCGTTCATCGCGCAGGGCGCCATCGCCCAGGACTCCGAGGACTCCTTCTACCTCCTCGAACAGACCTTTAACGACCAGGACGGTGTCAAACATGTTCGGCGCGGGTTCTTCGGTGTCACGAAGATTCCGGAGCCGGGCGTCGAAACCGTATTGGGCCACGAACGCACGTTCATCACCAAAATTCAGGACCGGTTGGCCCTGACCCGCGCCACGCAGGCCAACCTCGGCGCCGTGTTCGCCCTCTATTCCGATCCGGACGGAGTTCTGCATCCCTTCCTGGACCAGATGTGTGAGCGGACGGAGGATATGCTCGCGCACACGATCGACAAGGTCACACAGCGGATTTGGCGTGTGCCCAACGACGCGCGGGTCACGAACTATCTACTGGACAAGAAGCTCTACATCGCCGACGGCCATCACCGTTTTGCGACGGCCGTTGCCTACCGCGACGAAATGCGCGCCAAGGAGAAGCCCGCCGGCCCGCGCCCGTACGACTACGTGCTCATGGGCTTTGTCGACATGGACGACGCCGGCCTGCTGGTGTACCCCGCGCACCGTGTGCTCGATCCGCCCGCCGGGTTTGCCGCCGACGATTTTCTGGCGAAGCTCAACCGCTGGTTCGAGGTGACGCCTTCCGGGGAAGACCTCGCGCACGAAGTGCGATCCGCCAAAGGTTGCGCGATTGGGCTCGCCGTGAAGAACGGCGGCCGTTACCTTCTGAAGCTGCGCAACATCGATCGCGTCGAGTTCCTCGGCGCGGACCGCGGTCCCGCGTGGCGCGAACTCGACGTGGCTATCCTCCACCGCGGCATTATCGAGCGGACCCTCGGCTTGCCCGAAGGCGCCGAGTTCGTCTACGAACACAGCGCCCAGAAAGCGCTCGACCTCGTGGACAGCGGCCAGAAAGGCCTCGCGTTCATCCTGAACGCAACCCTAGCGCGCCAAATCCAAGGCTGCGCTGAAGCCAAAGAGCCCATGCCGCAGAAGTCCACCTACATCTACCCGAAGCTACCCTCGGGCGCGGCAATCAATCGCGTCTGCTAGCGAATCGCCTTACGGCTTCGTTTCGAATGAATGGACGAGATTCTGGTACTCCTCGTCGCGGATGAGTTGTTGGCGCTTGTAACTCGCGGCGTCGAGCGACTTTTGCAGGTAGGCGTGAATCTCGTCCTTGCCGGAGAAGGGCTTCTCGCGGTGCCCGATGTACAGCTGGTCCAGGTCTTCCTTCAGGAGACGCTTCATCGAGTTTTCCCAGTCAATCGCGCAGGACCGGTTGGTCAACGAGTAATAGCCGGTTACGGAGTCTCCGCAGAAGCCGACTTTCTTGCCGGCGATCTCCGTTTCGATGGTAATTGAACCCGGCGTATGGCCTGGCGTGTGGACGAAGCGGAACGTGTTGCGGCCCACCTTGATTGTGTCGCCATCAAGCAGCACGCGGTCCACTTTGATGGGGTCGGATGGGACGCCCTTGTACAGCGGCTCCGCGCACGAGAACACGCGGTCGTTGTTGATCACGAACTGCGCGTCACCGGCGTGGATCGCGAACTTCACTTTCGGGAACTCCCGCTGAATACGCGCCATGTTGTCCACGTGGTCCCAGTGTCCGTGCGTGGCGATCACCCATTTCACGTCACCCAGCTTTAGGCCGAACCGCTTCAAATTGATATTGATGGTGTCCCAATCGTTCCGCGACCCGCAATCGATCAGCACCGGCTTCGGGGTTAACACCACGTACACGTCGCTGACGGTCCCTCGGTTGCCAGCAAGCTTGTACAGACCGGGCAGCATCGTGAGTTCGTTGAGATCCGTCTTTTGATCTATAGGTTTCGCCGCGAACGCTGGCAGCGCGGCGACCAACACCGCCAAACCCGCCACAGCGCCAAGAACACGAGTGCGTATCGATCCGCGCATAGTCTGCCTTCCTAACTACGGTCATCCCGCGTTTCGTTGTTTCCCGTCCCGTCGGTAGGATTATCCACACATTGCACGCATTTTCAAAGAGGAATCAGGAAGCGCTACTGACGGCTCCTTGAATTGCGCTAGAAGGAAATCTATCGTTTGCTGTCGTGAGACCTCTTAGGAGAACACCATGAGCCGACCCCGCACCGTCGTGCTGCTGGACCGCGCGATGCAACAGCGCGTGTTTGCCGGCGCCGACCTGGACCGAATACGCGCAGTTACTGACTTGGCCGAGGCCTGTGACGACACCTTTACCGCGGACGATCAACTCGCAGCAATGCGGGACGCGGACGTCATCATTACCGGATGGGGAAGCCATCCCATCACCACGGTCATGCTGGACGCGGCGCCCAACTTGAAACTGATGTGCCATTCGGCCGGATCAATCAAGCACTTCATCAACGAGTCCTTCGCGACGCGCGGCATTCGCGTCTGTTCCGCCGCGGCCGCGCTCGCCGTGGGCGTCGCCGAATTCGCGTTCGGATTGATGTTGATGTCCATGAAAGCGGTATGGCTCTATCGCGACGCGACCCGGCGCGGAGAGTTCAGTCAGACCGGCCAGTTGGATTGGGTGTGCGAACCCTACGGGGCTACGGTGGGCATCATTGGCGCCAGCGCCGTAGGCCGCGAGATGGTTCGGATGTGCCGCAGCCTGGCGCTCGGCGCAATCCTGATCTACGACCCTTATCTCTCCTGCGAGGACGCGGCCGCCATGGGCGCCGAGAAGACCGAACTCGACGATCTTATGCGCCGTTCCGACGTAGTTTCGCTGCACACACCTCCGATTGAGGCCTGCCGCCACATCGTCAACGCCCGTAACTTCGCGCTCCTCAAGGACCGCGCCATCTTCATCAACACCTCGCGCGGCATGTGCGTGGACGAAGCGGCCCTTATCGCCGAATTGCAGGCGGGACGCCTTTTCGCGTGTCTCGACGTGACCGACCCCGAACCACCCGCGCCGGGCAGCCCATTCTACACGCTCCCCAACTGCGTCCTGACCCCGCACATCGCCGGCGCAGTCAAGGAGAACACCCGCCGCCAAGGCGCCCTCATCGCCGACGAGGTCGAGGCCTACACCACCGGAAGACCGTTGCGGCACGAAGTGGACCTTGCGCGACTGCACCTCCGCGCGTAAGCGCAGAGCAACAGTGCTGGGGTCGGGAGGGCGAATGTCCGCATTCGCCGGTCGGAGCGCCTAGAACTTCGGTGTCTCGTGCGCTATCCTGGGCTCCACACCGTTATCAGAACGCGCGCCAATCGCGGGGACGCATGGTCGCGGGAGAGTATGCGGGATTCCCATCAGCCGCGCTGTTGGGACTCATTGGAATAAGGAGAATACATGGCCACCAGCGCGTCAACCCTACCCCTCGGCGTATGCGTCGTACCGGCGCCGCCGGACAACGCTGCGCGCACCGTCAGCTACCCGGAATACGTCCACGAAATCCTGGATCACGCCGGGGTCTGCTACACGCGTATCTCCCTTGACGAACTCGATGCGGACCTTCCCAAACTGCGCCTCCTCGTGACCGTAGGCGACATCAAATTCTCGGACACGCTCCAGCAACGCCTCAAGGACTGGGTGGACGCGGGTGGCGCGTGGATTGCCGTGAGCGGCGTCTGCGGCATGGCGGAGTGGTTCGGCGTTGAAGTGGAACCGCCCGCGTTTTCCGGCTGGGGCGGACTGGTCGGTACCTTAGGCGAAGGCTACCTCACGCCAAAGGCCTCCGCGCATCCCATCGTCGCCCACGCGGCAATCCCGCTGCACTTCTTTAACGGCGTTCCCGTTCACGCCACGAGCGCCAACGTCATTGCGGGTGTGGTGGACGCTCACCAGCGGCCTAGCGCGCGCACGGCCGTCACGGAACTCGCGCACGGCAAGGGCCGCTGCCTTCTTATCGCGCCCGATCTCACCGGGGCTGTGGTACATATTCAGCAGGGCCGAGCTGTCACCCGGGATCGCGGGCCGGCGCACGACGGCACGGCGCCCTGCTGCGACAATGTGCTCAAGTCCGACGACGGATCGGTGCTCGACTGGATATTCGATCGTCAGCCCGTGCCGGGCGTTCCCGGTTTCTCCGCGTTTCTCCAGCCGGTCGCTGATCAGTGGCGGGAACTGCTTCTGCGCGCCATATTCCACGCGGCCACCGAACAAAACGTTTCGTTGCCGGTGCTGTGGCTGTATCCGCGCAACGCTCCCGCGCTCGGTCATATCTCGCACGACACCGACTTGAGCGAACCTGGCCCGGCTCGGACGCTGCTTGACCGTGTCCGTGAAGCGGGCATTCACACGACGTGGTGTACGATTCTGCCGGCCTACGAACCGGAGCTGATGCGGGCCATCAAGGACGCGGGCCACGAATACGCGACACACTACGACGCGATGTCCGAAGGCCGGGTGTGGAGCGAAGACGAGTTCGACGCGCAGTGGCGCGAACTGACTGCCGCGTTCGGCGGCGAGAAACCCGTCACCAACAAGAATCACTATCTGCGCTGGGAAGGCGACACCGAATTCTTCGAGTGGCTTGTCAAACGCGGCATCCAGCTCGATCAGTCCAAGGGGCCTTCCAAGACCGGTGAAGCTGGATTCAATTTCGGCACATGCCATCCCTATTTCCCGGTTACTCCTCGTGGCGAGCGCATTGACGTGCTCGAACTCGCCACGATGACGCAAGACATGGTCATCTACGCGCCGCCGGCCCTGATCGACCCGGTGCTGGACGCCGTGGTCCGCTGTCACGGCGTAATGCACTTCCTGTTCCACCCGGCGCACATCCAAAAGCCCGGCGTGGCCGATGCGTTCCACTTGACCGTGAACAAAGGCAAAGAGCGCGGCCTCGAGTGGTGGACGGCGAGTCAAATCAACGCGTGGGAGCGCGCGCGCCGCCGTGTCCGCTGGACGGGCCATTCCGCGGGCCCGTCATGCCGCGTCACGCTCGAGTCCGGCGCCGAGCTTCCCGGCGCCACCATTCTGTGGCTAGGGAACGCCATCAAGGGCGTCGCCGTGGATGGAATCGCTATGCCATCGCAAACGACGCAACGTTGGGGTTTCAGTTGGCAAGCCGTGGGCGTTACCATTCGCCAAGGTAAAGCGTGTACTGTGGAGTGTCAATCATAGCCGCTGCGAACCGACTTGTAGAGGTTGAAATGCCGAAGACAATACCGCACACCGTGACGCATCAACTGAAGTCCTACATTGCTCCGGGCGCGCCCGCGACACGGACACCCTGTGATGGAACCGAACCCGATCTGCGGGTCGAGTTTGGCTTCACGCCGCGTTGGTATTCGGAACGGTGCGGCGTCGATTTTTCCGAACGTTGGCACGTCGACACCGCGTACCGCGCGGGAACAGTCGAAACGATGCGCAGGGAGCTGCATCGGCATTTTCCCGGACTCCGGCTGAGTTCCGCCGGACTGGACCAGCCCGCCGCAACGCTGGACGGCGTTCAAGGCGCCTTGACCATCGCGCAGGTGTTCGGCATTCCCGTCGAGTACTATCCGAACAATTGGCCTGCCGCTCAAGCCCAGTTCCTGACCGAGGCGCAGATTGCCGACCTGGCTCCGCCTGACCTATTGGCTACGCCGGTGTTCGCGCAGCTCATGGAGCAGATGAACATCATCGAACGCTTGTCCGGCCGTATCGAAGGCTACATCAATTGGCAGGGCGTCCTGAACAACGCGCTGCGCATTCGCGGACCTGAGGTCCTCACGGACCTAATGACAGATCCTCCCCTGGCTCATCATCTATTTGAGGTCGTGGCGCGAACGATGATCGCGGGGATGAAGGCGGTGTACAAACGGCAAAGCGAATCGGGCGTGATTGTCCGCCACGCGACGGTCAGCAATTGCACGGTCAATATGGTTTCGGGAGCCGTCTACCAGGAGCACCTCCTTAGATATGACCTGATGATTTCCAATGCGTTTGACCATTTCGGCATTCACAACTGCGCGTGGAACGTGGACCCCTATATTGACGCCTATTCGGGTATCCGCCGGCTTGGCTACGTCGACATGGGGCTGGAATCGGACCTGTCTCGCGCGAAAGAGCTGTGTCCCGATACCCGGCGCGCCGTAATGTATACGCCCATGGACCTCGCGTCCAAGTCTCTTGAGGAGCTGCAGTCTGATCTCCGGCGCATCTACCGGGAACTCGGGCCGTGCGACGTGGTCATGGCCGATATCGATCACGAAACGCCGGATGAACGCGTGCATGCGTTTGCGCGGCTGGCCGAGGATGTCTTGAGCGATGAGTCCTGAACCCGCCGCCGGCTCCTCCGCGCCACCTCCAACCTGCTGGGCATGCCGCGGCGTTGTTGCGCCGGGTGACGATTTCTGCCGCCACTGCGGGCGGCGCCAGATGCGCGGCGATACGTGGTACTATCAAGCGGGCTGGATTCTCTTTCTCGCGCTAACCGTTCTCGGGCCATTTGCGCTGCCGCTGGTATGGCGGTCAACGCGGTTGAGCCGGAGCGACAAATGGATCTTAGGCCTGGCGATAGCCGCATACTCGGTATTTGTTCTGGCCCTGGGAGCATGGGTGTTCGCGCTTATGTGGCGGCACTTCATGGAGATTTACCGCTTGCGCTCGGAGCTGGGGTACCAGTAGAGAAACGGAATTGTCTAGTGATTAACCGTCGGACAGGAGTTGATGAACAAATGAACGCTCGGCTGCATCTCTTAACAACGTATGGCCTGAGACGGAGCGCTACCCTGGTTCTAGCCGTCCTCCTGGGATCATTCGCGGCCGCCGAAGAACAACGTCCGGCCGCCGACGCGATTGATCCGAACCTCGACGCTAAAGGCAACGCCTACATGAACCGCCAAGCCAAAGCGCTGCTGGGCGCCGCCGATGAAACACTGAAGCGCATACCACCGCAGTGGCCGGAGCCCGCTGAGCGGCGTCTCTCGTTGCTGGTCATGGACGGCGTGTTGCACGACAAGTATGCGCAACAGCGGCCTGCCGTGCAGGAGTTCTTTCACGCGCGTATCAGAGCCGCTGTCGCCCAAATGGAACAAACACAGGTCAAGGACGGCGCGAAGATCTGGAAGTTCTACGACATGGGCTTCGTAGTTCGGACGGCCTCTGTCACGATTGGATTTGATCTGACGCGCGCCACCTCCGCTCGGGCCGAAGGCTTTTTCATCCCCGAAGATGTCATGACCTCCCTCATTCGGCAGTGCGACGTGCTCTTCATCAGCCACAGACATGGCGATCACGCCGAAGAGTGGGTCGCTCAGACTTTTCTGGATCAGGGCAAACCGGTCGTGACGCCGCCGGAGGTCTGGGAGGGGAAACCCATCCACGAGAAGATTACCCATCTGGAGCGCGATGCGGAGAAGATGCAGACCTTGCCCATTCAGAAGGGCTCGCGCGAACTCAAGGTTGTGTGTTATCCCGGACACCAGATGGAGAATGTTCAGAACAATGTACCGCTCATTTTCACTCCAGATGGCATATCGGTTTGTCATATCGGCGATCAGATCAACGAAGGAACGTTCATGGTGGACTATGCGTGGATTGACAACGTCGCCAAACACCACCAGGTGGACATCTTCCTTCCGAATTGCTGGACCAACGAATTGTTCCGGATCGTCAAAGGGTTCGATCCTGAATTGGTGATTATGGGTCATGAGAACGAGTTGGGTCATCCCGTTGACGATCGCGTGCCGTACTGGGGCGATGCGGAGTTTCTTCAGTTGACCAACCCACAATTGCTGAAGTCGAATTACCCGGTAGTACCCATGACGTGGGGTGAGTCGTACTCGTACACGCCCAAGCGTCCGCGGAAGTGACCAACCGCGAGCGCAACATGCTGCCCGCCTTGTCATTCTGAACGAAGTGAAGAATCTGCCCGGCGCCTACGCAGCGCCTCGTCCTGTACGCGCGGTGATAACACGTTGGCAGAAGATTCTTCACTTCGTTCAGAATGACACGTTGCGGGAAGTCACGGCGACATTGGACGGGCAACATTCAACGGCTGTCATTTTGACAGCAGCGGCGCCACGCGGGCGAACACGTCGTCTACGGTGATCTCCTGCAGGCAGGGCGGTTCCTGGTTGGAGAACCGGCGGTACTTGCAGAACCAATTGCAGTGGAAGCAGTCCATGCGGTGGATAACCGCGTGGTTAGCAGCTCCAGGATGCGGCGCGGCGTAGGGGTAGAATCGCCCGTAGTGTCCGCCACCCATGACAACCACGGCCGGCGTCCCCACCGCCGAGGCCAGATGCCCCGCCGCAGTGTCCCCGCTGATGGATACGCGCGACCGGCAGAGGAGACAGGTGGCCTCAACCAGCGAGGTCTTTCCAACAAGGTTGATCACGCGCTCAGCCGATGGAAATCCTTTCGTCAGAAGCTCTGCTTCCCGAACTCTGTCGGCGCCGCCCAGGATAAGCGCCCGAAGGTCGCCGCGAGCGTCGAGAATGCACTGAATCAGAGAGCGGTACTGCGCCAGTGGCCACTGTTTGATCGGCAGACTCGCGAACGGGGATATCGCGATAGTGGGCGTCATTGATGAAACGCCATTCGCTTTGAACAGACCCGCAATGCTTGCGTCGGCGAGGTCGCGGTTCAGGCGCCAGAACGGCGGCGTTCGCGGAATAGACGCGGCAGGCGCGAGCGCTTGAGCAAGGTCGATATTGCGCTCCCACTCGGTTTTGGATTCAGAATTGGGGATCAATCGCGAATAGAGCTTGTCATTCAGAAGCTTTTGCCCCGCGAGGATATTGGTGGTGTCGCCCGAGCACCCGATAGATTCGCGTCCCGCGGCGGCGATGAGCTTGTCGCCAACATTTGTCCGCGAGTAGGCCGCGTTTACTACGAGGTCAGTAGTGCGCAACTGGGTAACGGCGGAACTGAAATAGCCAAAGTCCACAAGCCTGGCGGGTTCAATGTCTACGAATTCGTCAAAGAGCAGTTGCGATTCGCAGACAACGCGGTGATCGTTGAGCCACAGCGCCAAATCACGCCACGCCGCATTGCCAAACAACACTAATTCCGCGCCGGGGAACGCTGCGCGAAAATGAGGCAGCGCCGCAGTGAACAGAACGAAGTCCCCGATCAAGTCGAGGCGCACGATCCCGACACGCTGGGGCGGGGTGTGCGGCGGCCGCGTTCGCGGCTCGGGCAACCGCCCGAGTCTTGTGACCAAATGGTAGTTGAGATTCGCTCGCGCCTCGCGAAGCGCTATGCCGGCAATTCGTGTCAGCATGCGACGCCCGCCGAAGTATCTGCTGCGCCTATATCGTCCGAAAACATAGGAGTCATCGCTAATCCACCACTTCTCCGAGTGGAGTATACTCGAACAGTCTCGGTAGGGTCATTTGTCGCGCGCGATTGATGCGCGCACGGGTCTGGCCTATCATTGGGGAGTCTAGTGTGGTGCAACTGGCAGGGGCGTCGGCGCGCCGATGCGCTTGCCTGCTCCGAAGCGGCGCGCATGAGAGGCAGACCGACGATGGCCCCTGACACGCTAGTTCCACCGCCACTCCCCTTGCAGTCTGGCAACCGATCACGGCGAAAGTGGATCATATCCATTGTTGTGGTAGTCTCGATGCTTGTCGTGACCGCGGGCCTAGGTCTTGCCAGTTGGGGGCTGGTCCGATTGTGGAGCTCCTTCACGCCGGAAAGGATCGACGTCGAATATGAGTTAAACAAGATTCGTGCGGCGGGGTTGCCAGCTACCGCCGAGGAACTCAACGCTTGGTACCCGACACCGCCGGATGATCAGAACGCGGCGATTCCACTTCAGAAGGCCTTTGAGGCCTTTCGAGATGTGACGGACGCGAGCAGTCCCGTATTCGGCCAATTACCCCAGCTTAATGAAGAACTCACCCCCGAAGTGAAAGCCGCCGCGCTTGAACACGTTGCCCGAAACGGGAAGTGTCTCGAATTCATTCACCAGGCCACGGAGCGCGAACACTGCCGCCTTCCATTTCAGTTGCCCGCCGACATCGATGTGAATCTGGCTCACGTCGAGTCCTTCGCCAAGTGCGGCAATTTGCTCGCGCTCAAGTGCCTGCTAGCCGCGGAGGAGCACGATTGCGATGGCGCTTTCGCGGCCCTGAATGACGAGATTCGCCTTGCCCATACGCTGTGCAAGGAACCAAGTTTCATGTCTCAGCTATTTCGCGCTGGACTCCACGACATGTTCCGACAGTCGCTCGAGATGGCGCTGAATCGCTGTCCGCTGTCCGAAGCGCAGCTTGCGCGGCTTCAGGACGCTGTAGTTCTGGAGACAGATTCCGAGATGATGTTCAAGGTGCTGGTTGCGGAACGTTGCATCGATCCTAGCGCCACGATGGATAGAACGCCGGATTCCAAGGATGATAGTCCCCGTCCCGGGGGCTCCGCGGAGCGACTCATGAGGTACAAGTATCTGGTCTACATGGGCAGGCTGGTGGACGCGAGCCGTCTACCACCGTTCGAGCGGATTCGGGCTATCAAACAGGTCGCTGACGACCTGAATCCCGATGACAGCATAGTGTCGCAGCTATTCCACACTTCTGACATGTGGGTATCCTTCCTAATTCTTCCCACATATATCTCGCTGTTTAGCGATCAGGACCGTTATACCGCTCGTACAACCTTGGAACAGGCGGCGCTAGCCGTCGAACGATACCGCCTGAAACGCGGCAGGGCGCCTTCATCGCTCAGTGAGCTTGTACCTGAGTTCCTAGATGCAGTTCCTACAGACCCCTTCACGATGAAGCCACTCTCGTACGAAGTCCACGGCCAGGGATACACGCTTCACAGCAGGGCCGAGTATCCGCAGAATGTTGAGATGCCGAAGGGGACACGGAAGCTGTCCAAGCTGGGCGAGCAGCTGTCAGTCACAGTCAACCGGTAACTCATTAGCGGCGTACCGGAACAACCGGTGAAACCGTGTCCCGCCTGTAACGGTCTGAGCGTCTGTCGTCTGCTCTAGAATTCGGTAGCCCATAAGGAGCGCTCATCCATGAAATGTCTGTGTCCTCTTGTTTGTGTACTAGCGTGCGCGTTCCTGGCGCCTTCTATCCCTGTGTGGGCGCAGGACACCCAGGCCTACGCCGAAAAGCCGGGGGACGCTGGACTGCCGGTGCTCGATGACCTGCACAACGTCAGCTACGGCTGGAAACTTGCTGCCGGGGACGAACCGACGGATGACAACCTGCGCACGATGAAGATGGAGAAGTACACTAAAGCGACGCACGAGATGTTGCCTGGGGTAACGATAGTGATCATGCACTGCACGGACCCGACAGAGGTGTTTCCGCATATCTCCGATTCGGGTCCGACGCGCAAAGGCGATTTGCTGGCGATGACCGACCCCGCGTCAAAGAAGTGTATCCAGGATGAAAAGATCATCCTCACGACGTGGCGGGAATTGAAGGAGCGGTGTGACAAGGCGGGGAAGGGGTAGGAGCGCAAAGGACAGTCGTTGCCGGGATATCTGCGGTTAAGAACAACCTCCCTCCCACTCGCACGCACTGAGGCCTCAGGCAAGAGCTTCCGCGAGGCGGACGAATTGATCCTTGACCGCCGGATAGAGGTCGCGGTAGATGGCGTAGAGTTTACGGTAACGGGCGTTGGTTTCAGGATCGGGGATGGTCTTGGGTCCGTAGCTAACCCAATCGCGAACGACATCGTAATTCTTAAAGATGCCGACCCCGACACCCGCCGCTACGGCGTTACCCACGGGCGCGCCCTTGGAACTCGTGGCGAACACGCATTCGATATTGAGTACATCACTGATGATCTGGCGCCACATGGGACTCGTAGCTCCGCCTTCGCTGAGAACCATGGGCAGGTTCATCTTCACGCCGCTGGCGCGCATCAATTCAAAGTTGTGAAGCAGGCCGTACGCCGCGCCTTCCATCAGCGCGCGAACCAGGTGGCCGCGTCCATGGTCAAGGCTGAGTCCGAACACCACGCCGCGCGCATGGGTATCCCAGATCGGCGTGCGCTCGCCCATGAAGTAGGGCAACACGATGAGGCCGTTGCTGCCCGGCGGAACGTCCTTGGCTTCGGCGTTGATCAAGTCGTAGGCGTTGACGCCGGACATGCGTTGCGCGGTCATTTCGAGCTGGGCAAAGTTGTCCCGGAAATATCGAATCAGCGCGCCGCACGACACCAGCGCCGCCAAGGTCGTGTACTTCGTGCACGAATCCGCCGTGTGTACGATGGTGATCATGTCCTTGGTGAATGTGGGCGTTTCATGTACGACGCCCAGTACACCCGCCGTGCCCATGACCAGTTGCGTCGATCCCGCGTCGACAGCGCCGCCCGCCACCCACGCTGCGTTACAGTCCACCGTACCCGCAACGACAGGTGTTCCCGGCGCAAGACCCGTCCGCGCGGCCGCCTCGGGCGTGACCTCGCCAATGACTTCGTCGCAGGGATAGGGTTCCGGGAACTTGTCCGGATCGAGGCCGATCTCCTCCAGCAGCGTCTTGTCCCAGCGGCGATTCACAATGTCGAAGGCAATGCCGATGAGCGAGGCGTTCGAGAAATCCGTCACCGCTTTGCCGGTGAGCTTCATGCAGGGGTAGTCGGCGGCGGTCTGCAGCTTGTAGGTTTGCTTGTACAGATCGGGCCGGTTGTTCTTTTCCCACATTAGCTTTGCGGTCGCGTAGTAGGGGTCGATGGGATTTGCGCTGAGTTTGAACACGCGTTCGTCGCCGATGTTCTTCTTGAGCCAGTCGCATTCGGCGGTGGCGCGCCGGTCCATCCAGATGTGGCCATTGGCGAGGGGACGGAGATTCTTGTCCACACAGATGCAGGAGGGCGACAAGGCGCTAATCGAGACGCCTTTGATGTCTCTTGGGTTTACCTTGGATTGCGCGACTGAGGCCCGAATAGTGTCGGCCACGGCGTTCCAGTACCACTCGGGATCGTGCTCGGCCTTGGCGCCGGGATATTTGTCGCCGGCGTTCTTTGAGGTGATGAGCGGGTACTCGACGTAGTGGGTCCCGAGGACATTGCCTTCGGTATCGATCACCGCCGCTTTGGTTCCGCCCGTGCCAACGTCACATCCAACCAGGAACCGCGCCATGCCATTCTCCCCGTGATCCGCGAAGCACAGGTGATTCGTTGAGCTACTTGAGGTCCATGCTTTTCACATGCACCAAGCGATGTCCAACCATGTCAACACCCGCTTGGGATTGTTCCAATACGATATAGCCAATTAGCGGTTCATAGACGCCATCTTCAGGATGCATATCCACGAACAGAACTTCGTTGAATATTGGGCGGAAACCTTCGACCTGGATTCGCACCGGACCGCAGATTTCACCGTGGATTTGCGACTGATCGGCGGTTTCCAGTGAAACGTCTTGGCTTGTGGCCATCTGCCCCATACGCTCTTTCCATGCGCTTGGCAAGACAAGGAATGACGCCCCAGTGTCCACCAGGGCGTCACACCGTATGCTTCTTGACGGGTCAGAGACATTATCAACACGAACTGACGAAACAATGCGTCCCATGCCGCAAACCCCAAAGGTTGATTACACGAGCGTATCTTTCACTTTGCCGGCCACACGAGTCGGGATGCCGAGGTGAAGGCTGGTGGCAACGAGTTCTTGCAGGATGTCACCGTAGCCCACAACGATGTGATTCGACATGTGGGACGCCATCAATTGGTTACGATCGTATCCGGGAATGTGACAGTTCATGATCGGCCACACCTTGGTGGTCTTGTTCAGGCGGTCCTGAACTTCCGCTTCCGGCATGCTGATCACTTCGCCCACGCCGCAGTCCATACCGAGTTGGCCGAACTGTTCGTAGCAACGCGCCCACGTAATGGTTCCCGGCTTGGAAACCCCGGTGCAGGTGCCACCGCCCAGGGGGAAGTACATAGGCGGCTGCCGGTAGACCTTGGTGTGCTTCCAGCCTTTCCAGTGTTGGGGCGGCGCGGCGCCGGATATCTCGAACACCCAGGTGAACTTGCCCTTGTAGGTTCGGCCCCAGCGCACGTCGTGCAGGGTGGTCTCTGGGTCCATCCCTTTCTTCTGGTAGATATCGTTCATCAGCATCTGCGGAACGCCGGCGCCCATATCGCCTTCGTTGAAGTGCGGGATGGGCTTACCCTTGAAGACGACCTTACCCGTCGAGGGATCGACGATGGGCGGCCGGTCCGCGTTGTTCAGCATGCCTTCGACCAAGTCGGACGCAGGCACGCTCCGGACCAGTCCGTATTGGTACGGGATGCCGACGGCGCTAAGCCCGTAGCGTTGGACAATTCGTCCGGCGGCGGAGTACATCTTCATCTGCGACAGAACCTGCGCGTGAACGAGGTGCTGGTTCGTATCGTGACCCCAATCGAACCATGCGCCTTTGTCCACGAGCCAATTCAGATGGCCCTGGGCCTCGTCATCGCTGACAAGTTTCATTTCAGCGAGCAGGTCGGACTGATTGAGGTATTCGATAGGCATGCCCGCGGCGCCGAGCAGCGCGGGGCTCATAACGGCATTGAGCATTCCCATGCAGCCGGGATCGAATTGCCCCATGATGCGGCGATTCTTACGAATATCGGCGGCAAGCGTTGCGCCGAACTTCTTGGCCTTGGACGAAAGCTTCAGTTTGGAGGCGTCCGTCACGTGCGACATGTCGTGCGTCACTTTGCCGGTCTTGACCCACTCCGCGAGACCCTTCATAAAGAACTTGTCGGTCCCAAACGTCTCGCTCCACAGACGCGAGTGCTTCACGCACAAGCGGTCCAAGGTGCCCGAGTGATTGAGCAGCGCGACAAGCCCGGGCCACGTGCCGTCAAAGTTCGCCAGCAAGAGGATTGGCCCCTTGTGCGTTTGCAGGGCGCCCGAAACGTGGTGCGAGTACGCCCAGCAACTCAGCACGACGACAACTGGCGCGTCCACCGGAATCTTGGAGAAGACTGCCGTTCCTTCGCACTGCCTGGTCAGGAACCCGTGCTTACGCTTGGGATCGTATTCCGGATAGACCTCCGTCTTGACGCCCATCTTCGTGAACGCCGCCTTGACCTGCCTGATTGTCTCGACCTGCATCGGCCAACATACGACGCCGGCCGAATCCCGGAAGTCGCCGTTGGAAATGAGGTAAACCTTGTCGGAAGTTTTGGTGGCCATATTCCCCTCCCATCGCCTGGAGTGTTTGATCGCTATAATGACTGTCTGACGGCGCGCGCCGCCAGGGATACACGTATGCGCATCATACCAAGTCATTGCGCGCGGTGACAAGCGCTTCAACAGGGCGGAAAAACGCCCGCGTCACGCGCGTAGTACCGATGACGCTGACCGCGAAGTTAAGGCCGTCCGGCTAGCGGGTCGTGGCCGCGTTCGAGTCTGTTGTCACACCACCCAAGGGCGCCGTCTCGGCCGCGCGTTTGCGGAACCGGTGTTCCTCCTTCTGCTGGCGGTAGATCTGGATGGCGTACCGCACCACAAAGTAGGAAATCACGGTGGCGATCATGCCGGTGAGAAGGGCGCCGATACCCCACGCCAGAAGCACGTTCCGGTGCGCCGGGATGTCGTTCAGAAACGTCATCAAGGCCTCGATAGACATTTTCGTGCGCGGCAACCCGAGCACGCGGCGGCCAATCGACATTTGAAGCGCGAGGAATATTGGGATTGTCAGAGGATTGGACACCCATATGCCCAGGATTGCCGCAGTCCGGCTGCAACGCAACAGCCATGCGATGGCGAAAGCTCCCAGCATGTGTAGAAACGGGAATGGCGGCGTCACAACACCCACGAACACGCCGATCGCGACGCCCAGGGCGATCTTCTCGGGCGTGCCGCGTTGCCGGATTAGTTTCAGGTAGTAGTATCGGAGGGATCTGCGCATTGCGCCCGCCAGTGGTTACTTCCAGTAGGATACAGCAATGGATAGGATATAGAGATTGGGCGGGAATCGCAACGTGACGAGGCGAGGGCCAGACGAGACCGATTCGGATTGGCCGCCGTGGAACATCGTTCGCGTCGAGGTTGACCCCGAACAACGGCGCGCAGATAATGGGCGCTGGCTGGCGAGACTGTCGGCTGCCGCAGCCGTAACGCAAGACAACGCGGGGAGGGGAAATCGTACGATGGCGCGCAAAAGTGGCAATGTGACCGTGCGTGTGCTGGCGTCCATGGCGCTCGCGCTCACCACCTGCACCCGAACCCCACTGCCCGCGGAAAAGGAAGATCCCGAGAAAGCCCAGTTGGCGCAGGCGCAACAGCCTGGCTGCGCAAGTGGGTATTACTACTATCCCGGAGGCTGCGGATACTCCCGAGGCTACGGCTACTCCGGCGGCTACGGCTCTTCCAGGGGATTGGGGTCCTGGTCCGGCGGAACGGATTCCGGCGGCGCACGGGGGCTGGTCTCCGGCAACTCTGGCGCCTCCGGTTCAACCACGACGACCTCGACGGGTTCAATTTCGCGCGGTGGATTTGGCTCGACCGGCGCGTCGCACGGCATTGCTGCGTGAGGTAACTGGATGCGCCGTGTACAAATCGCGCCCCGGCCCGATTGGGAAAAGAAAGTCGAAGACCTCGGCTTCTTGTACCATTCCGTTGACGGGGCGTACTGGACCGAGACCGCCTACTACTCGTTCTCCGGGGCGGAAGTCGATACCCTCGAGCGCGCGACCAACGAACTGCAGCGGCTCTGTCTCGATGCGGCCGAACACATCGTTCAAAATGACCGGTTCGCCGAGTTGAGTATTCCGGACAAGGCCGTGCCGTTTATCAAGCGGGCCTGGGAAGAGGAGCCGCCGGCAATCTACGGCCGCTTTGACTTGGCGTTTGATGGAGACTCTCCGCCGAAGTTGCTGGAGTACAACGCTGACACCCCGACCGCGTTGTTGGAAGCGGCAGTCATTCAGTGGCATTGGCTGCAAGACGTGCGGCCTCAAGCGGACCAGTTCAATTCGATCCATGAACGGTTGATCGCGAAGTGGCAGGAGTTGAAGGAGTACGTCACGGGGCCGGTCACGCATTTTGCGCACGCGGACACGCTCGAAGACGCGATGACGACGAATTACCTGCGCGACACGGCGGACCAGGCGGGGCTTGCGACGAAGCCGCTGCTGATTACCGATATCGGCTGGGACAACGGTTCGCGGCAGTTTGTGGACCTCGACGGCCAGCCGATTGCGACCCTGTTCAAATTGTATCCGTGGGAATGGTTGGTTCACGAGGAGTTTGCGGATCGCTTGTTCGAGTCGTACGACAAGACCCAGTGGATCGAGCCGATTTGGAAAATGCTTTGGTCCAACAAAGGCGTTTTGGCGATCTTGTGGGAACTGAACCCGAGGCACCCGAATTTGCTCGAAGCGCACATCGGGTCACCGGGGCAGATGACAGAATACGTGAAGAAACCGTTACTGGGACGGGAAGGCGCCAACGTGATGCTGTTGACGAAGGAGTGGTCGCTGGCAACCCCGGGCGACTACGGTGAGGAAGGCTTCGTGTTTCAGGCGGCTGCGCCCGTTCCGAATATGGATGGCGCGTACCCGGTAATCGGCAGTTGGGTAATTGATGGCGAATCGTCCGGGATCGGCGTGCGGGAGTCGGCTGACCCCATCACCACGAATACGAGCGCGTTTGCGCCGCACATGATGGAATGAGACGCCGCCGAGGAATCGGAATGACGGCTGAGAAGGAGAGGAAAGCATGCTGGAAGCATCGGTGATAGAGTCCTTGCGCGGCGTCCCGAATTTCATACTTTGTTTTGGGACTTCCATAGTTTCGCTGTTGGTGTTTTGCGTCATCTACTTGCGGGTCACACCGTTTCAAGAGATCGCCTTGATTCGCGAAGGCAGGACGGCTCCTGCTATCAGTTTCGGCGGGGCGGTACTGGGCTACGTGCTGCCCGTGGCCAGCGCCATCGCCCACAGCGCGAATCTGTTGGATCTGGCGATATGGGCCGTGATTGCATTGATTGTGCAAATTGGCGTGTTCTTCGTGATCCGCGCGTTCTTCTCCAAACTGGTGGACGAAATCGCGGAAGACAAGGCGGGGTCCGCTGCGTTCGTCGCGGTGATCTCGGTGGCGGCGGGGATTCTGAATGCGGCGTGTATGGTTTCCTGAGATAGAGCAGACCGATTGGGCCGATCAGACTGATCGGACGAAAGAATCCACTATGGATCTAGTGCCGCAAGGTCCAATGGACAATGTATGTATAGAGCAAGGTGCTTGTTCATAGTGTATGCTCGTGTATGTGGTAGCCTATGCTGACACATTTGTCTTATATGGTAGTTTCCTATGAGTCGATGTGCTTGAATGATGAGGGTCTGGATCAATGCCCATAGAACTACCGATCATGAAAGGCCGTTCCCGCAGCTATCCCAAATCGAAGAAGAGCGCGTGTGGGTGGTGTGGGGAGGCCATTACTCATCACCAACCGATTGCAGAAAGCTTCTGCGGCGCTCTGCTCCGATACACGCAATCGGATGGCAAGAAGAGACGGGACGACATTTTTGCGGAATCGGCAGATATGCGTGCAATATGGCGCATTTTTTGGCTAGAAAGAGATCCGGTAACCAAGGATACGCTCTTTGGCTTTTATTTGTCTATCATAGAAGATGTTATTGGGGGCCAATCATGTGCTACCTTTTGTTCGCCAAAATGCCTCAGAAGTTTCTTGAATTATTGTGTTGATAAGTTTGAGGAAATAATCACGAAAGAACGGAAAGCGCTGTGTCGGAAAAGGAAATGCGATGCGGCTAAGAGAACTAAGGAAGGCGCTAAGAAAGAGGTATCAAGAAAGCAGAATCGACTTTGAGATCAGGCCTTCTCTAGCTCGCGCTCGCGGTTTCTCTCCGCTGTGCTGGCGGCGCCTCGGCGGCGCGGGGACGGTAGAGCGCATCCACTACGTTGCGCACGTATTGCTCGTCAGTGAGGCCGAGGCTGGCTTCTTCGGGGAAGGGGGCGATTGCCCGGAAGTAGGCGGCAATGTCGGCGAAGAGA
>JACRLJ010000003.1:0-12409 GCA_016215105.1 Candidatus Hydrogenedentota bacterium
CGACCGCGGTCGAGATGGAAATCAAGGTGGCGCGAGGCCGGGGGTATGTTACGGCGGATCAGTTCGAGCTCCAGCATGCGCCGCTCGGCACGATCTACCTCGATGCGAACTTCTCTCCGGTCGCCAAGGTGAATTTCCAAGTTGAAGACGCGCGCGTCGGCCAGACAACCGACTACGATCGCCTGTTGATCGAGGTCTGGACGAACGGGTCGATCACGCCGCAAGACGCGATGCATGAAGCGGCAGAGTTGCTCATCGATCATTTGAAGATTTTCGTCAATCTCCAGACTCCGTCCGAAGATTCGCCCGCGCTGCTGAGCGCGCAGGATCCGGAGATGCAGCGGACCATGGCGCGTCCGGTCGAGGAGTTGGAGTTGAGCGTGCGCGCGGCCAATTGTCTGAAGGCGGCGAATATCCGGACCATCGGGGAGTTGGTTTCCCGTGATGAGTCGGAGATGCTGCAGTTCCATAATTTTGGGAAGAAATCCCTCGACGAAATCAAAGCCATACTCGAAACCATGGGTCTTCGCCTGGGGATGCTCTCGGGCGGACCGGCGCCGGCGGCGGTATCCGCTGACACGGCGTACGACGCGGGTGAAGACGAGGAGTTGGACTCGGATGACGACGAGGAAAACGAGTAATCAGAAGGAATCTACACGATGAGGCACCGTAAAGCCGGCCGCCGGCTCGGGCGTACCATGTCCCACCGCAAGGCCACGATGAAGAACCTTGCCGTGGCTCTGTTCAGGCACGAAGCGATCGAGACCACGCTGCCCAAGTCCAAAGAACTTCGGATTTTTGCCGAGCCGCTAATTACGCTGGCGAAGACCGACAGTGTCGCGAATCGCCGCCGCGCGTTCGCGGAATTGCGTGACGAGACGATCGTGCGGAAGTTGTTCGCGGAGATCGCGCCGGTGTACAGCCAGCGGCCCGGCGGCTACACGCGCATTCTACGCCTCGGTAACCGCGTCGGTGACGCTGCGCCCATGGCCCGCATCGAGCTAGTCGGGATTGGCGAATACAAGGAAAAGTAAGCGGGAACGCTACAAGTCCAGACGGTTCAAGCCGCCACGGAGCGAAGCAATTCGTTTCGTGGCTTTTTTTATGCGATCGCGCCGCCGGCGAGTACTTCAGAGGATGGTTGGCGCTGCAAATGTCCGCTCGATTCGCGCATTTCTCCCGGAGAGTTGTATACACTACGCGGAAATCGGAGGGGAATAGCCTGGGCCGCTCCGTCCGAGACGAGGCCGCCGCGCGGGCAGGCACGACGCGCGAACCGGATTCAAGATCGGGAATGTAAGCTTTCATTTGAGGCAGCATTGAAAAGTCAATACAGTTTGGCAGGGGGCGGAAGGGTTAGGTGATGAATTATACACGCTCCGCACTTCTGATCGTGGCGCTGGCGGCTGGATTCTCCGCGATTGCAGGCGCCGACACGGTTCTTGTGTCCAAAGGCCAACCGCAGGCAACGATTGTGACTGCGGCCAGCCCGAGTGTCATCGTCAAGCGCGCGGCGGAAGAGCTTCAGACGTACGTAGCGCGAATTACGGGGGTCAAACTGGAAGTCCGAAGCGAGCTCGACGCGGTCTCGGGCGCGCGGATTCTGGTGGGAAATAGTCAGGCGGTGCGTGACCTCGCTATCGAAGTCCCGTCGGGCTATACAAGCCAGATGAATGAGGAAGGGTTTGTGATTCGAGCCGTGGGACGGGATCTGGTGTTGGCGGGCAATGAGCACGAGCCGTATCGTGGGACCCTGTTCGCGGTGTACGCGTTTCTGGAGAGTCTGGGGTGCCGCTGGTATTTCCCCGGCGCGTACGGCGAGGTGATACCTGCGCGCGACACAATCTCCGTAGCTGACGTCAATCGCACGGAGCGGCCAAACTTCCGATTCCGCAACATCTGGTACTCGGGGTGGATGCCCTCGACCGCGGAGGATGCGGCCAACTTTTCCGTATGGGCGGATCGGAACAAGATGACCAGTCTGGCGAACCTGAGTTTGCCGGGCGACGGAAGCATCACGCGGCTGGCGCCCGCGGAGAAATTCTTCGAAAGTCATCCAGAGATCTATGCGGTGGACGAGAAGGGACAGCGCATGAAGGACATGTTGTGTCTGTCCGAGCCGGAGGCCGTGCGCATTGCCGTGAAGACGATTACGGACGAATTTCGCGCGCATCCGGACATGGCGACGTTTGGGTTCGCGCCTCCGGATGGCCATCCGATGTGCCATTGCGAGAAGTGCAAGGCGTCGATCCCGGGATTCAGCGGAAAGGGGTTTGGCGATCCCAGTCTGAGCGACCAATGGTTCAAATTCGCCAACGCGGTGGCAACGGAAGTCTACAAGGAGTTTCCCGATCGGTGGCTGTTGACCAACGGTTACGCAAACCGCGTGCGCCCTCCAGAAGGCGTAGGAAAGCTGGCGCCGAATCTCGGCATTCAGTCCGCGATGCTTGCCACCTGCACGTTGCATTCGATAGGGGAATCGAAGTGCTGGCAACGGGAAATCTATAAGGGCATTTTGGACCGGTGGACGCGTGAACTGAACTGCGTGTTTATCTACGACTATGACCCAGGGAAGAGCCTTGATGAACTGCCGTTTCCGATGCTTCACAATTTCGCGCGCGACTTTCCCTATTTCAAGGAGCGAAACGTCTGGGGTTTTTGGACCGAGGGCCAGAACTGTTGGATGGTGACGCACTTGAACTACTACGCGCGCGCGAAACTGATGTGGAACGCGCATGCGGATGTGAAAACGCTGGCGCGCGACTACTGCGAACGCTTCTATGGCGCCGCGGCGAACGCCGTGGAAGATTATATTTGGGCGCTTGAAGACGCCGTGGACGCGACTCCTGTGCATGAGACATTCGGGCGCCTGATGCCGTGGCAGACTATTTTGACCCCTGAAGTGATGCGGCGTCTTGACGACGACATGGTCCGCGCGCAGCGGCAGGCAGCGACCGACCCGGAGCGGTTGCACGTGCGCGTTCTTGGCCTGACGCACGACCATATCCGCGCGTTCCTGGGCATGGAAGCGGCGGCGGCGCGAGGCGACTTTGCGGGCGCGGCGGCCGGCGCGGATCGGATGCTGGCGATTCGGGAAGAGACCGCGAAGGTCAGTCCGTCGCTGCTGCCGAAGACGCCGGACTGGTGTTTGAAGAATGAGGTGTGCGCGGAGTGGTACAAGAGGACGTACCAGGGCCTCGCGGATCAAATGAATGGCGTGCATGGTGAACTTGTGGCGTTGCTGCCCGTGCGCTGGGAGTTCAAGACCGACCCCGAGGACGTGGGAGTCGTCTACCAATGGTACCTTCCGAACAGCGGCGCGCCGTGGGATTCGATAGATGGGACGCTGTACTGGGATTTGCAGGGATATCAAGATTCTCGCGGGTGGCCCTACGCCGGTAAGGCGTGGTACCGGGCGCAGGTCCATGTTCCGCGCGTAACGCAAGGCAAACCCGTGCGGCTTACTGTCGGAGGCGTTTACAATACCGGGGTTTGGATCTGGGTGAATGGCGCGCTTGCCGATCACCGTCCGCGCCAGGATACGAAGACCCCATTCGATATCGACGTGACGAACTACGTCCGTCCCGGCGAGATGAACACGGTGGCCATCTTGGTTAACACCATTACCGCAGACCGGAGTCCGCGCGGCGGGCTTCACCGCCGGGTATTCTTGTGGACTCCCAAGGGTTGACACGTCGAACGACGGCGCCATAGTCTGTATCGGTTGGCGATGTGAGGGTCGTAGTAAGGCGATGGCGCAGGGAGGCGTGGGGCTATGTCTGAAGCGATAGCGAAGATCGCCGGGGCATGCAGGGTGGTGGCGCGTTTCCCGTTTATTCTTGCCACCACAATGCTTGTCGCCACACTGTCATCTTATGTCGGTGGGCTCGCGCTTCCGCCAGGGGCCGTAGGCTGGAACCAGCGAACGCTGTTGACGCTGGCGGCAGTCATTCCGCTGTCGCTAATAGCCGCGATGTCCATGGGCGCATTCTACTTCGCATTGAGCCGTCTAGCCCAAGACGAGCCAGTTACGGTTTCGAGCGCATTTCGGGCGGCGCTGCAGCGCCTCTGGCCGCTATTCTGGACCCCGCTTCTGTCGGACGCAGCCATCATTCTGGGTGCGTTTCTATGTATTTTGCCCGGCATTTACCTTAGCCTCCGTTTCTCGCTGGTACTACCAGTAGTCATGCTCGAAGGCTTGAGCGGAAGGTCGGCGCTGAGCCGCAGTTGGCGGCTAACCGAAGAATACCTCTTTCCAATCCTTATACTTGGCGCACTTAGTATTCCGTGTGAACTCGCCCGGCTGGCGCTGGCCGGCGCGTTCAGCGGCGTCAACGACAGCGATCACCTTCAACACGTCATCGCGCACTGGGGGTGGTCAGAGTGGATGAAGATGCTGCCGGTTGACCTGGCGTTCGCCACCGTCGGAAACGTAGCGCTCTTCCTTATCTACTGGGATTCGTGGCCAAAATATGTCCCTCCCGAACCGCGCCCGCCGGCGCTGCCGCCGGAAGCCGCTGGCTCGCAACTCGTACTCACACCAATAGGCCCGCGTAACGGAACCGCCAATACCATAGCAAGAAGGGGTGTTTCCTAAATCCCCACTTCAGGCTATACTCTATAGCAAGAACCCGATGAAGATGGCGCGTCAACAGCGCCTTGGAAGTGGTTCACCACCGAAGAAGAAGGGGACACATCATGTCAGATGAACCGAAGCCAAACGACGGAAGCCCGGAGTCCGCGACAGACGGTGCGCCAACCCCGGCGGCGCCCCAGGCCCCCGCAGTCACCCCGGCGCCGCTTGTCGAGACAAAGCACCCCGCGCACGCGCAACCCCGATCCGGCCGGCGTCTGTGGGTGATACTGCTGTCGTTGCTGGCGCTTGCGATAGTCGTCGACGCGGCGTTGATTGTTTTCCAGGCGGAGACCGGCAAGTTGCCTGAGCGTGTGGTGAACGGCGTATGGGGGCTGACGGCGATCATACTGGTGGCGGGAGCCGCATTGCTCTGGCGCTGGCACATTCAACTTCAGGCGAAATACCGCAGCAATCAGGTTTCGGAGATTATGATCTACTCGTACCCAAAACTGGTGTACGTGTGGCCCGTCATTTTTCTGGGTTTTGTGTTTTGCTGGCCGATTGATCACTACCACTGGATGAGCAACACGGTGGAAGCATGGATCTATGTCGCCGTGCTTTCCACAGTCATCTTAACGGTGAGCATCGATCTCAATCGTATCGCCAGCCTATTGTGGATCGCCATTTTGGTAATCGTTGTCTTGGCGGTAGTCATCGTCAAGCTAAAATTCGGCGTAACGTTTCTCGATCGCATCGGCGAGTGGATTGCCGGGCTATCGCCGTCCTATTCCGTTTCGTCCGGCTTGGTGTTGAGCATCATTCTAAGCATCTTCTACGTGTTTATGATCATCGGCGCCCGGATCAACGACCTCTGGTTTATTTCGCACAATCAGTTCGAGCATCGGACGGTCCTGGGAAAAGACGATTCGCTGGCGCGGGGCGCCAAGCGGGTCAAGGCGAGCTATCCGGATATTCTGGAACTGGTATTGCTGGGTTCGGGAACACTGACGGTATACAGCGCGCAAGGCAACACGGTTCTGGCCTCCATCGAGAATATTCCGTGGCTGTTCTTCCGTATGGGCCGAATCGACCGTATTCTCGAAGCGTTCGAAGTGAGCGGCCAAGGCGGCAGCGGTATCTTAGACGATGAGTCCGCCGGGCAAGACCGCGGCGAGGAGGTCGGCGGTGACCACGTCTAAGCGGCGGCGCAATGGCAAGGCGCCGCAAGAGCATGAACCGGGTGTGGAACACCTGACGCCGGACCGGGTAACGGACATTGCGTACTGTTTCTATGTCGTGATGTCCAATCATCACACGGAGAATTCCCCCGACATCGCTCTTTCTAAGAGGATCGTCGATGAATTCAACCGGCTTTACGACAGCTTCTCGCGGGACAGTCCTGAGGGTGTGTTCCTGTTCACGGTGTCCCAGATCATCATTTCGCTGAGCCGGGGAATCGCCCGCTGCAAACAGAACAAGTTGGCGCGACTCAAGGCGGCGGAAGAGGCGAAGGCGGAGCGCCTGAAACTAATCTCCGAATCATCGCGACGCGCCGGTTTTATCCGCGCGTCGATTCGCACCGCGATAATGGGAGGCTTCGGATACGCCGCGGTCGAGTCCTTGATGCCGGCGTTGAGTCCGCATTTGCACTCGAGCGACCCGAGCGACGCGCGGTACATCTCGCTGGCGACCGCGTTGGGACTGGTTCTGCTGAGTTCATACGTGACTGCGTGGTGGACAAGCGTCAAAGTGACGCGCATCTTCATGTATCACCAATTCGTGATTTCCTATGCCGAGAAGGAATACGACGCGGCCGCGCTCGAAGAGTATGAGCGGGCCGACCAGAGCTCTCGACGTTATTCCAATACGCCGGCGGCGTCGTGGCCGAACTACGCGACGCAAATCCGGGAAGAGCGCAGGGTGCGCGAAAGCTTCGAGGAAAAATACCTTACCATGATTTCGGACCCCGTAACGATCGCCGTCGATTTGTTCAAGAAGCCATTCACGGCGCTAGGGCGCGTGAGACTGTGGCGATCTGGCAGGGGTAGTGGTTCCGCGTGAATCGCGGCGGGATGAACGGCAGATGAGCCGGTCGCCAAACGCTGCTTTGGTAGAAGCCAACCGAATGTCGCGCCGTCGCATCCGGGTTCGTATAATTCCCTTCTCGTACGTCGCGTCCTATCGTCATGGAGTCTTCCGCAATGGTTAACGTGCTGTTGGTGGGCGCTGGCGGGTTTCTCGGCTCGATCGCGCGATACTTGCTTGGGGGCTGGGTTCATCGCGTGTTGGATAATCCCTGGCTGCCCTGGGGAACCTTCGCAATAAATGTATTGGGCTGTCTGTTCATTGGATTCCTGGCGGGTTTGGCGGAGACGCGTCAAGCGATCAGTCCCGAGGCGCGCCTGTTCCTGATGGTAGGCATTCTCGGCGGGTTCACGACTTTTTCCACGTTTGGATATGAGACATTTGCGCTGTTGCAGGACGGACAGTGGGCGCCGGCCATTGCCAATGCGATTGGGCAAGTCGTGTTGGGGCTGGTGGCGGTATGGATGGGGTATTCAATCGCCCGATGGGTGTGAGGTGAGCCATGCTGGTACCAGGTGAAGGGCATCTGTTACGGATATTCATCGGCGAAAGCGACAAGCACGATGGCATTCCGCTGTACGAGTGGATTGTGCGTCAGGCGCGGGAACGGGGCCTCGCGGGAACGACCGTGTTGCGGGGGATTGAAGGATTCGGCGCGCACAGCCGCGTGCATACGGCGAAGATATTGCGGCTATCGCTGGACCTGCCAATCATCATTGAGATTGTCGATACGAAGGCGAAGATCGAGGCGTTTCTGCCCGTGATTGACGGGGTTATTGACGAAGGACTGGCAACGCTCGAGAAGGTGGAAATCCGATTCTACCGCAGTGGCAACGCAGGGAAAGACACGGCGCAGTAGTGATCCCGCGTTTTTCGGAGAAGCCGCTCTTGAATGGGATCATCATCAGGGCCGGCATAGGCGGGCTGCGCGCGTCAATGGCGCTTTGACGGGAGGGGGTAGAGATGCGGGTGTTCGAGGCTGCGGCGCGGTCGCGGAAGCGCGGAGACTCGCGCATTGGTCAAGTCCAGCGGGCCGCGCGCCTTGGTCTTGTTTTCTTCGACACGAGGAGACGGGTCATGCGTTCACTAAGAATTCGGCCAGAAAGCCAGCTTCTTGACGCGGCGCCGCGAGAAAGCATCTGTAAGTTGTTCAATACCATCGCTGGCTCGCACGTAGTCTTGCTATGTGGAGGCCTTCTGACCGCGCCTCTGGTATTCGTGAGTCTTCTGGTGTTAACCGGGGGCGCTGTGGCCGGGGAATCTCAGTTGACGAGCCGTGGTGATGTGGATCGGCTCTTGGATTCGACGGTTCACGGCTGGCGGTTCAAGTTATGGGAGACGCCGGGCGCGGAGATGCCAGATTATGACGATTCCGCGTGGGACACGGTGGACGTCGGGTTCGAGTGGTGGCCGAGTGAATCAACTTGCTGGTTTCGGAAGGCGATCACCATTCCCAGCGAAATCAACGGCGTTGCAGTAAGCGGCTCGATCGTGCGCTTGCGGCTCGCAGTGGACAACGAAGCTGACGCGTATGTAAACGGGGTGAAGCAGCAACACTTCGAGCGCGCCAACGGGGACATTGTGCTCGCGGAGAATGCTCAACCCGGCGACACGGTGGTCGTGGCGCTGCATGGCGTCAATCACCCCGGGTATGGATCGCTGTACCAAGCCTACTTGGAAAGTAGCTCTTCCAAAACGATGGTCGACGCGTTGCGCCAGTTATCGCGGGCGTTTGATCGCGCGGAATCGGACGAGCCGTACGTTCCGCGCGCTGAAGCGGGCCACTGGAAAGGGCTTGTTCATCGCGCGATTCGTGAGTTGGATATGCGCGCATACCGCGCGGCGGATGCGGCGCCGTTCCTGGCGTCGGTCGGTCGCGCTCGCGCGACGCTTGTGTCGGACGCCGCATCGCAGGAATCGTCCTTGCTAGCCACCGCGGAAGCGCTACGGCGCTTGAGGGAGCGTATCGCGCAGGGGCGCGCGCAGGGGCTTCAATTGGCGTACGCGGGCTTGGACGCACGCGTGGTAGAGAGTTTTATCGGGTACGCGCGTGAGGACATGTCGGACCGCGATATCGAACGTCAGATTCGGGGGATTAAGTGCGCGCAGTACATCCGACGGTTAGTGGCGGAAGGCTACAATCGCGCGGGGCGCGTAATCGCCAATGGTCCGGGGCGGGAACTCCGCGCGCCGATGTACCACACGGGGCCATTTGAAACGCGGGACGGGGCGTTTTGGCAGGATGGGCATCCGATATTCTTTACCGGTGTGGGGCACTTTGGGCAAGTTCGACAAGACACGCCGAATCTGAACGAGTACGGACTGAACATCATCCAAATTGAGATGGGGCCGAGCAACGCGTTGCCGGGGCCGGATACGGTGGATTTGGAGGCCATACGCCGTAACGTGGTGGATGCGCTCGACAACGCTGCGGCGCACAACGTAACGGTGAACCTGCTGGTATCACCGCACTACTTTCCGCGATGGGCGATCGACCGCAATCCGAAGCTGGGCGAGTGCGGGATGGGCTTTATGCATTTCTGCATCGACGCGCCCGAGGCCCGCGCGATCATTGAGAAATACCTGCGCGCGCTGATGCCCTTGATTAAGGATCATCCCGCATTACACAGCACATGTCTGAGCAACGAACCGCAATACACGGCGAAATGCGAGTATACGCGAATAGGTTTTCACCGGTGGCTCGCAGCGCGCCACGGAACAATCGCGAACTTGAATGCGGCGTACGGCTCGAATTACGCGTCATTTGACACGATTCCGCTTCCCGAGAACGCGTCGACTTATCCTCTGTACTTCGACTTCTGCCGCTACAACCAGGATCGGTTTCGCGACTTTCATGCGTTTGAGCGCGACATCATCCACGAATATGCGCCCAAACTTCCCGTGCATGCGAAGGTGATGTCGCTGGCATTCGGCGATCCGGGACGATTTGCCGCGGGCATCAATCACGAGGACTTCAATCGGGTCGGCGCCATTGCCGGCAACGACTGCACGCAGGTGTTCGCCGCGAAAGACAACGCATACAGCCAAGAGTGGCAGACCATGGCCATGAATTACACGCTGCAACATTGCACCGCGCCAGACGCGCCGATCTTCAATTCGGAGGACCACATCATTGGCGACGGCGACGTCCGCTACATTCCGGCGGCGCACATCACCACCGCGTACTACACGCAAGCCATACATGGTCAGGGCGCGGCGGCGACCTGGGTGTGGGAGCGGCAACAGGAAGGCGACTTCCGGGAGAATATACTGACGCGGCCGGCGTGCGTCCGCGCGTTGGGACAGATGGGGCTGGACCTTGACCGGCTTGGGCCGCAGATCCACGCGCTACAGAAGGCGCCGGCGGACGTGGCCATTTTGTATTCGCTGTCGTCGCTGCCGGCAACCCATGAGCACGTGAAGGAAGCCGAAGCCGTGTTCACCGCGCTCTATTTCGGTGACACGATTGCTGACTTCATCACGGAACGCCAGTGTGTCGAAGGGACAGCCGGTAGGTACAGGGCGATCATCGTTCCCCGGGCGCCGAACGTACCGCGCGCAGTCGTCGAGGCGATCCAGAAGTACGTTGACGCAGGAGGGACAGTCCTGACTATTGGCGATTGCTGTACTCATGACGAATACGGCCGGCCGTTGACACCGACACTTGCGGTGAAAGGAAAGGGAACTGTCCTGCACATCGCCGGTGGTCAGAATCCAGAGGCATATCGGGGCGCGTTGGCAGCGCCGTTGGCCGCTGCGGGCTGTGTCCGGCCTGCGTTGTTAGCCGGACCAGAGCATCGGCCGGTCTGGGGGGTCAACCTTCGCGCAGCCAAGTACCAGGGGGACCTGCTTGTCAGTCTGGTGAATTATACCCGGGAGGAGCAGGACGTAGTCGTTAACGCGCCGGGATACGGCAGGTCAGCAACCAAACTGCTCACGGGGAAGCGGGCCAGTTTCCCGATGCGAACGCGTCCACTGGACCCCATCCTATTGGTGATTTCGCGCCAATAACCCCGCCCCGCCGAAGTTGTGCGTGGGAGTTTGGCCAGAAAGCCGGTTAGTTGGCGCGGCGCGGTCAGAAAGCATCTGTAAGTTGTTTAATACCAGCGCCCGCTTGTGTCGGGTCTTGGTAAGTGGAGGCTTTCTGGCCGCGCCTCAAGTCTTGTGCGCAAGTCACCCGTTGGCCGGAGAAGAGTCCACAATATCTAGGATACAATACATGGAGGGTAATCAGGCGCTTCGTGATGATGCGGATGAAGAAGCCCTATCTCTAGTGGGTAACTTCAGAAACAGCGCAAAATAGGCGCTATTTGTTGTGTTTTGCCAAAGCACAAGAGATATCACAGGGGGCTTGACAACCACTACAGGTTGTGCTACAATCCCTTTGGTGTCTGGAACCATTCATGCGGACCGGGCCAGCGGAGAGCGTCACAGCACGCCGACCGCACCGCAGCCCAGGCCATACAAACGGTTCGCCACATGAGTGACTGAGGCCAACGACCGCAGCCCAATGGTTTCAGAGAATAAGCTCAACCCGTGACCCTCTTGCGCCAAAACACACGGAACGAGGTTTCAGACACTCCCCGCACTAAGCGGCGGGTTCCCAAGGCCCGCCGCTTCCTCTTTTTTCTACGGCCCACGGGCTTGGCTTGGTGACAAAAAACGTCACGACGCTCCTCTTTTCGTAGTGCCCAGCGAGCTTATTCGCGCAGAGGAAACTTGGGCATTATTCTTAACCTACCTGATTACAGGTAGATACGAATTTCAGCCGGGCTTGGCCCAAATGTTGCGTTATATCGTCCTGACAGTTGAAAAACGAATCCCTGGCACGCAGTGTGGGCAGGGTAAGAAACAGTCAATGGCAACGGGAGGTACGCGTATGAAGAAGAATACAGGCTTTACCCTAATCGAGTTGATGATCGTTGTGGCGATTATTGCCATCATCGCGGCCATCGCGATTCCGAACTTGCTTCGGTCGCGGATGAGCGCCAACGAAGCAAGCGCGGCAGGCGCGATGCGCACGCTGTCGACCGCCGAAGTCCAGTTCCAGACGGCGGCGTTCCAGGACGCTAATGCGGACGGTATCGGCGACTATGGTACGCTGGTGCAGTTGGGAAATCCTGATGGCGGCGGCGCCACGCCCCCGTTCATTGACACCGTTCTTGCCGGTGGCACGAAGCAGGGCTATACGTTCACAGCGGTGTTGACGGCTGGTACAGCGGCAGCGAACCCGGCTTACACGATTGTTGCGGCTCCTTCTTCGCCTGGCCGTTCCGGTTACCGTCAGTACTTCGTAGACGAGTCCGGTGTGATACGCTTCACGGCTAACGGCACTGCGGCGACCGTAGCGTCCGTTCCGCTGAACTAAGTAGATTCGATGGATTTGCCGCGCACAGCGCGCGGTGTTCAAACAGAGCCCGGTTTCCGGGCTCTGTTTCTTTTGTACGCCCGGCAGTATGCGTTTACTTGAGTCGTCCATTCCGAGAGCCGCAGTTGCCGCGTAGCGGGACTATTGAATTTGAATTCGGCAGTTGGCGCGTTGCAGGACGATTGAAATCCTTAGCACGAATGTATGATGAAGAATGCCAGAATCGCCTCGCAGTACTGTTCCTCGTGAATATCGAGGTAGACGACACGGCGGAGCCGGTAGATGCGGCCGACGAGGCGGTGATCCCGGTAAATGCTGTTGTCGCGCACGGTATACTTGCGCTGGACCGGCCACAAACTGACTACGGTGAACAAGGGAAC
>JACRLJ010000003.1:12453-27569 GCA_016215105.1 Candidatus Hydrogenedentota bacterium
CTTGAAACTGAAATGGCGCTGAATAGTCCCTACGAGTTCGGCGCCAGCGTACACATCCGTCTGGCTTGGCGTCTCGTCTTCCGTCAAGGAAAAACTCGTGTTGGTCTTCCGCACGTTTATTCGTAGATGTTCGACCCCTTCGGCGTTCTTGATGTTGGTCCACCCGCTCGACGGCTCGGCCTCGATAGTGTAGTGAAGCAGCCCATCATTGTCTGTACATGCGATTGGGGTGGCGCTGCCCTGTGCAATACGCAGCAGTTTATGTCGCGCAAAGGGGTCCGGGATGCTGTCGTCATCCAAGTCGCCTGGCTCTGGCATTCTCTGTGCCAGCGCCAGTGTTCGGCGTCGTCTCACCTCGTTTGCCAGGGCGCGGCCGGTGAAGACTACCAGCCCGAATACGATCATGACGCCGAGGGACCATGTTCCCACCACGGTATAGACGTTATGGAAGTGGTCTGGCTGAAGCAAGCCATAGGTCAAGGCGGCCAGGGCCTCGAACAGTATTAGCGCAAAGGTCAACACCAGACCCGTCGTGACGCGGCTGTCCGTGGCGGGCAGTGTGTAGTAACATATAGCGCGCTCGAAGTCGGTCAAGCGGCCGGGATTTGGCTCCGATCTATCCATGCTGTACAGTCCTCTTACGACGCTGGGTACCAGATTAGCATGCGCCGATGCAAGAAGAGAAGCGCAGGTCTCCGGGCGGAAATTCCGGCGCTCGACGCGGCGCGGCGAGAACACGGTTCTCAGGATAGGAATATCGCTATGACGACTATCGCTACGATGTGTTATCACCATGCGCGGGGGGCGATCCTTGCGCATTTTACGCCTCGAGGCCTATGCCGTCTAACGCTTCCCGTGGACCCGCAGGGGGCCGCCGTGTGGGTGAAGGGGGGTGATTCTCCGGCGGCGAACGATAGGTTCTGCGCCGCTCTGACGCGCTATTTCGCGGGGGAGCGAGAGGACTTCGAAGGGGTCCCGATAGACCTGGATGGCGCGACGGCTTTTCAGCGGCAGGTGTGGGCCGCGGCCCGCGAGGTGGCCTGGGGCCGGACATCGACCTATGGAGAACTTGCGGAGAAGCTTAACCGTAAGAAGACCTCCGCGCGGGCGGTGGGTCGTGCGCTGGGCGCCAACCCAATTGCGATCATCGTTCCGTGCCATCGGTTTCTTGCGGCGAATGGGGATCTCATTGGCTTTGCGGCAGGTCTGCAGTGGAAGCGCGAGCTATTGGAATTGGAGGGGTCGCTACTCTCGTAACGCGCAAACAGTACGACGCTGTGAACTACGTTTCACGCGAGACTCAGGGCGGCGTCCCAGAGACTATAACGCTTTGCCATCGGCCACGATCTGCGCGGCGATTTGTTCGACCCCTTGTGACAGCGCTTCCACTACGGCTCCCGGAGATCGGGTCTTGGCCGTGACGCGGATTTCGTAGGTTTTCGAGAACGTTGGTTTGTCGTAGCGGCTGCTTCCCGCCGGCCGGAACTCGAGCGCCATCTTGATGTGAGCGTCCGCGCCGCCTTCGGTGTCCAATTGTTCGAAGGCGAGGAGATCGCCGGAGAGGATGAACGTTGGCCGTGAATCGTTCTTTGGCCCGAATTCGGCTTCGAGTTTCTCGCGGACGACGGCGTCCACGCGTTCCGCCCACATCGCGCGCTTGTAGTACTCGATTTCCGTGGGGTTCTTCTTGATTAGGATTTGATTGCGAATGAGGGCCTCGGCAGGAAGAAGGTGATCTACGTCGAGGTTGTTCTTTTCGGCGCGGGCCTTTCCGGACGGCTCCATATTGAGCGTAAAGTACTGGGGCGGCGGAGCCGACACGCACCCAGTGATTAGCACGGCGGCAACAAGCACATTCGCTAGACGATTCATACGTTCCACCTTAGCATTTTGCTTTTCTAGTGTTTAGTCGCGGCCTTGCGCGGCCTTGCCGCGCACGACGGACTGTGGTTGTTCGGCAATGGTGGCGGAGAAACTCTTCAGATTGCGCACCGTTTCCCGGAGGTCAAGAATCATATCCTCGATATTGGGACGGCTGCGCTCGAGGAGTCCTTGGGCGTCGCCGCTCAATGACTTTGCGTTGTCCAGGGTTGTCTGGAGGGCCTTCCGAATGTCATCGAGTTTGCTCGACATATCCTTGACGCGGTCCGTGATGTCCTTGGCGTTCCCGATCGCACCGGTGATCTTGGGCCGGTTGTCGGCCAGCATGCCGTTGAGTTCGTCGGCCATCTTCTTCGCGCTATCTTCGACCTCCTGAACCTTGGCAAGAATGTCTTTGATGCTATCCTCGTTCTCCGCAATAACCTCGCGCACATCTTTCAGCAGGCCGTGTCCTTCTTTCACGGCGTAGTCCACGTCCCGCGTAATCCGCGCGACGCTTACATACGTCTTCTTAACGTCCGCTTCGGCGCCGGCGGGAGCCTCACCGGACGGTTCGTTCTTCTTAGCTTCGGATTCCGAATCGGGAGTCTCGCTCTTCGACGCGTCGGGCGCTGGAGCGGCTGTTTGATCGGCATCGCGGGAAGGAATGGGCCCTTCTGGCTCCTCCTGTGAATCCTCCTCGATGCCCATGAAGCGATCCACTTTTTTCAGTAACGTCAGAACCTTTCCTGCAATCAGATCGGCTTGTTCGAAGATATCACCGGGATGGGAGGGGATTTCCGCGCCATCCGGCATCAGCTTGGCTTCCTGCGTACCGGTGGAGATTTCCAGATGTTTTTCGGACGTAAGCGACACATAGGAGACGAATGCTTCGCTCTTCTCATTGATCGGAACATCGGCGTCTACGCTGAATTCGAGACGAATCAGGGAGTGGTCCGTTTCGCTCACGCGAATGTCATCCACTTTTCCGATTTTGGCTCCGCCAAAACGCACCGTGGCCCCCTTGTTCAGGCCCTTGGTGTCTGGCAAATAGGTGTGGAAATTCTTGTGAGGCACGGGGACGCGCATGCCATTGATTACGACGACAAACAGGACCAACAGGGCCGCACTGACCGTGACCAGCAGTCCAGCCTTCAGTTCCGTTGCGGTAAAGTTGTGTTTCTTCGCAGCCATCTACCTACTCCGGCGCGCACGCCATGGACTACTCTTCCGCTGTTAGTGATCTCACATACTCGGGATTCTCGCCATTCTCGTCATCGGGTCTACGCTCAAAGAACTGCTGCACAAACGGATTTGACGATTTCCGCAACTGATCCAGCGGCCCGATTTCCACAATGCGGCCGCTCTTGAGCATGCAGACGGTGTCCGCAATCTGCTCGACGCTAGCCATTTCGTGGGTGACGACGACGCTGGTGAGATTAAACGTGCTTTGCATCTTGCGAATCAAGACGTCGAGCCCGACAGCGACGATGGGGTCGAGGCCCGCGGACGGTTCATCGTAAAAGATGATATCGGGGTCCATCGCCATGGCCCGCGCGAGGCCGGCGCGTTTTTTCATTCCTCCGCTGAGAGCGGACGGCAGGAACGACTCGAAACCGCCCAAGCCGACGAGTTCGAGCTTGATCTTGGTCATGATGTCGATCGTGGATTCTTCGAGTTTGGTGTGCTCGCGGAGCGGCAGGGCCACATTGTCGCCGACGGACATGGAATTGAACAAGGCCGAGCCCTGGAAACACATACCGAGCTTCTTGCGCACCTCGACGCGCTCGTCGTCGCTCATGGCCGTGAAATCGCGGCCGTTTATCAGGATTTGGCCGGAATGCGGCCGCATGAGTCCGACGAGATTGCGCAGAAGGGTGCTCTTGCCGCAGCCGCTGCCGCCCAGGATGACGAAGGTTTCACCTCGCCGCACCTTGAAGTTGATACCGTCCAGGACGGTACGTTCGCCGTATTTCACGACGAGGCTGCGTACTTCGATGATATGTTCCGAGTCTTCCGTCATAGCAGTTCGGGATATCCAGCGTGTGATGTCATACGAAATAGAAGAACGTGGTAAAGAGCATATCGACTAAGATGATAAAAAAGATGGAGGTAACAACGGAAGAGGTCGTTTGCTTTCCGACACCTTCCGCGCCGCCTTCTACTTGGAAGCCCCGGTAGACTCCCACCCAGGCGATTACAACGCCGAAGAAGAGACTCTTTATCAGGCCCGTCACCAAGTCTTTCATAACAAGCGCGTTCATGGTCTCCTCAAGGTAAAGAGACGGATCAACGCCGATGGTCGTGATGGAAAGCATGAAACCGCCGGCGATCATTACGAACGTGGCGATCAGCGTCAGACAGGGCACGGCGAGCACCATTGCTAGAAACTTCGGCACGACGAGGAATTTGATAGGATTGAGGCCCATGACCTCGAGCGCGTCGATTTCCTCGGCCACCTTCATGGTGCCGATTTCGGCGGTGATGGCGGAACCGCTGCGGCCGGTGAGCAGGATGGCGGTCATGAGGGGGGCCAACTCGCGCATGGCTGCGACACCGACCAAGTCGGCGATGTATTGCGTTGCGCCGAAGCGGGCCAATTGATAGGCGGACTGCATGGCCATGATGGCGCCGATGAGGAAACAGATCAGGCACACGATGGGCAGTGAGTTGACGCCGAACTCAACGTAGTGCTGTATGACGCTGCGAACGCGAAGGCCCTTGCCGCGCAGGGGGGCGATGAGCGTCCAGCTCATTGTATCCACAATCAGGACACAGACCCGCGTGAACGCGTATAACACGTTGAGCGCGATGCGGCCGGTAGTCCCGATGATTGCTGTCATGATTGATCCACCTAGGGGCCTTGCTCGATCTGAAAGACCGTGTCCAGCCGCGATAGCTGAAGGACCTTCATAACCGAGGTGGACGGCGCCAGCAGCACGAAGGAGCGCTTGGCGTGCCCGGCGGACTTAAGGCCTTCCACCAGGGTGGCGACTCCAGAGCTGTCCATGTAGGGCACTTCGCTCAGGTCGACACAAACCGCGCCGGTGGCGGCGGGTATCGCCTTGACTACGGCATTTCGCAGCTCCGGCGACGAATACAGGTCCACTTCGCCAGCCACCTGAATAACATAGAGGCCATTGATAACCTGGTTTCCCTGTTCGGCGCCGGGGTGAAACTCGACGTCGTCGAACACTTGATAGATCAATTGAATCCCCAAACCGCCGGGCCGCAGTGTGGCCACGTCCGGTGGCAGCGCCTTCCGGGGTTGCGCGCGCTGCGCCGGCATGGGAGTACCGGAGTCCCGCAGTTCGATGACGACAAAGTGATCGTCGGATCGCAGTTCGAGATCAATGTTTCGTCCGGGCTGCCCGCCGTAGGAGTGACGAATAGCGTTAGCGCATGCTTCGTCCACGGCTAGAACGACTTCCTCAGCGCGCTCGTGAACAAATCCGAGAGCATTAATATAGCCCCGTACCAGCCCGCGCACGGCTTTCAAGAGCCGCGGTTCGGAGGCGAACGATATCTGAATGTCTGCGGGGTTCATGAGATGTACCGCAGCGCGAGCATCGTGCAGTCGTCGTGAGGCAGCGATGGCGCGCAGAATTGTTGAACGTGGCGGTGGATCGTATTGATAAAGGCCTCAGGGGGTTGACCGTATTGCTCACGGGCGATTTCGATGAGGCGTTCCGGGCCGTATTCATCCGGAGAATGGGTGGCGGCGCTTTGGGTAGTGGGGCCGTGGGCCTCAACGATCCCGTCGGTATACATCAGCAGCGAGTCGCCTGGTTGGATAAACTCCTCGGCGGCGGTCCAGTAGTTTCCGCCTAGAATACCGGCTGGCGGGCCGGATGCGAGGCTGAGGTATTGGGCCCCCTTTTTGCTCACACGTAGAATGGAGTGGTGTCCGGCGTTTGCGGTACACAGTCGCCCGGTGGTTAAGTCGAGGGTCGAATAGCACAAGGTGCAGAACATTCCTCGCTGGCTTCGCGCGACGAGGCTGTTATTTAGAATTTGCACGACTTCGACGGGTGAGCGCGATGAGGTGGCGTGAAGCCGGAACTCGGCCAACAGTTGCGCCATTGACAATGCAGCGGGAACACCCTTTCCGCTGACGTCGCCGATAAGCAATCCCACGGTGTCGGCGCTGGGCCGCACGAAATCGTAGAAGTCGCCGCCGATGATCTTTGCGGGGCGCGTTTCCCCGTAGACGGTAAAGCGAAGATCGTCCCTTGGCCATTCTTTTACCAGGAAGCTCTCCTGAATGGTCCAAGCGTGTTCGATCTCCTGATCGGTGCGCTGCTTTTCAAGGATTTGAATGTGCATCCGCGCATTTTCGAGGGCCAGGCCGGCGCTGTTACCCACGGCGGTGCTGAGCAACATGTCGTCGTGGGTGTACTGCTTTCCGGGGCGATCGCTGTCCATGTAGAGCACACCGGTGATGCCCATCTTTCCGCGGAGCGGCACGCAGATGATGGAGCGCAACCGCAGCGACATGATGCTTTCCGCGGCGTTCAGTTCGCCGTCCTGATCGGTGTCGAGAAACAGGACGCTTTCACCGCCGCTGAGCACGCGGTTGGCGACGGTGTGGCTCAGCTTTATCTCGCCGGAGTCGGCCTTTCGGAGTTTCCCGTTTTCGATGATATGCACGCGGTTGCACACGGGGCATGGCATCAGTTTTTGTGCGGGAAGATTGGAGAACAGGACGGCGCCACGCTGCGCGTCCACGGCTTTGATGGTGGTTTCCAGGATTCGCCGTTCCTCAGCCGGCCTTCCAGCATGCGAGAACCGTTGAGCAGAGTGCCGTTCGTGCTGCCGAGATCTTTCCAGAAGAAGCCTTCCTGCCTGGCCAGGATTTCGAGGTGGCGGCGCGACGCGGCGGCGTCATCGATCACCAAACCGCAATCGACGGTGCGACCGACCACGATGGCGGCGCCGACAGGCACCTTTCGTTCAGCCTTTTCTCCCGCATCGCAGACCAGAAACCCTTTTTGCACTTCACTGTCTCCCGCCGGAACACGCGTGGCGCGGGTGTTCACCGCCTCGACACCAGAATCGGTGTACATCGCCGCGAGGCCATAGTATACGGGGTTCAAAACAAAAGGCAAAAATGCTGGAAATTGGCGAGCGCCGGAAGGGCGCATGGTGGATTGTGATCGGTGTATGCCGGAGCGCACCTGGCCTCATAGGACACAATCGCTACTCAGGAAAGCCGTAGAACTCTTTCGCCCTTACAGGGCTGGCTCTTGGCGCTGGGCTGATCCCACGGCTGGCGCCGTGGGCTACCCTCTTGCGCCCCTGACCGGGGGCTGAATGCGCATTTGGGCCTTACGTATTAGTCGGCCCGACGTGAACCACTACTCTAGGTGTCCGGCCAAAAGGTCAGCTTCTGGCCGCGTCGCGGCTAGAAAGCGCCCGTAAGTTGTTCAATACCAGCGCCAGTCCTTGCGGAGTTTTGCTATGCGGAGGCTTTCTGGCCGCGCCTCTACGAGTCGCGGCGAATATCGGCCAAAAGATCCAGGATACGCTTGGAGAGTCCCTGAGCGTGGTCGATGATGGCGGCGCCGCGGCCTCGCTGCACCTCGAGGCGCAGATTGGTAAATTCGCGGGCTAACGGGATTACTTTCATGCCATAGTCGCGGGCCATCTCGGCTTTGCCCCGGCTGAGCATGCGGCAGAGGGCGCCGTCGCAGGCGCACGCGGCGGCGGCGGCGCCGATGATCAGCCCTCGGGTTTCGCTGATGACGGTAGACGCATAGGTCAGGTTGACCAGCATGTCACGGGCCTTGTCCATTACCTCGAGGCCCTCCATGCCGTGGCCGGGGCTGACGCTATCTATGAGGGCCTCGACTTTTCCGTAGTCGAGTCCATACGTTTTGGCAAGCTGCAGGTCGAATGCGAGTTGGCGGCGGTCGTCCTCCATGAGCCGGGTCGCGATGAGATCGCGCCAGCGCGCGCACACGTCTTTCGGAGCGACAAAGAGGAATCGGGCCTGGCCAGGGAACATCTCCGTGTGCCGCTCGAGATTCATGGGGGTCCACTGCCGGTATTGGACGACGTCGGTGAGGTCGTAAATCTGGAGCCCTTCCATAACGTCGCTCGGGATATCAATATTCAGGGCCGCCATACCCAGCCGATCGTTGTTGACGATGACGTAGAGATTGTAGTCGGGACCACGCAGCCGGAATGAACTCGTGGAAGGCACGCCTGGGGGAAGCTGGCTGTGGCTGTCACCCGAGGATCGGCTGGTGACGAACCATCGCCTGGGCAGGCGGTCGGGCACGGTTTCCAAGAACAGCGGGGCGATAGCGGCGATGCGCTCCATGCGCTTGCCGAGTTCCTCCCACAAATCGCTGAAGGCGAGGAAGGGTCCGGCGAGGGAACGCTGGAGACTGCCGCTGACCCAGATCGGGTCGTTGTGATAGGCGAAGCTGAACCAGCCTCGAATGCCGTTGGCGAAGCCCAGGCTGACCATGAGCCTCATTTCGGGACAGGTGCTCCACTCAGGCGTTTCGGTGGCGTAAACGAATGCCGGCGCGACCATCCAGAACTGTTGGCCTCTGCTCAGCGGCAGATGAGTCCGCACGATATCGCCGACGTCCCAGGGCGAGTGCGAGGTGTAGTGGCAGATGCCCGAAGCCGGAACGAAAGGCGCGTAGAGCGGGTAGCCGGTGGGTTGGCGAGACACAATCGCGAAGGGATGGTTTGGGTCCGCCTCTTCGACCCAAGCCTGGGCGCGAAGAAGGTTGTGGAATTCGTGTTCGGGCGGCTCGTCGTACAAGCTCCACGCGAAGACGGCGGGCGAGTTCGCGTAAGGCTTGATGCGGGTTTCGATGAGTGAACGTTGCCTCTCGACCGTTTCGTGGGTGGGAAATGCCTTTTGAATGGCCCAAAACTTGATACCAAACCGCTCCGCGCAGGCGAGGAGATCGCTCCATTCGGACGCGGTGAGCCGGTCAAAGTTTTCGAGCGCGATGCAGTTATGGCGATGCTTGACGATGTCTTCCATCGCCAGATTCCAGTATTCGTCCAGCGATATGCCGAGCATTTCGGCCAGACGCCGCGGAGACTCGGCGTCCATGTACACACCCAGCGGAAGGAATTCTTTGAGAATGGGGTATTCCTTGGGTTTCTCACGCAACTTGAGTTGCGTCTCGTCGGCGTTGCAGGCCTCGGCTTCGGCGGGAGTCATGGCGCGGAACCGCAGGCTTTGAATCTCGCAGGATTCGGTCGAGCGCCCGGTCGAGTAGAGGCGGATGACTACGCCGGTGATGTGCAGCGGAAAACCCAGATGCTGGATCCGCCGGGCGACCGTTCGCCAACCACGGGACGGTTCGAGACCGTCGAAATGCTGACCTCCGGGATACGTCCATAGCCAGGCCGGCCGGGCGTGGGAACTGGTGCAGCGGTAGGTGATTTCGGCGATTGGGTACCGTGACACGTCAATGGGGAAACGCGGGTCGTTGATATCGAGTGAGCCGAGCGGCGCCCAGAAACTCGGGTCGTCGGGTGACAGGTTGTCAATACGCCGAATCTCTTCAAATCGGCCTTCGAGCCGGACTATGTCACCGGCGCGCGTGCATCGCGCGGGAATATTCTTCCACTCGCGGTCGGACTCGATGTCGCGGAGCGCCCATTTGCTTAGTTCGTCGGCGGTGAAGGTAATGTGGTCCATCGCCGCGCTGGCGGATTCGTCCGGCGCGCCGAGGATGGTCTTTAGATATCCGGTATATTCGTAGGGCATGGGTTAGACGTCACAGGTTATCGATAACAACTGGCCGGCTTAACGGGCCAAGAGGACCCGTGCGGTCAACAAATCTTCCGTTCGGCGGCGAGGTTATTGACTAGCGATCGTGGAGTGCGACTTCCGCGAGAAGACCTCGTCCACAAAGACGCCCACGAGAATGGCGCCACCGATAACAACATACTCCAACTGGCTCGGAATCTCCAGGATGATGACCAGATTGTTGAGGACGCGGATCAGCGCGGCGCCCACGACTACGCCCAGGATGTTGCCTGAGCCGCCGCGCAAGCTGCATCCGCCGAGCACGACACCCGCGATGGCGTACAATTCATAGAAACTGCCAAAATTGGTCGGGCCCATTGATTGAACTTTGAGGGCGAACAGCAACCCGGCCGCGCCCGACAACAGGCTGCACAAGACGTAGGCTGTAATCTTGACGCGATCCGTGGCGATGCCGCTGAACCGGGCCGACTGTTCATTGGCCCCTACCGCGAACAAATGCCGGCCCGGCGCCGTAAGGTGCAGGAATCCGCCCACGATTGCGGCGGCGCCGAGAAACAGCACGAAGGGGACGGGGATTTGCATGCCGGAAATGGCGCCGGTGCTCAGCCAACTGATGCCTGGGATGGTTTCGCTAAACCCCAGCGTATTGTCCGAAGACACAAGCCGCGCGATGCCGCGATACAGGAATAATCCGCACAAGGTAACCACAAAAGGCTGCATTCGCACTTTGGTGACCAGGGCGCCGTGCCACAGACCGATTAGCGCGGACAAAAGCAGAGCGGCCGGAAACGCGACCCACGGCGACATATGGAAACGCGACACCCCGAAAGCCGCCAAAATGCTTACCAACGCCACCACGCTGCCCACGGAAAGGTCAATCCCGCCGGTGATAATCACCAGGCACTGCCCCAAGCTCAAGATGCCAAACAGGCCAATCCAACTGGCGAGATTCCGCAGATTCTCGGGTGTGAAGAACTTCAGGTTTGAGTGATGCAGATGGGCATGTTCCCATACCGAACTCAACGCGATGAGTCCTGCCAAGAGACCAATCAGGCCCAGCGCCTTTCTCACTTCTTACCCGTCTGCTCGAGCAAGCTCGCCTTGAATGCGTCCACGTTTTCCGGGGTGATGGTCTTGATTGGGACGAAGATTTGCTTCGATGGCGGAATCGCGGATTCTTCGCCCTTGGCAAGCTGGGCGAGCAGCTTGACCGACTGATAGCCGAACTCGAACGGTTGCTGCACGATCGTGCCCGCGATGTGACCGTCTTTCACCCCTTGGAGCGTCTCGTCTTCTTCATCAAAGCACACTATCTTGACCTTGTCCAGCTTCCCCGAACTGCGAACGGCGTTCAGAATCGCCGGGCCGTTATAGCTCCACAATCCCACCAGGCATCCCACTTCAGAATGCGTCGTCAAGGTATCCTGGACATTGGCCACGGCCTTTGCCCGGTCGGTCTCGTCGGTCCGGGTGTCAATGATCTCGATCTTGGAATCCTTAATGGCCTCTTCGATGCCCATCTTGCGGTCTTGGGCGTTCTGCGCTTCCAATGTTCCCACGAAGAGCATAATCTTGCCGCCTTCCGGCAGCGCTTTCTTGATCAGATCCCCGGCCGCTCTGCCTGCGTCGACATTATTCGTGCCGATGTAACAGGCGCGACTGCTTTGCGGCGCGTCGGAATCTTGCGTAATTAGATTCACGCGCGCGGCCGCTTCGTTCAGCATATCGGTCTGGAATTGCGGCGTTACCGGGCTGATGGCAATTCCCGAGACTCCCACGGTTACGAGGTCCTGCAGAATCTGCTGTTGCTCCTGGGCCGTGCCATTTGGAGGGATACGGAACTCTACCTTGCAGCCGAATTCCGCCTTGGCCTTCTCGGTGCCCGCCTTGGCGATGGTCCAGAAGACGGAGGCGTTGTTGGTTACGAAGGCGACCTTGATGGAGTCAGGAGATGGCGCCGGTTTGGCGGGGACCGCATCCGTGGGAAGCGGCGGCGCGGGCTGGTTTGGCGCGCCTGCGACCGGTTTCGGGGGCTCTTTCGACGAGGGGCTTGAATCGGGGCCGCATCCCGCCATTACCACACACATCGCCGCGACCATCAACCAGTGCGATTTCATTTTCGTTTCTCCCCGTTCGGCGCCGGCAGCCGGCGCGTTCCGCTTTCAAATTCGTGTGCGCCAGTGTACACAGGTGATAGGATTACCCGCAACCGTCCGAGGGGGGGTAGAGAACGAAATCCGCGTTCCGGTGGTTATAATCGTGATGGCGATATATGACCAGCGTTACGAGGAGACCCATGCACGAAGGCACGTTTGCTGCGCAAGATGGGGCTGAACTGTTTGAGCGGCGGTGGGAAATTGCGAATCCGCGCGCGTGTGTTGTCATTGTTCACGGCTTTGGACATCACAGCGGGAGTTTTGCGGGGGTAGCGGAACGGCTGAATGCGGCGGGGTATTCGGTCTGCGCGTTCGACCAGCGGGGGCATGGCAAATCGCCGGGGGCGCGAGGGCGCGTTGGGAGCGTTGAAACTACTCTCGGGGACATGGAGGCGTATCTGGAGCGCCTGCGGCCCGGGCTTGATGAGCGTCCCTGGTTTGCTCTGGGGCATAGCCTGGGCGCACTGATTTTGGGATTGTATGCGCTCGAACGGACGTGTATCGCGGCCGGTTTGATATTCAGCAGCGGACTGTTCTGCGTTCCTGGGCAGGTATCTCCGCTCTTACGGAGATTGGTGGGGGTGATCGCGGCTGTGGCGCCGTGGGCGCCGGTGCAGCGGGTAGAAGTGAACGCTACGACGCGTGACGAAGCGGCGATTCAGGAGTTGAACACTGACCCTCTCCGATACGCCGGCATGATGGATGCGCGGACCGGCGCCGAAATCGCAAAGGCGGTGGAGCGGTTCGAGGCCCGGATGCACGAGGTCAAGCTTCCGATACTGGCGCTGCATGGCACACATGACGGGTTGACGGATTGGGAGGGAAGCAAGCGCCTCTATGAGCGCGCGGGGGCCACGGACAAGACGTTGCGCCTGTTCGAGGGGGGATATCATGAGTTGTACAACGATCTCGTGAAAGAGCAGTTTCTCAGCGAAATTGTTGCGTGGCTGGACGCGCGGGCGAGGTAGAGGGCGCAGTGCGGGCTGACCGCGCTCGGCGACCGCGGTCGTACTCGGGGGGATTCTGAAAGCGCGGGACGAATACGACGGGCCCTTTGCTTACTGCGGAGGGTTCTGGCGGCGGCTGTCTTGGTATGCGGCGACGCATTTTCGCAGGGACTCGAGACAGGCGTTTGCCTCGGGGGAAAGGGGCGAATCAGAAGCAGAATAGGCATCTGCAAGAATTGGATAGGCTCTGGCATACACTTGAGCGGAGTGCGCGTCGGTTCCCGAGACTGTCTGGAGAATTCGTGCGACCTCTGCCTGGCGCGCGACCTTGTCTTGAGGAGATTTCACTGGATCGGCTGTTGCCAGACCAATCTTGAACAGGGGATCGTCGCGCCGTCTCGCGAGAATACGCCGTGCCAATTCCGGAAGTCTTTCCTCGATATTCTGGCGGAGAATTGCGATGGCGGCAGCTTCCGCGATGCGCTGACTCGAGTTTTCAAGTCCGTCTGCAAACACGATTTCGGCGTTGGGCGTCGGGTTGGCCGAAAAATACGATACGAACCAGTCTGTCATGTTGGGGAATCGAGCGATGAAAGATTTGTAATGCGCTAGTGCGAATTCATTGTCTACAGTACGCGGCCGACGGCTGACGAGGATATCCATGGCCCACGGTGCTGCCGAGTTTAGTTCGTCCACACAGGTGCGAGCCAATTCGTTCGTTTCACGGCCAGGCGCTTCCCCGAGCAGTGACATTAGAAATTGCCCGCCGAACGACGCACGCAGTTTCACGTCCGTTTCCTTCTCGCCAAGTACCGTATGGCTAAGCCACGCAGTTGCGCGTTTGCCGCCCTTGCGAACGTACCACCGCGCAGCCGATTCTCGTACGTCTCGCGGCGCGGTTGTATCTTCGGCGAGCTTCCGCAAATTCCTTCCATACTTGCCCGCATTGGCTTTCAGCCACTCCCCTGCTTCAGGGTAAGCGAGACGAGCTACGACGTCTCCGCCCCCTGACTTCCTTTGGCCTTCGGCCCAAAGATAGCTACGCACGGTGTCTTGCGGCTTACTAAGAGCGGTGGGTGGATACGGAATGGCGGTGGCACGTGGCTCGGGTGGCGGCGTATATGGAAGTGTGAAACGTTCGCGATTGGTGGCCCACCATTGCTGCCATCTCGCTACCGCCTCAGGGCGTGCTTCGGCCGAGGGCTCCGGTCCGAGCGGGATTTGCGGGCCAACCGCCCGTAGCAGGTTTGACGCAATGTAATTGTGTCCGGGCGCGCTCGCGGCGTCGGGCAGTCGAGCAATGAGCGCATCCACGCCTTCCTTACGTCCCAGTCGCGCGGCCTGAACGCACAGCGCGCCGTATCGTCCACTGATTCGCACATCTTCGTCGGACTGTTGAAGGGCGTTTCGTACGATTGGCATAGATCGTTCGACCAGCCGTGCTACGGGTTCATTGGCGGCCGCCGCGTCTATGCTCGCCAATGCCCATGCACATTCGCACCGCAAATCCAACGTCTCGCAGGCGATTTGCGTGTCCCAGTCTTCCCATGACCATGCCCGGCTCCACTGCGACGCCACGTGCAGCGCCAGGTCGTCGTCGAGTGACTTTGGTAAGGGCTCATTTATGAGTCGAATAAGCAGAGCGGAATCGCTTCCTGCGATTTGCTTTTGCCGATCATCGAGACGGCGGAAGCATAGTAGGTCCATCGTTCCACCGGAATTAGAGCCGCTGGGCGATGCGGCGCGGACGTAACCAGGTTGACTTCCCGTGGGATACCCTCGGTCAGGTAGGTAATCAAACTGGGTGTATCTGCCGACAGCCCCAAGCCTACGAATGGCTCTCCCGGCGGCGTAAAGACTGCACTGGCGGCAGCAGAGATAAACCATACTGCGCCCGCCACGACAACCACGCGTGTACTGCGGAAGGTCAGTTTCATTGGCGCCATTCCCCTTATGTATTGATTCATGCTGATGGCATCTTAACTTTGCACGCGAAAGCCGCGAAAAGCGGGGACAGACACGCTTTTCAAACTGCCGAAAAGCGAGTCAGTCCCCGGTTTTCGCTCGATCTCGGTGTTCAGTTACGTTGCTTCAATTTTGAATCACTACACTAGCTTCTCAATTCCGTCACATAGCGCTGTCGGCGCGAATTAGCGCGTGTCCCTCCGGAATAATCCCTCGTATCGCCTCAAGGGTTTCCTAAATCGTGCGCGATTACTCTACCGATCAGCGGTCGTCCGAACCAACTACAAGCCCAGGGCGGCGTTGATGGTCAGTTGGATGTCGGTGGCGTCCACGCCGCCGCCGTTTACGTCGCAGTTGTAGAGGGTGGTGAGTCCGAGGGCGGCGTTAATGACCAACTGAACGTCAACGGCGTCCACGTGGCTGTCGCCGTTTACTTCCGTG
>JACRLJ010000003.1:27596-76054 GCA_016215105.1 Candidatus Hydrogenedentota bacterium
CGTCGGTGGGTCCGATGCCAGCGCGCACCAGCGCGAGGTCGACCCGGGTTGCAGGGCCGTCCGCGACGACCACGTTGTTGATGGTCTGACTCTGATAGCCGTGCGACGAAAATGTTAATGAGTAGGTACCGGGAAGCAGCAGGCGGTGATAGTTGCCCACGGCGGGGTCGGTGAATACGGGGTGCGAATTACCGGACACCGTGACCTTCGCCCACAGTGGGACGCTGGTGACAGTATCGGTAAGTATGCCGCGTACCCCGATGTGTACGGCTTCGAGATAACTGAACATAGACTCTTCGTTGTCAGTCCAGAGGCTGGGCAATAGGGACTGGCTAGGAGTCTTGTTGTCGGACAATTCGATAGTCACGTCATTGCAGGATACGTATCGGTAGTTCCAGTCCTGCATGCCGCCGGTGATCACGTACCAAACCGCGCCGTTTACGATTCCGTGGGTGAATGAAGAGGATGTGTACATGGGACCGTTTGGCGTGGAGTATCGCAACGCGAGGTCCCTGAAGAGCGCGTCGTCGGGGGTAGGCGAATTGACACCGCTCAGAAAGCCGTCGTCATCGTAGGGGTAATTGACCACGAGCGAGCCGGTGTGGAAGTTGGCGGACAACGTGAAATGGTGTTGCGCGGTCCATTGCATGACGCTCGCGACTTCAGGTTCGCGGCCTTCAGTGTGCAGCGGTTCGCCGTCGTAGATCGAGCCGCTGAATTCGGAGGGGTAGCTTGGGAACGTGCGGTTGAGATCCACGCCGTGCGCGTTGAATCGGGTCCCAAGTTCGCGGCCGTCGGGGTTCATGAGCGGGAGGAGCCAGACCATCGTGGAATCGACCAATTGGGTGACTCTCGCGTTTGTCCCGTAGCCGTTGAGCAGCGTATCGATAAAGTACAAACAGTTTTCGGTTCCCACCTGTTCGTCGCCGTGCATGGTCGAAATGTACTTGAACTCGGGTTTGTCTTCGTGGGCATCGGGATGGACGGTGATGCACATGGCCCAGAGTTCCCGGCCTTGGACGGATCGGCCGATGCTGATTAGCCGCGAGATGCTCGGGAATGCGGCGGCATAGGCCTGGAGGTCAGTGGTAAGGGTCGCATAGGTGTGATAAACGCCAAGGCCCTTGGCGGGAATGGCGGGTTCCGGCGCCAGTTTGGGTGTCTGGCGGCCCACTTCGGTAAAGGCATATCCGTGGGAGCGCAACCACCGGATATCGTCCCGGGAGGCATAGACGGTTGCGGTGAGACCACGCACGTCGTCCACTACCAAGCCAGCGCGGGAGATGGTGTCGACCGCGCCGCGCTCGGGCAGGAACACGTGAAGAATAGAGACGTACGACGGCGGGGTATCGGCGCGCGCGCAGAGGGCAACCATACACACCGCGACAAATGTAACGAAAGAGCGCACGGCTAGACCTAAGTCAGTCCACCAACTCTGATGGTGAGCTTTCATAATGTTCTGCCGATCCGGCGCCTTCTCGCAAGACCCACGCACCGTGTCATCCTGAGCGCTAGCGAAGGATCTGCGGCTAGTGTGCGATGGCCACGTGTTATACGCAGAGCGCTTGGTATGCACGGGGTAGATTCTTCACTTTCGTTCAGAATGACACGCTAGACTGTGTGTCTCCGATCGGAAGACATAGACCGCTCTTGCGGGCTTTCTTATACCTCTGGCTTTGCCGGAGGTTGCTGATTCCAAGCAAACGCGTAACCACGTCCCTCGATGCAGGTTCGACTACACATTCATACTACCCGCGAGTAGCGCCGGGTGTTACGCTTCCTGTTCTTCACGCAACTTCGCCATAACGCTGAAATCTTCCAGCGTCGTCGTGTCGCCGGTGGTGTCTTTTCCGGCGGCGATGTCGCGCAGGAGGCGGCGCATGATCTTTCCGGAGCGGGTCTTGGGCAGCGTGTCCGTAAAGCGGACTTGGTCAGGCTTGGCGAGCGCGCCAATTTCCTTGGCGACGTGCTCGCGCAGCTTGTCCTTGTCTTTTTCGTTGGGAACTGTTCCGACGGGCACGGAGACGAAGGCGCAGATGCCCTGGCCTTTAATCTCGTGCGGGAACCCGACTACAGCGGCTTCGGCGACCATCGGATGGGACACCAACGCAGACTCGATTTCCATCGTGCCGAGGCGATGCCCGGAGACATTGATTACGTCGTCAATACGCCCGATGATCATGAAATACCCGTTCGCGTCTCTATAGGCGCCGTCACCGGTGAAATACCAGCCGCGTTTCTCATATTGCGACCAGTAGACCTCCTTGTAGCGCTCATCGTCTCCGTACAAGGTTCGCAGCATTCCCGGCCACGGCTCAGTGATGACCAACATGCCGCTGTGGTTGAGGTTGACTTCGTTGCCGTCTTCGTCGACCACGGCGGCCTTGACGCCGAAGAACGGCAATCCCGCCGATCCTGGTTTTGCGCTTGCGGCGCCCGGCAGAGTGGTAATCATGATTTGGCCGGTCTCGGTTTGCCACCACGTATCCACGATGGGGCATCGTTCTTGCCCTATGTGTTTGTGGTACCACATCCAGGCTTCGGGGTTGATGGGTTCGCCGACGGTTCCGAGGAGCCGCAGGCTGCTCAAGTCGTTCCTGGCGGGCCATCCTTCGCCCCACTTGGTGAAGGCGCGAATCGCGGTGGGCGCGGTGTAGAAGATGGTGACTTGGTACCGCTCGATGATTTGCCAGAATCGGTCGGGCGTCGGATAGTTGGGGGCGCCTTCGTACATGACGGTGGTCGCGCCGTTGGCAAGGATACCGTACACGATGTAGCTGTGTCCCGTAACCCATCCAATGTCCGCGGTACACCAGTATGTGTCTTCCTCGCGGAGATCGAAGACGTATTTTGAGGTGAGGTACGTGCCGACCATATAGCCGCCGGTAGTGTGCAGGATACCTTTGGGCTTTCCGGTGGAGCCGGAGGTGTACAGGATGTACAAAGGGTGTTCCGCGTCAAGTTCCTCGGCGGGGCACACGTCGGAGGCGGACATCATGACGTCGTGCCACCAATAGTCACGCGCGTGGACCATTTGTTGCGGCTCGTGGGTGTGATCTACGACGACGACCTTGTCGACCGAGGGGCACTTGGCGAGGGCTTCATCGACGGCCGTCTTGAGCTTGACCACGGCGCCGCGGCGAAATCCGCCGTCCGCCGTGATAACCATTTTGGCGTGGGCGTCATTGATGCGGTCTACGAGGGCGCTTGAGGAGAACCCGCCGAATATGATCGAATGGGGCGCGCCAATTCGGGCGCAGGCCAGCATGGCGATGGCGAGTTCAGGAATCATCGGCATGTAGATGGCGACGCGATCTCCTTTCCTGACGCCAAGGTTTTTGAGGCAATTGGCGAATTTGGAGACCTGCCGATGCAGCTCGCGGTAGGTGAGTATGCGGCGTTCACCGTAGGGTTCGCCTTCCCAAATGAGGGCGGCCTTGTTCTTGCGCCACGTGGCGAGGTGTCGGTCCAGGCAGTTATAACTTACGTTGGTCGTGCCGCCTTCGAACCACTTATAGAACGGAGCGTTGTCCTTGTTGAGGACGCGTTTCCACTTCTTGAACCAGTGCAACTCCTTCGCGGCTTTGGCCCAGAACGCGTCGGGATCCTCGATTGACTGCTTGTAGAGCCGGTCGTATTCCTCCCGGGACTTGACGCTGGCGAGCTTGCAGAAGGACTCGCTGGGTTCAAACAGCCGCGTTTCGGTCAAGACGTGATCAATCGCCGTATTCATCGCTCTGTAGCTCCCTCTTGGTTTTCGTGTTGGGACAGGCCACGAGGGACATACCGCGCCTCGGGCCGCGCGGAGGAACCCTCTCACCGCAATCGGCGCACATTGTTCCACGATTTCCTGGAAGAATCAATTCTGCTGTGGAGGGGCGATCGGATAGGTCAGACAGGTCGGACAAGTCAGACGAACCGGACGGACCGAGGGCTAGAGGCGCGGCCAGAAAGCCTCCTTCTGTCAAAACCCCACAAAAGCGAGCGACGGCGCTAAACAACTTACAGATGCTTTCTGGCCGCGCCGCGTCAAAAAGCTGACTTTCTGGCCGGATTCCTAGCTTTTGAGTTGCTTGTCAAACCAATCGGCGAAGATCTTGACTTCCTCGCTGATGGTGGGCCAGGGGTGCCCTCCGCCCGGTTTCACGATGAGTTCGGCAGAGCCACCCGCCTTCTGAAGGGCTTCGAGCATAATCTGGGACTGCTGCAAGGGGACGCGGTTATCGGCGTCACCGTGAATCAGGAGAAACGGCGGGGGCATGTTCTTTACGCGTACCGCCGGTGAGAGCTCCTCGGCGCGCGCCTCGGCTTCGACCCTGGTGTGGCTGGCGCGGTCACCGAAGAACAGGTCCTGGAATTTGTCGGCCGGAACCGGCGAGCCGTTCCAATCCAGGAAATCCGTGGGCGGAAAGAACACCGCTACCGCCTTTACGTGGCTGCTCGACCGGTGCCCTTCGTCCTTGGCGTCTGGATTGCCCGCGTCGGCGGTGACCGCGGCCAGGCAGGCCAAGTGGCCGCCCGCAGAGGCGCCCGTCAGGCCCAGACGCTCCGGATCGATGTTGTACTCCTTTGCGTGGGCGCGCACAAAGCGAATTCCCGTCTTGACATTGGCTAGCATTTCGAGGCCGTTGAACTTGGATTTCGACCCCGGCCGAATTGCAAACACAACGTATCCTCGCGAACAGAAGATATCGTAGAACTGGGCCCTTTCGTGGTCGCGAATCTTACCGCGATCCGAGTGCCACTCCCCGCTGGCCACATCCACAATGGCGAGACCATTGGGCTTCGCCTTGGGAGTGAACACATCCATCAGCAGCCCGACCCCGTCGGTCTCGCCGAAAACGGTGTCCAGCTTCTGCGTATAGGGTTTGGGTTGTTCTGCTGGCTTGGCGTCTTCGGCCGTGGCCCAGAAGGGCGCAATCATGACTGCGAATATCAGTGGGACGGATTTCATCGGCATGTTTCGATCCTCGTCATTGAGCACGTGCGGTGGCCGCCGAGTTCTACCGGTCGAATTGGCGCTTTGAGGGGCGCTTCGACACCAGCGGTCGTACTGAAGCATACGCGATCTCGGGTAAAGGATTCAGGGACTGCCAGGCCCGGCTAGTTGTGAGACCTAGGGCGAGCAGGTGAAGGTTTCGTCTGGCGCGGGAATCGTCTATAGGGATCGGCACGGGCGAAGTTACCCGCGGCGGCACTTGTTCGTGTATCTGCGCGAGGCATCGCCGTGCGCAAGATTTGCGCACTTCCTCAGCCAATGCAGGACCAGTTCTTGCACAATCCACGCTTTGACGCATTGGAACTACACGACTTACGACGCAGGCGCCAAACTTGCGCGTTCTGGTGTTTAAGTTGCGGGGTCCAGTAGCGTGAACTGGATTTCTCTGCGCTTACATCCGGGACCAAAAAGAGTGGAGGAGCGATTCATGAGACTTGCGACATGTTCCTTGGCGGTACTATTTGTGGCGGCGATTGCGATTTCCGTTGACAGCGGCGTGGCCGCAGCGCAGGACAATCCGCAGCCGCAGGCCCAGGGTGGCTCCGGAAATGCCGGTGGTGGCGGTGGCGCCCGGCGCGGATTCGATCCGGCGCAGATGTCGCAGATGATGAAAGAGCGTTTGGGGGCGACGGACGATGAGTGGAAAGTGATCGAGCCGCGCCTTCAGAAAGTCATGGAACTTCGCCGGGGCCGCATGGGCGCCCTGTTCGGCGGACGCCGAGCCGCAGCTGGGGCGCCGGGCCAAGGCGCCGCCCCTGGTGGCGATGCACAAGCGCAGGGCGGTCAAAATGCGCCGGCTCCGGGCGGTCAGGGTGGACCAGGCCGCGTCCGCGGTTTCGGTGGCCCGCAGACGCCGGAAGCGCAAGCATTGCAGAAGGTACTGGACGACAAGGGTTCCAGCCCCGACCAGATTAAGTCGGCCTTGAAAGCGTATCGCGAGTCCGTGGAAAAGCAGGAGAAAGAGGTCCAGAAGGCGCGTCAGGATCTTCGCGAGGTGCTGAGCTTGCGCCAGGAGGCCCAGTTGGTGCTGATAGGGATGCTCGACTAGAATTTCCTTTGTGACTAACCGAGAACGTGAACGATTCCTGTATGAGTGAATTATTGGATGAAATGGTTGCCGCCCGCCAGCTTTCGGCGGGCGACGCCTTGTATCTTGAGCGGGAGGCCCAAGTCCACCATCCGGATTTGGTCGAGAACGAGAGCGCCGTCCTGCGCTGGCTGGCGCAGGAGTACGATGTGGCGTTCACCGACTTAGACGGCCTCGAGCCGGACCGGGAATTGCTGTCCCTGTTTCCAGCGCGCGTTCTTCTCAAAGAGGAGTTGCTTCCACTTCGCCGCAGCGGCGATGACGCGGTGGAAATTGCGGTCAGCCGCTTGTTTGCGCCCGAAGGTCTGGACATGTTGAAGGCGCTGACTGGCGCGCGGCTCATGCCGGTACTGGCTCCCCGCGAGGCGATCTTGCGCGAATTAAAGAAGCATTTGGGGGTCGGCGCGGATACGTTGGGCACGCTGGACGAGCGTTCGCCCATCCAGGTGCTCGAAGACAGCGACAACGACGACGTGGATTTGGCGGAAGCGGCCGAAGACGCGTCGATTATCCGATTTGTGAACCAGGTTCTGACCGACGCGATCGCGTTCCGTGCAACGGATATTCATCTCGAGCCGTTCGAGGACGAGTTGCGAATCCGGTACCGCATTGACGGAGTACTCCAAGATGTGCCGGTGCCGCCGCAACTGAAGCGGTACCAACCCGCGATCGTGTCGCGTATCAAGATCTTGAGCCATTTGGATATCGCGGAAAAGCGGCTTCCGCAGGATGGCCGCATCAAAGTCCGCCTGAAAGATATTGACGTTGACGTGCGCGTGTCCCTGATACCGATGCTCCACGGCGAGGCCGCGGTGCTTCGCTTGCTCCAACAGGATTCGGCGGCGGAAGGGTTGGCGCGGCTGCGAATGGGGCCGAAGGAAAAACGCTTCTTTGACAGGCTCTTGGAATTGCCGCACGGCATCATTTTGGTTACGGGTCCGACCGGCAGCGGCAAGACGACAACCCTCTATTCGGCGCTGAACCAGATCAACGACAGCACGCGGAAAATCGTCACCATCGAAGACCCCATCGAGTACCACATTCGCGGAGTCAATCAAATCCAAGTTTCGGAAAAGGCCGGCCTGACCTTTGCGCGCGGTCTTCGCGCGATCTTGCGGCATGACCCCGACGTCGTGCTCATCGGCGAAATCCGCGACGGTGAGACGGCGCAGATCGCCGTACAGGCGTCACTGACGGGCCACCTCGTGTTTTCGACGTTGCATACGAACGATGCGCCGGGCGCGGTGACGCGGCTGGTGGACATGGGCGTGGAGCCGTATCTAGTCGCCTCTTCGCTCGAAGCGTGCATTGCGCAACGTCTCGTGCGGGTGTTGTGTCCCCACTGCCGGGCGGAGGACCGCTCACCGGCGGCCCAATCCATTAAACGACAGATCGGCGTGGCTGAAAGCGGCTTGATTTTCCGGGCGGTGGGATGTGAGTTGTGCCGAAACACGGGATATCAAGGCCGTCAGGCGATATTTGAGCAGATGCTCATGACGGACGAAATCCGGGAACTCATACTCGGCGATTGCTCGTCGGTGGCGATTCGTGAAGCCGCCCGGCGCCAGGGTATGCAATTGCTCTCCGAGGATGGATGGAGATTAGTGCGCGACGGTGTCACTACGGCAGACGAGGTGCTTCGCGTTTCAAAGAGTCAAACCCGCGCCGACGCCGACGCCGAGGAGTGATAGTGCGAGACGGCTTCTGTGAGGGGCGCGTTAAGCGCGGGCTGGTCCGGTGACGCAAGCTGTTACATGGTACCGCTGAAGATGCCGGCAGGGATGCCGGCGTTACGGGAATGCCAGGAGATGTAAACCATTACGCTGTATTACCGAGCCGTCCGTGAAGACGGCACGATTGTAGAGGGCCAACTGACCGCGGGCGGCCGCCAGGAGGCGCTGCGTCAATTGGAAACGGAAGGGCTGCGCCCTATCGAGGTACGTGATTCTGCGCGGCCGGCGGGTTCTGGTTCCGTCATGGCCTGGAAACGTGACCCGGCCACTCAGAAGGTTCCCCACCGGGTGGTAGAAGAGTTCGTTCGTCAACTTTCCAGTCTCTTGGCGGCAGGGGTGTCGTTGAGCCGGGCACTGAGTATTCTTCACCGCGAAGCGTCCGTGCCCGCAGCCAAAACTCAGTGGAAGGCGATCCACGACGCGGTAGTGGATGGCACGTCGTTGGCGTCCGCAATGGCCAAACACCCGCAGACGTTTCCGCGTGTCTATACGGCGATGGTTCAGGCGGGAGAGACCGGCGGGTTCTTGGCGACCGTTCTCGATCAAATCGCCGAGTTTCAGAGCCGGAGCCGGGACATGAAGGGCAAAGTCTTGTCCGCCATGATCTATCCGCTTGTGTTGCTTGGTCTTGCCATAGCGGTAATTATCTTTTTGATGCTGTTTTTTATCCCGCGATTCAAAGTGGTGTTTGCGGGGTTTGGCGCGCAATTGCCACTTATTACGCGCGCCATCGTCGCTTGTAGCGAGAGCTTGACGCATTACGGGATCTATGCCGCGGTTGGTCTGGCCGCTGCGGCGTGGTGGGCCCATCATTGGATCAAGACGGAACACGGCAGCCGCGTCTGGCAGCGGTGGGTGCTGCGGTTTCCGGTTGCGGGCGCGCTGCTCGCCCAGTTCGCGATGGCGCGGTTCTGCCGAATGCTGGGTACGTTGCTCGAGGCCGGCGTTCCGTTAATCTCGGCGTTGCGCGTGGGATGCGACTCGCTGGGTAATCAGACCTTGGCTGACGCATTGACGGAGTCCATCGACCGCGTAAAGAAGGGCAGCGGCCTGGCCGCCAGCCTGCGCGACTGCAAGTCGATCTTCCCGAGCACGGTATTGGAGATGATCAGTGTCGCGGAGGAAACGGGGCGGCTTGACAAGGAATTGATGCGGCTGGCGGCGGTGACGGAGTCGGACTTGGACCGCCGCTTGCGCACGGCCGTATCTCTGGTGGAACCGTTGCTGCTTTTCGGCATGGCCGGATTTATCGGCACGATATTCATCGGGATGGTGCTCCCGATTTTCTCGCTGCAAGATTACATCAAGTGAACCTGTGGAGGAGTATTCAATGTTGACCGTAATACAGCTTCGGCGGCGCGCGATGAGACGCAGAGGGTCATGCGCGGGCTTTACTCTGGTGGAACTGCTACTGGTGTTGGCGATTCTGGCCACTTTGGCCGCCATCGTCATCCCAAAGTTTTCGGGCCGCACTGAGCAGGCGAACGTTACAGCGGCCAAGACGCAGATCTCCAATTTAGGGACGGCGTTGGACTCGTATGAGGTCGATACCGGCTCGTATCCCGACAGCAACCTGGGATTGCAGGCGCTGCTGGTCCAGCCCGGGGAGATCTCGAATTGGCGCGGGCCCTACATGAAGCAGGACATTCCGATGGACCCCTGGCAACATCCCTATGTGTACGAATTTCCGGGTAAGCACGGCGAAGGCCACTACGACCTGTATTCATTCGGTCCGGATGGCCGCGCGGGTACCGCAGATGACATCACGAACTGGACGACCACAACGAAATAGCGGCTCCGGTGTCACTTTGCTCGAGCTGATTCTGGTCATGGCGGTTCTGGCGATTGTCATGGCCGTAGCGGTTCCGCAGCTCAAGGGATTCTCGGCGGGACGAAAGTACGACGCGGAGTGGAACAGGTTCATGACGGCGCTCCGCTATGCGCGGAACGAGGCGATTTCGCGATCCGTGCCGGTGGAGATTCGATTTGACACCGAGCGGAATGTGTACAGCCTCGCCGGCGGGTATGGTTTCGATCATTTGCCTGACGGAACGACTGAACACGCGCTTCCCGAGGAACTCGAGTTCGAAATCACTCAGGAAACGAAGACGGAAACGGGTCCGGCCTCGACGACGAACCTGCCAGCGACAACGCCGGCGTCAGCGATCTCGGTTGCGCCCGAAACAGAGGCCGCGTCAGCCGCCGAGTCTGTGGACGACACGCAGTCGGTTCTCTTTTGGCCGGACGGGACCGTAGATGACGCCAGCCCGGCCGAAATCCGAATTACGGAGCGCAATGGGGTCTTTTCAAAGGCTGTTCAAAAGAACGCCGTATTGGGATATTCCGTTCCAGCGGAGGGTTTCGATGAATTGCTCCAGCCAGAGTAATACCCGGGGCCGGAGTGGCGGGTTCACCTTGGTCGAGGTATTGGCGGCGATGCTGTTTATGGCGATCGTTATTCCGGTTGTGGTTGAAGGCATAAGTATCGCCGGCCGCGCGGGCGTCGCCGCGGAGCGCCGTCGTGAGGCGGCGCAGTTGGGCGACGAGAAGCTGACTGAGAAGGTGATCACGGGCGAATGGCAAGACGGAAATCAGGCTGGCGATTTCGGGGAAGATCATCCGGGATTTCGCTGGGAGCTAGACACGTCTGATTGGGACCAAGACACGATGAAGGTGGTCACCCTGGACGTGATATATACCGTGCAAGGCGTGGAATCGACGGAGCGGCTTACCACATTGGTCTCCGAACCGACCACGACCAGTGCGGCGCCGAGCGCAACACCATGATGACGCGGCGAATAGAGGAAAGAAGAGCACTGGGGTTCACGTTGTTGGAGCTTCTCATTGGCACAATTATCTCGGCCGTGCTGCTTGCCGCCCTCTACTCGGCGTTTCAGGGCATGCTTCGGACACAGTCTCACGCGTACGCCGTTCTCGAGGAGACCGTGCCTCGCTCGCACATCGCCGACGTGATACGAAAAGATATCGCAAACATGGTCATCCCCAACGCGGCGCTGAGCGGCAATTTACTTGGTCAAACGCTGACACAGGGCGACGATCGGTGGGACACGTTGGAGTTCTTCACGACGACCGCGCGCATCAGCAATGCCAGGCCGTGGGGCGAAACGCAGAAGGTCTACTATGCGCTTGTCGACGCGGATCCCCTGGATGAAGCGCATAGGCTCCAGCTCACGCGGACGGTGACGCGCAATCTCCTGCCGCCCGACACCATGGTCTCAACTATCAATGGGATGAGTGGCGCAGCGAGCGGCGACTTGATCGGCGGCACGGACGACAGCGCATACAGCGACGCGGACACACTGGGAGATACCACGGTGTTGTTGGACGATGTGAGTTCGCTCGCGATCGAGTACTACGACGGAGAAACGTGGACGGACACGTGGGACTCAGCCCAGTTGAACAAGGCGATCCCATCGGCGGTGCATGTGCGAATAGGCTTTGAGACACTCGAGGATCGGGGCATTGCCACGGCGCCAATTGACGTCATGTGCGAAGTCGCCGCCCAGAACCCGGTCACGGAGCCGGCGGCATGAGTAGGGTGACGTTCTGGATAGCGACGCCAAGTAACTGGTACGACGGTAACCGGCGCGGATTTGTACTGGTGATCGTGTTGTGGATTGCGTTGGGGTTGATCGCGATTGTGTTGCTGTTTGGAGAAGGAATGAGAATGGAATACCGGGCCGCAGCGAACAGCGCTGGTGGTATCGAGGCGGATCAGGCCATGGCGGGCGTCCGCCGTTACATCACGTACTCGCTGGGCAACCTGGACGCGCCAGGAACCGTGCCGGACCCGGTCACGTATGCCGTGGAGGACGTTCCAATTGGCGAGGCGTCGTATTGGCTGCTTGGCCGGGCGGACCAAGACCAGATGATCGCTCCGGACACGCCAGCCTACGGCTTTATCGACGAGGCGTCGAAACTGAACCTGAACGCGCCCACGACTACGCCCGAAATGCTCGTGGCATTGCCGAACATGACCCAAGATGTGGTGGACGCCATCCTGGACTGGAAGGACGCCGATAGCGACGCTCGGCCCAGCGGCGCCGAGTCCGATTACTACTTGCTTCAGAATCCTCCCTACAACTGCAAGAACGGGAATTTCGAGAGCGTCGAGGAACTGCGCCTGGTGAAGGGCGTAACGACGGATCTCTTGTTTGGAGAAGACACGAACTTGAACGGAGTTCTGGATCCGAACGAGAACGACGGGGCCGCATCCTCTCCCGACGACGACGCAGACGGCAAGTTGAAGCGGGGCCTGCTCGATTTCGTAACCATTTACAGCCAGGAACCGAACACTCGTGCCGACGGATCGCGGCGTCTGAACGTGAACGCAATTGAACGGCAACAATCGACAGGTCCGGTGACCGGCGACGTTGCGCTCTCCGTGGAAAGATACCTCAACGACACGCTTGGCGCTCGCCGAGGCACAGATATCGTAAAGGCGAACGGAAGGGACCTCCCTCCACGAAGTGTACTCGAGTTCTACGTGCGCGCAGCGGTGACTGTGGAAGAGGCGGCAAAAGTGGAAGACGCGCTGACGGCGTCCGATCCCAGCAAACCGATTGACGGCCACGTGAATGTGAATACGGCTCCGCGCGAGACGCTGGTGAGTCTGCCGGGCATTGGCGAGCAATTTGCCGACGCGCTCGTGTCCTTGCGCAAGACCAAGACGGCGGACCAATTGAACACGGTGATGTGGATCACGGAAGTAGTCGATCGAGCCAATGCCGTCGCGGCCGGTCCGTACATTACGACAAAAGCGTACCGGTTGTCGGCGGATGTTGCGGTGGTGGCGGCGAACGGGCGCGCTTTCCGTCGTACGTGGATGGTTTTCGACACGAGCAAGACCCCGCCGATGGTGATTTACAGCAGGGATCGCTCCGGTTTGGGGTGGCCGTTGGGCTCGGAGATGCGCGACGCGTTGGACAATCAACAACAACTGGTCCGAAAGGGGCTGCAATGAAGTTCCGCCGGAATGGAGCCATCCTGGGGCTGTCCCTCGAACCGGACGAAGTGAAGATTTGCAGTCTGCGCCGGCAAGGCAAAGGTATCGAGGCGTCGAAGCCGGTCAGCGCGCCATTATCGGCGCTGGCGTTTAAGAACGATCCGGTCAACACTGGGACGGTTCTGCGCCACCATCTCAAGGCCGCCGGGATACGGCCGGGCCGTTGTGTCGTGTGTATTCCGCTCACGTGGGCGTTTACGGCGGCGGTGGACCTTCCAGAGTTGACGGTCGCCGATCTGCAGGGCTTTGTCGAACTCGAAGCGGAACGCCGGTTCCCTCTTTCGGCCACTGAACTGCAAGTCACCGTAGTTCACCCGCATGTTGAACAGGGCGCGCGGCGTGGTCTGCTAGTCGGCGTTCCCACGCAATTCGTGTCAAGCGTCGAAGCGGCGCTCAAAGCCGCGCGGCTGCAGCCGGTGGCCATCACTCTAGCCATCTCCGCGCTTGCCGACGATGCTTCCATCACAGATGGAGTCCTTCTCCAACTTGGCAAAGGGTATGTGGATCTTGCAGTTGTGGGCGAAGGCGGGTTGCTGGCGATACGCAATCTGGTTTGGTCGGAGAGTACTTCCGAGGCGGCAAACTTGCCCGATGTCCGCGAGATAGCGCGGCAGTTGCGCATCTCTCTGGCGCAAGCCACGCCCGAGCGGCGGGGTCTCCTGAAATCGGCGGTGTTGTATGGCGTGGAAGACTGGCCGCCGGCGCTACGGCACAGGCTGTCGGAGTCTCTTTCCACGCTCGGAATAGCGGTGACCGCGGGAAGCCTTAGCTCCGTTTCAACCCCGGTCCAGACGGCCCCTGCGTTGCACGCCGCCGCCGCGCGGGCTCTGCTGGGTTTCCCGCTGTCGGTGAACGTATTGCCGAAGCGGAAATCGCGCTTTCACGCTTCGGCGCGGCTCTCGTCCGGTGGTATTCGCCGCGCCATCATTGGGGCGGTAGCCGCGGTAATCCTGATTATCGGGGCCTTCTGGTGGCAAGGGCAGCGTTTGGCGTCCCTCGACGCCACGTGGGCGGCCATCGGCCCACGCGTGACCGCGGTCAAGGACCTTCAAGACCGGGTGCGCAAGTATCGAACGTGGTACGATGAAGCGGTACCGAGTCTATCCATACCCAAGTGTATCGCGACTGCGTTTCCGGAAGACGGTACCGTCTGGGTGAAGACGCTGAACGTCAAGGACGGGGTGAACGTGACCTGCACCGGCAGCGCCCGAAGCCGGAGTGAATGGATGCAGGTGATGGACAAGCTGGGCAAGAGCGGCGAACTCGATGACCTTCAGGTCGTGCAAACCCGGGGCGACACTCCATTTGGGTTTGCGCTGACCTTTCGTTGGAAGAGGAGAGAGTAGTGGATCCTGAACGGCGAAAGAGGCTGCTGATCATAGCCGCGGCCATTTGTATAGGGGCGTTTGCGCTGGACCGCCTGGTGATTACGCCCAGTTTCGAGTATTGGAACGGACGGTCGGCCCAAATACAGGAACTCGACAAAGAGATTGCGGAGAGCGGCGGTCTGTTGGATCGCGAGGGCGAACTCCGTCAACGCTGGGACACGATGAAGACCCAATCGCTTCCCAAACGGGTTTCCGACGCGGAGTCGTTGGTATTCCAATCGGTGAGCCGGTGGGCGAGCGAAAGCAAGTTGAGCGTGACTTCGTTGAAGCCCCGCTGGGTCAAAGTTCCTCCCATGGCGCAGACGCTCGAAATCCAATTAGAGGGCACGGGCAACATCGAGAATCTGTCGAAGTTTCTCTTCGCGCTGGAGACTGACGCGCTGCCTTTGCGAGTGGAAGACCTGCAAGTTTCGGCGCAGGACGACAAAGGAGAGAAGTTGGCGCTGAGCGTGCGCTTCAGCGGACTCGTGCTCGAGGAGACATCGACATGATGGCGCGCGCGAAAAGGGCAATGGCGCCTATCGGTCTCTTCCTCATTGTTGCATTCGGTGCATTTTGGGACGCAGCGAATGAGCGCGCCTTGGCCGAAGAGGCGGCGCCTGCCGGTGCGGCTTCCGCTTCCCCGAATGAGTCTTCTGCTTCAGCGACTCCGGTGGTGGGGGCTGAACATGCGCCAGCGGCGCTGGAGGAACATGCCGAGAAGGCGCCCCAAACTTCCGAGGGGGCGCCTGCGAAAGAGGCGGCCCCGGAGACGCCCGCCGGTCACAGCGACGCGGCCGAGCCCGCGCCAGGCAAACCCGAGGATGCCGAGGCCGAGCCGGCGAACGAAACGGAGATGAATGACGGGGCGCCCAAAGCGGCCGCCGCGTCCGGAGCGAAGAGCGGGCGGGTGAAACGAAATGGGAAGCCACGCAATGCGCAGGCGCCTGCAAACGAATTGGCTTCAGACGCGCAGCCCAAAGGCCCAAATTTCGACCTGTTTCGCATCGTGGTAGATCGCAACATATTCAGTTCGAAACGAGTCCCCAAGACGGCCGAAGCAAAGCCGGACGATGCTGCGAAGCCGCAGGCCAAGGCGCTTCGGCTGATGGGCACTTATTTGACCCCGGAGAGAACACTTGCGCTATTCGAAGGGACCGACGAGATCCCCGGTGGAGGGATCCAGCAGGGTGAGACCATTGCGGGATACCGAGTTGAGGAAGTGCGGGTGGACGCCGCTGTATTGATCAACGACAAAGGCAAGATTGAAGTCCCGGTCGGTTCCGGACTAGCCAAGAACGATGACGGAACGTGGACCCTCGTGGACAAACCGGCTGTCGAGCCGCCGGCCGCTGCGCCTGACTCGGGCGACGCGGCCTCCGCGCCGTCCGGCGCCAAGTCAGATGATCCAGTCGAGAAACTGCGCGCGCGCAGGAGAAAGGAGTTAGGGCAATGAACGCGATATTTGGAAGGGCGAGCCTGCCAATTGTGCTCGGCATGTTGTGCTTGAGCGCCTACGCGGCTGACGATCCGGCGGTTACCCCTGGTCCCGCTGCGCAAGCCCCGGCGTCGAGCCCGAAACCCGTCGAGTCGGCGCCGGCGCCTGTCCAGACGGAAACTCCCATAGCCGCGGATGCGCCTGCCCCCGCGACAGCCGGCCCGACGGTTGAAGCAGTTGCACCGGGAGGGAGCGACGATCTGCGCCTCAATTTCAGCGATGCGCCATTGGACAAGGTACTCGACTACTTGAGCGAGGCGGCGGGCTTCATTGTGATCAAAGAAGCCAAGGTGGACTCGACTGTCAATGTGGTAAGCCACAAGTCGCTAAACAAACAAGAAGCGGTGGACTTGCTCAACACCGTACTGAGCGAAAAGGGATTTGCGGCGATTCGCAACGGACGCACGCTGACAATCATGAAACGTGAAGACGCGAAGAAGAGAGACATTCCGGTGAAATCGAGCGGTGATCCGGAGACCATTCCCAAGAATGCGGAAATGGTGACGCAGATCATTCCCGTCCGGCACGCGGACGCGGCGCAGCTTCTGGAGAACTTGACGCCGCTTCTGGCTTCCGATGCGGTGGCCAACGCGAACAAGAGCAGCAACGCGATTGTACTGACCGACACACAGGTGAACGTACACCGCATGGCGGAAATCATCAAGGCCCTCGATACCTCGATATCGGCGATTTCCGAGGTCAAGGTCTTCCAACTGACGTACTCGAAGGCATCCGACACGGCGAAGCTGGTCAACACGCTATTCCAAGCGCCTGCCGGACAGCCCAACGCCAATGCAGCGGTGGCGCAACTCTTTCAACGTATGCGCGGTGGCGGACCCGGCGCCGCGGCCGCGCAAGCGCAGCCAGACAGCGCGGCGCGTCAAGCGGCGACGCGCGTCCAGGCCGTCGCGGATGATCGCACGAATTCCGTCATTGTAAGCGCGCCGAACGAACTCATGCCGCTCATCGACGATGTCATTCTTCAGATAGACAGGGTGGGTGCGCCAGCGACGGAGATTCGAGTATTTCCCCTGAAATTCGCCAACTCGGATGAGATGGCGCAGGTGATTAACGACGCCTTCACTCAGACTACGACGGCGGGCGCCGGCGCCGCGCAAAGCGGAGGACGGTTCTTTGAGCGATTCGGCGGCGGCTCACCGAGCCAGGACGTGCAGCGCGTTACGGATACTACTGTCCGCGCGGTTTCGGATTACCGGACCAACTCGGTGATTGTGACCGCTGAGTCGGGATTGATGGACCAGATTGTGGTCATGGTCGAGCGCCTGGACAGCAATCCCGCGCGCGAGCAGAAAGTCTTCGTCTACAAAGTCGAAAATGCGGACGTGGCGGACGTGGCATCCTTGATGCAGGGAATGTTCTCGCAGCAAGGCACCACGACGCCTCGTCCAGCGCAGTCCAGCACGCGAGCGACCACTACACCGAGAAACACCACAAGTTCCAATTTAGGTTCGCGGCGCAGCGCGTCGACGTTGGGCAGGTAGTTGGAGCTGGAACACCAACCGGCTGGCCAAAATCGGGTCGTGGCCGCTGATGAGAGGAAGAGTGAAATGCGCGGTTATCGAGTTTGGGTGCTCTTGGGCTTGCTGCTTGGCAGCGCCATATGTTGGTGCGCGGAGGCGGCCCAGGCGCCGGCGCGCGCGGGACAAAGCGCCACTGGCCAGAGCCGCAAGGCGGGTCTGCGCGGAGACGCCATGTTTCAGTATGACGAGGAGACCGGCTCTCTCATAGTCGTGACCGACGAGGACACGAACAAGGAAATAGGCCGTGTCATAAAGACGCTGGACAGGCCGGTGCCGCAAGTGTTGATCAAAGTCTTGTTTCTCGAGGTGACCCACACCAATGATCTTGACTTGGGCTTCGAGGGCACGTGGACAAAAAAGACGAAGCACAACTTCAGCACGCAGGTGGACACGCAGACGGTACAAGATCTATTCGGGATCGCAAACCAGACTACGGGCGGTTTCTATCGAATCCTTACGCAGGACTTGAACCTGACGCTGCGCGCGCTTTCGGAAGTTACCAAGTTCGAGGTGCTTTCGCGGCCGTCAATTCTGACCCGGAATAACAAGCAGGCGACGATCAACGTGGGCCAGAAGGTTCCAATCATCACGAACAGCACAATTTCGGCTTTGGGTCAAATCAATAACACCGTGACGTATGTCGATTTCGGCATTCTCCTCGATGTCACGCCGCACATTTCCGAAGACGGCCTGGTCGCCATGGATGTCGCGCCGCAGACCTCGGCGGTGACGGACCAAACCGTGCCCATTGGAAACAACGTCGAAGCGCCTGTCTTTTCAACGCGTTCGGCTACCACGTCGGTAGTTGTTCCCGACGGCGCCACGGTCGTGATTGGCGGCTTGATGGAAGATAACAACACGAGCAACAACAAGAAACTCCCGCTGCTTGGGGACATCCCCCTGCTGGGCGCGGCGTTTCGCAACAAGAGCGATTCCAAGACGAAGACTGAGCTTCTGATCTTTCTTACACCCCACGTTGTATCTGGCGCGAGCGATCTCGCGGCAATGACGGTTACCGAAAACAGCAAGGCGACTCTGCCCGCAAAGGCGTTCAAGGAAGAGGAATTGAACCGTTTCGTGGACTTGCCCAAAGGGGCCCCCGCGTCTCCCACGGAAGGCCTCCAATTGGAGCATCCCGAGGCGCAAGACGCCGCGCCGTCAGTGGATGCGCCGCAGGCTGCGCCGACGCAGGACGCAGCGCCCGCGGCGGACTCGATTCCGATGATATCCCCTGAGCCCCGCGCGCCTGCGCCTCAAGCCGGTGGACGTAAGTCTGGCAACAAAGGAGTGATGGGAAGATCAAGGCGCTAAACCATTCTTCGGACGAACTTCAGCGAATCTGGGCAACGAGGCAACGATGAGTTCGCGGCGAAACGGCATAGCATACTCGCTACTGATTCTGGCGGGAGTCCTTATCTGCTCGTGGCAGAGCGTGGAACATCTGCGCGCGCGTGAATCGGCGCGCTCGGCGCTCTTGAACCGTGCTCTCGATATCTCCAACACGCTCGGGGGAATCATTCGTTCGCAGGCAGTTTTTGGAATGGTGTTTCAGACGCGCCTCGAAGTCGCCTTGAGAGAACTGACGAAATCGGGGGGGCTCAAGTCGGTCGCGCTGCTCTATGCCTCGGGCGAAGTGGCGGCGTCCGCCGGTCAGCCCGTGCGGCCCGAAACAGAGGCCTCGGTGAAAGAGGGAGTCGAGTGGGGCCGTGACGAACTGACGGTCGTGAATCCGGTCGACCTGGGCACAAGCGCGGAGGACGGGGGGAAGCCGCAGACCTCCATCGTCATTCCCGAGGGCCAGACCATGGAGCAGTACCGGCCTCCGCGGCCGCGCGAAGATCGGCCCCGCGAGGACAAGGCGAAGGAAGACAAACCGAAGGTAGATACGCCCGGCGAGGACAAGCCAAGAGAGACCAGGCCGAGAGAACGCCGGCCGCCGCCGACGTTTGGCCGGCCATCCTGGATGGATGAGCGGCGCTATCAGGACTTGGTCAACAAGCAGGGCGTGCATTACTTTGTCGTGTCGCTTTCCACAGACGACTATTGGGCGGCGGTGCGGGCTGACCTTCGGACGCGGCTATTGATGGCTGGAGTGGCTCTCGTTGCGGTTGGCGGGTTGGCTCTTGCCTGGCGCAATTCGAATCGGTTCTCGAACCTGCAATTGGACTTGCTTCGCGCTGATGAGATGAACCGCCACCTTCAGGAGATGAATCTTGCCGCCGCGGGGTTGGCGCACGAAACACGTAACCCGCTCAATATCATTCGCGGGTTTGCCCAGATGATTTCCCGCCGGGACGACGCGCCGGGCGACATCCGGGAGACGTCGTGGCGCATCGCGGATGAAGTGGACCGCGTTACGGAGCGCCTGAACGGATTCATCGCGTATTCCCGGCCCCCGGAGGCGAAACCGGCGCCGACGGACTTGAAGGCGGTGGTGACGGATGTGGCTCGGACCTTGGAAAGCGATCGCGAGGACAAAGATATTCAATTTGAACTCGACGGACCTGACTTGATTGTTCAGGCGGATGAATCATTGCTGCGGCAGGTCGTATTCAACTTGCTTCTGAACGCAATCCAAGCCTTGCAGCGAGGCGGAAAGGTCTCCGTGCTATTGGCGAAAGATCCCGGAGGCGCCGCCAGTCTGGAAGTCCGTGACAACGGACCGGGTGTGCCGGAATCCGTGCGCGAGGACATCTTTCGCCCCTATTTCACCGCGTCGGAGCAGGGCACGGGGCTTGGTCTGGCGGTGGTCCGACAGGCCGTGCTTGCGCACCGGTGGGATGTGTCCTATGCGCCGTCCGAGGACCGCGGCGCGGTGTTCCGCGTGAGCGGGCTTCAGGTCGTCTAGATGAAGACTCCTGCGAAGAATACGGAACCCTCTCCAGAGACAGCGAATGGCTACCGCATCCTTGTCGTGGACGATGACGAAAGCCAGCGGAGTCTTCTTGTTTCATTCCTTTCTAGCCAGGGATTTTCGGTGACCGCCGCAAGTTCTGGAGAAGAAGCATTGACCGTGCTTGGAGGCGCCCTTTTCAATCTGCTCATTTCCGACGTGCGCATGCCCGGCCTTAGCGGCCTGGATACGCTGCGCCGCCTGCGTCAGGAGAACAATCCGATTCCGGTATTGCTTGTTACCGCGTACGCGGACGTGCGTGACGCTGTAGGGGCGATGCGCGACGGCGCCGCGAACTACCTCGAAAAGCCGATAGATCTCGATGAGCTACTCGAGTCGGTGTCTCATTCGCTGGGCGCATCGGACGTGATGAAGATCTCATCGCTGGCCGAGTTACCGATCCCGGACTCCGTTGTGGCTCAGAGCCCGCAAATGCGGCGCGTTCTTCAGGAAGCGGCGCTGGTGGCGCCTTCTGACAGCCGGGTGTTGATTACGGGTGAGAGCGGGGCTGGTAAAGAGGTCGTTGCGGACTTGATTCACGCCTGGAGCCGCCGCTCCGCCGCTCCGATGATCAAGGTAAACTGCGCCGCGATTCCGGAGACGCTTCTCGAGAGCGAACTGTTCGGTCACGAGAAAGGCTCCTTCACCGGAGCCGTAGCCCAACGGGTCGGGCGTTTCGAGGAGGCCGCCGGTGGAACGATCCTGCTCGATGAGGTGGCCGAGATGTCGTCGGGGTTACAGGCGAAGCTGCTTCGGGTTGCGCAGGACGGAACGTTTCAGCGTGTGGGGTCGAATCTTGAACGGGCTTCGGACGTGCGGGTCCTGGCCGCGACGAACCGCGATTTGGAGAAGGAGGTCTCGTCGGGCCGTTTCCGGGAAGACTTGTACTACCGGTTGAATGTCGTGGAGATCCACGTGCCGCCGCTGCGCGAACGGCCGGCGGACATTCTGGAAATGGCCCACAGATTTGCGGAGTTCTTTCTCAAACGAAAAGTACGGCTTTCGCCTTCCGTGATCTCGTGCCTGGAACTCTACGAATGGCCGGGAAATGCGCGAGAACTCCGGAACGCCATGGAGCGGGCTACGCTCATGGCGCGAGGTGATCTCATGCTTCCCGAGCACTTTCCAAAGCGGGTTTCTGAGGCGGGGCGCAGCGCCGAGCGTGAAGTGGGCGAAGGCGCTGGCGGATCGCGCATCGACGACGTCGAGCGTGTTCTCATTTTGAAGACGTTGCGCGAGAACGCGTACAACCGCACGGAGACCGCGAAAACTCTGGGCATCAGCCGGCGCGCATTGATCTACAAGCTTCGACGGTATCGTGAACAGGGGCACGCCACCGAAAACGGGTGACGGAAGCCGCCGGGCGCAGCCGCAGAAAAAGGCCTCACCCTCGAACCAGTCCTCACGTTTTTTCCGCTCCATGCTCTTCTTGCGCCTGTTGTCGTCACGAACCACGTTGACAGTGGTACACTGATGCGGCTACGGTCTTGGGGGTCAGATTCGGCCTTGACCGCGATCCACGCCGTTGCGGCCGGGCGGCCTTAGCTTCTTGGTTAGGTTAACGGCTTTACTGTAAATTGCGTGGCTGGCGCTGGTAGCAAGGTCACGCCACAGACCATGTCTGTGCGGTTCAGCCGCCTTAAGGTGAGTAAGGTTGGGCGCTTCAATGGAGGAGTTGGTGGAGAATAGTACGTCACGCAGCCTGCCTGCGGTTGAGCTGCTTCGATTGATGCTGCTATCGCGCGAAGGAGATCGGCGCGAGGGATTGCTGCTGCGCCAGAACCGAGGGTGGTTTCAGGTTTCCGCCATGGGACACGAGGCGCTCGCCGCGCTGGCGTATCACCTCGAGCCCGGCGACTATATGTACTTGTACTACCGGGACCGCGCACTGGCCCTCGCGCGGGGCATAACCAACGCTGAATTGGCTTCCGCCTACTTCGCGAAACGTGAATCGAGCTCGGGGGGGCGCATGATGCCGGGGCATTACAGTTCCCGGGGTCTCAACGTATTTAGTTGCGCCACTCCCACGGGGTCGCAATGCCTTCCGGCGGCAGGCACGGCGTGGGGGTTCACACTAAGCGGCAGCCGCAATGTGGTCCTATGCACCATCGGCGACGCGGCGACGCGTCAGGGCGAGTACTACGAGGCGGTTGCAATCGCTCTGCAAGAGAAGCTTCCTGTGGTCTTTGTTGTCGAGGACAACGGATACGGCATTAGCACGCCCACGGCAAAGTTCAATCCGTACTCGTTGGGCGCGCTCGGCGCGGATCACATGACCTTGGTCAACGGACGCGACGTGTGCGAGGTGTACGCTCGCGGGGGCGAAGCGATCGCCAAGGCGCGGGCGGGCGGGGGGCCCACGGTATTGTGGTGCGAGCTAGACCGGCTATCTTCGCACACCTCCAGCGACGATCATCGCGTGTACCGTCCGGCGGATGAGCTTGAAGAGGCCGCCCAACGCGATCCGCTTCCCACTCTGGCCGCGCAGTTGATAGCCGAAGGGAAGCTGACCGAAGATGCGTGGAACGAAATGCGCGAGTCCGTCCACCGCGAGGTAGATCAGGAGTACCGCGCCGCCGAATCGGAAGACGATCCAAAGCGTGACGAGGTTACGGGCCACGTGTACGGCTCTCCGGGGCCGGCAGAGGGGCCGCCGATTCACGCATCCGAGTCTATGACAATGGTTGGCGCGATTAACGCCACATTGAGCGCTGCGCTTGCGCAGGACAACAAGGTCATACTCTTTGGAGAGGACATTGAAGATCCGAAAGGCGGTGTTTTTGGATTGACCAGAGGGTTGTCTACCGAGTTCCCAGGGCGCGTGTTCAATTCCCCGCTGGCGGAGGCGACCATAGCCGGTGTCGCGGTAGGATTGTCCGTTGCGGGATACACTCCGGTATTCGAACTGCAGTTCATCGATTTTGTTCCCGCAGCGCTGAATCAACTGATTACGCAGGCGTCCTCGTTGCGCTGGCGCACACAAGGTGATTGGTCCTGCCCGATGGTGTTGATGGCCCCTTACGGCGCGTACCTTCCCGCCGAGGCGATCTGGCACAGCGAGAGCAAGGAATCTCTGTTCGCGCACATTCCCGGAATTTGTATCGCCGTTCCTAGCACGCCGGAGGACGCCGCCGGACTACTCTGGACGGCCATTCACGGAAATGACCCGGTCCTTTTCCTCGTTCCGAAACACCTGTTTCGTCAACGCGCGCCAATTCCCGATACACTCTCCCCTGTGCCCTTGGGTGAGGCGGTCATACGTCGTGAAGGGGAAGACGTGACCATTGTCGCGTGGGGCAATTGCGTGGAACTGGCGCTGCTCGCAGGTGAGGAGCTGGACAAGGAGGACGTTTCGACCGAGGTGATCGACCTGCGTACGTTATCGCCGTGCGACTGGGACACCGTCGAGATGAGTCTGGCCAAGACGGGCCGATTGGTAGTCGTGCAAGAAGATAACCGGACGGGCGGATTTGGCCAAACGATTATTTCCGAGGCCGTCGCCTGTTCGAAGCGCTGGGACCTCTTCCTCGCGCCGCCCCGTTTGGTTGCGCGCACGGATACGCCGGTTCCTTACCATCCCATTCTCGAGTACGCGGCGCTGCCGGACGTCTCCAAAGTGTGTGCCGCGATTCGGTCAATTCTGGAGTAAGCAACGATGCCAAGCCATGATATCCGCATCCCGCAACTAGGCGAGGGCCTGGTCGAAGTCAGGATTGTCCGCCTGTTGAAGCGTCCGGGAGACGGTATCCGCCGTGACGAGCCAATCTACACGATGGAAACCGACAAAGCGGAAGTGGATATCGAGAGTCCGGCCGATGGGGTGCTCGAGTCCTGGGCGGTGGCGGAAGATGATATCGTTCCGATCGGAAATGTGGTGGCCCGCATTACGGTCACATCCTCTGGCGACGTGCCGGGGCTCGATGAGCATTCTAGCGCTGACGCAATACGTCCGGGAGTGTCCGTAACGTCTCACGGCGCTCAACACCACATCCCGCGTAATGCCGACGTTTCGCCGAGAACGCGGGCGTACGCGAAACAACGGGGTGTTCCATCGGAGGCCATAAAGGAAATTCCCATTGCCTCGGACAAGCTCACGCCTGCCGATATAGACCGCTATCTCGAACGGCGTGCCGCGCCGTCGGCCTCGGCCGCCCGAAACGGGGAATGCGAAGAGATCCCGATGTCGGCGCGGCAACGCACTCTGTTTTACCGGCTCTCGAACGCGTCCGCCCAAGTCGTCCCAGGAACGATCGAGGCCCCGGTGAGCTGGGAACCGGTCGAGCGCGTTCATGCCTGGTTCAAGAGTAGAGGCCTGCCGGCCGTGGAGACACCGAGCGCGTTCTTGCTGGTGGCGTGGTGTCTGGCGCTCGCCGCTGCGAGACACGAAGTCTTCCGATCCACGATTGTTGATGTGAACACTCTGCGGCGCTACAAGCACGTGAACCTCGGCATTGCTGTTGCGCTTCCCAATGATGAGCTCACCTCGGCGGTGGTCGAGCGGGCGGACGCGTTGACGTTTGCGGAGTTTCTGAAAGTGGCGCGCGCGCGCATTCAGGACGCGCGCGAAGGAATGGATCAGGCAAGCCGTGTCGTGGCGCATGTTTCCCTCACGGGCATGGCCGCGTTCGGGCTGCGCACCGCCGTCCCGGTCGTCGTTCCGCCGTCTGTTGCGACGCTGTTTGTGGGCGCTCCCTACGAGATCGTCGAGCGTTCAAGCGGGGATGGTGTACGGTTCGCACGCGTTGCGCACTTGGCCTTGACTATTGACCACCGCATCATTAATGGAGCGGGCGCCGCACACTTTCTCAACGCGGTGCGCGAACGTATCGTTGGACTGCCGGACGAGTTCAAGGTCCCGCCGGCGGAGGACAGGCCGGCACGTTAGCCGTTGTGCCGAACGCTGAATGATTGGTGAACTGAGTGTTTGCGCCGCCAACGCTACAGCGTGGCCTCGGCAAGGGCGTCGAGTTCGTGCTGAATGCTTTGCGTGACGGGAAAGCGGAAGCCGGTCTTGGGGTCGAGGTCGAGGTCCATGACCTTCATGGTCACGGGAAGCTGTTCGCGTTTCCATTGGTTGTACGAGAACAGCTTGCCGAAGCGGCCGGTCCAGTCGCGCAATTGCTCCGGCGTCTGGTCCGTATAGCGGTGGCACAACACGCGCCAGCAGTCCGCCAGCGACAAGCGCCGGCGCCCATAGAGGTAGAGCAGGTCGTCGAGAACGATGTAAGGCATCAGATCGGCCTCATCGCGCTGGTCCGGCGCGAGTTCCGCGCTTGGCGGAATGTCGAGCACGCGCTGCAGCGACTTGACTCCATCACGCTTCGCGATATAGGCCAGCAAATGGCTGATGAGCGATTTTGGCACGTTGGCGATAGGCGAGTACCCGCCCTGATTGTCGCCGCCGGTCGTGGTGTATCCTACGGCCGCCTCGCTCAAGTTCGACGTGACCAACAGCAAGCCGCCCGCGCTGTTGGCCCAGTTCAACATCATCGCGCCGCGCACCCGCGCCTGCAGGTTTTGCCGGGCTAATGGCGTTACCTTGTCGAGTCCCCCCGCGAGTTCAGCCGCCTTGCCAAGCGCAATTTCAGCTTCTTCGGCGATGGACACCACCTGGAACGGAACGCCCAACTCCTCCGCAAGAGATCGCGCGGCGTTCTCCGTGCCGCTCGAGCTGAACACTTTATTCGGCAGGTAGACTGCACGGATACGATCGGCGAATTTCTTCGCATTTGCGCCGTGATTCAAGGCCTTTGCCGCATGGACCGCCAGCAGGAGGCACAAGGCGCTATCGCGGCCACCGGACAAGGCCACGAGGAAACGCTGAAACGCGCCGACCTTTTCAAAGTAGTCGCGCAATCCCAGCGTCAGCGCGTCGAACAATTCGTCGAGATAGGCGTCGGCCTCGTTGTGTGGCGCACGCGCTTCGACAAAGAAAAAGCTCTTCGGCATCTGCGCTACGAAATCCGCGAGCGGCGCCGGCTCGAACTTTCCGGGTACCTCAACAATTTGGGTATCGCCCACGCCATCTCTGCGCGAAGCCTGTAGCCGCCACGTTGTGTTCTCGACGCGCACCCGACTGACATCGTCCAAGTCGACTACACCGCTCGACAAAGTCCAGGGCGTTTTCGCCAACAAAGGACCCTCGCACACAATACCATCCGGCGTGGCGACGATGCCGCCGCCGTCAAACACCAAGCGGCTGTTGTCGCACCCCAGCAAGTTCGAATACGCGTACACGCAGGCGAGACCGCCCGCCGCGCCCTGTACCAGCCGCTTGCGCTGCTCGTTCTTCCGCGGCGTAAACGGTGACGCGCTTCCGTTGCAGATGATTTCCGCGCCGGCCAGCACCCGCGCATGCGCCGGGGAATTTGGCGACCACATGTCTTCGCAGATTTCCGCGCTCACCATGCCGTACGGAAGCCGGAAGACCAAGTCACCCGCGGGGACGCCGTGGTATTCGGTGACACCCTTCTCCCACGCGGTCCAATTGCGGCCTTCGTAGAAGATACTGTAGGTCGGCAGGAAGCGCTTGAGAATCAACCCCCGAACTTCGCGGTCGTGTACCAACGCCGTTGCGTTGTACATCATCGAATCAAGCCGGACCGGCAGGCCGATGAACACGCTAATACCCGCGCAGGCCTCGGCGATGCGCAACAGGGCGCTCCAGCTCTGGTGTGCGATTTCGGGCCAGAACACGCGGTCCTCGAGGCTGTAGCCCGAGACGCACAATTCCGGCGTCACCAAGAGATGTACGCCGCGCGCGCGCGCGTCGTCTATCAGCGCCGTCAGCCGCGCACTGTTTCCGGTGAAGTCGCCTACCTTCACCGAAACCGCGCCAACACCGATGCGAACCAGCCTCATGTCTATCCTCGATTGCTTTCGAATTTAAGCCGCGCGAAAAACAGCTTACGTTGAACGCGTTTGCCATCCTGTACTACAGAAGAATCATAGCAGGAATGCAGTGTCTATTTCAGGATGGCGCCCGCGCGGAAAAGCGTCCAATTCGCCGCCGGCACTACAACGCTATTCGCCATAGTAGACGCGGCGCGGCCAGAAAGCATCTGTGAGTCGTTCAATACCGGCGCTGGCTCATACGGACTCTTGCTGTGCGGAGGCTTTCTGGCCGCGCCTCTAGTCCGGATTCTTCAGCAGCTCTTCTTTCATCTTCCCGACCTCGGGTGAAAGGTTGACGCGATAGATCTCCGGATTGCGCAGGCGCTTGAACTCCTCGGGAAGCGCCGCCACCTGGTCCAGCGCGCGCTGACGCACGGCGTGTATGGACGGCGCCTTTCCGACCCGGCGCCCACCCTCAAACACGACCTCCAACAAGTCTTCGGATCGAACCGCGCCGCGCAATCGCACTTCGAGATGCGGCTGGGTACGGCTACGTCCCGGGATCACGCCGTCGGCGGGCTGCGGCTCTTCGTGCAGGCCCATCACGTCTCCTATAGGTTGATTGGAGGCGTTGTAGTAGCGTGTCAGGCGTTTGTAACCGGGGTCAGTGGCCTTGGTCTCGTTTGACGATATTTTGATTCGCGGCTGCCATTGCCCGTTCTCGCGCAACGCGACCAGTTTGTACACGCCACTGAGCGCCGGACAGTCGTGACTGGTAATCAGATGGGTGCCCACCCCCCACGAATTGATTTTGGCGCCCTGCCGCTTCAGGTCCGCGATGAGGTCCTCCTCGAGATCGTTCGAGGCTACGATCAAAGGGTTTTCGAGGCCGGCCTCGGTCATCATGCGGTACGCGATCTTGCTCAATTTGGCGAGATCGCCTGAATCCAGGCGTATGGCGGGGCGCGCCATAATGCCTTGCGCGCGCATCTCCTTGTACGCGGTGATGGCGTTTGGTACGCCGCTCGCGATGGTGTCGTACGTATCCACCAACAGCACACAACGCTCCGGATATAGGCGGATGAACGCGCGAAAGGCCTCGAGTTCGCTGTTGAAGCTCATTACCCAACTGTGCGCGTGGGTGCCCGCCACCGGTATGCCGTAGAGCTTGCCGGCGAGCACGTTCGACGTGGACGAGCACCCGCCGATGTACGCCGCCCGCGACCCGCTCAGTCCGCCGTTCGGGCCGTGCGCGCGGCGCAAGCCGAATTCGAGCACCGGTTCGCCATTGGCCGACTGACAAATGCGGGCGGCTTTTGTGGCGATCAAGGTTTGGTAATTGAGCATGTTGAGTAAGGCGGTTTCGAGCAGTTGCGCCTCGAAAATGGCGCCCTCGACCTGCGCGATTGGCTCGTGCGGAAATACTAGCGTTCCCTCTGGAACCGCGCGAACGCGGCACGTCGGCCGGAAGTCACGAAGGAAATCGAAAAACGCCTCGTCGAAAACGCCCAGTGAACGCAGGTACGCGATGTCGTCCTCTTGGAATTGCAGGTTCTCGAGATAGTCCAGAAAAGGTTCCAATCCGGCCGCGATACCGTACCCGGCGTGCGGGGGAAGGCTGCGAAAGAAATACTCGAAACAGACTTCCTGCTCGGCGCGCCGTTCTTTGAGGTAGCCCGCCCCCATGGTGAGTTCATAGAAATCGGTTAGCAGCGCAAGGCTGGCGCCGTGCCGCCAATGCGAAGCGTCTGCGCTCACGCTAGGTCTCCCGAAGAGCACTTGGTTACGCCGGCCGCGCGCATCTCTTCGACGGCTCGGGCCACGGAACCCGCCGGAAGGTCCACACCGCGGCACGCATCCTCGATGAGGATCGCCTCAAAGCCGTGCTTAACGCCGTCGAGCGCCGTTGCCTTCACGCAGTAGTCGGTCGCCAATCCGCACACAAACGCACGGCGAATGTTCATCTCGCGAAGCGTTGCGGCAAGCTCGGTTCCGTCAAAGCCGCTGTACGCGTCGCGGTCCCGGTGTTCCGCTTTGCTTACAATTAGCGCGCCGGGAAGGACAGCCAGATCAGGATGGAATGCGGCTCCGGGAGTGTCTCGCACGCAATGGCGCGGCCAGCTTCCATCCACCCACTGCGGTGTCTCGCTGAAACAGCAATGATCGGCCGGATGCCAATCGCGGGTGTAGACGTGACACTGGAAGCGGGGCGCAAGCCGGTTTATCACTGGGACGATCTCATTCCCGCCCGTTACGGCCAGCGCGCCGCCGGGACAAAAGTCCACTTGCACGTCTACGACGATTAGCGCGTCGCTGTCTTCTATCGTCATACCGGCCACCTCGTGGGCGACGGACAGGCGCGCGCACTAGCGCCGCTGGCCATGTATTACCGCCTTGGACATGATGGATTCAGTCCTATTTTACCACGTTTGTGAATTCCCCGCGGACGTGGGCGCGTGACAATATCGCGCCGGCGAAGTGTGGTCCACCTTCGGGGTCAACGCGCTATCGTTCCTCGCTACGTAGATCGAGCCAGGCCAACTCCTTCTCCGTCAGCTTGATGTCCAGCGCCGCAATGTTCTTTTGCAGCTCCTCTTTGTTTGGGCAGCCGACGAGCGGGAACAGGTTCATCGGCTGATTCACCACATATGCCAGCGCAATCTGGGGCACGGAAAAGCCCATTTCCTTCGCCAGAATCTCGACCCGATGGAGGCGCCGCATGTTGTCTTCGGAGTAGTAGCAGCGCATGAACAGCGTGTCTTTGTTTTCGGCAACGTTCGTGCGATTGAAACGGCCTGAGAAGAAACCCGCCGCCAGACTGGACCAGCAGCACACCGCAATCAGTTCCTTGCGGTACCACTCGAGCTGATCCCGGTGCTTCGGTCCGCCGACGCTTACGCAGTTCTCCCAGGGTTCCTGGATTTGCTCCGCGAGACTGTAATTGGGGCTGCTCGCCACAAAGGGCGTCAGTCCGCGCGCATTGGCGTACGCGTTGGCCTCGGCGATACGTGATGCGGTCCAATTGGACCCACCAAACGCATGAATGCGGCCGGCCTTGTGGTGCTCATTCAACACTTCGACGATGGGTCCAACCGGCACATTCGGATCGTCGCGGTGGAGGAGGTACAGGTCCATGTAATCGAACTTGAAGCGGGCGAGCGAGTCGTAGATGTCCGCGGTAATATCGAACGGCGTCACGCGCCGCCGGTCCGCATTGTGGTGGGCGCCTTTGCCAATGATCACGACCTTGTTGCGAATGCCGCGCTCGCGCACCCAGCGTCCCACTGTGCGTTCGTTATCCCCGTTCCCGTAGACGTGACCGGTGTCGAAGGTGTTGCATCCGGTCTCGAAGAAACCGTCGTACATTGCGAACGTCTTCTCCAGTTCCGCGGAGCCGCCCATCAGGGTGCCTTGCACCAGCCGGGAAACAGGTTTCGTGACTCCAGGTATATTGCCGTACTTCATCATTGCTCGTTCCTTCCTAGGCGAGATTTCGTTATGCGGGTAGTTGGGACGCGTTATTCCATCGGGTACTTCAGTCCCCACTGAGCCCGGATGGTATCCATGGTTTTCATGATCGCCAACGACTCGTCGAGCGGCATCGTGGCGCTTTCGAGTTTTCCGGCGCGCACGCAGTCGCCGACCTCGACGGCCTCATAGTTGTAGCCGTTTCCGGTGTGCGGCAACTCGATAGTTTCCGAACCTTTTCCGTCACGCGACAAGGTTGCCGTGGTCGCCTTCCAGAACGGCGCATGAATCTTTATTTTGCCTTCCGTGCCGAGTATCCACACTTCGTGCGGAGTCGTCGCGCATACCGAAGTGGATAGCGCCGCCAACTGGCCCCGGCCATACCCGAGGATCATAGCCGCATTGTCATCTACGCCGGTTTCGCAGAAATGCGCCATACTGGCAATACGCGCCGGTTGCTCGCCGTACACCATCGACGCGAACGACACCACGTAGATACCCACGTCGAGCAAGGCTCCGCCGCCCAACTTTGGATCGAACAAGCGGCTCTTGGGATCGAATCCCGCGCGGAATCCGAAATCGCCGGTCAGCATTTTCACTTCGCCGATAGCCCCCTGGGACAGCCATTCGCGTACGCGGCAGATGATCGGAATGAAGCGGGTCCACATGGCTTCCATGAGAAACACCTTGCGGTCTCTTGCCACCCGGAGCATTTCTTCCGCCTCGCGCGCATTCATGGCGAACGGTTTCTCGCAGAGCACGGCCTTTCCCGCCTTTAGACACAGAATCGTATTGTCCTTGTGCATGGGATGCGGCGTGGACACGTAAATGGCGTCCACTTCCGGGTCCGCCGCCAAGGCCTCGTAACTGGCGTGCCGCTTGGGCGCGTTGAAATCCTTGCCGAAAGCGTCTGCGGTGGCGCCCGTGCGGGATCCCACTGCCACGAGCCGCGCATCCGGAACAGCTTGAAGGCCCCGCGCGAACTGCTTTGCGATGCTGCCCGTACCCAATATGCCCCAACGCATTTCCTTACTCATTACCTTACTCATTACCGACTTCTCCTTCCCAAGCGGGCGTTGCGCTTCCGCCAGTAGTTGAAATGTGGAAATGAGTGTACGGAAGCGAGGGCGCAAAAGCCACCCTGCGAACAGTCCCAATATACGTGTATGCCGACGGCAGACTCCGCTTGGGCGCAACCGCACTCGAATCTCCAGCGTCAAAGTGTGGCGCGCGCGATTTGACCGCCTCCAGGAGGCGCACGAAACCCATCGATTCGTGTATACTAACCCCGAAACTCGACGCATGAAAGGGGCATACGCCTAGGAGAGTATACGATGCACCTGTTTGATTCGCTACTCGGCACGCTTAACGTTCTTCTTCACCAAAGCTTGCTGAATATTCCGCTCGGCAACTCGGAGAGCGTTCTTTACGTATTCTTCAACGTGATTCTGCAGTGGCTCGCGCGAATAGGCGTCTTCACCCCGGCCTAGGGGTGTCTGCGCGATTGAGTACGTGACGCGCCGCGAAGGGGCGCGATCAGACTGTCAGCGGCAAGGGGGTGAATTCCCGTGAACCGGCCAATGCTATGGGTGGGTGTGGCGTTCGCCGCCGGCACCTTCGCCGCCGCCCAAGGGTTTTGCGCCGGCCTCCTCGTTCCCGTTCTTCTCCAACTCGCCGGATTGGCGGCGCCGCAGCTCATTCGAAAACGCATCGATCTGCGCACTGTGAGCGTTGTCCTCTGCTTTTTCGGACTGGGCGCGTTTCTGTGGAATCTGCGCATGTCCGGCCCGCCCGGCGACCCGCTCAGCCGTTACGCAATCGACCATCCAGGCGAGAGTCTCGCACTCGAAGGCCGGATTCGCGCCACCAACATCATGCTGGCGGACGGCAAGTATACATCGTTCGAACTAGCGGTGGACCGCGTTACTGCACGAGGCCAAACGTTCGCGTTGGAAGGCCACATCCTCGTACGTTGGGCCAAGACAACAGGCGCCTTGCTTGCCGACCAGCAGGTTCGAATTACTGGTGTAGTGGACCAGAACATCGGTCACGTCAATCCCGATATCGGCGATTTCGAGGAGTATTACCGCAGCAAGGGCATCCAGAGCGTTACGCACATCTACGGCGAGAAGGCCGTCGAACACCTTGGGCCGCCTCGCCGGACGTCGCTGGCCTACTGGGCTTCTCGCCTGCGCAACTATCAGGCGGAACGCCTCCACGCGTGTTTGCCCTCCGATATCGAGCACTTTGTGTTCGCGGTATGGCTGGGCGATCGCGTCGGCATGGCGGACACGGAATACCAGTCCTACGTCGAATCCGGAACTGCACATATCCTGTCCGTTTCCGGCATTCACATGGCCATCGTGTTCACCACGTTTGCGTTTCTGGTCCGAATGTACGTGCGCAGCCGCAGACTGCGAAGCGTTCTTGCGCTTGTGGTCGTGCTGATGTTCACCGTCATGTCCGGCGCGCGGCTGGCGACAGTCCGATCCGCGGTTATGATCGCGGCGTACCTGATGTACGACTTCTTTGAGCGCGAACCCGACGCAAAGACGGCGCTGAGTTGGTCCGGTCTGCTGGTGCTGCTCGCGGACCCAACCAGTCTGTTCGACGCCGGATTCCAGCTTTCGTTTCTCAGCGTTGCGTCCATCCTCATCTATTCCGAATCATTCACCAAGGCTCTCGAACCCGCCCCGCGCATCGTGCGATCAGCCGTCGGCGTCTCACTGGCAGCCCAATTGCTTCCCTTACCGCTTGCGCTCCGCATCTTCCACCTGATTCCTCTCGTGGCTCCGCTGGCCAACCTGTTCATTGTCCCGCTCCTGAGCGGAGTACTCTGGCTCACGTTCGCCACGGCCTTTTTCGCCATGTTCTCCCACGATGTGGGGCTGATTTTTGGCAACGCGCTGGCGCCGCTCGTCTATTTGATCCGTTATGTCGCGGGCCTCACTGCGCAGAGTGTCCTCTTGCCGAGTCCGACGCTTGTGGCCATGGCAATCTACTGGGGGACGGTTGTCTGGCTGGGGCTCGCTCCAGTTGCCAAGGAATCGTGGCCGACCCGCGCAGGCGTTGGCCTGCTTTTGTTTACTCTGATGGTACTGTGCTGGCAGCCCCTCAGCGCGCAGCCGCGCGTCGTCTTCCTCGATGTCGGGCACGGCGACGCCACGTTCGTTCAGACTCCCGGCGGCACAACATTGGTGATTGATGGCGGAGATCGCTACAGCACATTGGACTACGGGGCGCGCGTTGTCGCGCCGTACCTCTGGGCCAATCATCTGACCAGCGTGGACTATGTCGTGGCTACCCACCCCGACAAAGACCACATTGGAGGCCTGCTCTATGTGCTCCAGCAATTTCGCGTTGGAACTGTGATCATGGGCGCCGTCGCCACCGGCGACCCGCTCGAAGCGGAGCTGCTTGAACTCTGCCGGTGGCGGAATATCCCCGTCTGGCGCGTCCAGCGCGGTGAGGAGATTCCCGTCGAAGGCGCGACGCTTAGCGTTCTGCATCCAACTGCAACGTGGTCCGACGCCAGCGGGATAAACAATACGAGCGTCGTCCTGCGGCTGGCTTGGCCGGGGTTATCCGTACTTTTTGCCGGTGACATCGAACGGCTCGCGGAAAACTCCCTTGAACCCGGAGCGTTCCAGGCCGATATCGTTCGAGCGCCGCATCACGGTTCGAAGACCTCGAGTTCGCCGTCGTTCGTGCGCGGTGTGGGGGCGCGCCACGTCATCCTGTCGACCGGTCCCATGTCGGGCCGCACGATCACCGATCCGGATGTCGTTCAACGCTATGTGGATCAGGGCGCGAGTGTATGGCGGACCGACTTCGACGGGGGCATCACTGTCACAACCAAGGACGGCGAGTTGCTTCTGGAAGGCGCCCGGGAACGGCGCGGCTATCTCGTGCGGCCTTCCGGCCAGTCAAACTCCCCGATTGACATCACCGGATCGATTCCGGGGCCTTATCTTGTACGGGTCGGAGGCCCGCGGCGACGCCACTCCGGAAAGCGACATTGATTTGTTGCTCTTGTTGCGCGGGCCAGTGCGTCAATGGGACGATGCCTACGATGCGAATCTGGCAATAAGCGACCTGCAAGGCAGCGTAGATAGCCGGATGATACATCCCATACCCGTGGACGAGTTGGACTACCGCGAAGAGAAGTACGCCCTGTATCGCACCGTGAAACGGGAGGGAATACCCGCGTGAACGATCTTGCGCGTGCGTTCTGGCTGCGCGCCATTCGGGCTTTGGCTACTGCCTCAAGCGTTACACAATCGGATCCGGACTGTGCCGCGTCAAGGGCGTATTACGCGGCATTCTACGGTGTATCGGCTCTATTCGCCCTCCAAGACAGGCTGTTCAAGAAGCACACTGCCGTCCAGGCTGCGGTTCATCGGGAGTTAGTCAGCAGCGGGCGCTGGTCGAAAGAACTCGGCGCGCAGTATTCGAGTCTCCTCGAATCACGCGAAATCGGAGACTATGGTTTGATGGAAAGCATGACTTCTGCGAGTGCGGAGAAAGCCGTTCGCGCAGCGCAATGCATTCTGCAGGCCGTACAATCGATGTGCCCTGAATTGGCGGATGACATACCTTCCCTGGAGTCATCGCCCTAGTTTTCTACCCTGCGTGATTGCTATGATCACGCTTTCTCAACCCAAGGAGACTCACCATGACCATCGTTTCTCTCATCGCAGCCATAGCTGTGGCCGCGAGCCCCGCCGTCTTTAGTCCCGAACTGCCCATCAAACCGCCCAAGCACGGCGGGGTGTACGTCATGGCCCACCGTGGCGCGCACCAGGGCATCCCGGAAAACACGCTGGCGGCCTACCAGAAAGGCATTGACCTTGGCGTGGACTTCGTCGAGATCGACATTCGCACGACCAAGGACGGAAAGTATGTGAGTTGTCACAACGCCACAGTTGACTCGTATACCAACGGCACCGGCACGGGCAAGGTCCGCGATCATACGCTGGAAGAGTTGCGGGCAATGGATTTCGGAAGCCGTGTCGGCCCGCAGTTCAAAGGTACGAAGATTCCCACCTTTGAGGAGATCTTGAACCTCTGCAAAGGCAAGGTCGGTATCTATCTCGATTTCAAAGACGCCGACATGGCCGAAGTAGCCAAGATCATCAAAGATCACGGAATGGAGCACGAAGTCGTCTGGTACCTGTACAAGGAGCAGGCCAAACAATTGCAGAAGATCGCGCCGGACTGCATTCCAATGCCCGATCCCGGCCCGGAGAGCGGTCTGGCCGACCTGATCAAGGAAACGCACCCGCGCATCATTGCCTCGTCGATGGACGACTGCTCAAAGACGTATGTCGAGACCTGCCACGCGGCCAAGGCGATTGTTGTCGCCGACTGCATGCCCAACGACCCGAAAGTGTGGGAAAAGGCCATGAGTTGGGACTTGGATGGCCTTCAAACGGATAACCCAGCGGAGTTGATCGCGTGGCTGGATAAGAACCCCAAAGCCAAACCATTCAAGCCATGAGCCTGGTCTGGGCGTGCGCCCTGTTTAGCCTCGTGACCGCGCCCGACCTCAGTATCGAGCCGCCGCTCGATCCGATCTCGGGAACCTTCACCACGGTCGCGTATTGGCGCGGCGCTACGCCACCGGCCTCGGTTGCGTTTCAGCTTGCCAACGCCACAAGCCATGTGGTCTGGCAAGATTCGACGGAGTTTTCCTCGCCGCTGCGGCGCGCGGCGTTGCGATGTGATACCGGCGCGATAGCCGATGGCGCGTATACGCTGACCGCGAAGGCGGGCGATCAATCTGCATCCGTTACTTTGACACTCCGGCAAGGCCGCGAAAGCCTGCCGGAGTGTCGGCCTTTCCGAAGCCGTATGCTGTGGATGCCCATGACCGGGTACACCGACACGCAACTCGACGACGCCGCCAGTGCGGGTTACGACACGCTCTTTACCAAAGTTGCGCCGCCGTATGCGGGCCCCGGCGTCCCGCTCGATTTCACGGAGGCCGACGGTCTTATCAAGAAGGCCCAGGCGCGCGGCATGAAAGCAGTGGTCGGCTGGCTGCTCTGGGTAGGCCTGCCCCCGGGCCAGTTCGGACTCGCGCGCGCGGATGGCTCGCAGATAGCCAATCAAATCGACCCCTGTTGCGACGCCGCGATGGCGCAAGTGAAGGCCTACGCCGAACAGTTGCTCGACCATTACATGGGCTGCCGCGACATCATCGCGCTGACCCCTACCTGGGGCATCTACGGCGAGGCGGGGTACACGGAATTCAACAGCGGCTACTCGCTGTACGCGCTCGAGAAGTTCAATCGCTGGCTCGTCGCGCGCGGCGAGGCGCAGGTCGCGAAATTGCCCGACGCTTCGGACGCGTACCATTGGCTCCTCTGGCATCGGTTCCGCTTCGAGTACCTGCCTCAAGTGTGGGGCGAATTCAACGGCCACCTGAAGCGCCTCGAACCGAACGGCGTCAAGATTGGCGCGTGGCAGGAAATCTACAACGGCCACATGTACGACCTCGCGTTGAGCGAGGCGCCCGGCGCGGACTTCGCTATCAACGAGATGTGTTTCCCTTGGGGTATGACCTACGACCAGCCCAAGGCCATCGGCGAAACCATGGGAATCCGCTACAAGTGCAATGCGTACACCGACTACAAGGACTACTATCTCCCGCTAATCGCGCGGAAGTGGGCCGAAGGCCAGCAAGCCATTGGCTGTCAACTCTCGAACTCCTACGCGGAAGAGAATTACGCGTGGCAATCCGGCACGGCCGCCCGCCTCGAATTTGACCGCTGGGAGGACCAGTTCGCGCCGGTTATCCGCCGCGTTCGCGACACCGTCGTGATTGACGAGTCCGCCGATGTGGCCTACGTGCAGATGACCTATCCCGCAGCGATTTACCCTGACGCCGGGAACACCGTAACCGACATCAATCTGTACGAAATCGTCTTGCGCATGTACGGTGTGGCCTACGACCGCATTCCCATCACGCGCCTGTCGCGTCTGCGCGCCGCGGACCTCGCCAAGTACAAACTCATCGTTTTTCCTGGCGCCTGGTATCTGGATGACGCGATGTGGCTGAAACTCAAGGCGTCCGGCGCCAACGTTCTCGTTACTGGCGGCGCCATGCAAGCGGGTGACGGCGGCATCATCGCTGACGGCGGCGTGCGTTCCCTCGACGGTCTCAACCTCGAATACGGGAAAACCGCCGGTGGCGACCCGGAAATCGCGCCCGGATGTCCGGAATCGTTTTCGCGCGACATCGCCGAGTTCCTACGGCAGACACCCGTGGCGCTTCCCGCCGACATCGGGATCAGCAATCTCGCTAATGCCGAGACGCTGCTATCGCTGGGCGGAAGACCGTGGCTTGCGCGAAGCGGGGCGTTCCACTTCATTAGCAACCGCATGCTCTACGCCTGCGCCTACGATCCCCAACGCGTTATCCCTAAACTCAGCGGATCAAAAGATCCTTCGGCCAACGAGGGGGACCCCTGGGGCCTCGCGTCATCCGCCAGCCCAGCCAATCGCCTTGGCGAGTTGATCCTGCGCAACGTTGTTGAATCCAGCGGCGCCACCATCCGTATTTCCGATCCGCTGCCCCGCATGTCGAGTCCTTACCTCGGCGACCATGTCGAACGCATCAACGTTACCGGCAACATCGCCGTCAACCTCGACAAGGAAGCGCATACAGTTTCCATAGTGTGTGCGCGCCCCGTAACGAATTTTCCGTGTGCGGCCGACGGAACGCGCTGGAAGGCGCAAGTCACCATTCCCGCCTACGATTTTGTGGCTTTGACCTATGATGACGCCGGGGCCGCCCGTTAACGTTCTTGCACTCGCCACACCTTCCCAAGTGCGCCTAGAGTAGACGCGCCGTCTCGCCGCGTCAGCCTGAGCGTGATGGACCTCATCCACTCGCCACAGCTACCCGTGTGAAGTTTTCTCTCCAATGCGTCTCTGACGACGCGCCCAGAATAGCCGTCGCGGCTTGCGATCCTACTGGCGCCCCGGTGACGCGGCGAGACGGCGCGTCTACCTTGGGCGCAACGGTCTCATACCCCCGCCGCCACCTTTCCCAGTGCCCTCACCTGACCTCGGCTTTCTTGCTTTCGCATCGCGCGATCTCTATTCTTTTTCCGAGGATGCGAATCGGGCAGGAAGCGGGGCGTAATCCAGCGGCAATTGCCCCGCCTTCCGTAGTTCCAACACCGATGCGCGTCGTTTGGGTTTTGCATGCAGAGTACTATGAGCGAGGGGAGGCGCGATGGACTGGTATTACGTCGAAAACGGCGCCCAACAGGGGCCAATCAACGACACGGAATTCCGTGACCTGCAGGCGAAAAGTGTAATCACTCCCAATACACTCGTCTGGCGCGCGGGCATGGCCGAATGGCTGCCATTGGCGCGGATTCAAGGTCTGGACGCCGCCGTGACTCCTGAAACCGCCGAGCAGCACGGCATGGCCGCCTGCGCGGAATGCGGGGCCCTGTTTCCGCAGGAGGATATGATCTCCTTCCGGAACTCGTGGATCTGCGCTACCTGCAAGCCCGTGTTCTTCCAGCGCCTCAAGGAAGGCGCCGCGTTGCCCGGCCAATTGGTCTATGCCGGATTCTGGATACGATTCGGCGCCGCGTTCATTGATGGGATCATTCTGATCGCGGTCGGAACCCTGACCAATCTCGCGGTATCCGCCGTTACCCAATTCTTTTCGTCCGATGCCGTTTACTTTGGCTCCATGTTCTTATCCATTCTCTTGAATCAGTCCGTGGATATCGCATACCAAACTTGGTTCATCGGCCGGTTTGGCGCGACGCCCGGCAAGATGGCGCTGGGTCTCAAAGTGGTACGGCCGGATGGAGAACCCATGACCTACATGCGCGCGTTTGGCCGCGCCGGCGCCAAGATCGTCAGCGGCATCATACTGAATATCGGCTACATTATGGCCGGGTTTGATGAAGAGAAACGCGCGCTCCACGATCGGATGTGCGACACGCGCGTCATACGGACACGGCAGTCATGACCTCCGTTCTCGTCGAATGCGGCGCATGCCGCGTAGCGCTCGAACCGGTCAACACGCGCGGAATCTCCTCGGCGTGTCCCGTGTGCGGGGCCGCGTTCGAGATGGTGGTGTTTCCATCGCTGTTCGAGCCGCTGGCCGCCGGGACCGCGGGCGAGCGGCTTCTGACGGACACCGAGAGCAGTTGCTACTACCACACGCAAAAGAAAGCCGTCATTGCGTGCGATGGATGTGGGCGCTTCTTGTGCGCCTTGTGCGATGTCGAGCTGGGTGACAGCCATCTCTGTCCAGCGTGCATCGAGGCCGGGGCAAAGGGCGGCGCCATGGCGAAACTGGAATCGAGGCGCACCCGGTACGACAATATTGCGTTGATGCTTGCGGTGATACCCTTGATCCTCGTCTATCCGACCCTGTTGACCGCGCCCGCGGCCCTCTTTATGTCCATCCGCTACTGGAATGCGCCGTCCAGCATAAAGGGGCGCTTGGGAACGCGTGTCCGAATGAGCATTGCACTACTAGTCTCGGCTTTGGAGATTGTCGGCTGGGTAGCGCTCTTTGGCGCGCTGATCGTGGGGGCGTTTCGATAATGCCCGCGGCATCGAAGACTCCAGAATACGAGAAGCTGACACACGGTGTCCGGCGTTACGTGTCCCCCTTTGTCGCGCCCCGATACCGCTTATGGCTGGCCAAGGACCACCTGTTGCACATCTGTGACACCGGCTATACGGAGTCCTACAAACGCTTCTATTTTCAGGATATTCAGGCCATTGTCGTGTCTGCGACACAAACTGGCAAGCTGCGGAATGTCTTGTTTGGCGTGCTTACTGTGCTGAGCGGTATGTTAGCCTTTTCCGGATATCGCTGGTGGGCATGGGACGGCGGCGGTGTGGTATTCGTCGCCGGCGTAGCGGCCTTCTTCTTTCTGATGCTGGTCATTAATATCCTGCGGGGGCCCACGTGCCAATGTGTCCTGTACACCGGGGTCCATGCCGAACCGATACGGGCCTTAGACCGTCTCCGTAAAGCGCGGCGAACGCTTCAGCGGCTCCAGCCGCTCATCGAAGCAGCCCAAGGGGGACTTTCCGACGAGCAACTGGCGGAAAAGCGGGCCGCGTTGTCCGGCGCGACTGCTACGCGCCGCGTCACGCCCCCGTCCAAGCTCGAGAGCCGTGGGCCGTTGCGGCACGACGAAGGCCGGTGGCACGCGCTGCTCTTGTTGTACGGCACGGATTCAAGAATGCCTTTGACTCCGCGTGGTACCTTGCCATTCTTCTCTTGGCAATCACCGTGGTGGTCAAGCAGTCGGGCACGGATTTGAAGGCTAAGTTAGGAGGGATGCCTTGGGCGATTATGCTCGCGGTTGCGGCCTCCTTCATGTCCATTACTGTCTACGGCATGACTCTGAGCATGTCAGATCCGACGCTGGCTCTTAACCAGACCAACATGGACATCGCTTTGCGCAGCCACCCCTTCTTCCTGGTCTACAGCGTGACGATGTGCGCGATCTACACGCTTCTGGGCATCATCGGTTTCCTGTTGCTGAGTGACTTTCGCCGGGTGTACCGCCAGACACAAACACAACGTCAACAGGCGCCGGAACCCAACGCGGTGGAGGAGACCTAGCCTATGGCGGCCCTGGCGGAGCAGCGCTGTTTCAACCACGCTGTGCGCGAAGCGGCGGCGCGCTGTCTTGACTGCAAACGGTTTTTCTGCCGGGAATGCGTGACCGAACACGCCGGGCGCATGCTCTGCGCGCTGTGCCTGGTCAAGGCGAGCCAGTCTCCCCAGGCGCGCAGACGCGCGCGCGCTATTGCCGTTCTGGTTCGTCCCGCACAGGTTGCCGCGAGTGTTCTTTTTCTGTGGCTGGTGTTCTATGCCATTGGCCAGGGGCTATTGATGCTGCCGGATACGTTTCACAAGCAGGACTTGTGGCAGTCGTCGGTCTGGGACGACAGCAAGTGAGCCGTAAGCCACGATCGGAAGTATCCGGGCTGACGCTCATGGAAGAGGCGTTCCATTTGGTACGCCAGTCGCCGTTTTCCGTGCTGGCCCTGTACTACGTCGGCGCTATCCCCTTTGTCTTTGGGTTGCTGTACTTCACCGACAACATGGGCCACCGCTACGCCAACGACACCATTTGCGCCGAAGCCGCCTTGGGTTTGGCCGGACTCTTCATCTGGATGAAATGCTGGCAAACGGTCTACTCGCGCAGGTTGCTGGCTGAAGTGCGCGGGGAAGGCGCGTTCCCGTGGACCTTCCGACGGATCTGCCGAATGGTGACGGCGCAGGCCACTCTCCAGCCACTCGGATTGGTAGTCCTTCCACTTGCATTTCTCGCGGCTATTCCGTCCGCCTGGGCGTACGGGCTTTTTCAGAACATTACCGTTCTTGGAGACGGCGAGGACGACAAACTGCGGACACTGACCCGCCGCTGCTCGAGCCTGTCCGCAAAGTGGCCGCGTCAGAGTTTCTTCTGCATCTGGATACTCAGTCCCGCGCTCATCGTGCTCGCGGCGATCTTCTACGGCGGGATCGTTCCCGTCCTCTCCGCCGCTGCGGGCGAGGATATGGCGTTCTTGCTCGTGCCGCCATCGATTATCTTCGGCCTCTTCCTGGCGTTGCTGTGTCCCTTCGGGATTCTGGTCGCCGCGAATATCGCTTCCGCCCTGGCCGCGATTCCGTTTCTGCTTCGGTCGCTTTTCGGGATCGAGACAGACTTCAGCATCGGTGGCTCGAATCGGCCACGACCGGCGCGGACCTCCGAGTTGCCCTGCGCCGGCGGCGTCAGGGAATATCCGCGAGGTCCATCGCCATCATCGTGTTCGCGCTCCTTGCGCTGTGCGGCCGCGCCGGCGCCGAAGAAAGCGCCTCCGTTCCGATTTCGGCCGCGCCCGCGGCATCGGCGTCCACGGTGCCACCGGAAGCGCTCGACAAGGCCATTGCCAACGTACTGGAGCACCGCGATTACGCTTGGCGGATGCCCCGCGAAGAAGTCAGTGGCGCTGAACACGGGCTTCTTTACCGCTTTATCATCGCGGTTCGCGACACCCTGGTCGATATACTCCGGACGATAGGGAAGCTTTGGCAGCGGTTGGAGGACTGGCTTGACCGTTTTCGTAGCAAGGACCAAGGTCATTCCAGAGGTGACTCGCCGTTCCAATGGAAATATGTGATTCAGCCCGTGGCCTATGCCGGACTTGTCCTTCTCATCTGCATCGCCGGAATCATGGGCTGGCGCGTATGGAAAACGCGCGCGCGGGTTCGCAGCGAATTCGCATTGCCCGACTCAGCCTCGCCGCCGGACATAGAGGACGAGGGTGTGTTGGCCAGCGAACTGCCGGAAGACGGATGGCTCGCGCTTGCGCGGGAACTGGCCGGCCGGGGGGAATACCGCCTGGCGTTGCGCGCTGTATTCCTCGCCAGCTTGGCGCAATTGGCGCAGAAAGAACTAGTTCGGGTAGCGAAGTTCAAATCGAATCGCGACTACCAACGCGAGCTGTCTCGCCGCGCCCACGCTGCGCCCGAGCTTGTGAACGTGTTTTCCGCGCTGATCGACCAGTTCGAGCAAGTGTGGTACGGAACGCGGGAAGCTACCAGCGCCCACGTTAAGCTCTTCTTTGCGGAGCAGGAAAGGATACGCCTTCATGCTCCGTAGCCGCATTGCCGTCTTGGGCGCATTTGGCGTCGTGGCCGCCGCGTTCGCCTATGGAATGATCCGCTTGCTGATCGCCGCCTACGGGCTGGGGGACGTGTATCCGGAGTATTCGACGTACCGCAGCGATCCGATGGGCGCCAAGGCCCTGTACGAGAGCCTGCGCGCCGTGCCGGCGCTCTCGGTCGAACGAAACATCGTCCCCGTGGAAAAACTGAAGAACGCGACTGAGGCCTCCGCGCTCTTCGTGCTGTCCGGCAATCCGTGGGATTTTCTCGAGTTCACGCAAGACGAATTGGAGGGCGTCAACAACGTCGCCCTTCAGGGCGGACGCGTGATCGTCACCTTCTCGCCAGAAATGTTGGGACCGTACCTCAAAGGAAAATACTCCCTCGATAGGGCGCAAAGACGCGCGGAGAGGCGCGAGAAAAACCGTGAAGCCGGGCGCGAGGACAAGGATCTGGACGAGGACGACGAGGACGATGAGACCGGCGCCAAAGCGGAGAAGGTCGAAAGCGAAACGCCACAGCCCGAAAAGTCCCCGGCAGATGTTCCCCCGAGTGGAGACGAGAAGGACGCTGAAGGCAAGACGGACAAGCCGGGGGACGACGCTGACAGGGAGAAGAGCAGGAGCGAGCGGTTCCTGCCGAAACGAGTCTTCTTGCCCGGGAAATGGGGATTTCGGTTTGCCACCACGCCATTGCCCAAGGACGGTGACGAAACAACGCCGGGTTTGGCGGTGCGCGCTTCGGATGATCGCTTGCCCGACTCGGTTGTTTGGCGTTCACCCCTGGTGTTCGACGGATTGACCGACAAGTGGCGCGTGATCTATCAAAGAGACCAGCGCCCCGTCATCATCGAGCGGCGCATGGGCGCGGGAACGATTGTGCTCTGCGCGGATTCGTATTTCGTCAGCAATGAGGCCATGCGCTACAACCGGTATCCGGCCTTGCTCGCGTGGCTCGTTGGCCCGCAGTCTCGGATTCTGTTTGACGAAACCCACAACGGCGTCGTGGAAGAGCCGGGCATCGTCAAACTTGCGCGCAAGTACCGGCTGCACGGTATTGCTCTTGCGTTTCTTGTGCTGGCCGTCTTGTACATTTGGCAAAGCGCCTCCAGCCTCGTTCCTCCCCCGCCGGAGCGCGAGGCTACCGAGAGCGTGGGCGCGGCTTTGGGCAAAGATGCCGCATCCGCTTTTGTGAATCTACTGCGGCGCAGCATTCCGCCGAGCAACCTATTAAATATCTGTGTTCACGAGTGGGAGAAAGCGTTCGCGCGTTCGCGGCCCGACTTGACCAAGTGTCTTCAGTGGATGAAAAGCGTGGCCGCAGAACAAGCCGCCCTTCCTGCGAACAAGCGCGACCTCCCGGGAACCTATCGAACAATGAGTCATGAACTGAGAAAGGAATGGAAACGGTGAATGCGGACTTGAACCACCTTAACGATATTCTCGGACGCGTCAGGCAAGAGGTCGGCAAGGTCATTATCGGCCAGGAAGCGGTGGTGGATAAGGCGCTAATCGCGATCTTCACCAACCAGCACGCGCTCATCGAGGGCGTTCCCGGTGTCGCGAAGACTCTCCTGGTGCGGACGCTGGCGCACGTGATGGGCTGTGAGTTTTCCCGCATTCAGTTCACGCCCGATCTCATGCCCGCGGATATTACGGGCACCAACGTGTTCAATCTCCAGCGCAACGAATTCACGCTGCTCAAGGGCCCCGTGTTCACTACATTTCTCCTGGCCGACGAAATCAACCGCGCGCCCGCCAAGACGCAATCCGCGCTCCTGCAAGCCATGCAGGAACGCCTGGTGACCCTTGATCGCGAAACGCACGCCCTCAGCCCTAACTTCACCGTGTTCGCGACGCAGAATCCTATCGAGTATGAAGGCACCTATCCGCTTCCCGAGGCGCAGAAAGACCGCTTTATGCTCAAGATCCGTATGGAGTGCCCGGATCGCAATGAGGAACTCTCTCTCGCCAAACGTATGCTGGGAGCGGACTCGCCCGAGAAAACCCTTGAACGAGGCGAGGTCAAAGCGGTCATAACGCCGGACGACCTCATCCGCCTGCGGACCGAACTGGAGTCGGTCATCGTACGCGATGAACTTCTGGGCTACATAATCGACATCGTTCGCGCGACGCGGACGAACGCCAGTATTCTTGTCGGCGCCGGTCCGCGCGCGACCCAGGCTCTGCTGCTGGCCAGCCGCGTGGCCGCCGCCCTCACCGGACGCGATTTCGTGACGCCGGACGACATCAAGACGATGGTGTTTCCTGTCTTGGAACACCGCGTCATTCTGCGGCCCGAATATGAAATCGAGGGATTGTCCGTGTCCGAAGTGATCGAGCGCGTCCTTCACGAGATTGCCGTGCCGCGATGATTGCCCCGCGCTCGAGACTGTTGTTCTGGACCGGAATGGTCCTCTTGCCTGCGGGCTTCCTGGCGGCGGCGGTTCCGCCGTTCACGGCGTTGTGCGCCTTGGCCGCGGCCGCATTCTTGGTCATCGCCGCCCTCGACGCTACAGCGTCCGCACGCATATTGAACGGTATTCGCGTCGAAACCCCGCCCGTGATTCGGCTCACCAAAGGCCGGCAAGGGCTCATCAACATTACGATACACAATGACAGCGAAACGGCGCGTGCGCTGCGCCTCGGCCTGGCGCTTCCAGTCGAGATGTCTTCGGCCAACGAATATCTTGATACGATGCTTCCGTCCGGCGCGCGGCGCCTGAACGTGGTGTGGCCCTGCACCGCGCTCAAACGCGGCAATTACGCGCTGGATCGGCTCTATTTCGAGAGTGGGTCGCGTCTTGGGTTCTGGGCGGTTCGATCTTCCGCGCCGATCCAAACCGAGATCCGAGTCTATCCGAATCTCGCGCCGGACCAGAAAACCCTTGCGGCCCTGTTTCTGAACCGGGGCGGCGCCGGAATTCACTCCCAACGGCAAATAGGCCGCGGCCGCGATTTCGAGAAACTGCGCGAATACATTCCCGGCGACGACTTCGACGAAATCCACTGGAAGGCCACCGCCAAGCGCAGCCGCCCGGTCACGAAAGTGTTTCAAATCGAACGCACGCAGGAAGTGTACGTCGTCTTGGACGCGTCACGGTTGAGCGCGCGCGAACTCGAAGAGCCGGGCGGCGCAATCGTCACGCAATTCGAGCGTTTCGTGAATGCGGCGCTCGTCTTGGGGCAGGCTGCCGAACGCCAAGGCGATCTGTACGGCGTGCTGGCGTATGCGGACAAGGTGCAGCGCTTCGTCCGCGCCCGATCCGGCAAAGCGCACTACGGCGCCTGCCGCGACGCGTTGTACGCCCTCGAACCGCAGGTAGTGAACCCGGATTTCGACGAACTGTGCTCGTTCATCCGATTGCGGATGCGTCGCCGGGCCTTGCTGCTGTTCCTCACCAATCTTGACGACCCCGTGTTGGCGGAGAGCTTCGTGCGCAGCGTGGAACTGGTCGCGCGTCAACATCTCGTCCTCGTCAGCATGCCGACCCCTCCCGGCGTGGGGCCGATTTTTAGTGGACCCGACCCCGGCACGAGCGACGCGCTATACGGTCAACTCGGGGGGCATATGCAATGGCATACGTTGCGCGAAGTCCAACAGGTGTTGCGGCGCCGTGGCGTGGGGTTCGAGTTGCTGAACAACGAGCGGATGTGCGCGCAACTGGTCACGCAGTATTTGAGCGTCAAGCAGAGGCAGGCCCTGTGATTATCGATCTGGAACGATTTATCGCCGAGGAACGCCCGTACTGGGGCGAGCTCGAACAGATGCTCGACAAGATGGAGCGGGACGCCGCCTACCACCTGGAACTCGAGCGGGCCATGCGGCTGCATTACCTATACCAGCGCGCGTCCGCCGGTCTCGCCAAGATAGCGACCTTTGCCTCCGAACCGGATTTGCGCCGCTACCTCGAATCGCTCATGGCGCGCGCCTACGGCGAGTTGCACGAGTCACGCGCGCGCCAGCACCGCTTTGCTCCGCTGGACTGGTTCTTTGTCACGTTTCCGAACGCATTTCGGCGCCGGCGCCGCGCCTTTATCACGTCGGTTTCGATTACATTGGTAGGGGTGCTGTTTGGAGGACTCGCGGTTGCCGTGGACCCCGCCGCCAAAGAAGTCATCCTACCCTATCCACACCTGTCCATTAGTCCCGCGCAACGTGTCCAGGAGGAAGAACAGCATCCCGGCGACACCTACAAAGGCGCGCACTTGTCCGGGTCCGTCTTCTACATGACGCACAACACGCAAGTCTCGGTGTTCGTAATGGCGCTGGGGCTGACCTGGGGCATCGGAACTACGCTGCTGCTATTTGCTAACGGGGTCATGTTGGGCGCGGTGGCGCTGGACTACGTGTTGGCCGGTCAGACCCGCTTTGTCGCCGGCTGGCTTCTCCCGCACGGGTCGGTCGAGATTCCCGCGATCCTTCTCGCAGGTCAAGCCGGCTTAGTGCTTGCCGGAGCGCTGATCGGCTGGGGTACGCGCGATTCGCTCCGCACACGGCTGCGCAGCATATCCGCCGACTTGATCACGCTGATTTTCGGTGTGGCCATCATGCTTGTCTGGGCGGGTATCGTCGAGGCCTGCTTCTCGCAGTTCCATGAGCCGATCTTGCCCTATTCGCTCAAGATTCTCTTTGGCGTAGTCGAACTTGTGCTGCTCACCGCGTTCTTGGGGTGGTCAGGCCGGCGGCGCGCGAATGGCGGCGATCCGGATCGCGGTGGCGCCCGTGCGTAGCGCGAAGACCAACACGCTCATCATTCAGACGCCCGAAGGCGTCGAGTTCTCGTACTTGTTGGCCGGTCCGGTTACGCGCGCGCTGGCCTGGGCCATCGATTTCGCCTGCATCGCTACCTTGGTGGCCGTGCTTGGCTCGTTGTGCCGGTGGGTTGGCCTTTTGAACCTCGACTTTGCGATGGCCATCCTCGGACTCGGCTATTTCGCCATTTCGTTTGGCTACGGAATGGTCTTGGAGTGGTACTGGCGTGGCCAGACCGTCGGCAAGAAGATGCTTCGCCTCCGCGTGATTGACGTGCAGGGATTACGGCTGCAATTCAGCCAAATTGCCCTGCGCAATCTGTTGCGCATCGTAGACTCGTTGCCGTTCCTGTATCTTGTCGGCGGTATGGCGTGTTTGTTCAATCGCCGTACGCAGCGCCTCGGTGATTTTGCGGCCAATACGGTGGTCGTTTGGAATCCCAAGAGCGTAGAGCCCAACCTTGAACAAATCATGGCCGGCAAGTTCAACTCGTTTCGTGAGTACCCGCACCTCGAAGCGCGCCTACGCCAGTGAGTGTCACCCGATGAAGCCGGCATCGCGCTCCAGGCCCTGCTGCGCCGCGAAACGCTCGAACCGCA
>JACRLJ010000061.1 GCA_016215105.1 Candidatus Hydrogenedentota bacterium
GCGCCGGTGAGGGTGCTAGACCGTAGTTATGGCGCGCGGGAACCAGCGGATGGACGCGCGCCCAATCTATCTAGGCTCGTGCCTGCCGGGCCTTTCCATCGGCGTGTCTTTCGTGGCGAGCAGGAACGTCTCTCACTCGATCGGCGTTTCGGTTCGGTGGAGACTTCGGTTTATTTACGATCTCTCTTTGCGACAGCGCCGACTGGCCTGTACGGCCTCGCCTGGGAATCCGGCCAGAAAGTCAGCTTTTTGACGCGGCTCGGCCAGAAAGCGTTTGTAAGTTGTTCAATATCAGCGCCGGCTCATGCGGAGTTTTGCTATGCGGAGGCCTTCTGGCCGCGCCTCCAGAACGATCACGCAACCGCCCTGACCCGAATTTGCCGTATGAGCTTCTGTCCCAGACGGTCCGATTCCCTCTCCACCTCGTACTGCGATTGAAGGTTCATCCAGAACTGGGGCGAAGTCTGGAAGTAGCGCGCAAGCCGAAGGGCGGTGTTAGCCGAAACGGCGCGGGCGCCTTGCACGACCTCATTGACTCGCCGGGCCGGAACGTGAATGTCTTTTGGCCAGACGGTATTGACCAATCCCCAACGGCTTTAGGAACTCCTCTAGGAGTACCTCCCCCGGGTGCACAGGTGGCAGCTTCTTCGTCATCGTTTTGGCTCCTGGTGGTAATCTACAATCTCGACGTCGCGCGCGTTCCCGTCCTGCCAGCGAAAGCAAATGCTATGCTGGCCTCTTCGTCGTCCATTGAGCACTTCCAACGGAAGCCACGGAACCGCGCAGTGGCGCGATCCCGTGGCGATTTGCCGAAGGCACTATTGGACCTGAATGTGGTCGCGGACCTTTGGTTCGTTCGCTTTCTTGATCGTCACGCGGAGGACGCCGTTATCGTACTTCGCCGTCATGGAGCCTTCCTGAACCGGCCCCGGCAGAACGATGGCGCGCTGGAACTCGCCGCTAACGCGTTCCTGACGGATTACCTTCCCGCCGTCCTGTTTCGCGATAGTACCGTCACGCTTCCCGGATATGGTCAACGTGCGATCTTCGAGTTTCACGTCGAGATTGGACTTGTCCGTACCGGGCGCGTCTATGGTTATGATGTAGCTGTCCGCGTCCTCGGTCATGTCTACCTTGGGACTAAACGTCATATCGATGGCGCCGCCACCCAGATTTGTCCCAAATCCCGGGGGTGTCGAGCCAAACGCTTGGTTGAACAGTTGGTCCATCTGTTGGCGGAGCTGGTTCATGTGCTGGAAGGGATCCGAATTGCCCGGACCAAAGGGCGACCAGCTAAAGAAGGGGTCAAGGGACGGTAGACTTGAACCCGAACTGTTAAGCGGCGGGGTGGAATTCGGCCCGCTTTTCTGGAGGTCACCGATGAACTGGTAGCCGTTTTTGTCCGCGGCGTCGGCTTTAGACAACCGCCCGTGCATACTGTACAGATAGTAACCCTGTACGCAGACGGCCACGGCCAGCAGCGCCACAGCCGCACTCATCAGACGGCTGGACTTGAACGATTTCCTTTCCTGTTGTTCGACTATCTTCTCGTCATTTAACTCACTCATGGCAGTGTTCTCCTTGTTAACCGGCGCATCCTCGGCACAAGGAAAAGTTTTGACGTTGCGGGCCAGTCCCCACCTCAGGAGTACGGCCGAACGCTTGGCAATTGGCGCGGCGCGTCCAGAAAACACTTGTACGTCTGTTGACGCGGGCGCCCGATATCGGGCAGTCCCGCAATTCGGTGGCTTTCTGGCCGCGCCTCCAGCCCGCAACGAATCTATATGAAGACGCTTACGAAACGATCACCTTGATCCGCTTCGCTTTCGCGTCGTTGGATTTCGGCAACGTCAGCTTCAGCACGCCGTGCTTGTAGCTGGCTTTAGCCTTGTCCGCCTGGACTTCACACGGCAGATCGATGGAGCGCGTGAACGAACCGTAGCTGCATTCCGAATAGTAGTAGTCGTGCTTCTTTTCTTCGCGGTTGGATTTCTTTTCGCCCCGCAAGATTAGCCGGGTCCCGGCGACTTCCACGTCGAAGTCATCCTCGTTCATTCCGGGAAGCTCCGCAGTGACGTGAATATTGGCGTCATCCTCCTCCACGTCCACCGCGGGACCGCCGTGATTGAGCCACATCGAGGACCAGAGTTCCGTGATCGGGGAGCGCTCCATCCGCTTCCGATCCGGCAACCACTTCTCGAAGATGCCCATCACGTCATCGCGCAACCGTTCAACGGATTCCTTCACTGTAGCGGGCACAAGTTTCGTCATGGATTCTTCACCTCGCTTTCCTCGGCGCCTCGTTCCATTATAACCCTTCCATCCGCGCTGAGTGCGTCTTGGTTCCGGTCTATGGGCATCCATTGCCGCGCGTACCTGCGCACGCTCCATTGGCGCAACGGGTTATGAATGCCCAGGCGGAACTGACGGTAGAAGTTCAGCGGGCTGTACTCGCTGAAGAGCGGCTCTCCGTGCGTAGACGCCGCGGTCTTGCCCTCGATGGTCAACAGGCCGTCGTCAACGCGCACACTGGCGTTTTCCTTGTCGACACCGGGCAGATCGGCTACAACGACAAGTCCGTCGTTGATCTCAAAGATATCCACCGCGGGCTCCAGCGTTTGCGCAGTTTCGCGCGTGCCCGGAGCCATCTCGTTCGAAGCCTTTACAGGCGTATTCTTATCGCTCATGGCAATGTCTCCTCTGTGTACTCACCACTCGACTTTAGCCCACCTGGACGGCGATCTGCTTCGGTTTGGCCGCCTCGGCTTTGGGCAGCGTAATCAACAGAACGCCGTTCTTGTAGTCCGCTCTGACGTGGTCGCGGTTCACCTCGGCCGGAAGTTCAACGACACGGACAAACTTACCCGCGCCGCGTTCGTTCCGGTGGAAGGCCTCCGGCTTGATATCCATGGTCAATGCCTGTTTTTCGCCGGCGATACGAAGCGTGTTGCGATGTACAGAGATCTCCAACGTTTCCGGATTGACGCCTGGGGCCAATGCTTCCACGTACAGAGCGTCTTTGTCATCGCTTACGTTTACGAGCGGATACGCGCGCGACGAGATCCCCGGAACGAACCACGTCCGCAACGACGGCCGCGTCCACGCGGTGGACCCGTAGTCCTCAAACGCACGCTCCACTTCGCGCCGCAACGATTCCAGTTCCCGGAATGGATTCCATGTGTGCGTAACCATAGTTTCTACTCCTCCTTGTTCTGAACTTCAGTACGTTCCAATGTAACTTTGTGGTCCGAGCGCCACGCAATCACCTCGCATCGCCTTCGGACGACGTTTCTGCCTGAAAAAGAGCAAACACTATGCCAGTCCGATTTCGATCCCGGCGCGGTTGTGTTTGAAGGCAATTGGGTATACGGAAGTCCCGACGGCTGAATAGGTTGAGGAGAGAGGCCGTTGATTATTGTTATCGGGGTCAAAGCACTGCGTGGCAGGTGAAATCGAGGCGCAGGAAACCGCCCTGTTTCATTTTGAGGCATCGCGTCTAGATCTGAAATGCCGACTGTGGCGCCGAGTTGCGCGAGGGGGCTTCCCTCTGCAACAGTTATGGTTGCGCCAGGGCCGTCGCGCCGGACCTTGGCATCAGATATCTCAGGAACGAGCAGGCTGACGCCGAGGATCGCATTCTTGCGGCGGAACTCGCAGGCGATTATGTGGTCGTGGACGACGAGATTGTGGACGCGCTGCTGGCGATCCTGTGCAACGGCGCCGAGTCTGAGCTACTACGGTCACGGGCGGCCATCTCATTTGGGCCCGCGTTGGAGACCGCCGCCACCGGCGATTTTGACGATCCCGACGACGTGCCCATCACGGAGCCGGCTTTCCAGCGGGTTCAACAGGCGCTCACACATTTATATCTGGACGCTACCTTGCCCAAGATTGTGCGGCGAAGGATTCTCGAAGTATCGGTGCGCGCCCGGCAAGACTGGAACGAAGCGGCTATCCGCGCGGCGTACACCAGCGGCGATCCTGAATGGATGCTGACGGCGGTCTTCTGCATGGGGTACGTCCGCGGGTTCGATCGCGAAATACTAGAGTCGCTGAACAACGCTGACCCGGAAATTCACAGCCAGGCGGTAGGCGCGGCCGGCGCATGGCGGCTGGACGCGGCCTGGCCGCACATTTCCCGCCTGCTTACTTCGGGAAAGTCCGAGAAGCCGCTCTTGCTGGCCGCCATCGAGGCCGCAGCAAGCATTCGGCCTAAGGAGGCCGTCGAACTCCTTGATGATTACATGGATTCCGATGACGAGGATATTGCCGATGCAGTCGAGTCGGTGATGGCCATGTCGGAAGACTCGTGGGCCGATTTGGACGATGACGACAAGTAGGTTGCACGGTACCGCAGTTTGTTAGCGTCGCAATAATGGGATTACATCTTTCTTAGCGGAGCCGCTGAACGGCTCCGAAATGCGCCTCCTCTACAGCTACGCAATGGGGAATTGACTATGTTGCCGGGGAAAGAGAACTACCGGCGCGCTATCGAGTTTGCCGGACCGAAGTGGACGCCAGTTCAATTGCACTGCCCGTTTGATGGGCTGTACGAGCAGGATGAGACGAAGGAGGCGCGAATAAACGAGCTGGCAGGCCGGTTTCCCGACGATTTGCTCCAAGTTAATCCGGCGTTCAAGTTCATCCGGCCTCTGGAAAAGGTGAACGGGGTCTTGCATTGGGTGGACCATTGGGGTACGGCTTGGACCGATGACGGCCACGGCGCGAAGACCGAGTCGCATCCTCTCGAGGCGGGGTATCACCTGCTGGATGCGTACGTCGTTCCCGATCCGCACGATCCGGACCTGTACACCGCGGCGGACGGGGCGTTGGAGAAGCGGGGCGGACGTTACGTACTTGCGTCGGTGTGGTTTACGCTCTTCGAGCGTCTGTGGATGCTGCGCGGATTCGACAACATGCTGCTCGACCCGCTGACCGACGAAACGGCATTCTACGGGCTGCGCGACACGGTTCTCGAATACGCGCTCGGTGTCACCGACGAGTGGCTGAAACGGGGCGTGAACGGGATCTTCTTTTCGGATGATTGGGGGAGCCAGCGGGGCCTGCTGATCAATCCCGATGACTGGCGGCGGTACTGGCGGCCGGCCTACGCGAGGCTGTTCCGGCGCGTGCGCGAGGGTGGCGCGCACGTTTGGATGCATCTGTGCGGGGACATCCGTGAAATCCTGCCGGACCTCATCGACTTGGGACTCAACGCGTTAAACCCGGTCCAACCGCAGGCCATGCCCATCTACGAGCTTGCCCGGGATTTTGGCGGACGGGTCTGCTTCAATGGCGGCGCCGACGTGCAAGGCGTGATGGTGAGCGGTTCGCCCGATGATGTACGAGCACATATCCAGGAGCTGGTGGACACATTCGCGCGGCCTGATGGCGGGTACGTATTGACGACCAGCCACGGACTCATGCCGGAGACACCGCTGGACAATATTATCGCGTTGTATGAGACCGCGCTCGAGTGTTGCAGGCGCAATCCTCCTGATTCCCAAGTACAACTTGGGAACTAGGAGTGTGCGTGTATCCTACGTACCGGGCGCTTTCGGCGAAAGCGCCCTACCCCGTCGCTTCCTACCCCACGTGCGACTACAACTGGGTAGCGACGTTTCGCCGAAACGTCCTGGTACGACGATCTGACGAATCTCGTTGTTCTGTTGAAACACCGCCGTTCAGACGATAGAATCATCGTTTTCCGTCCAGTTCGCCGAGAACCCTAACCAGAAAATCGAGTTTACGACGCGGCGCTTCATCGTACGCGTATCCAGCGTTAGCCGCTATCACAAAGGAAGACACCATTCATGGGTAAACTACATCTCGCCAGACTTCCCCAGTACAACCCGTTTCCCGGGCCGGTAGTATTCATCATTATGGACGGCGTGGGGATCGGAAAGGGGGACGAGTCTGACGGCGTGTTCCTGGCGTATAAGCCGGTTCTGGATCAGTTATTCAAGGAGCCGCTCTACGCGCAACTTAAGGCGCACGGGACTGCGGTGGGTATGCCGTCCGACGAGGACATGGGCAATTCGGAAGTGGGTCACAACGCGCTGGGCGCGGGACGCGTGTTTGCGCAGGGCGCGAAGCTCGTCAGCGCGGCCATTGCGTCCGGCGCGATCTTCCGGGGAGAGGCGTGGAAGAGTGCGCTCGAGCGCGCCAAGTCCGGCGGGACGTTGCACTTCATCGGGCTGTTGTCGGACGGCAATGTACACAGTCACATTGACCACCTGTTTGCGATGCTCGAGAAGTGCGCGGCGGAAGGCGTGACGAAAGTACGGGTACACCCGTTACTTGACGGCCGCGACGTGGGTGAACGGAGCGCGCTGAGTTACACGCGTCCGCTCGAAGCGAAGCTGAAAGAGCTCAGCGTGTCCGGTCGCGATTACCGCGTGGCGTCGGGCGGTGGCCGCATGATTACGACGATGGATCGCTACAACGCCAATTGGAGTGTGGTCGAGCGGGGCTGGAAGGCGCACGTTCTGGGTGAAGGCCGTTCATTCGGTTCCGCGTCGGAAGCCGTTCAGGCATACTACGACGAAGACCCGACGATGACGGACCAGTACATGGAGAGTTTCGTAGTCGCGGAGAACGGCAAGCCAGTGGGGACCATCGAAAACGGCGACGCGGTGATCTGCTTTAACTTTCGGGGCGACCGGGTGATCGAATTGTCGCGGGCGTTCGAGGAAGGCAGCGAGTTCGACAAGTTCGACCGCAAGCGGTGTCCGGAAGTGTTCTACGCGGGCATGATGCAATACGACGGCGACGCGCACATTCCCAAACATTTCCTGGTCGAGCCACCGGCGATTGATCGAACGATTAGCCAGTACTTGTGCGCGGAAGGCGTGACGTCATTTGCGGTGTCGGAGACGCAGAAGTTCGGCCATGTGACCTATTTCTGGAATGGCAACAATTCGGGATACGTGGACGAAAAGCTCGAGAAGTATGTCGATATCACGTCGGACAATGTTCAGTTTGATCAGCGCCCGTGGATGAAGGCGGCGGAGATCACGGACGCGACCATGGACGCGGTGCGAAGCGGCAAGTACAAGTTCGTGCGCCTCAATTATCCCAACGGCGACATGGTGGGACACACGGGTGTGCCGATCTCGATTCGCATTGCGGTCGAGACCGTGGACCTGGGATTGAAGCGCCTATTGCCGGTCATTGAGGAGGCGAAGGGCATCGCCGTTATTACCGCGGACCACGGCAATGCGGACCTGATGTTCACGGAAAAGAAGGGCACGCGGGAGCCGATGGTAGCGCACACGCTCAATCCCGTGCCGTTCATCATCAAGGACTTTTCCGGCGCGAACACGATCACAATGAAAGGCGTGGCCGCGCCCGGACTCAGCAACGTCGCGGCGACGCTGCTGAATTTGCTGGGGTACGAAAAGCCGGACGACTACGACGAGTCGCTGATAGTGATCGAGTAGGAGCGTTTCTGTTGCGTGACTCTTTCCGACCTTTCCGACCTGTCTGACTTGTCGGACTGGTCGGACTGGCGCAAGAGGGTTGCTATTCTTCTATCCACTGCGCCTTATCGTTGGCTTCTGGCAAATTCACGGCCTCGTGACGCTGTTGAGCCTTCTTGGCGTATTTTTCCGCGCGCTTGCGGAGTTGCCGAAACTCATCGCTGGCGTCGTCGATTCGCGCTTCCCATTCCGTGCTCGGCTCCATAGACTCGCTTTCCTTGAGAAAGACGAGGATGGTGGACGCGGTGGCGACGGAATCGAAGAGAATCCATTTTTGCGCGAGTCCAAGAACAATTGCGGTGCCGAAGAGCGCGATGTGCATTTCGGGTGAATCGAACATGAACGAAAGTATTCCGGCAGGCAGCATCAAGAGCATCGCGACAATGCCTACGCTGGCGTAGCCCAAGAGGGTCAGGCGCGCGGCATGGTTCACCAGGGACCGGCGCTGCTGGCAGTAGAGCACGACGCCGTTCTTGGCCGCCTCGAAGGGGTTGTCATGTTTGTGCGCGAAGGTATAGGCGAGCACGGCGTCGTCAACATAGCCGACCGCCAGATTCGCGATGGGCTCAGCGGCCCAGTCCCATGCGCCGCCCGATGGAATCGGAACTGCCGCGCCAGCGTCCAGCAACTTATGGTTTATGGTCCGGTGAATTCTGTCCACATGTCCGCCGATCGAGCACAAGACACTCGTCTTCTTGAATCGTTTCTCGACGCGCTGCCGAGCCCAATCGGCCTGCACAATCCCCTCAGGGAGGCGTCCCTTTAGTGCTAACTCGGTCATCAGGGCTACGTGCCCCGCGTGAACCGACCGGAGGAAGCGGGACCGGCGCATCGCGCGCGATCCGAAGACTACCCCCGAGACTATGGTAAGCAGCAGTAATACCCAGAACACGGCAAAGCCAAAAAACGACCCAATGCAGCCGAGCAGCGCAAGCAGAAAGGCGATCCCTGCGCAGACACAGCCGTACATCGCCGCTCGAAGCAACAGATAGGGGGTCGTCTTAAACACGATCTCGACCGCCCGGTCGAGACGCAAGTCTGAATCCATAGTGAGCGCTCCTGGCCTGTCGGTCTGCCCTATCGCTCTATATCAATGTACGCGTAAACGGCGCGTAACACAACCGGGCCAACTGTAACATGTCGTTCCGAGTCCGCTGCGGCAAACTCCGGATCTGTTTTGCCCAGAAAAAGCGTTCTGCGTGACGCCGTTACACGTCGGCGGTAGATTTTTCACTTCGTTCAGAATGACACGTTGCGCGTTCCACCAGACGGACATCCGGAAAGGCGGAGCCGGCGGGTTCGCCGTGATTTAGTTGTGAGGCGCGCCCAGCGCGATCATATTGGCGAACACGCGCAGGGCGCCGGGATGCAGCTCGCGCAGTTGGCGGTACCAACCCAACGCCGTGTAGAAATAGGTTCCCGCGCCGTACTTGGCAATCAGGCAACTACCGGGAGGGATCGATTCACCGGGATCAGAGCATCCCAACAGCGGTGTATACCGGTCGTCCCAGGAGTCTGGGAAATAGAGTCCGCGCTCTTGTATCCAGCCCGACCAATCGGACTCGGTGATCGCATTGGGCGAGGTGAACAGCGGGTTGTCCGGCGCGAGGAGTTGCACGGGCGCATCCTCTCGCGTGACCCGGTTCGTCGAGACATGGATTGGATAGGGCGCGTACGTTTCTTTCCAGTCAAACGTCTTCTGATACATCACCAGAAGCGCGCCGCCGCGCTTTACAAAGTCCAAGACGGTCTCGTTGTTCGATACGAGATCGGGGCGCATCCGGTACGCGCGAATGTCGATGATGATGACCGTGAACGCGGCCAGACGTTCCGGTGTAAAGTCTTTGAGCGTGAGCGCTTCATGCGGAACGTGGAACCGCTCGAGGGTCTTCATGAAGACGTCGTCATACGTTTGAACGACGCCCACCCGCGCCGTTTTAGGAACTCTGACATCCACCAGCCGCAGCACCGCGTGCGAGGCATACGGCAGGCCCTCGACCATCGCGGTCAGGTGAAGATCGCCGGCGGGGGCGTTTTCCGCCAGCGCGGCGGTAATGGGAATGATTCGCTGCCCGCCCGCGGCGGAGAATTCGACGGGAATTCGGCGCGTCTCGAGTTTGAGCGCGGGCGCCACCGACAGCAGCACAATTCCCCGCGCGGGGCCCGGCGAATGATTGGTGACGCGCACGCCGAACGTGACGGACCGATCGACGCCCAAGCGCGCCAAGTACTTGGGTTCAACGAACTCGGCGGTGATAGACTGCGCGACCTCGATGCGCAGCGGCGCGCGCAATTCGAGCGAGACTCCTCCGCAATCCGCCACCGCCGTGGCAATCAATTGCGGCTCCAGAAAATGGGGATCAAACAAGTGCTCCGCCAGAGGAAGCGTAATGGGCTCGTCATTGGGAATCGGCGTCTGGACGGTTGCGGTCGCGTCTTTGTTCGGCGTCAGGGTCACGGTCTCGGAACTTGGAGCGGATTTCGAAAACCACGGTTCAGGCAATACGGATATCACCGCGGATCGAGCGCTGGGAGAACCGAAGTCCCGCAAGGTCACGTTGACAGGCAGCGCTTGCCCCGGTATGCATTCGACGCCGCTCGTTTCCGAAGATAGGTCAAGGCCGGCGCCAACGACGGCGGCGTGATTCAGCCGTTCCCATCGGCGATGGTTCTCCGGAGACTCGTCCCGCCGCGCGCGCGCGTCCTTGACCAATTTCAGGAGCTTTGACTCCGAACCTGCGCTGTCCAAGCGCACGCGCGACAACGCGCGATCTTTCGAAGATACCCGGTCACGAAGGCCCTCGAGGAGCGCGCCGCCTGGCGCGGGAATGCTCCCAGCCGCGCCCTGCGGCGCTTCGGCAACGAGCGTGTAGTACGTCTTAGGCCGGCCTGAGAGATGAGACTCGGCAAACATTGCCATACCTTGCGAACGGTGCTGGCGCAGCGCGTCGGCGGCGACCTCGGCGTACGTCAGTCCTCGCGCGGGTTCCAATTCGCCGATATCCACCAGTACGGACTTTGCGCCAGGAGGATTTGCCCAATCCCGAAGGAAAAGGCGCGACGCCTGCCAAGGTTTGAGGTCTTCGGCAATCTGCTCGGGAAACTTGGCGGGATCAGCGGCGGCGCCAAAGGCCTCTCTCAATGCGATACCGACCGCTTGATGATGGCCGTGGTCCTTGAGTGTGCCGTGGTGGCTGATGATCACATCGGGTTGTTCCGTGCGAATGGCGCGGACCAGCCGGCGCACGGTTTCTTCATGACCCCACACCTGAAACGCTTCGTCCGGCGATTTTGAGAAGCCGAATTCGGGAAGGTTGAGATAGCGTAGCTCGGCGCCCTGGATGCGCGTGGCCGCCGTGGTTTCGCGCGTACGGATGACGCCGAGATCGTTGTACAACTCGGGTCCGATCTCGTTCTGGCCGCCTTCGCCGCGCGTGGCAAATACCGCCACGGTGTGAATACCATATTTCATCCGGTAATAGGCCAGGGTCGCGCCATCTTCGTCGTCGGGATGCGCCGCGACGCACATGAGGCGCAGATCGGTCCCAACGTCGAGCAAGGCCTGATGCAGCGCCACATCGCCAAGGTCGGGCGCGCACCACGCGCGAAGACAGAGCAACGCAAAGAGTATGTGCAGCGCCTGCGTCCGCCGTTGCGTGTTCACGGGGTTACGTTCTCCTCTTCAGTTGCGCGTGGAGCATTTCGGTGATCAGCGGATTCAGATAGTACTTCGCGATCCACTCGATAACCGGCACGCACACCGCGTCACCAAATCCAAACAGAGCCTGGTTCCGCCGGCCAGAGACGACGTAATCGTCCGCGCCCATCAGGCGCGCGCACTCGCGCGGCGTTAACAGTCTGACTTGATAGCGCCCTTGGCCCGCTGCGAATAGAATCTGCCGTCCGCTTCCTCCGCGCGGCGTCCGAAGGCAACCGGCGACGCCGTCGGTGCGCAACTCGGCCATGGTCTTGCCTTGGCGCACGCGCCGAAATACGGTTCCATACGATCGCCGCGGGTTGGCAATCATTGCGTCTGCGACGGCCCGGTGGCGGGAACTCATCTGATTAAGCAAGTGCTCCGCCCGATCATGCGCCCACCACTCGAGGGAGTCATCCGGAAGCGTCTCCACAATGTCTTCGAGTACGGTTTCGCTCTTTGGAAGACTCGGCAGTTTGCGGACTCTCCACTGAACCGCGGGGTGTGATCGGACAAATTCGGTCAGCGACTTAGGCCGCGTGTCCGTCGGTTCTAGAACAAGCGCTGCATCGTCCATATTTCCCAATACGCCGACGAGGAAGAGTCTCGAGCGGCTTTGAGGAACAAAGCGCGCGGCGTCGATCAGAAATGGGTCCACCGCGTAGCCCAGTTGGTTCAGGGCCAGGCAGGCGGACTCAAAGTCCTTGCCGCCGTGCGACGTCAAAAAGCCCGGAACGTTTTCTATAAGGATGAGAGGCGGGCGGCGGCGGCCGAGTTCGGTCAATACCTTTACGAAGCCCCAGAACGCTGACGACTGTCTTCCTTCGAGCCCGCCTCTCGAGCCCGCCAATGACAGGTCGTTGCAGGGAAAGGAGGCGGTGGCGAGGGCCACGGAAGGGACGCGCCGCGCGGACAGTTCGTGAATGTCGCCCAGCATCAGATGTTCGGGCGCATCACGAAAATGCCGGTCGTACATTTCCTTTTTGTGCGCATCGATGTCGTTGGCGAAAACGATGTTCCAGCCTTGGCGCTCGAGCCCGATCCGCATGAGCCCGATCCCGGCGAAGAATTCCGCCACGGATCTATCCGACGTTAGAGGCAAGTCCGGTTGGGCTTTTCGACTGACCGGCGCCGCCGCCAGAGCAGCGCATTCGTTCACGTGATGTGTTATGTCGCTCTCCCAAAAACGCAGGACATTCCAGCCCAGCCGCGTCAATTCCGCGGTGGCCTTGCAGTCCCGCTCCATGTTACGCCGGATCTTCTTGAGCCAGTACTCGCGCCGCGGGCTATCCTCGAACTGCGCTTCGAGCGAGGGCAGGCCTCTTCGGCGCCATTGGTTGCCGTGCCAGAAATCACCGTCAACAAAGATCGCCAATCGGCGGGCCGGTATGACGATATCGGGTTTTCCCGGCAACGAGTCTACGTGCAAACGATAGCGCAGTCCGTGCGCCCACAGTGCCTTTCGGAACACCACCTCCGGGGTGGTGTTCTCGCTTTTCACTTGGCGCATGATATCCGAAATCTGTTCAGCGCTGCGGCGGTTCCGCAAGCTGGGCGGCGCGTCCTTGTTTTTCCCGGCGCTGCGCGCCACGGCCTAGACCTCTTCTCTGGCGCGCTTCGCCTCTTCCCTGATGCACGCGAGCAACACAACGAGGTGCTCTTCCGTCGTCAACGGATTGATGAGCGTCGTACGCATGAAGAGGCCTGCGGCATCGAGATCGCCCGCGCCGTTGGGCGTATGGCGAAAACACACGATATTGGCTTCCGGTTCGGCGGCCAACTCGAAATCCGGCGCCTCGCGAAGCATCGTTGCGAAACGCCGGGCGAGGTCGTATTGCCGCGTGACGTAGTCGGCGAAGAAGCGCGTTCCGTAGCACATCAACGCCGTGTACACCTTCAACGAGAGCATGCGCTTGGTGCATTCGATGGTGCGGTGGCCGATGTTGTACCACTCTTCCCGGGGGCTCTTGACGAACAAGTAGGACGCGCGCTGCTCGAACGCGCGGTAGGAATCGTCCCCGTTGCGAAAGAGCACCGCAGTGACCAGCGCAGGCATCAGCAGCATCTTGTGCGCGTCGAACACCACGGAGTCCGCGCGCTCGACGCCGCGCAGTAGAGGCCGGTACGTTTCGCTCAACGCGGCGGGCGCGCCGTGCGCGGCGTCCACGTGCAGCCACAGATCGTTCGCGGCGCAGAAATCCGCGATGGCGTCGAGTGGATCGTAGGTCCCCGTGGGCGTCGTACAGGCGCTTCCCACCACACCGATGACGCGCCGGCCGAGCGATTCGGCGTGGCGAAGGCGTTCCGGCAGGGCGTCCACGCAGAGCTTGAACTGCGCGTCGCAGGGGACCGTAATCGCGCCGTCGTCACCCCAGCCCATGATCTTGACGGCGCGCCGGACAGAGTAATGCGCTTGGTCCGACACCAGAACGGCGGGAAGCTTATCGGACGAGTCCGCGCCTTTCGCGTGGCGCATGGCCAGGAACGCGGTCAGGTTTCCGATGGAGCCACCCGAGGTCAAGACCCCGTCCGCTTGCGAGTCGAAGCCGAGCAGCTGCGCCATCCACGCGATCACGCGGCATTCCATCGCGGTGCCGGACATCCCCATTTCGTACACCGCCATGCCGTTGTTCAGCAGGGCGCCCACCATGTCGCACAGCGCCGCGGCGGGGAGCGGTCCCGGCACTTGGTGGCCCATGTAGCGCGGGTGGTGCAGGTGGTTGGCTTCGCGGACGACCAATTGAAGGATGTCATGCAGGGCGCCGGTGGGCTCCTCTGGAAAATCCCCCGGCCACGAATCCACCATGGCCTGCGGCTCCAGCCAAGGCAGGACAGGCATCGGCGTCCCGGACGAAGCCGCGTCGAGGTAATCGGCGAGCATATCAATAACCCGGTGGCCGTTTGCGCGGAATGTCTCCGCATCGAACGCGTGTTGGAACGGGAGTGCGGTAGGCGGGACTGGTGGGTGGTCCATTCAGAGCTCCGATGCAATGCTGAAAATGCGAAAACAGGACGCGTCGATGAATTCTTGGCCAAAGAATGCATAGTATACTATAGATAAATGGGCGATTAGTTAATAGTAGGGCAGTGTAACTGACGTTTTCCGGCGCGGCCCTTGCGCGCGCGGGACGCCGTTTGGATGAGAGGCACGATGCAGTTTGAGAGCATTGCGGCCGTGTTGTTCGATCTCGACGGCACGTTGCTCGAGCATGCGTTCACGTGGGAGGAAATCTGTCGGGCCACGTACGACGAGTTTGCGGATCGGATTGACCCGGCGAAGCAGGATCAGTTTTGGGCGGCGTATTCCGCGAAGGCGGGCGAGTTGTGGGCGATGATGCTGGATGGCTCGCTGCCGCAGCATGGCGCCCGCACGACGGGGTTGTTGCACGCCCTGCGCGAGATCAACGCCGACGAGGGACTGGCGGCGCCGATGCTTCTTAGCCGCGACCGGAAGCTGCTGGAAGGCGGCGCGCTGGCGACCGACGCGATTCCGGTGTTGCGCCGGTTGCGGTCCGCGGGCCTCAAGATCGGAATCGTGACCAACGGTTATATATCCACGCAACAGATGAAGATCGATCATTATGGGTTGGATTCGTACGTGGATTTCACCGTGATTTCGCAGGCGGTCGGATTTCACAAACCCGACAAGGCCATTTTTGATGTGGCGTTGTCGCTTGCGGAAGCCGCGCCCGAATGCGCGGTGTTCGTGGGAGATACCGTCGAAACGGACATTCACGGGGCCCTCAACGCCGGTTTACATCCCGTGCTCATCGATCAGACGCGCACGCACGACGGCCTCGTATCCTACGGGGGCCAGGAAGTGACGATTACCTGCATTCGCCGGCTTCGGCAGCTACTGCCGGAACTGAGGATGGAGGAAATGTAGAAGGGGAGGTCGGCGGTCAGGCGCGAACGGTCTGTTTCGAGAGTATGTCGCGAACAATTGTGGGGCCGTGGTTACGGCTGTTCTCGATGAAAACGGAGTTCGATTCGACGCCGGCGATCAGTGTGCCGGCGACATAGAGGCCCGGCACGGTTGTCTCGAATTTGTCGGAGAGCACCGGCTTTCCCGATTGCGAATCGACCGTGGCGCCCGCGCGCTCGATGAGGGAGGTGTCGGGCCGGTATCCGGTCATCGCCAGCACGAAATCGCAGGAAACGGTGAAGTGGTGGCCGCGAACGTCCTCGAGGACGGCGTCGTCCCGGCGTATTTCGATGACACGGGCGTTGCGGTAGGCCGTGATGGCGCCTTCGGCGATACGGTTCTCGATGTCCGGCTCGATCCAGTATTTCGTGTCGAATCGTTCACTCCGCATCGCGACTGTTACGTGCGCTCCGCGCCGCCAAAGCTCGAGGGCGACTTCCGCGGCGGAACTGCCTGCGCCGATGACGAGCACGTCGTGGCCGGCGTAGTAATGGGCCTCACTGTAGCGGTGCGTGACTTTGGGCAGATCCTCACCGGGGACATCGAGCAGGCGCGGACTGTCGTAAAAGCCGGTGGCCACGACGGCGTTACGCGCTTCCCAGGCGTATTCGCGCCCGAACATGTCCCGCGCCTGGACCGTAAACAAGTCGTCGGCTTGCGCGACTGCGGTAACTTCGCGGTACGTGACCACGTCAAGGCCGAAATACGTGATAAACGCACGGCAATATTGGAGGTACTCCCGGCGCGTGGGACGTGTATCATTCGTGAGCAGCGGAAAACCGGCCAGTTCGAGCTTGTCGGAGGTGGAGAACCACCGCATGTACGTTGGGTGCGCGACCAGCGCGCCACAGACGGGTCCTTTGTCGATCGCGACCGCGCGCAAATTTGCCTGGCGCGCCGCGTGCAGCGTACACAATGCGGCCGGCCCGGCGCCGACAACGACAATATCCTGAATTTCATCCAGCCCGACGGTCTTCACGATGATCGAATCTCCATATCGCATTCTAGCACAGCGCGCGAAAGGGCGGCTACGGTCAGGCGCCGGGGCAGAACAGCACGCGGAGCGCGCGCGGCGGCAGTTGGGCGCGCGTCGGATTCGCGCCGGCAACGGGCTGCGCGGTTTCCGGATCTATCCATTGTCCGGGACCGTGCGCGGCGACGGTCAGCGCGCTATCTATAGGTTCGGGCGCCTCGTTCGCGAACACGTAGACATCGCCTTCGGGATGCTTCAAATGAAGATAGCGGAGGCCGGAGTTCTTCGGCGTTATCGTGATATCGGCGGGGACGAGCTTGTCCAGCGCAACGACCAGGGACAGGGCGTCGGCCGCGGGAGGGGCCACTCCTGCGGCGGGATCGACATACGCCAAGACACGGCCGGAATCGAGCATGGGTTTGAGCGCGCGCAACACGTCAGGAGTGATGTATTCGGCGCCGTCGATGACTAGCGCCTTGTATTCCATGTCCTGAATGCGGATCGCTTCGGAGGACACGCGGCAACTGTTCTTCAAGGCGTCCGTGTCGAGGTAGTTGAAGTCGCGCTGGCTCTCGAATAACACTCGAGCGGCGCGCCACGGCAGTTTGTTCGGCGCCCCGAGAATGGCGATAGAGCAGACCTGCCTGCCCTGCGACAAGAGCCAGCACATGCGGCGGCAGAAATCGGCGTAGGTCTTGTAGCCGTCCCACCACGTGTTGTTGGGACCAACGTCGGGCGGCCGCTCGTTGCGGCGGTCGCCACGAACCGAGTAGTAGAAGGCATGGGGCGTGAGCAGGTTTACGCCCCTCACGAAAAGCCAGTTGGTGATCCAGCGCATCTCGTCGTAGGTGAACTCCCAGCCGTAGGCGCCGAAACACTCGTTGAGATTGCGCGCGCGGCCATAGTGCCGCTGCGCCGACGCGCTGCACTTGGCCATGGTGGACTGGCCGCCTTCGATGCTCTTGTCTTTGAACGGCTCGATGTAGCGCCAGACGATGTCCTGTCCGGGGATGTGGAAGAAGCGTTCGACGCCGATGTCGTCGGGTCCCGCGGGGTGGCCGGTGAGGGCGATCTTGTGGTCCGCGCACCAACGGCTGTACGGCGCGTAGTACGCCTCGGCGAGCCGCGCGTTGATGGCCGTGTTGAATTCGCGCCGGTATTTCTCCGCGTCTGGAGCGGTGTCGTCCCACAGCGCGCCCAGTTTGGGGCGGAAATCGTACCCTAGATAGTCGTGTAGAAAATGATCCAAGTCCCAGGTCCACGGACGGACGTCCTTGCGGCCTCCGCGTCCGAGAACGTTGGGCTCGTCGGTGAAGATGGCGCGCACCGTCTTGCCGAAGTGCTCCTTAAGCGCTTCGTGATGTTTGTCGTGAACCAAATGGAGAAAGCTCGCGGTAGACTCGGGATTCAAGATATCGCCGGACGGCGGCGCGTCGGGATGAGCGTCGTCCTGGCCGTAATGGGCGCCGCGGATGGTTCCCATCGAGCGGCAATTCACGTAGATCCAGTCGGCGTCTTTGGCCACGATGTATTCATCGCCCGCCAAGGGTCCTGGCTTGCGCCGATCAATACAGCGCGTGGCGTGACGCGGGTTGGCCGCGACCACCTGGCCCGCACAGGACCCCGATGGGTACATAGCCTCGTCGTAAAGAATAACGATCATGTTCTTGGATGCGGCGTAATCCACCGCGATCTTCAGAAAGCGAAGGTAGGCCTCGCCCATGAACTCGATAGACTTGGGAAGGCCAAGACGCAAGTGCGGGATGAAGCCGTACACGCCGTGCGCCTCGAAATCGTCGATCTGGCGCTTGAGTTCGGCTTCGGTGAGGTCGTCGTTCCAAAACCAGAACGGCACGAGCGTGTACTCGCGCGGGGAATTGTGAAATGTATCCAACCAGGACATACGTGCCTTTTACTCCCGGCCTAGCCGCGACTTACGGACTCAGACGTCCTCCGGCGCGGTCTCTTTCGCCTTGTTCGTTACTTTGTTCGACTCGACAGCGCAGATTAGAGCTCGCCAGGCCACAGAAATAGAGGCAGTGAATAATCCCAAGAGTCCCAAGAGTCCGGCAAACTGTAATGCGCCGTAATACGGTTGCGGAGAAGAAGAAGGAAGAAGCGCACCCAGCAGACACCCGAGTAAAGCGCCAACCAGGGCTCCGTTCAAGATGCTCAGCGGGATTGATATCCACCATCGCCGCGGAAGATTAGGTCGCCTGGATCGCCATATTCGTTCAACCCCCGCCGAGATCAGTTTGAGCATACCTCCCATGACGCTGAGCATAGGTATGCCGTAGATGATCCATAGTACCGCTACAATTTTTAACGGGTGGGCATAGAAGTAATAATAGGCGAGGATAAATATGCCAACGCCAAAGCCGCTCAAAGCCCCCGCCAAGAACCCGCGAACGAGTCGGCCAAAAATCGAACGCCATGGAAGAGTTTGTGTTGGACGTACGGATTCCGATTCGACGTTACCGGCCTCCAGCAGCCATCTTCGGGACTTTGATAAACCGCCACCACTTTGCCCAACGGTCAATGGACTGCTTCCCCCATTCCGTCCAATTGCCTGACGGTTTGTTCCGGCGAGAGTCCCGTGTATTTCTCGGCAAACCGTGCCTGCGCTTGCCGTTTGAACTTGAGGTAGTCGAAGTCTTTCTCTGTCTTCACACCGGACGACCTTCGTTGTGCGTCCCCAGAATGTTCGCAGTCTCTTACGGCAATTCTAGTCCCACGACGGAATGCTGTCAACGTATCCGCAGGCCGAAAGCCCGCATGGAGCTGCGTTGTCCCAGTTTTTCCTCATGAACAATGAAGATCCCGATCACAATTCGGCCCTAAAGTAGACGCGCCGTCTCGCCGCGTCGGCTGGGGCGCTGCGACCTCGCCCGCGCGACATCTCTATTGAGGAGGCGATTCCGCTTCAGTTCGTACGAGTCAGTGCGCCTACGACGGCCGTCGTTACTTACCACGCTACCGGCGCCCCGATGACGCGGCGAGACGGCGCGTCCACTTTAAGCATGCCAGGGCATGACGGCGATATCCTCATGCGTAGAAAAGCCGAGGTCCGGTTTCGTGGACGCGGGTTGGCTAACGGCCTCGAGGCGTACCAGACGAGCTGCAAGTGATTTGAATGCGCCGCCGAAGCGCGATTCATTGACTTGCGCGGGGGCGCTTGGTACCATGCGGCGTTTCACACCACGTTTGCACAGTCATTTTGCGGAGGAGAGCGTGCAATGTCAAAAGCTAAGAAGATTCGTGTGGGCTTCATCGGGGCCGGTGGTATTTCCATTGGTCATTTCCAGCGGTTGCACGAGACGAAAAAGGCCGAAGTGGTGGCGCTGAACGAGCCGAGTCAGAAGTCGCTCGAAAATCTGGCGCGTCATTGTCCCGGATCCGACAAGCTGCCGGTGTTCAACGACTATAAGGCGATGATCAACGATGTGCCTCTCGACGCGGTGGTGGTTCAGAGCCCGCACACGTTGCACTACGAGCAGATCGATTTCTGTCTGAGCAAGGGGTTGCACGTCCTTTCCGAGAAACCGATGACCTGCACCATCAAACACGCAAACGCGCTGATTGCGCGCGCGAAGCAGTCCAAGCGGATTCTGATGATTTCGTATCAGCGGCACTTCGATCCCAATTTCCGTTATATGCGCGAGCAAATCGCCAAAGGCGCGTTGGGCGAAGTGCAGTTTGTGCAGGCGATTCAGTCACAGGAGTGGTTGCGCGCGGTGAAGGGCACCTGGCGGCAGACCATGGCCCTCTCGGGCGGCGGTCAGCTCAACGATTCCGGAAGTCACCTGGTGGACATTGTCATGTGGGTCACGGGCATGAAAGTCAAGACGGTATTCGCCAAGATAGACAACTTCGGGACGGAAGTGGACATTAACTCGTCGCTGTCGATGCAATTTGAGAATGGCGCACTGGGCAGCATGTCGGTGATCGGCAACGCGCCGTCGTGGTACGAAGATCACTCGATCGTCGGCAGCAAGGGCGCGTTGTACCTTCGTCAGGGCATCGGTTTGATTCATCAAGACGCAGTGGGCAAGCCGATAACCGTGAAGCTGCCGAAGTACACGAAGAATCCGGATTCGAACTTCATCGATTCGATCCTTGGCAAGGATAGCCCGCAGACGCCGCCCGAGTGCGGATTGCGGACCATTGAAGTGACCGAGGCGGCATGGAAGTCGGCCAAGAACGGCAAGCCAGTGCAGGTTCCGTAGGGTTCCAACGCTTGTGCGGGTGACGCCGGGAGAGTTTCCGTAGTGCCGTTCTTGCTTGTGGTGATTGGCTTGGTTGGAGCGTCCAAGGCTGGGTTTTGGTGTTGGACTCGGCGGCTGAGGACAGCCGCCCTCCCATTCGCCTCGGCGGGGCTATGGTGTTGGACTCGGCGGCTGAGGACAGTCGCCCTCCCATTCGCCTTGGCGAGGCTATGGTGTTGGACTCGGCGGCTGAGGACAGCCGCCCTCCCATTCGCTTCGACGTGGTCCAATGTTCGAAACCGGGTTGGCCGAGTTCTCCTATTCGGCGCCACTGTGGCCTCGCCTGTCACGGCGCCGTGGCCCGAGGCGGACACCTATCTTACCGCGCACTACGCGGAAATGGCCGGCAAGTATGGGGACGCGGTAACGGCCTACACGAAATGCGCGGCGGACGACACTCCTTTGGCTCCCTATGCGCGTGTGCGCGCCGCGTATTGCCGCGGGTTGGCGGGCGACTTTGACGGCGCGATGAAGGATTACGACGCGGCGCTGCCGCAGGGGGCTTCCGGGCCGTGGGTGCGCATGGCGCAGGCGCAACGCGCTTCGCTCCTGGTGCGTCACGGTCAGCATGCCGAGGCGGCGGCGCTCTACGCGGGGGCCTTGTCAGTTTCGCCGAAACGGTGGTGGCTCGACGCGTACGAATGGCAAGCGGCGGAGAACTGCATGGCCACTCCCGAAACCCTGGGGCAAGGCTTTGCGTTCTATCGCGGGGTCTTGGCGACCACGCGGCGCCGGGATCCGCGCGTTCAGGCGGCGCTGAAACTCAGCGTTTCGCCCAGCAACGACGATCGATTGTTGGCCGTAGCCGCATTCCTGCGCGGTTCAGCGAACAAAGAGGCGGCGGTGTGCATGGCGACGGTTCCGGCGGGGGCGATCGAAGCCGGTGAACAGACCGCGCGGTACCAGTACCTCATGGGCCGGCTGCTGATTCAGACCAATCAGGTCCCGAAAGGCCGCGAGGCGTTCCAGCAGGCGTTGGCGGCGGCGCCGTCGACGCCGTGGGCGCGGCTGGCGCTGTCACATCTTGCCCGGAGTTACGTAACGACCAATGAGGCCGAGGCCGCCGCGGCTGCGTTCGCGCAGCTCTTGAACGATTATCCGGACACCGAGGAGACCGGTGACGCGCTGTGGTGGTACGCGGAACGGTTGGCCGGATCGAAGACGCCAAAACCGGCCATTGCGCAGTACGCGCTGCTGGCGACGACATGTCCCAGCCACGAACGCGCGGACGACGCGCAGCTTGCGGCGGGCCGCCTGGCCAAGAGTCTGGGGAGCAAAGACGAATCGTTGCGACTGTTCGGTGAATTCGCGAAACGTTTCCCTTCCAGCCCGCTGCTGAGCGAGGCGCTGTTTTGGTCGGGCCGGCTTCGCGAGGCGGGCGGTGACGCGAAAGGCGCCCGCGCGGATTATGCGCGCGCAGCGAAGACGGGTCTCGGCAACTACTACGGGCATCGCGCGTTCGAGCGCGCGAGCGGCCTCGGCGACAAGAAGGCCGCGTCGTGCCCGAATCTCAAGGTGGACGGTAAGCGCTCCTTTGTCCGCCCTCTGCCCATTGCGGCGGACGCTCCAACGCCGGTTCCGGCGGAGTTGACGGACGATCCGCGAAGCATACGTCTGCGTTTTTTTGCGGCGCATGGTCTCGAGGAAGCCGAATGGGAGGCGCTCGAACTTGCGCAGACACCGCGCACCGGCGAGGGGGAAACCGAAGCGTGGTACCAGTTCCTCGGCGAGTCCGGGCTGGCGTTCAGCGCGTGGGAACTGGCGGACGCGGCGAAGTGGGGACAAGAGCAGGGTCAGGCGACGCTGGCGCGTCAGCGGCTGAGCTATGCCCGCGCGTACAGGCCGATTCTCGTCCAGATTGGAAAGGACACCGGCGTCGACCCGTTCCTGGTGGCGGCCGTTGCCCGGCAGGAGAGCACATTCCGTCCCGCGCTTACGTCCTCGGCGGGGGCGCGCGGCGTGATGCAGATTATGCCTGGCACAGCCAAGGCGATTGTGAAATCGAATCCGGAATTCGCGCCAGAGGACGCGGAGCGTTTGGAGGATCCCACGGTTGCGCTGCGCATGGGGGCGAGTTACCTGTCGAGTGTGCTCGAACGCTCGAACGGCAACGTGGTGTATGCTGTCGCGTCGTACAACGCGGGGCCGGGAAACGTGTCCAAATGGCGAAAGGCGAACCCGAGCGCGGATCTGGAGACGTTTGTCGAGATGATTCCGTTTGCGGAGACACGGGATTATGTGAAGCGGGTGCTGGGCAACTACGCGGCGTATCATAGCCTTTACGCCGGGGTGGATTAGCTGCGAGGCGGACCGGTCGGACCGGTCGGACAGGTCGGACAGGTCGGACAGGTCGGACAGACTGCGGGAGGCATAATTGGCTTGAGTTGCGTCTTGGGCGCCCCGGTGGCCCGCGCTCGTCGAGCGCGGGCGTACTTGTGCGGCTGAATGAGTTGGATTCTGTCGCATGGGCGCTTTAGACTGCTACAGGGAGACCGGCGCAAGCGCTGCGTATCATTAGACTAACGATTTGCCGCCCCGCTGGTAGGATGAGTTGGAGGTATGGAGGCGCTGGAAACTGTTGACACCAGTACACAATCGAGCAGGGTTGCGAAAAGCGCCATAGGTGCTTAACCTCATGATGTGTACGGAATTGCGCAGGTTTTATTTATTGACACAAATAGCTTTCTATGCTATAAGAGTTTAGACGTGTTTTCTCGACGATGGACTAGAACAAGGGATACATCGTTGCTATACTGAGTGAGGCTGGTGGGCCAAGACGCAGGAGCGATCCGTGACGTTGCAGAGAAATCGAGCAAAGCGCCGGGGGAGACGCGTCGCGCTTTCCGCGCCCGCCGTTCTGGCTGATACCTTGGAATCGAACGTGAATCTTGCTATGGCGCCGGTTCGGCGCGGTGTCCCATCTGTTTTCCAACGGAGGTGTTTCCACGTGCGTAATCAATTCAGCCTCCTCCGAGGCGCCGGTCTAGCGATTGTGCTTCTAGCGACAGGGTTGTTTTGGACGCCGTCGGCGCAGGCGCAGCTGTCGATAGACTTCAGCGCGGCCACGTACACCGGCGCGGAAGGCACCGCGATCGATGTGACGATCAACATATCGGCGGCTCCAGGCGCAGGGAATTCGGCGTCCGTAGATTATGCTTGTGTAGGCGGCACGGCAGTGCCCGGCCGCGACTACACGCCAGTCAGCGGTACGGCGAATTTTGGCGCGACGACTACCAGCGTGACGTTTTCCATACCGACGTTCGCGAATGACTGGATAGTATGCGATCCGACCGTCATTGTGCGATTGAGTAATCCGATTGGGAACGGCGTGGCCGTAATTCTGGGAACACAGAACAATGACGCTCCCACGATTGTCACCATAACGAAAGAAGCGCCGTCTACCGCGACCGTCACGGCCGAAGACCACATACGAGACGCCGAAGGACTGCTTCCGCTGGAGGACTGGGTACCGCTTTTTACATTCACGCTCACGACGGCACAGGACCAGCCGGCGTATCGCAGAGTTCAGCAGCTTGTCTATGATATCAAGCACGACGGATTTCCGGACCCTCGTCCGTATGACACCGTTGGGGGGCATCCGCCCCAGGACACCATACAAGAATTCGCCATTGTTCAAGACGGCGGTCCGGATGGAAAGCCCGACGGCGAACTGAGTTTTGTGTGGGACTCCTCCCCCATTTACCGATGGAACAATGCTGGCGCGCCCTACGGGACAGTGACCGATACTGGCGCCACTCTCGAATATAACCTCGACCTTTCGACTGGCCCGTTCGCGTTGACTCCCGCGCCGGATACCGGTAACCAATACTTCGTTGTCGTGCGCACGTCGGCGTATTGGTTCAATCGGCTGACAATGAGCGCGAACCTGCAATTCCTCCGGCTGATTGATGTTCATGGGGTGTTTCCCTTTAACTGCGACGGTAAGCCCGTGGACTCGTATCCCGAAAAGATACCGTGGGTCGCGAGTGAAAAGGGGTATTCGTCGAGTTTTGCGGTACATGACGTCACCAGCGGCCCCGCAGCAGGGCTCGCAAACAGACTGAATCCCTGGTACGCGAACGCGTGGAACTATCCGAAGTATTTGTACACGCCGTTTGCGGAACGGCTTCGCCCCCGCTATGACAAAGTGGGCAACTTCTTCGACCTGGTCACGGGAGAGTGGATGGATGTGCGCAATCTATTCCCGCTCGAACAGTGGAATGCAGTAATTGGAATCACTGCGCACGGCGCGGAAAAGACGGTAGATGATGACCCGACCGCGACTGGGAACAAGATATCGTTTCCTGGTGAGATGGACGAAGTGAACGTGGTGCTGACCGATATCGGCGCCGACCCTCTGGTACCGGGCAGCGGCGGTTTTGACCCGCGTACTGCATTGCACACCGTAACCGACGAGGGAAATGTCTTTACTGGAACCGATACCCATCACGCAAAGGGCAATGACTTTGCATTCAGCGGGCTTTGGGTGTTCCACGATACCAACGGAAACAACATTTTCGATCCACCGATACAATCGAACACCGCCGGCGTCGAATTCGTGGACTTCCCGTTATGGCCGTATGGCACCTTCGTTAACGGGCAACAGGTATTTGGTATCCACGAGTGGGAGTACGTGAGTTTTCCTCCGGACGGCGGGGATCCGTGGTGGAAGATGAAACTCCAGTTCTTTGATGGACGCCGCAGGGCCGCCGGCGAAACGCCCACCGGGTATCTGGACCCCACACCGCATGCGTTTGCGTCGGGCCCTTACATTCCCAGCGATCACTTCCACAATTACTTTGTGGTAGTTCGTCCGGACAGCGGCTACCAGGACGTTTCACTGTTACCGGGTGACGGAACGGGGATGCCCGCCGGCGCCGACTTGAGAGCGTTCATCGAGCCACGCCGCTACAATGCATTCAAGGGCCAAGAGGATGGCGGTATCCATTTCACCCTGCAACGTCCGATTCTTTGGGAGCCGTGGCAGAACAATTCAGAATGGACCGCGTCGGAACCTTGGTGGCCACAGCGCACATTGAACGCGAATAACGCGAAACCAATTCGCAATGCGGTCGAAATTCACGACTTGGTCCTCACTTACTCCAGCGATAATACCTACGATCGAATCACCAACGTCGACTACAGCAATTCGAGCATGATCGACACGAACGGTCTACCATCGTCATACGCTTTTGGCAGCAGCACTTTTGACACGTGGTTGGATCCGTTCGGACTACTGCAAGGGCAGTTCCATTACGGTCAGAGCGTTGGCACAGTGACGTGGCAAATGTACTTTTATGGCACTTTCCCTGGAAATGTGGCTGTTTTCAACACCGATTGGCACTCGAAATTCCAGTACCCCTACGAGACGGCGCCGTTCTTCAACCCGTTCTTTGACGGTACGGCGATGCCCCCGCGGTCGATCTTCTTTTCGAACCCGCCCGCGCAGCCAACACTGCCGGACTACTCGACGTGGATATCCAATGTCGGGCCGTCCGGGCTTGCTCCCGGGAGATATCCTTCGGCGGCCGACTGGCCCTTGGCGCAACGCGCGACCCGAATACTCAAGCAGCACATTGACATCGATGGTCCGGCGACCGCCATTCTGGGCATCAATCTAGTCGGAGTCGATGACCCGGTCACGAACCGTATTGCGCCGATGTCGTTGAGCGAGATCACTGTTGCGATATACGGGTCCGAATTCTTACCGGCCGACTTGGCCACGCTGAATGCCCAGGGGGCTGCGAGTTCGGGTGTCGCGCTCTACGAGGATTCAGACGGCAATGGTGTGTACGCTGGTGACCTCGGGGGGGACCAAGTGGTGACGCTGCAAGGACTGGCGTGGCGCACTACCCCGGAACTCATCGATCTGACTGGCGACGGCGTGGCCGACGATTTGAGCGGTGATGGCTTTGTTGACGCTAAGGACAAGGCGTGGGTGCTGACCCTTAAACCGTCATCGCCATGGCAGCTCCCGATTTCTGACGAGCGCCAGGGTGGCGGATTGGGAACGCTTGGCGGCAAGGAGACCGATGACGCATCGGCGCCGTCGGAGATGCAGGATTCGATACTGGGATTGAACGTTGGCGTTGCGCCGAACGACCCGAAGCTGGAACAGGAAAAGGCGTCGGGAGACGTTGCGGCTGCAAACGACCCCGCGCCGAACGACCTATCGACAAAGCCAACGCACAGCATTGACGCGACGGCCGTTCGTGAGGCCGCAGTGGCGCGGGCGAAGGATCTTCGGACCAAACGCGCGAAAGGCCTGACGGCCGGCGGTCATCAAGGGGATGACCTGTTTGTGGTGATCACGCCTTCGGACAAGGCGCGCCGGTTCGAACATTTCCGCATGCTTGTTCCGGCAACGCTGCCGTCGCGGCCCGTTCCGGACCGAGTGGCGGGTGTCCAACTATCGCCGGCGAATCTGCTGAATCCGAAAGCGCTGCTCAAGACGAATCCCGAAGAAGGCGCCGTACAGGATTACTACGGCCACGACAATATCGAGTTTAATGTTCCGGCCAGGCTGACGAACCTTACGACAACGGATCAGATAATTCCCAAGAATTCTCCGCCTACGGAGGTACTGGGAATTCAGTGTTCGACGAACCGCGGCAACGCGGCAATCGCAGCGACTGGAACGGATGGTGTTGGCGGCGTCAAGCTGCTAAGCGTTCCCGGCGCCACCTGGACTCCGGGCGCCTTTGTGGGATACTGGCTCCTTGACGGCAACTACGAGCCGTATCAGATCACGGGCAATACCGCAACGACACTCACGTTGTTGAGCGGTACGCCCAAGAACGGGTTCTACCGAATTGAGAAGGACCCGACCTTCCTGGAGCAGGTGGTGGTGGAGGTCTATGAACCGGCTGACGGTTCGTTCAAGTTCGCGGATGATCTGCAACCGCTGGACATCGACCAGACTGTAAGCGGACTTGCCTTGTACCGGGATAACGATCAGAATCCGTCGAACCGTAATGGAAAATTCGATCCTGACGTAGACATCCCGTTGAAACTGGATGTGACACCGTATATTGCCGCGCGCGCCGGTGAACCGCCCAACCAAGTGCGATTCATCTTCTCAACGCCCGGCACCGACAACCTTGGACCGGGTTCCGCGTCGCTCCCGATGGCGAATCAGACTCGCCACCGCCAGTGGATTCCGGACACGTTTGGAACGGCGGAGGATGATCCGGACACGGGTCCCACGTTCTTTGTGGTGGTCCGGACCTCGAACAAACTGGTGACCGGAGCGACGCTCCGTATCGGTATTGTCTCGTGGGGTCCGAACACGCCGACGGAGCCTGATCCGGACACGTTCCCGCCCCCGCCTGTCACGCTACGAAGCGACGAATTCGATATCTTCAGCGAATTCCCGTGGGGTTCGCGGGCCATCGGGTTCATTACTTTCTTCAAGGATCCATCAAGTTTGGATCCACCTGATTTGTCAGGATTCAACTGGGTGCGTTCGACGATTGCGCAGGCGGTTGTGACGAGTACGATGTACGGCGGCGTGCCAATACCCGCGGCCGATGACGTGGTGATCAATTCCGTGTCGCGTAGCGCTCTGCCGGCAGTCGTGGGAGCGGGCGGCCTATCGTTCACGATATCGGGTGTGAATTTCGGAGGGGCGCCGATCGTGACGCTTGCCGGAATCACTCTGACCGTGAATTCCGCCACCAATACGCTGATTGCGGTAACGATTCCCGCAGGCAGCACGTTTACGGCTCTACCGGTGCTGTTGAAAGTCACGAATTCGACCACGGGCAAGTTCGCGGTGCGTGACGACTTGTTCACGTTGCCTGCGGTCGGCGACGTGTCAATTACCGGAGCATCTCCGAGCGCGCTGGATCCGGTGATTGGCGCAGGCGGGTTCCCCTTCACCATCACTGGGTCAGGCTTCGGCAACTCGCCGAAGGCGACGATCAATGGCGTAAATCTCACGATTACCTCCGCGACGGATACCACCATCGCGGCGGTTATTCCGGCCGGCACGGCCTTCACTGTTACGCCAATCGTTCTCAAGGTTACCAATCCGACGACCGGCAAATCGCAGACGCGCGACGACCTGTTTACGCTCACGGGTGGCCCTCCACCCCCGCCGGATGTGGTTATTTCCGCGGTATCGGTCAGCGTTGTTCCGGCGACCATTCTGCCGGGCGGCTTGGCCCTGAATATCTCGGGCAGTGGTTTTGGATCTTCGCCGAAAGTCACCCTTCAGAGTCACACTCTGACCGTGAATTCGGCCGCGGATTCGCAAATCGCGGTGACGATACCGGCCGGCACGACGTTCCTGCGGACGATCCCGATGACGCTAACGGTCAGCAATCCGCTGACGATTAAGCAGGCGTCCCGGGACGATCTCATCAGCATCGCGTCGCAGCCGACAATCCTGAGCGTGACACCGAATCACGGCCCGAGCAGCGCGTTCCCGGTCAGGATCACGGGGACCAACTTCGATCAGCCGACGGTGTACTTTGGCGAGACGCTCATGCCGGTGCAGTCGTGGACCACGACGCAAATCATTGTGGCGTTTCCGACGGGTGGCCTGCCGTCTACGGGCCCGTTAGACGTGTTGGTGATCAACGCATCGACGGTGAGCGCTACTCTTACGGACGGGTTTGCGTATGAGAATCCGCCGGTACCGGGTCCGGCGCGCGCGTGTTTTATTGCGACAGCCGCGTACGGGACACCGCTGGAGAGCCACCTGACCACATTCCGCAATTTCCGGGATGGGGCGCTTTTGAAGTCGGCCGCGGGCGCGGCGCTCGTGGACGTGTACTACACAACGAGCCCGGCGATCGCGGACGCGGTGGCGGAACATCCGGTTCTGGCGCTCGTGGTCCGGCTGGTATTGACGCCGGTAGCGTGGCTGCTGGAGGCCCCGATCTCCGTGGGAAGCGTCCTGGTGGCGATGACTCTTGTATATGGGATGTTGCGCCGCCGGCGAAGTGAGATCGCGAACCAGTCACCTGTTCAGAATGGCGAGTATCCTCGCCTTCGTGATAACCTCGCATACGGCCTACGCCTATTACCCAATGGGCGCGTTTTCGACCCAGTCTCAGGAACTGGTCATTCCGAAATGGCCCCTCAGTTATATGGATACCAACCGGGACGGCGATATCAGCGGGCCTAACGAAGGTATCCCGATTACGTTCGAGACGGGGAATCTGGGGTTCAGTGGCTCTGAAATCGACCTCGTAAAGAGCGCATTCAAGACCTGGTCGGATGTTCCGACTGCGTTCATTGGATTTCGCTACACGGATCCGGTGCCCAACCTTCCCGATTCGCTGGAGCTTTCGGCGGATATCGGAGCAATGGACTATTTCAACTACGTCGCGAAGGAAACTACTGGCGATACCCAGGTGCTTCCAAGCGGGGTCGCTGGCATGACCTTTATCACGTCCACCGTGGACGCGACCCAGATATACATAGACGGAAACTCCTACGACATCAACGGTGGCACCATTCTTGATGTGGACATCGCGCTGAGCGACATTCTTGCAGAGACGAATCTCGCGGGCGCGGCAACCGTAAACATCGGGTACATGCTAGGGCTTGCCGCGAATCCCCTGGGCTATAACTTGCGGGGAGTCAGTATCCGGACGGAGGACGGGTATTGGCCCCTGGCGTTCTACCTGCCCGAGCATGGCTTTAAGTCAATAGCGATGTGGGAAAATCCGCATGTTCAGTTGCGCGATGCGTCCGGCCAACTAAAGAATTTCGGCGTGACACCGTCCATGTTTCCGTACCTGCACTGGTACGCCCCGGGACCCGTTCTGGCCCCGACACGGTTCTCCGCCGACTACGAGTACGCCAGTCCTACAAAGTCGGTGGCGGAAGTGGAAGCGGAACTCAGTCCGCTTCCGAAATCCGCGGTTGAACCGTATCTTACCGGTATCGGAGTATCGTATCTTTTCCAGAACTTCGCTGGTCAGAATGCAAATTTGATGAGCCAGCCCGCAAAGGGTCTCAAACTCAAGGTATCCGAGAACTTCGCCGCTGGACTCTCCACCGCCAATCTCTTCACGGACTACTTGGTGGACGGAAAGTACCGCGTATACCGGACGGAGCTTCAGTCGCAGGACGCGCTTGGTTTGCGTCTGGAAGTGGACCTGGCGACTCTGCGTCCAGAGGAAGAGCTTTGGGTAATCGATCCCACGGTCATGCGATCCTTTGGGCCGTTCACGCGCACAACCGGTCCCCGCAGCCATCGTTGGCTGCCCTGGGTGCAGGGCGATACGACGGCCTTGGTGGTGCGCTCCACCGGCGCAGAGACGCCCGACGTGACGATCGAGCAGGGATCGCATTTCTTCCGATCCCTGGACGAGGCGGCCAAAGAGTTAGGGTGTTACGTAAACGTCGCGTGCGAGACTGACGCGACACTCCAGAAGATTTCTTCCGGCATAGGGCTCGTCCAGGCCATAATCGGCTTCAGCGGCTTTATGGCGTCCGGAAGTCTGCTCACTAACCCGGACACAGCGGAGCGCGAACCGTACTTTTTGACCGCCAATCACGTGATCGGCGACATTGACATTGCGCTGAGTTGCGACATTTTCTGGGACTACCGGATCGCGACCTGCGCCGGCGTCAGCCCGCCCTCGCTGTCCTCCGTGCCGCGTAGCTCAGTCACTGAATTGCTCGCCACGCTGCAGCCGCTGGACGCCTCGCTGGTCAAACTGGACACCGTGCCCGTGGGCTCCTATGGCCGCGCGTATCTTGGGTGGGATTTCCGCCTGCCGAGCACAAAAGATGGCGAGAACCGGTTCGTGGGCATTAGCCACCCTGGCGGTAGTCACATGCGCCTCTCCAAAGGAAAGATTGCGTCCATTGGCAACGAGGTCCTTGTGAGTGAATTCGGACCGGTAATCGGCATGATTGAGTGCGACTTCGATTCAGGCGTGGTAGAACCGGGATCTTCCGGTTCCCCGCTGATGTACGACGACCCCGATCATCGCGTTCTCGGAATGCTAAGCAATGGCGACTCCAGCCAGACCTGCGAGACAAATCCATACAAAGCGAGCTACGCGTCGTTCCGCGATTTCTTTCCCTTTATCGCCGGCTACCTAACCGGAACACCTGCCCCGACACCGGAAGACCGGTGCGGTCAGGAAGGCGCGCGCGACCTCGCGCCAGATGATATTGCGGCGCTCAGCGACCTCTACCCCCGGAAAGGCGAGGACGTTTTCTTCAGCTTCCAGCAGGAAGCAAGAACTCACACCAACGGGCAAACGCTTCCAAGCGTTCCTATCGCCGGCGGTTTGATAATAGCCTATTGCGACACGGACAACGACCCCAGCACGTCGCGCATTCCGGTGTTCTCAACACTGACCAGCCTGTACCAAGTTCAAAACGCGACACGCGGCCGATTCGACATGAAAGGGTTGTACAAACAGTTCGAGACCAGCGCGGGCGGCCTATTTGACGCCACCTACACGTTTACGGTAAGCCCGATCTACAGTCCGCTGTGGCTGCACTTGTCCTTGGATCCCAAGAGTTACGACTCGACGCACGACGGATCATTCGTTACCGGTGGTCTTCCCGGGTTCAGTTTCTCATCGGGCTATCCCTCCGAGGTGTTCCATGAAAACGGGAACCTCCTGGACGAATCGCGCTACGATGAAGGCACTCCGCTCAAGTACGACCGTATCCGGCGCCAGGTGATTAGCGCGGATTCGATGCGCTCACTTGCCACCATTCTGCCCGGGACCAAACCGATGTTTGGCGACGGCGTATCCAATTGTCCCTACGCGGTGGCGTCGATAGGTCTGTCTTCAAGCAAAGGTCCGGATGCGCTGCGGGCGCTACGCGACCGCTACCTGCTGCACAGCGCGGTTGGCGCGGCCTTGGTTGACGTCTATTACCATGTCGGGCCGTCACTTGCGGAATACCTGCTGACGCACGCGACAGCATGGCGTGTAGCCCATGCCGCCGCGGCGAGCGTCGAGTGGTCGCTCTCCCATTCGGTTCACGTTGTTACCGCCGCTTTAGTTCTGATGTTCATGACGCTGGGAGGACTGAAACTTATGCGCCGCCGGATGGTACGACGGTCAACCCTGCTGACGCTGGCTCTGAGCGCGCCGTTCCTGTTCGCAAGTTCGGGTAGCGCGCAGCTCTTGCAGATGAGCAACGAGCAAATGGTGGCGGCGTCCAATGACATTGTTACGGGTGAGGTCGTGGCCGTTGAAAGCCACTGGAACGACCGCAAACAAATTGTCACGGATGTGACCATCAAGGTGAACGACGTCATCAAAGGCAAGGCCAACAAGGATGGCCACGTTTCTCTTCAGGTACCCGGCGGCCGTGTGGGCGGTATCGTCACGAGAGTGACATTCATGCCCGCATTCTCTCCGCAGGAAAAGGTAGTTGTGTTTCTGGAAAACCGGAAGAGCGGTCCCAAGAACACGGCTGCAAGTCCGCTGATCGTAGGCGGCACACGCGGGAAACTCGAGATTACCGAGGACGCCACAACCAAGGCGGCCTACGTGACCGGCGGCAGTGAAGAAGCCCAACTACAGATCGCCGAAGCCAACTCCGAGATGGCGAAAGAGTCCAAGGACGCCAGCGCGACCCCGAAGGACATGGCGCAGTCCAACGAAAAGATTGCGCTCAGTGACTATACCCAGTACTTGCGCGGCATAGTGGCGAAACAGAAGAATAAGTGACGTAGCCGTAAGAATTCGGCAAACACCGCCCCGGATCGTAAATGTTCCGGGGCTTTTTTTTCGACGCGGCAACTGTCCCGTAAGCTTCTTTGTCCGCAACTTCCACGGTGTTAGCGTAGATGTTGCGGACAAAGAAGTCATACCAATAACTCTGCCGTTGCGGCCGGGCCGCCTTGGGCGTGAGTATTCCGAAGGCTCTGGCCCGGTAGCCCAGCCAATGCCTCGCCTTACGTCAACCCGCGAAGGCGGGCGCGCGTTCTTTGATTGATGAAAGCCGAGGCGCCGTGGCGCCCGGAGCCATTCCGGGAATCCGGTCAGAATGTCGGCTTTTTTAACGCGGCGCGGCCATTTTGGCGAGTTCTGGTTAATGCCAAATCCAGGCCTGGAGCGAGTAGGCGCTGGGGGTCTCTGCTTAAAGGTTGTGTTCCACAGGCACAAGTCCGTATATTCTCTAGTGGGAAGCGGGGATTTCCGCGCGGGACAGGGCCGGCTGCGAACCAGGCCTGCCGCGTTAGCCCCGCATAGGTTGGTCAAAGGATTTCAGGTTGCGAAGCCTCATCATACGTCAGTTGTTCGTGCTGGTTGACCTCGCGCTCGCGCTTGCGCTGATCGCGGTGCTATGGTTGGTTGTCGCGCGAGTACTTCGTCCCGAAGCGGCGGCGCCGGCGCCGGGCGCCGTGGAGGGTGCGACCGCTCAGCCGCTCGAACTGCGCGAAGTCCGTGCGCGGGCCGACTATGACGTGATAGCGAATAGCGCGCTCTTCGGTCCAGGCGGCCAGATCGCGCCGCCGCAGGCGCCGATTGATGTTCCCGCGAACGACCCGGTGGTAGCGACCAAACTTCCACTTCGGTTGGTTGGCACGGCCGCTGCGGCGCCGACCGACCCGGTCGCTACGGCGACGATTGAAAACGTGGCGTCCAAGACGCAGGCGGTGTACTACCTGAACGATGAGATTATGGCGGGCGTCAAGCTCGTCGAAGTGCAACGGCGCAAGGTCCTCTTGGAGAATAATCAGAAGCGCGAGCTTCTGAGCATGGACGAGGAGCCCCCTGCGCCCGCGGGGCCGGTGGTTGCTTCCGCGGCGGATGCGGGGCCGAAGCTCGGCGCGAGCCCGCTGAAGATTTCGATGAAGAAGGACGAGTTGATTACCGAGCTCTCCGCGAATTACGCGGACATCTTGGGGCAGGTGAGTCCCGAGCAACACACGGACGCGAGCGGAAAAGTGGACGGTTACACGTCCAAGAATCTGGCCAACGTTCCTCTGGCAAAGAAGATGGGTTTGCAGAACGACGACGTGCTTCAACAGATCAACGGCGTGACCATTGACAGTCCCGAGAAGATCGTGGAAGTGGCCAACAAGTTCAAGGACAATCGCACCTTCCAGTTGACGATCCAACGCAACGGGAAACGCCAGGTAATCACATACAATTTGGAGTAATTGCGCCAGCATGAAATCCCGGCTAACAGGGGAGGACAGGACAGTGAAGGTGAAACGAATCGCGCGCTGGACGTGTATTGGCGTCGCGCTGGGTCTAATGCTGGCCTTCCGCACGTGGGCCGCGGAGGCGGTGAGCACTCAGACCGAGAAATCGCCCGAGGGCGAGCCTGCCGCCGAAAGCAGCGATGCGCCGGCGGCGCAGCCCGAGCCGTCCGGGACCGAGGAACAGCCCGCGGCGAAGGAGACGCCCGCAGCGAAAACGCCGGCGCCTAAGCCCACGGTGCGCACGACCACGAAGCCCGGCGCTCGCGGCAAGCCAGGTCTACCCGGCGCGGCGCCCGCCAACGCCACACCGGTATCGCCGAATCGTCCCAAGGGTGGTGTTACGCCCGGGGAGCCGGTCAGCCTTGATTTCAACGGGGTCAAGCTGGTCAACGTCATCGAGCAGATCGGCATCATGACGGGCAAGAACTTCGAGGTGGACCCTGGAATCGCCGATACCATGGTCACGGTCATATCGCAGGAACCCATCGCGCCGGAGATGGCGTATTACGTGCTTGAATCGATTCTTGCCACCAAGGGGTTCAGACTGGTACCGACCCTGGATGGAAAGTGGATCAAGGTCCTTCCCCAGGGCGAAGGCGGCGAGAAGAACCCGGTAATCATTGGAGCGGGCGAGCCCAAGGGATTCGACAACTTTTCGACCTACGTAATACCGGTCAAGTTCGCGGACGCGAGCGAGCTTTCTTCATTGCTCAAGACGCTGGGCTCAAAAAACGCGCGCGTGGACGCGTACGCGAACACGAACACCCTGATCATCAACGATAGCGCGGACGGCATCCGCAATATGCTTACCCTGCTCAAGGAGATCGACATTCCCGGGAATGACACGAAGATGGAAATCTTCACCCTGGAATACACCCGCGCCGAAGTGGTCCAGGGACAGATTCAGGAAGTGCTGCTGGGCCAGGATGCGGGCGTGCGCCAACCGGGCGCCGCCGCAGCACCCCGTCCACAGGTGCAAGCGGGCGCAAGTCGGCGTACGCAGGTGCCCGGTCAAACGGCGTCCACCATCGTGGGGTCGCGAGAGGAAACGTTGCGTATCGTAGCGGACGAACGGCTCAACGCGCTGATCGTAGTGGCTACGGCGTCGATGATGGAACGGACTCGGGACCTTGTCAATAAGCTGGACACGCCGACACCGTGGGAAGCGAACAATATGCACGTCTACGAATTGCTGAACGCCAGCGCGGAGGACGTCGAGAATGCGCTCAACGCTGTTGTTGGCGGCACTGGCGGCGGTTCGCGCTCCATGAGCAGTACCAGCAGCTCGATGAGCCGGTCCAGTTCATCAGGCTCGCGTCCGGTGAGCAGTCCCTCGCCCCAGTACTCTCAATCGTCCGCGAGTGGCGCCGGGCCGACGGAGCAGGTTCAAGCGTTCGAGAAACGCGTTTCGATATCGCGCTATGACCAGACCAATGCGCTGCTCATCGTCGCGTCACCCCAGGACTACGAGCGTATCAAGGGGCTGATTGCGCAGCTCGACGTGCCGCAACGGCAGGTCAATGTCGAGGCGGTGATCATGGAAGTGACGATCAGCGACTCGTATGAGCTGGATGTCGAAGCGACCGCTCTCAAAGGCAACAGCGGCTTCGGGTTGAACAACGTGGTGAATCTGGCGAACATTCTGGCCAGCGGTCCCCTGGCTGCCGCCGGGTCGGGGTTGACGGCCGGTTACTTGCGGGGAACGACGAAAGTCCCGGTGTCGGCCGGCGGAGTAACCACCATCCAGACGATACCGAACGTGCCGCTGCTGCTGAAAGCGATCGAGCAATTGACGACGGTGGACGTGCTGTCGAACCCGTTGATTACGACCGTGGACAACAAGGAAGCGGAATTGACAATAGGCCAGCAGGTGCCGACCCCGGCTGCGGTAAACAGCGGTGAAACCGGTCTGGTGATTCAGAACCGTATCGAGCGGAAGGACGTTGGTGTGAAGCTGAAAGTCACGCCGCAAATTAACGAAGGCGACTACATTTCGATGGACACGGAGGTCGAGGTCTCGAAGCCGGTTACCAGTGACGTGGGCATCGACCCGAACAAGACCGGTCCGACCTTTCAGATGTCCAAGATTATGAACACCATGATCATCAAAGACGGCGAAGCGGGCGTGATGGGCGGTCTGTTGAGCGAGAGCATGGATCGCACGATATCGCAGCCGCCGATCATTGGCGACATACCGATCATTGGCTGGTTCGCGAAGTCGCGCAATCATAAGCGGGACAAGCGCAATCTGGTGGTGGTGATGACTCCGCACATCATCAAGGAGGGCGTGGATTACGAGCGGGTCACCAAGGGCGTGATGGACGAATTCAACGCCGCCAACTTGGATGTGATATTTGAACAAGGCTTCATCAACAAGATTAAGAAGAAGCAAGAGATACGCGCCCATCACTATCCGTCGATCGAGCATTCGCAGAGGATGGTGAGCGACCAGGGCGAATCGCAAAAGAACGTGCAGAGGTAAGGCGGCGATGGCCAGCGCAAAACCCGCCCTCTTGGGCGAAATACTGGTGAGTCTGGGACACTCCCACCAGCAAGAGATCAATGAAGCGCTGGAGCTGCAAAAGATCAGACCGAAACGCATCGGCGAGATCCTCATGGATCTCGGCTATAGCGACGAGGACCAGGTGTTGGAGGCCCTCAGCCAGCAGTTCGATATCCCGTTCGAGCGCTCGCTCAACGGGCAAGTCGACACCGCGTTGACGACCAAGGCCCCGATCAATTTTATCCGCGAGTATTACATGGTTCCGTTCCGGAAGGACGCGCAAGGCTTTGCCGTCGCGCTGAACGATCCGGTGAATCTCTTGCCCCTGGACGATTTGCGTCTCCTCTTGGGCGGCGCGGTCTTCCCCGTGATCTGCCGCAAGGACGACATTCAGCGCATCATAGACAGCTACTTCGATCAGCAGGGCGAGAATGCGGCGGACATGATCGATGACATTGTCATGGCGGAAGATCCGGATTCCGAAGTACAGAGTTTCAATCTGAGCGAGTCCGATCGCGACCTGCTTGACCTCGCCAATGAAGCGCCCATCATCAAGCTGATCAATCTGCTGATTTCCGGGGCGGTGAAGGAGCGGGCATCGGATATTCACATCGAGCCGTTCGAGCGGGAGGTGCGCGTCCGCTACCGCATTGACGGTGTGCTCTACGAGAAGTTTACCGTCCCGAAGTCCCAGCAGGCGGCGGTGATCTCGCGTATCAAGATCATGGCGAACCAGAACATCGCGGAGCACCGGCTGCCCCAGGATGGCCGCATCAAGATCCGGCTGAGCGGCAAGGAGATCGACATCCGCGTGTCGGTGATTCCGATTGCATTCGGCGAGCGCATCGTGATGCGTATCCTCGAAAAAGGCACGTTCCTCTACGGTCTTGAAGAAATCGGCATGGACCGTCACGATTTTACTCAGGTCGACAAGCTCATCACGAGTTCGCACGGCATCATTCTCGTGACGGGGCCGACGGGGTCAGGGAAGTCTACGACGCTGTACGGCGCTCTTCAGCGCGTGAATTCGCTGGACAAGAACATTATTACCGTCGAGGATCCCATCGAATACCAGATGCCGAGCATCGGGCAAATCCAGGTTCACGAAAAGATCGGGCTAACGTTCGCGGCGGCGTTGCGCAGCATTTTGCGCCAAGACCCGGACGTTATTCTCGTCGGCGAAATTCGTGACCTGCCGACGGCGGAAATGGCGATCCAGGCGTCGCTCACGGGCCACCTGGTGTTTTCGACGCTGCACACCAACGACAGCGCGGGCGCCATTACGCGTCTTGTGAACATGGGAATCGAACCCTTCCTGGTGAGTTCGTCCACGATCGCGATTCTCGCCCAGCGCTTGGTGCGGCAGATCTGCAAGTACTGCCGCGAAGAATACGTGCCCGAAATCGAGAGCGTTATTGAACTCGGCGTGCCGGCGGATCAAGCCCAGGGCAAGCTGGCCTACCGCGGCCGCGGCTGCGAACGGTGTCAGAACCGGGGGTATCACGGCCGGACGGGCATATTCGAGTTGCTGACGATGACCCCGCACATTCAGGACTTGACCTTGCGCGGCACGGACTCGAACGTCATCAAGCGCGAGGCAAAGAAGCACGGCATGCGCACCTTGCGCGAGGACGGGGCCAGCAAAGTCTTCCAAGGAGTGTCCACCATCGAAGAAGTGCTGCGCGTAACGCGCGATGAGATGGTTGACGAAGTGTTAGACTAGAGGACGGGCTTGCGGCGCTGATTGAATCGTGCGATTGCCATCGGGAATCACGCCTATCGCGGCTCTTTCTGGCAGGATGCGCAGATTCGTTCGCCCCGGCTGCCTGCGCTCATCGAGCGCAGGCGTACTTGCGCGGCGGCCCGCGACGATGTGTATGGGACAGGTCACGCCATCTGTGACTCGTTGGACGAAGATGCCGGCAAGAATCGCGAATTAGTGACGTTTCGATGTAACCGTGGCCGGTCTTCGCGCGTTGAATAGATTGCGTATAGATAGAGCGTAGATAGGGACAGAGGCCTTAGTTCGCGGGAAACTACCGTGCGAAATAGGGCGTCAGTCCCAGCCGGTTGTCGGATAAAGACGAATTGCAGGGAACGATTTCATGGCGGTATTCGAATACGAAGCAATGGCCACGACGGGCAAAATCGTCAAGGGTGTCATTGACGCGGATTCGGTGACGTCTGCCCGCCGGCAATTGCGAGAACAGACGCTCTACCCGACCAAGCTGGTCGAGACCTTTGGGAAAGAGGGCTTCGCCGGGCCGTCGGCGCCCAGCGGCGCGGCGCGCGGCCGCATTTCGGCGCGCGATGTGGCGATGCTGACCCGGCAAATGGCGGTCTTGCTGCACGCTGGAATGCCGCTGGTGGAGACGTTAGGCGCATTGCTCAACCAAGTAACGAACGCCCGTCTGGGCAAGATCATTTACGACATTCGCGCTAAGGTGAACGAGGGGATGACCCTCGCCAACGCCTTGGGAGCGCACAACCGGATTTTTTCCGATTTATATGTCAACATGGTTCGCGCGGGGGAATCGAGCGGCGCGCTGGAGCAGGTCTTGTTTCGGTTGGCGGATATTCAGGAGCGTCAGGTCAAGCTGAGGAGCCGCATCCAGTCATCCTTGGCGTATCCGGTGGTGATGGCCGTCTTTGGCTTCGGAATCATCTTTTTTCTGATGACGGTGATCGTGCCGAAGATCGTGGTCATTTTTACGAAGCAGAAGGCCCATTTGCCAATGATTACGGAATGGCTTATTGCGACGTGTACCTTCCTTGGCCGCTGGTGGTGGGCGCTTGCGCTGGTAATCGTCGCGATGTATTCCATATGGCGGGCGTGGGTGGCGCGTCCCGAGGGGCGCCGGGTGTGGGACCGTTTCAAGCTGCGGTTGCCGGTCTTCGGCAAGATGTACACGATGATCATCAGCGCCCGGTTTGCGCGCACGCTGGGCACCATGCTGCAAAGCGGGCTTACCATGATGACGGCGCTGGACGTGGTCAAATCCGTGCTCGGGAACCGGGTCATCGAGGAATCGCTGGACGACGTGAAGGCGGATGTCCGCCGGGGCCGGGATTTGTCGGTGCCGTTGAAGGAGTGCGGCTATTTTCCGGCGATGTTGATCAGCATGGTGGAATTGGGACAGCGCAGTGGCGAGCTCGAGAACATGATGCTGAAAATCGCCGACACCTACGACGAGGATGTCGAGATGTCGGTGGACGCGGTGGTGAGCCTGCTCGAGCCGTTCATGATCATAATAATGGGCCTCTTTGTGGGGTTCTTGGTATTGGCCATACTGCTGCCCATCTTCTCGCTGAGCAGCACGGTAAAACACTAGGATTCCGGCCAGAAAGCCGGATATTGGACGCGGCGCGGCTCTGCCGCAACAACATCGTCAAGGAGCGAACGCCATGAAAACGCACACACCCGGCCGGAGGCGCGGCGGCGTTATGGGTTTTACCCTCATTGAGTTGATGGTGGTGATCGCCATTATCGGCATCCTCGCCACCATCGTCGTGCCGAGATTCATGAGTTCGGTGGGGGAATCGAAGAGAGTCGCCGCGATTGCCCAGATTAACGTGTTTAAGACAATGCTCACGAGTTACAAGCTGTCCTTCAAGAAGTATCCGACCAGCGGCGAGGGGCTCGAGGCGTTGCTCCACACGCCTAAAGGGAACTTGCTGGATAGCGATACGGTGCCGCTGGATCCCTGGGGCAACAAATACTCGTATACCTGCCCGGGTTCGCACAGTGATTTCGACATCGTGGCCTACGGCGAGGACGGTCAACCCGGGGGCGACGGCGAGAACGCCGACGTCGAGAGTTGGAATCTGAACAAATAGCGGCGGCGCACCGGCCCGCGAGAATCGAATATGGGTAGATTGGCGCAAGGACATAGCCGGCGCGCTGGCGGCTTTACTCTCATCGAGTTGTGCCTCGTTATCGCCCTTATTGGGACGATCATGGCGATTGCACTGCCTCGTTTTCTTCCGGCGATTTCGTACAGCATGCTCGAGGGGACCGCGCTGCACCTGGGGCACTACGGGCGCGCGGCGATGGCTCAGGCGGTGTTGTCACGCGAACTGCTCACGGTGAGGATCGATCTGGACAAGCAGGAGTACAAGGCCGTTCACAGGGTCGAGGAATTCGTTGAGGACACCGACGCGGACAAGAAGCAAGCCGGCAAGCTATTCGAGGACACCAAGACGGAGACTACGGCCGGGGCGGAGGACTTGGCGATGAAAGCCGAGGAGATGCAGGCCACCTTTGACAATTTCGCGCGGCTGGCGCTTCAGTCGCGGGCGAAGAATGTGCAGCAGGATGACGGCATCCTGCGGGATATCGGCCCGCTGTTCGAGAAGGAATTCAAGCTCGATCCGAAGGAAGAGGAAAAGCAGTATCAGGACGTGACGACCCCCCTTTTGATGGCGACGGTGATTCCCGATGGCGCGCGCATCGAGTCGGTCCGGTATGGCGGAAAGGACTACGTCAAGGGGGTGGTCAAGATAGAAATCACGCCGTTGGGTCTCGGCGAATCGGTGCTCTTCCACCTGCTCGGTGAGAACGGCGCCTATTACACGGTGCTGTGGGACGCCATTACGGGCGAGGCGATTGTCGCGGAAGGCAAACAGAGTCTGCTATGACGGAAGCGCGCCCTAACTCGATGCGAAACGCGGCGGGTGGTTTCACCCTGATCGAGATCATGATCGCGCTGGCGATACTGGGCACGGCGTTGTTTGTCTTGCTCGAGGCGCATTACGGGGCGCTCAAGTTGTTCACGGATGCCCGCGATCAGGTGGAATTGAATGGCCTCATGAAGCGCGCCATGGGGGTCGCCGAGGGCGAAGTCTTGGACGGCAGCACCAGCGGCCGCGGAGAGTTTGGGAAACGGTACCCGGATTACTCGTATACGTATCAAGTCGAGGACATTGGCGGAACTCAGCAGCCGGGGTTTCTCTCGATCTCCGTTGTGCTGCACGGTCCTGTTGACTCGCGGGAAATGATCCTGCTTGTGTACAAGACATAGCGCCATGAGTATCGAGCGCATAGAAGAGGTTTATGCCATGGCGCCGGCGGTTGGGGAAAAGCGTCGTCCCGGTTGCGGCGGGGCTGTGGGCGAGATTGGGGACAGGCGGCTCCACTCGTTCCCAAGTTGCACTTGGGAACGAGTCAGACTTGTCGGACGGAGTGGACGGGGTGGGTCGAGATTAAGTCGCGGGGGCTTTACCTTGATTGAACTCTTGATCGCGGTGACGATCCTTGCGGTGATGGTGAGTATTGTCTATGCGACGTTCTCGACGGTGGTGAACGCTACGGAATCGAGCCGGCTCGAGGCGAAGTGGATGCGGCGCCAGCAATTTCTCGCGCGCAGTTTCGAGGCGAATTTTCCGGCGGCGTACATCGATCAGAGCGGTCAGCAGCCTGCCTACCAGTTCGTTGGCACGAGCGTGGACGGCCCGGACGGCCCCAAGGATGTGGTGGAGTTCTGCACGTCGTCGTCGTTGATAGGCGGGGCTTCGTTGCCGGGAGACTTGAAGCGGGTTCATTACGAATTGTTGGACACCGGGGCGTCTCCGTTCGAGTTGGGGTACGACGACATGCCGGACACCGAGAAGCGCGGCAGCATGATACAGGCCACGGAGACGCCGTTGCTCGGCTCGAACCTGGCTTCGCAGATGATGGACCCCTCGGGGTCTTCGGATAGCGGATTCTCGCTGAACAACACGAAGAACAACACAAGCTCCTTGAATCAGACCGACAGCGTAGTGTCGCCGCAGTGGACGCTTCCCGAGATCCGGTCCATGGACATTACGTACTTTGACGGCGTCCAGTATGTGGAAGAGTGGGACTCTTTGGCGATGGGCAAGTTGCCAGAGTACGTGGACATCAAGATCAACTATTGGAAGCCGCAGGACGTGCTGGATCAGGAAAAGCACGACGGCTTGGATTCGAAGGAAGATCCGGATTTTGAGATGGTGATCCCGGTCGCATTGGGGCATAACGAGCCGGCGCCAGGCGGCGGCAGTGGCGGTGGCGGTGGCGGTGGCGGTGGCGGTGGCGGCGGCGGCGGCGGTGGCGGTGGCGGCGGCGGCGGCAGTGGCAGTGGCAGTGGCGGCGGCGGCGGCGGTGGTGGCGGTGGTGGTGGCGGTGGCGGTGGTGGCGGCCAATGATGCGACCACGGAGACGCGATGAAGGCGTTGCGCTGCTGTTAGCTCTGCTATTTGTCATTCTGCTCAGCGCGATTGTGGTGGAGTACTGCTACGAGATGCAGGTTGAGGCGACGTTTGTTGCGAGCGAATCGGACGAGCTTCAGGCGTATGTTGCCGCGAAGTCGGCGATAGCGGCGGGGCGGGCGCTCTTGGCGGAAGAAGTCGATCCAGCGACACGAGGTCCCGCTGGACCGGGGTCCTCAGGGAACGCCGTCACGTTGCTGGATCCGTGGTTTACGATGGGTATCCCGTATCAGCCCATCAACGACGCGATCATGCAGGCAAGAATTCGGGACGAAGGCGGCAAGCTCAATCTGAATGCGCTCTATGACAAGGAGAATGACCAGCCACAAGAGAACATCGTGAAGATTCTTCAGCAACTGTTCAAGATCCGGAAAGTAGATCAGGACCCAACTGACGCCATCATTGATTGGCTCGACCCCAACCAAGACGTACAGGGCGCGAACGGGGCGGAATTGGACACGTATCAGTCGCTAACGATACCCTATACGTGTCCGGATGGCCCGATGCACTCGATCGAGGAATTGCTGCTGATCAGAGGTATCACGCCGGAGATCTATTTTGGCGATCCGCAAATCGAGGTTCCCGATCCCGCGTTGTCGGATTTGTTGACGGTGCATGGAGACGATACGGGCAAGGTGAACATTAACACCGCTGAACCGCAACTGATCGAAGCCATCGGCGAGGCCATGGATGAGAACAGTGGCTTGGGCGAAGTCGTGAGACAGAAGCGTGAGATGGAGCCCTTTGAGGACGCGGCAGCGATCAAGAACGTGCTCGAAGGCAGCGGATTCGATAAATCCGTTCCTCTCTTTGTTGTGACAAGTAATGTGTTCCGCGTGGAAGGACAAGGCATAGTGGGAGACACGGAGCCCGTCAAAGTGCTGATCGTAGCATATGTCCAAAAGGGAACTGGGGCGGGAACGGGGGCCGGGACGGGAACGGGGACCACCCCCGTGGCCGGCGCAGGCAGTAGACTACTGGAATGGAGAGTTATCCGATGAGGCTTTCGGCAAAGGTGGCCGGAATAGAGTTTGTGGGCGACGAAGTCCGCGTGGCGCTGGTACGGACTGGCGGCAAACGTCCGGTGATCCTCGAGGCGCACGCGGCTCGAGCCAAATATACCGATCCGGCGATGCGGTTCGATGCGATGGTGGCCGCGCTCAAGGAGGCGGTAGGCGCGCTCAAGACGCGTCCGGCCTGCTACATTCTGTGCGCGTCCGGGTTGAATGGCGTGGCGCGCATTTTGACCGTGCCGTTCCGGGGCTGGAAGCGCGTCGCCAACGCGGTGCCGTTCGAGCTGGAACCGTACTTGGCGGTGCCCATCGAAGACATGGCGGTTGACTTCTCCATTATCCGCGAAGTCGAAGGGAAGACGGAGACCCTGGCGATCGCCATGCGCCATGCGCCGCTCGAGGATCAGCTGGCGGCGTTGAAGGCCGCGGGCATAGACCCCGAAGGCATCAACGTCGACGCGGCGGGCTTGACCGCGCTGTGGTACGGACGCCAGACGGGCAAGGTGGGTCTTACCGCCGTGGTTCACGTGCGCGACGAAGGCGCCATCCTGGCCGTCGTGCAGGACAAGGTCCTGGCCTATATCCGCCATCTTTCGGTGTCGGCGGCGCGGTTTCGGGCAAACCCCGCGGCCGCGTCCCGGGACGTACAGAATTCGCTGCGCGCGTTTCTGGCGGGGTGGAAGAATGACGCCGCGGTGCAAAGTATCTGTGTTACCGGGATTGAGCTAAGCGGGGCCGAGCACGCCGCCTTCGAGCAGGGGCTTCCGGCGCCCGTGCACTATGAGAATCTTGTTGATGGCCTCAAGGGCGCGGAGCATTTGCCCGCGCTTACCGCTGCGCCTCTGGCGCGGCCTCAGGCGGCTCAGGCTGAGGCGCCGGTGGACGCGCCCGTGGGGGCAGTGGACTCAGAGGACGTGGCGCCAATTCAGACCGAACTGACCGAATTGGCCACGCCTCCGGCAAACCTCGCAGTGGACGCTGCGCTGGCGGCCAATGAAAACAACCGCTGGGAGGCGGCGATTGGCTGCGCGGTTGCGGCGGCCGGGGGCGGATTCGATTTCGACTTTCGCAAGGGCGAGCTCCGCCGGCCCGAGGCCATGCGGGGCGTGGCGATCCACGCGGCGTTTTCGTCCTGTCTGGCGCTCGCGGCGGTAATCGGCTACGGGACGTACTGCTATCTGGACTACCGCAACAACGTAGCCGAGACCGAACGGATCGGCCAGGAGGCCTGGGAGCTATTTCAGCGGGCGTTTCCGAACTCCCCCTTGGCGCAAACACGGCCTGAAAAGGATATTGGGGGCATGATTACCGCGGAAAACTTCATGAAGGAAATCGATCGGGTATCGACATCGGGCGTAGACACCACACGCGCCGTGGAATTGTTTCAGAAGCCCACGTTCCTGGATGTGCTGGCGGAGATTGCCGCGGTGATGCCCAGCGGCGGGAGGGCGCAAATCACCTCGCTGAAGCTGACGGCGGGCCGCAGCCCCCACCTCGAGATCGTGGGCGAAGAAAACGATCCGGCCGCCGTGAACGAGGCGCATGAGAAGCTCAAGGAGTCGAAGGTGTTCAAAGTGGATTCGGACGTATCGCACGAGTCCAAGGACAACAAGAATACGTTCAAGTTTACCGCGGTACCGTGATGCGGCGTAGCCGCGAACATGGGTCGGACGGATCAGACCGATCGGACAGTGCGTTGGAAAGTGATTTCGGGCCCAAGGCCCTTGACAGGAGATAAGACGTGGCCAAACTTAACTTGCAGCCCAGGGACCGCCGTGTGCTGGCCATTGGCGCGATCGTGCTCCTGGTATGGGGCGTCTATCTGGGCGCGCAAGGCCCCATCAAGAAATATCAGCTTTCCAAAAAGAACGTTACGGAGGCCCGCGACCGAATCAAGAAGCTCCGCACGTTCGAGGCGGATATCGAGAGTGACCGGAGCGGCCAGACGGCGTTCAAGACGGTCGCCGCCGCGCGCCCTCGAGGATTCGATCTTTTTGTCTACCTCAAGAACCTTAGTGACACGGACCTGAAGGGACGAGCCGATCTCAAGGTGCAAAGCAATGCGACGCTTGGCGGAGCGTATTCCCAGGTACAACTGACCATGAATGGTGTCGCCATTGACGAAGTGGTCAATTTCCTGCACAAGGTGTACGCGAGCAAGAATCTCATAGCCGTGCCTCAGGTGGATTACCTGAGGTTGACGCGCGATCAAAAAGGGCTAGAGTGCCGGCTCACGTTTGTGTCGCCTCGCGCGTAAGACTCTCCCAGCCAGCCAATTCCTTTCTTCCTTCCGGCGAATCCGGGCGCCGTTCCGGGGCGCCGGTCTTCACTGCGCTCCAGTCCGGCATTTTACCCTTGACATCCTCCCCTGCATCGGCAAGAATATACGTTGACTGACAGAGTTGCGCACGGTATGGCGCGGTATCTTGCTGTCAAGGCGAGCAGTAGCCACGGATTTATCGGGGCCGTGGTTGGCGGCGGGTTCTTGTTTGGGAGAATCGAGTGAGGGACACGCACGGCTTTTCGCGCGGAAACGGCGCACGAAGCGCGGCGATTGTTCCCGCCAATCGTCGAATTCACGATCACCAGGAGCCGGAATCCGGCGCCTGGTAATTAATTGACAAAAGTGGATATAACTCCAACAGTATCAACGGTTGCTTGCAGTATTTACATTGACAACAGCAGTCTCTATCTGGTAGAGTCTGTATGGCCGGGAGTATGACTCCGTTTGAAGCGATTGTGACTCCGAATATGCGAGGACCGAGGCTGGAACGTCCCACTGGGACAGATGAGGCGTCAATTCGGCGTTCCCATCTGCGGGGGCGAACTACCGCGCCGAAGTTCACGTCTGTTCGGGGCCGTGTTCTTTGGTGTGGGTGTCTCACTTCGCTGGTTGGCCGTCCCATGTCGTGGCGGCGATCCACCGAGGCCGGCGCTCGAACCCGCGTTCTAGCCCTGTGGGGTCAGATTCCCATGGAAAGATAGGTGGACCGTGCAACAAACAGGGTATAGTTTGTTTGGACAGCGCCTTGTCGAGCGCAACATCATCACGCAGAACCAACTCGACGAGGCCATCCATCGCCAGCAGACGACCATGGGGCACCGGAAGCTGGGCGAAATTCTGGTTCGGCTGAATTACATCAGCAAGAACCATATCGCCGAGGGTCTCGCCGACCAGCTCGGCATTCCCATCATCAAGATCTCCGAACGCGAGATACCCAAGGCAATACTCAATCTCATTGACACCGGTGTGGCGCAGGTGTACCGCGTGATACCGCTCGCCGAAGACGGTCCTTCGCTGGTTGTGGCCACGGCCGATCCCACCAATATCAACATGCTGGACAATTTGGAGCGGCTGCTCGATCGGTCGATCCGCCCGCAGCTCGCGTCACCCGAAGAAATCAGTTTAGGGCTGGCCAAGTACTATGGCCTGACGGATAGTACGGTTGAAAGCATGCTTTCAACAGTCAGCAGCCAGAGCACGATGAGCACATTGAGCACCATGTCCAATGTCAGTTCCATGGGCTCGAGCCTGAGCAGCATGGGCAGCAGCATGAGCTCCGACGATATCAGTCAGAGCAGCATGAGCATGGACAGCATGGACATGGAAGGAGATACGGGGCCGGGCATGACCGAAGATGAGGACGATGCGGACAGCCCGGTGGTCCGGTACGTGCATAAACTCATCTTGGAGGCGTTCCGTCTGCGCGCCAGCGATATTCACGTCGAGCCGGGCAAGTTCGATCTGAAGATACGGTACCGTATTGACGGCGTGCTCCACTTGATGCCGCCGCCGCCGAAACGCGCCCAGCCCTCCATTGTTTCGCGCTTGAAGATTATGTCGGGAATGGACATCTCGGAGCGCCGCGTACCGCAGGATGGGCGCATCAAGATCCAGTTAGGCGGCAAGGTGGTTGACCTCCGCGTGAGCGCGCTGCCGTCGGTCCACGGCGAGAGCGTGGTCATGCGTATTTTGGACAAGAGCGGGCTTCTGTTGGGGCTGGGTCAGCTTGGCTTTAGCGCCGAGGACCAGGACCGGTGGGAAGTATTGCTGGGCCACAGCACGGGGGTGGTTCTTGTAACGGGCCCGACCGGTTCCGGCAAAACGACGACGCTGTACGCGTCGCTGCACAATTTGAACCAGGTAGACACGAAGATCATCACCGTGGAAGACCCGGTGGAATACCAGCTCCACGGGATCAATCAGGTTCAGATCAACCATGACATTGGCTGGAACTTTGCGCGGGCGCTGCGATCCATCGTGCGTCAGGACCCGGATATCGTGATGGTCGGTGAAATCCGCGATAGTGAGACCGCGGAAATCGCCATCAAGGCGGCGCTGACCGGTCACTTGGTGTTTTCGACGTTGCACACCAACGACGCGCCCGCGGCGTTCGTTCGTTTGACGGATATCGGGGTAAAGTCCTTCCTGGTGGCGTCGGGTGTGCGCGCGGTGCTGGGGCAGCGTTTGGTCCGCATGAACTGCACCACGTGCAAGGAGCCGTATATTCCTTCTGAAATAGAGTTTGAGCGGCTGGGTTTTCCAGTGGACGTGCGGAAGGTGGAATTCTTCCACGGGCGCGGGTGCGACAACTGCAATCAGACCGGTTATCAGGGGCGTATCGGAGTGTATGAGTTGTTGATGAACAACGACGAAATGCGCCACATGATTATGCACCATTCAGCGGCGGGCGAAATGCGGCGCGCCGCGCGCAACAACGGCATGACGACCATGCGCGAGGACGCATGGCGCAAGGTGTTGTCGGGCATTACAACGGTAGAAGAAGTGAATCGCGTGACGTCGGTCGACGAGCAGTTGTCTCGAGTGGCGGCGCCGTAGCCTCCGTTTCCGGACGGCGGATGGTTGGACTCAATTCAGTTAATCGCGTAGCGGGATGGTAAGGAGACTGGCGCGTGGCGTACGAGATGGTCAGTTTGTTGAGGATGTTGATCGACCGCGAGGGCTCCGACTTGCACCTTGCCGTCGATAACCCTCCGGTGGGACGCGTACACGGACATCTGCAGTTTTTTGGCGATGATATCTTGACGCCGGACGACACCGAGCGGCTCATGAAAAGTATCGCGTCGGTGGACAATCAACAGGAACTTCAGGAAGTTGGCGGCGCCGACTTTGGATTCGCGTTCGAAGACGTGGCCCGGTTCCGTGTATCGCTTTTCAAACAGCGCGGCAACGTGGGTTTGGTGCTGCGGCTGATTCCGCGCAAGATCATGACCTTCGAGGAAATCGGTCTTCCTCCGAGCCTGAAAACGGTGATCAATCAGCCCCGCGGCCTTATTCTGGTCACGGGCCCGACCGGTTCGGGCAAGACGACGAGTTTGGCCACGATGCTCGATTGGCTGAACACGGAATTCGACCATCACATCATCACCATTGAAGACCCGATCGAATATTATCACACCCACAAGAAGAGCATTATCACGCAGCGCGAGGTGGGTGTGGATGTGCCGACCTTCGCGGAGGCCCTCCGGCGCGCCCTGCGCCAAGACCCCGACGTGATTCTGGTGGGGGAAATGCGCGACCTCGAGACCATCACCGCGGCGGTGACCGCGGCCGAGACCGGCCACTTGGTGTTTGGCACTCTTCACACCACGGGGGCCGTCCGTACGATTGACCGTATCGTGGACGCGTTTCCGACGAACCAGCAGGAACAGATCCGTACCCAGTTGGCAGGTAATCTCAAGTCGGTGATTTCGCAGACGCTGGTGCCGAAGAAGAGCGGATTCGGGCGCGTGGCGGCGTTCGAGGTGATGATTACGACGCCCGCGATTCAGAACCTGATTCGCGAAAACAAGTCGTTTCGTATTACGTCCGCGATTCAAACCGGCCACAAGTACGGGATGAATCTGCTTGACGAGCATTTGCTCGCGCTGTACCGCAAAGGCATCGTAAAGTACGAGGATGCGCTGGGCCGCGCGCAGATGGCCGACGAATTTGCGGCCAACGCGCGCAACATGGGCATGGAAGATCCGCAAGGGCCGCAACCTAAGTGAGGTAAGGCATCGTGACAACCGCCCGCTCGAACTCGACGAGGCGATGCAGCGTCAGCGCATGACGGGGGACATGCTCGGCCGCGTCCTCGTGAAGATGGAATTCTGCAGCGAGCAGGACATCGTCGAGGCCTTGGCGGTCCAGGCCGGCATGGAACGCGTGGACATCACCAAGGTGAAGATCAAGGAAGAGATCCTGAGCCAGGTCTCTTCGGATGTGGCGCGCTTCTACAACATCATTCCGGTTCGCGAGAAGGACGGTGTGCTGATCGTGGCCATGGCCGATCCGCTGAACATTGGCCTGCTCGACGATCTCTCTCAGATTCTGGGCCGCCCGGTACAGGGCGCGGTGAGCAACCCTCAGGACATTCAAAACAGCCTCAAAAGCAACTACGCGTTTGAGACCGACTCCATCCAGCAGAACCTGCAGGAACTGGTTGACAAAGTTGGCGACGCCGCCTTGACCATGGAAGAACTGGGCCAGCAGGAAATCGTCGGCGACGTAGACAACCTGATCCTGCTCGCGCAAGAGCCCGAAGTCATCAAGATCGTAAATCTGGTGTTGCTCGACGCCGTTCACAAGCGCGCTTCGGATATTCATTTCGAGGTGTACGAGGATGATTTCCGCATCCGGCTGCGCGTGGACGGCATGCTCCAGGAAGTGGTGAATCCGCCGAAGACGCAGGCGCTTGCGCTCACGTCCCGTGTGAAGATCATGTCGAACATGGACATTGGCGAGCGGCGGCTTCCCCAGGACTCCCGTATCGAACTCAAGGTGGGCGACTCGGACATTGATATCCGTGTTTCCACGCTGCCGACGCTGTATGGCGAATGCGTGGTGATGCGTATTCTGGACCGGACCGCGGTCAAAGTCGATCTGGAGAAAGTTGGGCTCGACGACGAACAGTTGAAGTCGATTCGGACTATCATCCACAAGCCGAACGGCATTTTCCTGGTTACCGGTCCGACCGGTAGCGGCAAGACGACGACCCTCTACGCGTGCGTCAATGAACTGAACGACCCCGGTGTAAAGATCATTACGACGGAAGACCCCGTGGAACTTCAGTTCGATCAGGTTATCCAAGTTCACGTGAAAGAGGAAATCGGGCTAACATTCGCGGCGTGCCTGCGCTCGATCCTTCGCCAGGACCCGGACATCGTGATGGTCGGTGAAATCCGCGACCTTGAAACGGCGCAGATCGCCGTCGAGGCGTCGCTGACCGGACACATCGTGCTGAGCACGCTGCACACCAACAGCGCTCCGGAGTCGCTTACGCGCTTGCTGGATATGGGGGTGGAGCCGTTCCTCATTACGTCGTCGCTTGCCGGCGTATTGGCGCAGCGGCTGGTTCGAATTCTGTGCCGGTATTGCAGCCAGCCCTACCGGCCCGACGCCGAATTGATGGAAGAGTTGGCCCTGCCCAAGCATTGGCGTGACGACCCCAACCTGGTCCTGTACAAGCCGGGGAAGTGTCCGGCTTGCGACTTCAAAGGCTACAAGGGCCGCGTCGGCCTGTTTGAGTTGATGACGGTGGACGAGAAGGTGTGCGACCTGATTCTAAACGGCGCGATGGTGCATGAGTTGCGCCGTTACGCCCGGCGCCATCTCGGCATGCGGACCCTGCGTGAGGAAGGCCTGATGCGGGCCGTGAAGGGTCTGACCAGCGCCGAGGAAGTCTTGACGCACACGGATAAGTTCGAGGAAGACGAATAACCGAGCGCGGCTCCGAATGGGCGGAACGGCGCGCGCGAGCGCGCTATGCCGACGAGAGGCGCCGCGCGGAAACTGGAGTCCGGCCTGATTCGAGGCCGCACTCGATGGAGACCGTTCATGAGCAAGTTCGCGTACAAAGCGATCAACAAAGACGGCAAAGAGGCCTTCGGAATCGTGGAAGCGGAAAGTCAGGCGCTGGCGATTAACGATGTCCGTAATTTGGGCCTCTACCCGACGCAGGTCCGCGAAGCCACCAAAGGCGACGAGAAGCGCGCGCGCCGGCAGAAGGGCGGCGTCAGCGAGCTGTATTTTGGCGGTGTGAAGGCCAAGCAACTGGTGATCATGACGCGCCAGTTGTCCACGTTGATCGACGCCGGTCTCCCCCTGCTCCGCAGCATCAACATCCTGATTGCCCAGCAGAAGCCATCGAAACTGCGCGACATTCTGCGGGAAATTGGCTCGGATATTCAGCAGGGCAGCACTTTCTCCGAGGCGTTGGCGAAGCATCCCAAGCAGTTCGACCGCCTTTACGTCAACATGGTGCGCGCGGGCGAACTGGGCGGTATGCTCGAAGTGGTGCTGGCGCGTCTGGCGATCTTCATGGAACGCCGCGCCGCGCTTCGCCGCCGCGTGAAGGGCGCCATGATTTACCCGAGCGCGGTGATCATCATTGCCACTTGTATCGTGTCGTTCCTGCTGATCAAGGTGGTGCCGGTGTTCGCCGAAGTGTTCAAGGATTTCGGAAAAGGCCTGCCGGGGCCCACGCAGTTTCTGGTGGACGTGGGCGACTTCATGGCGTACCGCTGGTGGCTGCTCTTGCTCGGTCTCAACAGCACGATCATCGTGAGGAAACTCCTCCACAAGATCCCGGCGCTCAAGCGCGGCATGGACTGGGTGGTTCTCAAGGTGTGGTTGATCGGTGATTTGGTGACCAAGGTGGCCGTGGCCCGTTTCGCGCGCACGCTGGGCACCCTCATCACGTCCGGTGTGCCGATTCTGCAAGCGTTGCGAATTACCAAGGAGACGATCGGCAACTACGTCATTGAATGCGCCATTCAGAAAGTCCACGACAGCATCAAAGAAGGCGACACGATCGCGGCGCCGCTGGACGAGTCCAAGGTGTTCCCCGCGATGGTCGTGAACATGATCGACGTGGGTGAGGAGACCGGCAGTCTCGACACCATGTTGATCAAGGTTGCGGACATCTATGACGCTGAAGTGGAGGCCGCAGTCGAGGCCATGTTGCAGATGATGGAGCCGATTATCATCATCGTGTTGGGGGCTATTATCGGTTTCATAGTTATCTCACTTTACTTACCTATCTTCAACCTCGGCGACGCCATCAGCGGCAACTGAGGAAAGCATGGTATAACTAGAGTAGACAGGCGGCCGGAAGCGTTTGGGGCGCTCCGGCGGGGCCTTTGGGCGGGCCGCTTAAATCGTGCAAGAATGCGGCGGCCGGAATGAGACTTGAGGTCGTGCAACTTCTGTTCCGCAGCGCGCCGGCGTTACGGCGTGATCGCGGGACGAACTAGGGAGTCTGACAAAAGCGCAGACGGAAATCAACGGCATTCAATTGGCGCTCACCAAGCTGCTCACGGACGCGGATCGCCGGAGCGTGATGCAGTTGTTCACGCCAGACAGCGTGCGGAACTTCCACGCAAGCTTCTCCGACATCAAACGCAACTACCTGGTAAACGGGGCAAGCGTCGATGCATTCCTGGCCGCGCAGCAAGTCTACTCCACAGTTTTCTACGAGTTACTTCGCGGCGGCCGTGACGCCGATGTTTCCAGCACTGCTCTTGTGTTCGACCCTAACGTCCTCGCCAAGCTGGGCACGCAGTACATGGACGTGCCGAAAGACCCGTTTGGAAGCCTGTATCAATTTTGGCCGGGACCGTGGGACAAGAATGCGTATCCAACGATTCCATTCCGTTGCTGGCGAGCGACAAAGGGCCCGGTGAAGCCGGGTGAGACGGGATACCTGCCCTACCGGTATGACGACCAAGCCTATGCAGAAGCGCAAATGGATCTGCCGGGCAATCCCCGGAGTGACGATGTCTATCCCGGCGTCGGGATTGCGGCGTTTGGTTATCCTGCGTCAGCCGAAGAAGTCGCCTATGTCTGGTCCGTGGGCGAGAACCTAGTCACCGATCAATTGGTCGCGCGGGATTTGCCCGATGACGAACACAAGGGCGGTGGCGACGATATCAACAGTTGGGACAAGGGCGGCGGTTGGAGCAGGTTCTACAACTAACCTCGAACACGTGACCGGCCGCTTGCGGCACTGGAACACCTGAACATGATTCGGCAGAATCAAAGACAGCCCGGCTTTTCGCTGGTGGAAATGATCATCGTGATGGCCGTGATCGCGTTGCTCGCGTCCATCGCTGTGCCGGGCCTGGCCAAGATGGGGCTCTTCTCGAAGGACACCACGCGCGCCGCGGCGCGCGAGCTCTATACGTTGATGAAAGCGGCGCAGGTGTATGCAACGACGTATCACGTCGACACGGCGATTGTCTATCGGTTGCGGACCCGTACCGACAGCGTAACCGGAACCGAAGTCGCTGTTGTCGACGCCATGGCGATGGCGCGCGCAATGCGAATTGGCGAATACGAATTCACGGATGCGTCCGGCAAATTTGTTCCGGTTCGAGATGATAACGGCGGCTTCCAGCTCATGAGGAAAGACGCCGCGATTCTGTTGAACGGGTGCGACGCGAATGCGGCCGGATTTATTCCGGTCGAGTTGTGGGACGCCCGCAGTCAGCCGATCACGCAAATCATCAGCGATTTCACAATACCCGCGGCGGGTCCGTCCTGCCCCGCGCTTCCATTTGTGGGCGGCCTAATGCCGGCGCACGTGTTCAAGCCGAACGGGACTATCAAGGACACCGTTGCGAATAACGGCGGACGTGTGAAGCTATTCGTTGGGCCGGCGCCGGACGCCTTGCCGCAAGAACGCTACGCCGATACCGGTCGCACCGTGCCCGTGGCGCCGTACATTATCGAGCTATATCCGACCATGGGCCGGTTGAAGATTACATACGGGGAACCCACATGAGGAGTATCGTGATGTCCGAACGCAAAGGGTTTACCCTGATTGAAGTGTTGATTGCCATGGTCATCCTCGGGGTGGGGATTATCGCGATCTTCAAGATGTTTCCCGACTCGTTGCGGCAGGCGCGCGTCGCCGCGGAACGCACCATCGTGGCGGAGTTGGCCAGTTCGCGTCTGTGCCAGGTCCGCGCGGCGGGCGCGGAAAACCTGCTTCGGAGCACGCCGTCCTTCCTCAGCGCGGTTACGACCGCGGCGATTACTACAACTTCTTCGGAACGTGGCCAAACAGTGAGAATGGCATGAGTATCCCGAATCGACAGAGCGCGAACGCGAGCGCCGCGACGAGCCGTCGCGTTAAAGTAGATGCGGCGTCCCGCCGCATCCTAGGCGCTACAAGCATGGGCGAGAACACGCATCACCGGAGTCATGGCGCAGAGCGGGGCGGGGAAGTCTCTTTCGGTCTGGATAGCGTATCGGACGCGACGAGCCGTCGCGTCTACTTTGAACCCCAGACCCCAAACCCCAAACCCCAGACCCTATCCCCCAGACCCCAAACCCCAGCCCCCACCCACGGCTTCTCCCTCGTGGAACTGCTCGTCGCCATGGCCGTATTCGGCACGGTGATGGCCGGTATCACGATGCTGTTCGTGAGCAGCGTCCGCTCGGTGAAGCAGGGCACGCAAAACATCGACGCGTTCTCGACGGCGCGGGCCACGTTCGACGTGATCGATCGCGATTTGACCACTGCGTTCACGTCCCGCGACCGCGGCGATTACTACAACTTCTTCGGAACGCCCATCGGCTTCACATTTATCGGCGTGGTGGACACCAGCGGATTCGCGGGCGGCGGCGGGGACAACCTGGCGCGAATCACGTATGTGCTGCACGTCACCGATGGCGTGACCAACAGTAGAGGCGTGAACTCCGAATCGGTCACGCCGGAAAACCCGAACGCGAACATCGTGACGGACACGGCGAAGCCGGCCAAGACCTTTGCGCTTATCCGCTACGTCGAGCCCAATGTAAACGACCTCGACAATTTCCCGATTGACTGGAACCAGCCCGCATATCCCGACACGGCGAATCCTCAAACACTCGCCCAATACGCGAGCACTTTGATATCCGCCACCGACGTATCCGCGTTGAGTCCGGCGCAGGCCAGTCTTGTCGCGGATGAATTTGCGCGGGCCGCGAAGCGTGAAGCGTGGATTCGGATGCTGGCCGGCGAAGTGGGCAATGCGTGGAATCAGCCCAACGCTCCCAACTCCGGACTGCTCAATAGATATGCCGGCGACTACGTTATTTCGGATGGGATTATCCTCGAAGACGGAATCAGCGGCAGTATCATAAGAACGGATTGGTCCACGGACTTTGGCCTGCTGCGGCCTCTGTTTACGTACGGCGGCCTCGATCAGGCCCAGTCGAGCAACGATACCCTCGTGCAGTACTGGAATGCCCCGTGGAACGTGAGGACCAGTACCGGAGCTGTCACGCAAACTCTACTGACTGCGGCAGGTTCTGCCATGAGGCCGCGCATCCCGGCGATAGTCCAGGCGCGGCTGCAATGGATGTTCTCGAGTCCGTATCCGGGCGCGCCGGATTTCAAACGCGCGTTCGACAAGAAGATCGACATTCCGACCGGTTATACCCGGCAGGATTTGACGAAGATACTATAGGAGCGTTGGCTACACGGATTACACAGACTTGCACAGACTGGGAGATGACGATCATAACCCCCGGCGCCGTGGGCGTATGCGGCGCGATCATCGGACATACGCGGGAGAGTTCCCTCTATCCTACAATTTCATGCGCTTCGAGTGGGTCTCCCATCTGTGCAAGTCTGTGTAATCCGCTGATAAGAGTTGTCCACAGATGACACAGACGTTCACAGATAAGAGAATGAAGAGAAAAGTAAATTGAAAAAAAGAAGAGAGGCGCTGGAAGGATTGTTTTTGATGTAACGCCGGCGTCTCGCCGGCAGTGTCGCGGCGAAGTGATGCCGGCTGGAAGCCGGCGCTACGACGTTGCAACCAAAGTCGGTTAACCGCGGAGCGCACGGAATACACGGAAAATGAAGAGAGTTCAGCGAGTTCGTTTCCTCG
>JACRLJ010000011.1 GCA_016215105.1 Candidatus Hydrogenedentota bacterium
ACACAATCAGATTACGGCTTTCGGAAACGCCTATTCACTTTGGTTGCGGCTATGCCGCGGTGTGTTCTATGCGTTCTTTGTGGTTCACGTCTCCGCCTTTCACACGCCTCTCCGCGTTCCTCTGCGCCCTCTGCGACTCTGCGTTGAAGTTCCTCGCGCTCCTCACAGCGCTCCGCCACCTGAAACAACTGCCCATCATATATAGCGGCATATGCTGGAGCGATTGAGCCAGTGCGGCCCGGGAAATGCAGGGCCTCGCGAAGTTGCGCGTCTGGCGCCCGCCGAGTACACTCGGACTCCTCAGGGGATGGACCCGGCGTAGCCGCGTGTAGTGGGACGAAGACTCGTTCTCCGGAGGCGGCTCTAGAGAAAGGATCTGTCATGAACCGTTCTACACGCGCGTTGGGAGCCGGTTCGAAGTTCCGGTGCGCAGTTGCGATGTGTTTCGCGCTGGCGCTGGCGCTCAATGGGGCCGGGGCAGACTCCACCAAGCCCGCGCCCCCGGACGAAAAGAAGGCCGCCAAACACAAGAGCGGCAAGAGTGACGAAGTCCACGGCGTCGGACCGGTATTGGACTTCCCCCTCAAACAGAATTTGGCCGGGGGGACCGAACTCAAAGACGAGAAGGGCTGGAAGGATTCGGGATTCGTCGGCACGGGCAAGATCCGTGTCCAGGACGGCACGGTGTTTCTGGACGAGGGCAATGACATCACAGGGATTACGTGGACCGGCCCCCTGGTTCGGATGAATTACGAGATCTCTCTTGAAGCCAAACGCGTCGCGGGCGAGGACTTCTTTTGCGGTCTGACCTTTCCGTACGGAAAAGACCCCTGCTCGCTCATCGTCGGCGGCTGGGGCGGAACTTGCGTCGGGATCTCCAGTCTCGACTACGAAGACGCCTACAACAACGATACGGCGCGGTTCATGTCCTTCGAGAAAGACCGATGGTACAAGATCCGGCTGTGCGCCACGGAAAAGCGCATTCAAGCCTGGATCGACGACAAGGATATCGTCGACGTCTCGACCGACGGCCGCACCATCGGTATCCGCTGGGAGGTCGACAAATCCACGCCCTTGGGAATCGCGACATGGCGCACCGGCGGGGCCATCCGCAATATCCAATTGCGCACCCTGACCGAGGTGGAAATCCAGTCCGCCGCGAAAGCCAAGAAAGACGCGGCGGCCGCCAAATCCTCATCCGAGCAAAAAGAAACGAAGTAGCGGTAGACCCAAGAACGTTTCGGGGCGAGGGACAGACACCACCGATTGGACTCTTCGTTCTCCACGACGCTACTCGAACCGGAACCCGCCTGTGAATCAAGTCATCCGAAGTACGCCCGCGCTCGATGAGCGCGGGCAGCCGGGGCGCCACGACCCTGCGTTACGCATGTACATCCGATAAGCGAATTCACCCTCGCCTTCCCCGCCGATTTCCGGAGTCACGACCAACATTACAAGCGCTGGGAATCCGAGTCCCGCAGGGACGCCAGGAGAGTACCCGAAATCACCCAACGGTAATTGCTCGAAACCGCATCCGCAGTCATAGGCTAAGTCCCGCAGGGACGCCAGGAGAGTAGCCGGGGGTGACCGACAGGGAACCCCCGGAAACGTTCACCCTAACGTGTCAGCCCCGCAGGGGCGCAGGACTCCCGCGGACGGCGAACGTAAGCGCGGTAGCGCGGTCTTCTGACACACTCCTTCGCGTCCGTCAATTGGCGCCCCGTGCGACTGGACCGTTGGATGGAACACCCTGCGCCCAATCCGACGGATACTTTACCGACATGTACCAATTCAACCCATAACCCAGAATGACGATGACCCCAAAGAACAGCGCTGTACGCCGTGCCCATGACCGACGCAAAATCATGCCGAAACCGGCGGCGGCAGCGGCGGCGCCCATAACAACATCGGCGACCAGAATAGCCTTCAGCCGCTCGTCCCAGCCGACTGGCGTTTGAAGCCCCGACGGCTCACTGGCAAGTTGCACTAGAATAAACACCGCATTGGGCGCCTTCAAGGCTGTCAGTAGAACTAGCCAACCCATGGCCCGAACCTCGTTGGCCACCCCATCAACTCGGTTCCCGGTAGCGACCATCTCCTTCAAGTCGTCAGACCGGCGAAAGGCCGTTCTCATCGAGGGAAGAAGAAGGAAGACCACGAGGGTTACAAGAAAGGGCGGTTCAGGATAGAACCGATACCGATAGTAGGATTCAGAAATCGCTAACACTAGCATCGTCGAGCTAGATCCCAGCGCGAGCCACCACTCCCAGCGCCTCCGCCACAAGAGCCCAACGCCCATTACTAGAAGCAGGGTTATGCGGACGGCATCCCATGCGCTTAACGGCGCCAGTGCTACCAGGACTGCGTCCGTCTTGGGTCCAATACCGTTCGAGGAAGAAACATACGTTTCAACAACAAGGGCCGCGTCATACGCAAGGATCAGTCCCGCAACGAGAATGCACGCTACGGCAAAAAACCGGATCGTTTCCCATTCCGAATTCCGTTCAAGACGCTCGGCGTCGCTCATGTCGTTCGAGGCCTCCCTTATGAACTCGCTCACAATCTCCCCAACGCACCGTGCGAGTGCGATCCTACGTCCGCGTCAGCACTACGTTCAAGGCGCTGAGATACCCAAATTCGTGCCTGACGCGGGAGGGCGGCTGTCCTCAGCCGCCGGTCTGGGCGCCAAAATGCGCGTAATCACGGTCTTTCATCCGTGAGGGACAAGGCCCTCTCGTTTGGAAGGTCCGAGAGCATCATGCGATCTTCTGCCTTGCCATCGTTGCCGAACATCTCATCTGCAAGGGAGCTTCCGAACGTCCTCCGAGGGCTGTAGCGTCGCTTGCGCGCCGTCTTGAGATACACCACTCACGCCGCCCGCTTCACCCGGTCCAGCAACACCGCCGCCAAGATCACCACCCCCAGGATCACCTGCTGCCCAAACGTCTCCACGCCTACCCAGTTCAACCCACTCCCCAGCACCGATACGATCAGCAACCCGAGAAACGTTCCCCCCATCGTCCCGCGTCCGCCCGACAGGCTCACCCCGCCCACCACGACCGACGCGATCACATCCAACTCCGCGCCCTGGCCCGTCGTCGGAGCGCCGGACCCCAGCTTCGACGACGTTATGACGCCGCCCAACGCCGCCAACACCGCGCAGATGCAGTACACCCCCCACTTGACCTGTCCCACCCGGACACCGCTCAGACGCGCCGATTCCTCGTTCCCGCCAATCGCGCGAACGTGCCGCCCGAACCGAGTCTCCTCGAGAACGACGGCGCCGGCGCCAAAACACAAAAGCATGAGAAACGCCGCCAACGGGAAGATTCCCCCCATCCAATACCGGCCTATCGTCGTATAGGCGGCCGGAAGATTCGATATCGGCTCCCCGCCGGAGATGATGTAACCCAGACCGCGCAGCGAACTCATCAGCGCCAGCGTGGCAATGAACGGGGGTATCTGAAACCGCGTAATGAACAACCCTGCAACGCTGCCGGATACCGCGCCCGCCGCCAGCGCCGCCAACCAGCCGGCGCCCAGCAACCATACCCCTGTCCACGTCGTCCACTCTGTCCACTCAGCCGGTTGACCGGCGGACTTCACAATGAGCGCGCAAATCACCCCCGCAAGGGATATCAACGAGCCGACAGACAGATCTATCCCGCCGGAAATGATGACGTACGTCATGCCGACTGCAAGAATGCCGTTGACCGTCGCCCGGTTCAGCACGTTGACGAAACTGCCCCACGAAAGAAATGTTGGACGCCCCAGGCCCCGCGACGCGGCCTCAAACACCACGCACTCAATTACCAACGCCGCGATCAGTAATCCGTAGGTGGCCAGCCAGCGCCGGGTTTGACCCCTATCCGACATGGGCAGGCTTCTCGCCCGTCGCCAGCCGCAATATCCCTTCCTGCGTCGCCTCCGCGCGAGACAACTCGCCCGCCAGGCGCCCCTCGTGCATGACCAGCACACGGTCGCACATGCCCAGCACTTCCGGCAATTCGCTCGAGATCATCAAAATGCTCACCCCCCGCCGCATCAGGTCGTTCATCAACTTGTAGATTTCGACCTTCGCGCCCACGTCAATGCCGCGCGTCGGCTCATCGAATATGAGCACTTTCGACTGCGTAAACAGCCACTTCGCCAACACGACCTTCTGCTGGTTGCCGCCACTAAGGTTCTGCGCCGTTTGTTCCACGCTCGGCGTCTTGATCTGAAGTTCCTTCACGTACTGCTCGGTTACGGTTCGCTCGCGCCTGTGATCCACAAACACAAAACGAACCAGCGACTTCAAATTCGCCAAGGTCGTGTTCTCGCAAACCGTCATGCCCAGCACCAGCCCCTGGTTCTTGCGGTCTTCGGTAAGCAGCCCAATCCCTTGCCGTATCGCGTCCTTCGGCGATTTCACCGTGATCGGCTTCCCGCTGAGAAAGATCTGCCCCCCCGTAATCGCGTCCGCGCCGAATATCGCCCGCGCCACTTCCGTGCGCCCCGCGCCCACCAGTCCGGTCAATCCGACGATCTCTCCCTCATGTACCGCAAAGCTAACGTCTTCGAACACGCCATCCCTGGTCAACCCTTCAACGCGCAAGCGCTCCGGACCGCGCGCCACAATGTCCTTCGGAAACTCATCCTTGAGTTCGCGGCCCACCATCATCCTGATCAAGTCTTCGCGCGTGACCTCCGCTACCGGATACGTCCCCACATAGTTGCCGTCGCGCATCACCGTCACGCGATCGCCCAGCCCGAAAATCTCCTCGAGCCGGTGCGAAATGTAGATCATCCCTATGCCTTCGCGCCGCAACCCCCGGATCAGTTCGAACAACGCCTCCAGCTCGTGATCCGTCAGCGTCGCCGATGGCTCATCCATCACGATAATCTTCGAGTTGGACGACAGCGCCTTCGCAATCTCCACCATCTGCTGCTGCGCTACACTGCATTCGTTCACCGGCTTGCGCACGTCAAGCTTCACGCGTATCCGATCCAAGATCGCCTGCGCATCAGCGTACATCTTCGTCCAATTAATAAAAGGCGTTGGGCCCAGCCTCGGCTCGCGGCCCAGGAAAATGTTCTCCGCCACGTTCAGAAACGGGCTCAGATTGAACTCCTGATAGATCATCGCAATGCCCAATTGCTGCGCGTGGTGCGGCGACGTGATATGCACGGGCTTCCCGTCGATAAGGATCTCGCCCGAATCCGCCGGCTGAGCCCCCGACAAAATCTTCATCAGCGTCGACTTGCCCGCTCCGTTCTCGCCAACAAGGCAATGGACCTCTCCGGGGCGTAAGTTCAATTGCGCCTTATTCACCGCCAGGACACCCGGAAACTGCTTCGTGATGTCCTTCATCTCCAGTACGAACTCGCTCATTTTCCGGACTCCGCCTTCAACTTCGCAGCGTCAATAATATCCACCGCTACCGGCACAACTTTGGGAACATCCTTCTTGGTAAAGTGGTCCGCGATGACTTGCATCGCTTTGCGCCCAATCTCTTTCGGATGCTGCACCGTGTCCGCCTTCAACGCCTTCCCCGCGAGGATCGCTTCCCGCGCCTCCGGTATCCCGTCATACCCCACAATCAGAATCTTGTCCTGCTTGCCCGCCGCTTCAACCGCCGCCAACGCGCCCAGCGCCGAATCGTCGTTAATCCCGAAGATCGCATTCAACTCGGGATTGGCCTGCAACACGTCTTGCGCCGCCAGCATCGCCTTGTCGCGCTGACCCGTGCCTTCCGCGCGCTGCACGATCGTGATCTCGGGATACTTCTTCAGCGCCTCCACGAAGCCCGATGTCCGCTCCTGCACCGACGCCGCCTCCGGATGGTCAATAATCGCGACCTTGCCCTTGCCATTCAGAAGTTTCGCAAGGTATTCGCCGATCAACCGCCCCCCTTGCACGTTGTCCGACGCGATGTGCGAGGTCACCTCGGCGCCATGCGCCGCGATATCCACCGTAAACACCGGAATACCCTTCGCCTGCGCTTCGCCAATCACCGGCGCAATCGCCGCCGAGTCGCACGGCGCCACCACCAACGCGTCCACGCCCTGCGCGATAAACGTCTCGATATCACTGTTCTGCGTCGCCCCTTTGAACTCCGCGTACTGGATGATCAGCTTGTAGCCCAGCTTCTTCGCTTCTTCTTCCATCGCCGCCGACAAATCCTGATAAAAGACGTGCGTCTTCGTCAGCAGCGACGCCCCAATGACCTTCTGTTTCGTAGCCGCAACCATCCGAGCCGCCGCCGACGGTTGCCCCGCCGCTTGGTCTGCCGTCGCCCCGCCCCCGGCGCCAGTCTGACCCGTCTGGGAGCCTTGCTGCTCCGACGGTCCGCATCCCCCGGCAATCAACCCCAAAGCAATCACCCCAACAAGCGTAAGCATGCGTGTCATGACCCGTCCTCCCACAGTTAGAGCCGTCGTGTACTCTACTGGTTTATAGGCGCCCTTGGCAAGACCGACCGGGCGTCCGGCGACTGTCCGTGCGCGTCCGTGCCCGTCCATGTCCGTCCGTGTTCGTCTGTGTGCCCGGCGCCCGGTGGAGAACCTTTCCCGATTCTGTTAGCCTTGTCCCTCGTCGCGTTCTCAACAAGGACATTCAACCGAATTCACAAGCGAAGGTCGACAACCATGAGACTACGAGTTCAATCAGTCACCGCCCTCGCTATGTGTCTGCTCGCCCTGCCCGCCGTCGCGCCAGCGGAACCCGTCGTCGCAAACTGGCCGCAGTTCCGAGGACCGGGCGCCCGCGGCGTCGCCGATGAAAACGCGATCCCCGATCGCTGGTCGGCCACGGAAAACGTCGCCTGGAAGACCGATATCCCCGGACGCGCTTGGTCGTCTCCAATCGTCTGGGGCAACCAGGTCTTTCTAACTACCGCGGTAGACTCGGGCCAATTGGAAGCGCCCAAGAAGGGACTCTATCTCGGAGGGGATCGCAAGAACGCGCCCGGCTTCGCCCTTCAGTGGAAGGTCTATTGCCTGGACCTTGAATCCGGGAAGGTCATCTGGGAACGGATTCTCCACGAAGGCAAACCGGAAACTTCCATCCACCTGAAGAATAGCTTCGCCTCCGAAACCCCCGTCACCGACGGGAAACGAGTCTACGCGTACTTCGGAAACCTCGGCGTGTGGTGTCTCGACCTCGACGGAAAACCCGTCTGGAACAAAGATATCCCGCCGCACAAAATGCCCTCCGGCTGGGGTACCGCCGCGTCCCCCGTGCTACATAACAATCGTCTCTATCTGGTCAACGATAACGAAGAAGACTCCTATCTTCTGGCCCTCGATGCCCTCACTGGCAAGGAAGTCTGGCGCGTCCCACGCGAGGAAAGAGGCAATTGGTGCAGCCCAACAATCTGGACCAACGACAAACGCACTGAAATCGTCGTCTCCGGCTCCAAGGCGGTCCGCTCCTACGACCTCGACGGGAAACTTCTCTGGTCTCTCCAGGGAATGTCGGGGATCACCATCGCCACCCCCTACGCGACCAATGGACTGCTGTACATCAGTTCCGGTTATGTCCTCGACAAATCCCGGCCCATCTACGCCATCCGCCCCGGAGCCACGGGAGACATCTCGCTCGCCCAAGGCCAAACATCAAACGAGTGGATCGCATGGTCGCAGCCGCAGGCCGCGCCCTATAATCCCTCGACCCTGGTAACCGGTGACCGGCTGTACGTCGTCAATGACGGCGGCATGGTCAGTTGTTTCAACGCACAAACCGGCGCAGAGGTGTATCGTCTCCAGCAAATTCCCGATGGCCATCACTTCACTGCGTCACCGTGGTCATGCGGAGGAAAGATCTTCTGCCTGGACGAGGACGGAGCCACCTTCGTGTTGAAAGCAGGCGACAAATTCGAAGTCCTGGGCAAGAACCCGCTCGCGGATGACGATATGGGCATGGCCACACCCGCCATCGCCGGTGACCGCCTACTCATCAGAACTTCCGCCAGGCTCTACTGCATCCGAAATGGCGCCAAGAAGGACTCATCCGTAAAATAGCGAATCGCTCCTGTGTCGTAATGCATAATTGAGAGAGTTCAACCAATCCCTCGCCGGGACAAACGGGAGGGCGGTTGTCCTCAACCGCCGATTTTCCGGCATGACTTTTTGTTAGGCGTACTTAATACGCCGTTCCGTACGAAGCGCGTAGTCAGCCCCGGCAGGGGCGGTAGATGGTAGCCCACGGCGTGAGCCGTGGGATGCGCGTCATGTCCAGGTGTCAGCCCCGGTAGGGGCGAAAGAGCGTTGCGTTCCATCTGGGCCAAGAGCGCCAACCGCGAGATCACGACACGGAAACAGCGTGATGAGCTTCACTTATTGAAGGGAGAACTATGTACATGCGCACTACAAAAATTGGAGTCGCGTTACGCCTGCTGGTGACCTGTGCCCTACTCACCAGCGCAAGCGCGATAGCCGAAAGCTCGGACGCCAAGGATTCCCATAGCGTCAATATCGCCAAGCCCGAGTGGGGGACTCGAATCACGGCCACCACGGTCTTCTCTGACAAGTATGCCCCCTCTAACCTGGCGGACGGCGAAATCGATGGTCCCCATTGCTGGTTCGGCAAGGACGGCGCAACCTTGCCTCAACAAGTAGTATTCGCCTTCGCCGGCGTCCACGCGCTCACGGGCATGAAGCTCACCCAAGCGCAGTGGATCGATCTGCAATACCATAGCAAGGACTTCACCATCGAGACCTCGATGGACGGCCAAGCCTGGAAAGCCGTCACTTCCGGAACGCTCAAGCCCGAGGCCGGCTCGCACGTTCAACTATCCTTCGATTCGACCGAAGCCAAGTCGCTGCGCATCACGCTCACTAGCACGTACGACACCGTTCGACCCTGTGGACTAGCCGAAGTGGAGATCTATTCAATGAAGCCCTCTAATGTTACACCCCCGTATGCCGGAGCCGCCCGCGATCTGCGGTGGGACGCTTTTGGCAGACATTTTCTGCTGCAATTGGAATTGGACCCGGCCGCGCCGCTCTGGATGCCGGACGCGAACAACACCCCGGCCAGCCAAGTCTGGACCTCCGACGCGTACCGCCTCGAACTGAAGTCCCGCGATCAGGGAGACGCCGCCCAGGTTATCGAATACGCCCTCACTCGCACAGACAACCAGCCCTTTCGCGTCACCAAAAGTCGCATCGAGTTCAAGAGCAGCTATGCGCGGGTGTACAAAATATTCACCCCCGGTTCGATGACACAACAAAACTACCGCATCGACCTGCCATTCCGAATCGAGGGCGGCGCGCGCGCCGAGATTGACTCGCCCGTAATCTGGATGCAGGAAACGAGCGGCGATAACACGCTCACCGTCGGCATGTTCGACCAAGTCCCCGTGACCCATTTCGAAGGCTCGACCTACGACCCCAGTAACGGCGGCGAAGCCCCCGGCATCGCCAACAGCTACGTCCGCGCCGGTTTTGTGCGCACCCCCCAAACGCTGCAGCCCGTCCGCGCCTTCAAGGACGGCCTTTACATCAATGCCAACAACAAAGCCCCCTGGTACGACGCATTGCGCGGTTATGCGGACGCTGTGGACGCGTGGCGCGGATTTGCGCCGAAGCCCGTAGGCAAGAACGCGTTCCGCTCCATGTGGCACAGTTGGTACGCACACGCCGATAAAATCGATCAGGCCGAACTCCTCGAAGATGCGAAGCGCTCCGCCAGTCTCGGCGTTCAGACCCTCGAGATCGACGCCGGCTGGAACATCGGCCCCGGCGTAGCGTACTCCTTTGACGTCGAAGGCGACTACGATTTCCATACCGGCCGCTTCCCGGACGCCAAGGCCATGATCGGCCAAGTACACGACATGGGCCTCGCCGTCATACTCCACGTGGCGCCGCTGCTCATGGGCAAACAAGCCAAGGCCTATCCCGCCATGAAGGACTGCATACTTCGCGAGAAGGGCAAGGACACCGCCTATCTGGACCCGCGCCTCGCCAAGACGCGCGATTACCTCGTGAACGCCTGGGAAAAGCTGCAGAAGGATTACCGGATAGACGGATTCTGGTACGACTTTCTCGAGATTCCCGAGGAAGCCGACCCGCCCGCCGAAGGACTCGCTACGATCTCGCCCGACTTGCACGAAGCGTATACCCTGCTGATGCGCCAACTGTACGAAAAGGCGCTCACGAACAATCCGGATGTCGTAATCGTTTTGCGCCGGGGCTCCGCCAACCTCAACGCGAAGACCTACTCAACCCACGCCTGGCCGATGGACACGCCGCAGGACTACAACATGAACCGCCGCGACATTGTCTATCTCAAGACCTATGGCGCCGGAATCTTGACCCACGCCTGCTGCACCAGTTGGCCCATCAGCGAGAGCGACGAAAACGTCGCGCGCCAGATGGCCAGCATCACCATGGCCGGCGTTCCCGCCTTCTCGGTCAAACTGCCCGAGTCCCCGGAATCGCACAACGCCATCATCCGCGCGTGGCTGAAGTTCTACGACACGTACAAAGAGGACCTCATGCTCGGCCAGATGACCCCGCTCCTCCCGACACCCCCGTCCGCCGCCATCCGCATTGAGGGCGCGAAAGGCCAAGCCTTTTTCGGGTTCTTTGAAGCCGTCCCCGGTCTCATCCAGGTCACCAAGCCAGCCACCAAAATAATTCTGGTAAACGGCTTCTCCAACCGCCTGACCACCCGGCTCGAAACGGTCGAAGGAACCTTCGAGGCGAAAGTCTTCGATCAAGAGTGGAAGCCCCTGTCCACCAGCACAATCAAGAGCGACGGCAAAGGCGTCAACCTCGATTTCTCCGCGCCAACCCGCTGCTTCACCGTCGTCCTGGAACGAACGCCGTGATGTAAGCGGCCTCGCGGCGGAATCCAACGCATCGCGAAACATGATTGAATCAGCTTCCCAAAGTAGACGCGCCGTCCCGCCGCGTCACCGGAGCGCCACAACCGTCTGTCTTGCTCTCGCCTACCCTGGGCGCCTTCGCGTCGCCATTCCTGAATCAGTCCGCCCGCGCAACGCAGATCCCACTCGGGTCGCAGGCACAGTGCGAAGGTATCCTGCCATGCCCAAGTAGTCGCCACCCGTATAGGAGTACTCATGGGCTGCCGGATCGGCTCCATAGGCGATAAGCAGATCCGCCGCTGCTGTAAGCCATCGGCTAAGTTCCAGATTCCGATCCCGATAGAGACACACCGCGCTCGCGATCAACGCCAACGGACGTGATTCATTCGAGTCGCACGCTTCAGGGTCGGCCCCATATTCGAGTAGCAAACGGATCGCGTCGAGACACTCCTGTTCCGTCGCGCCAGCGGGTAGATTCAAAAGATATCCAGCCTGCAGAAGCCTGTGCAAGGCCACGTGGAGTAGAGGCCCCTTCTGGCCGCTGCCTCCTGGGCCAACTCCCTCGTTCGGGTCATATCCAGACTCAAGATAGTCTTTCAGCAGATCCACGCGTCCAGCGCAGATGCATCCTCGTACGGTACGAACATCCAACATGTACATGGCGATCAGATCCATGGCCCTTCCCGCGGCGCTATCAGTTGGGATATTGCCCAGAAATGTTCGCATATTCCCCCGTGGGGGAGTGACAAATGGATCCGCCCCGGCGTCAAGAAGACAAAGCAAGATTTCGAGATTCCCGCGCCGCGCAGCGGCAATCAGCCCTCGTGTTGGGTTGGCGCCTCGCCTGATGAGAAGCTCAGCCGTCTCCAACTGCTCCGTGTCCGAAGCGACCTCTAGCGCGTTATCAGAATCTGCCCCGCGATCGAGAAGAAACTCCACCATGGTCTGTTGATGATTCTGAACTGCTTCGCTGAGCGCGTCACGCGTCGCGCACCCGTTAAACGCGTTTACGTCAGCGCCGCTGTCGAGCAGAAGCATAGCTATCTCAATGTTGCCATTCTTCGCAGAAATCGGTAAAACCGAGCCGGTGAATACCTGCTCGGATGTATATGTTCGGACGCATCCCGTGTTCGCATCGACACCCTCGAGGTTGAACCGCAGGCGGGCGTAAGTCATCCTAAGATCGCCGTTTTCGACCGCCTTTTCCAGCGTGACGTAGTCCTTCAAGTAAAGTGTGATAATTCCAGTCAAGACAAACACCAAAGGAATACTTATTCGAAGTTGTCGATTGGGAGAGTGGGACAACGTGGCACCGCGAGGCCCTCTCCTTGCGATCCGCTCGCACGCACACCAGATCGCAAGATTCAGCCCGGCAAACACCCAAAACACCGCAAAGTCACCAACTGCGGTGTATCCAACGGAATTGCAGACAATGGCTGTTCGCTCGAGACCAAAGTCGCCGTTGATGAATAGCCATAGCAATAGGGTCGGAAATAGCCCAGCTAATAGTACGAGCGGGGTTATCAATCTAATAGACCAAGGCTTGTCAATTCGCCTAAGCCAGCGCTGCACTACAGGGATCAAAATGGGCGAAAACGGCGCCAAACAGAAGATGGCATTAAGCGGCAGGACCAAAAGCTGATCTAGCAATTCGCCGGATGTTTGACCCGCATTCATTCTTCTTACCCCCGTCATCTGGCATTGGCAGTTGAACGACTCAATGGTCGCGGTGAGCATATCAGTCCCACGACGAAAGCTCAATACATTGACGCCTCTATACCCGCCTCCGCAGCGTCACAACGCTACTCGATCCTCACGCCCACCCAACCCGCGTTCCCCAAAGTAGACGCGCCGTCTCGCCGCGTCACCGGGGCGCCACAACCCACCATCTCGCGCTCACCTCTCCTAGGCTCATTCGCCATTCGGTCCCACGCATCCCGCGCCCATTCCTCCGCGCTCGCCTTCCAATCCCGCTCCGGCATATACTTTCATCCCTGACACCATGTCCACTCTCGAACAGCAGAAAGGCGGTAAACATGCCCTCCATTCGCTTCACGCTCCTCCTCGCGGTTACCTCCACACTTGCATTCGCTGCCACCGCCCACGCCGAGACCGCGCCCGCACCGCCCAAAGTCGAAGTCCAAGCCGAGGAAGACGTCTACACCTTCGTCCCGCCCAATAACGGCTCCGGCCCCCTCTGGTCCTACGGCTGCACGCCCATCACGCGCCTGGGCGACACCGTCGTCGTCAGCCAGCAAGAGACCGGCAAGGACGTGCCGCTGCTGACCAACACACGCTGGCGTCTGCTGCGGCGCGAAAGCGGCGCGTGGAAACTGTGGGCCGAAGCCGAAGGCTACCGCCAGCGCGAACCAGCCGTGGTCGCCACGCTCTCCAAAGACGCCCTCTACCTGTACGTGAACGATTCCCAAACCCCTCCGGGCACGAAATACGGCGAGTGCAAACCCTATCTGTTGCGCTTCACCCTCGCGGACAAAGACACCAAAGGCACGCCGCTCTATCCGAAGTGGGACGGCCCAACGACCTTCACCGACCACTCCTACCGCGGCTACAGCGCCGACGCGGCCGCCAAACAATTGGTGATGTTCAACATCGACGCCAAGACCAGTGTCCAGCACTGGAGCCTCTTGAACGAGACCGGGGAAACTCTGGGCAACGGCACGCTCACCTATCCCATCCGTTCCTGCTACTCGCAAGTGCAATTGACGAAGGGCGCGTGCCACGTGCTTGCGATCAGCGACATCGTCGAGCCCGTCGAAGAATGGAAAAAATACAAATTCGACCAGACCAAGGCCACCTGGGACTACGTGTTCCGCATCCTGTACTACACGTCGACGCCTGACCTGCGCTCGAAACCCTTCGCCGCGCCCATCGAAGTCGCCAACGTGGACAAGACCGCCGGCCACATCAGCAACCAGGACCTCTGGGTCGCCCCCGACGGAACGGCGTACATCCTCTACACCGAAACGGAAACCGCGTCCGCCCTGATGCGCGACAAGTTCTTCCCCGGCAAGTCCCTCGTGCCCTCCATGAAACTGGCCGTCGTCAAGGACGGCGCCGTGATCTCGCGCAAGACCCTCGTCGAAGGTTCCGCTGAACGCGTCGCGTCCCACGCCCGCTTCCACCTCACCCCGGAAGGCGTGCTCTACGCGCTAACCTTCTTCTCCGGCAAAGAGAACTACAACGCCCTGCTCCAAATTCACCCCGAATCCGCCGCCGAACCGATCCGCGTTCCGTTCAAGACCCCCTTCAACTCGTTCTGCCTCGCCACTGTCCGCGAAGGCAACTCCCCATCCCGCACCATCGACGTCATCGGCCACCAAGGCAAAGCAGACACAATCGCCTACGGCGAAATCGCAATCAAATAGTCCCGCCTCATCCGCCGCGACCAAGTACACCTGCGCTCGACGAGCGAAGACCGCCGGGGCGAAGGCGAGTGGGAGGCGAGTGGGAGGCGAGTGGGAGGCGAGTGGGAGGCGAGTGGGAGGCGAGTGGGAGGCGAGTGGGAGGCGAGTGGGAGGC
>JACRLJ010000012.1 GCA_016215105.1 Candidatus Hydrogenedentota bacterium
GATACACTCGCGCCTTGTTTGACGCGGCCAAGTACTTATGCGAACGAGAGCCGGCTTCGCGATTGGCCCTGACCTCGGGGTATACGCATTACGGTCCCCGTTAAAAAGTTCAGAGAGAAAGGAATTCCACGCCGTGAAATTTCGCGCCCTGATTCTGCCCTGCGCTTGCGCCGCATTCGTCCTTAGCCTTTTGATGGGTTCGACTGCCACGGGGGCCGAGACGAAAGAAGCCCCTGCGGCCGCTCCGGCTGCTCCGGTGGCCAGCGGCGGCTACAAGATTGGTGTGGTGAGCCGCTATGAGGCCCTCAAGGCCTACGACAAACGCATCTCCGAGTACAAGAAACTGGAGACGGAGCGTGACACCCTCCAGGGGCCGCTGAACAAGATGCTGGAAGATATCAAAGCCGACCAGAAGCGCTATGACGACGGCAAGGCCACGATGTCCGAAACGGACCGGAAGGCCCTCGAGGACACGATCCAGGCGGCGATGCGGGACCTCCAGGCCGAATCAAAGAAGCGCCAGGGCCAGGTGGATGACAAGGAAAAGCGGGTAATCGAGGCCATCACCGCGGACTTTGAGAAGGCGGTCAAAGTGGTTGGCGAGCACGAGAACTACCACTTGGTTCTCGAAGGCGATGACAACGTGCCCAACCGGATCGTGCTGTATTTCAGCGACACGATTGATATGACGCCCAAGGTGATTGAATACCTGAATAGCCACGTTGACTCCAGCGCCAAGGCGCCGGCGGCGCCCAAAACCGACAAGCCAGCTCCCGCGAAGAAGAAGTAGCTGCCGGTTCGAGTTTCGCCCCGGGTGGAAGTCCAAACGAAGTCGAGGTTTTCAGTCGACCCTATATGAACAAGACGCTCGCCGAAATAGCCGAACTGGTCGGGGGCACGGTCATTGGCGACGGCGCCACCCGAATCGTCGGTGTAAACGGCATAAAACAGGCGAATGAAGGGGAGCTAACCTTCGTCTCGAACCTGCGTTATCTGCCTTACCTGGAAACGACGCGGGCGTCGGCGGCGATTGTCGGGAGCGCCGTAACCTCAGCCGCCATTCCCCTGATACAGGTCGCAAGACCGGATGTGGCTTTCTGGACGGTCCTCAAGAGTGTCGCGGACGCGGAGGTTTTCCGCCCTCATGCGGGGGTTCACCCGACCGCAGTCATCGGCGCCCAGGTTCAAATGGGGAAGGATGTTTCGATTGACGCCCACGTCCGAATCGCGGATGGATGTGTAATTGGTGATGGGACAGTGATTTACGCCGGTGTCTATGTCGGACACGGAAGTTCGATAGGCGGGAACACGATCCTCTATCCGAATGTTGTTATAAGAGAACACGTGACCATCGGCGCGCGGTGTATCGTGCATGGCGGGGCGGTGATCGGCGGGGATGGTTTCGGCTTTGTTCCCTTGGAGAAGGTGCTCTACAAGATTCCCCAGGTTGGAACCATTGAGATTGGCGACGACGTCGAGATCGGGTCCAACACGACGATCGACCGCGCTACATTCGGGAAAACCGTGATAGGGCGGGGCACAAAAATTGACAATTTGGTTCAGATCGGACACAATGTGGAGATAGGTGAGCATTGTGTTATTTCCGGTACCACCGGAATCTCCGGCAGCGCCATTATCGGGAATCACGTTACCGTTGGTGGCCAGGTTGGCATTGGCGGTCACATAGACATTGGAGATGGGGCAGTTATCGCGGCCCGAACCGGTGTTTCAAAATCGGTGAGACCGGGCGCCATGGTATCGGGCTTCCCCATGAAGGATCACAAGAGAGATTTGCGCATCATGGCGTGTATCAGCCGGTTGCCCGAGATAGCGGAACGGGTACACGAACTTGAGGCCCAAATCAGGGAACTCAATGAACGCTCTGACAGATAATCAGCGTACGATAGAGACCGAAGTTTCCTTTTCCGGGATTGGCTTGCATACGGGCAATCTCGCGACCCTGACGTTCAAGCCGGCGTCTCCCGACAGCGGGGTGACGTTCATTCGCGCCGACCTTCCGGACCGGCCCGCCATCAAGGCGGACATCGATCACGTTACCGACGTCCTTCTTGGCACCACCCTTGGAATGAACGGGGTGAAGGTTCACACGGTCGAGCATGTAATGGCCGCGCTGGCCGGCTTGGGTATTGACAATATCAATATCGAGCTAGACGCGAATGAGACTCCGGTCGGTGACGGCAGTTCGCTTCCGTTCATGACGACCCTGAAACGGGCCGGTCTAACCGAACAGGACGCTCCCCGCAAATTCATTACCCTCGATGAGCCCGTCCACTTTCGGAATAACGGGGTCATGATCAGTCTGTTGCCGGCGGATGACCTGCGGCTCACATTCACCATCGCGTATGACCATGCGGCCATCGGCAGCCAATACGCCTCCTACAAGATTACCCCGGAAGTGTTCGAGCGCGAAATTGCGCCGGCGCGGACCTTCTGTTTCCTGCGCGATGTTAGGATGCTTCAAGAACAGGGATTGGGTAAGGGCGGAAGCCTCGAAAACGCGGTCGTGATCGGGGATGAAGCCATCCTGAACGACAATCTGCGGTGGCCGGACGAGTTTGTGCGGCACAAGATCCTGGACCTTTTGGGTGACTTGTATCTTCTGGGGCGTCCTTTCAAAGGGCACGTTGTGGCGGTGAAATCAGGCCACGCTTCGCATGTTGAGTTCGGCAAGGTGGTCAAGAAGGCGCTTCTCAACGGGCATGCCAAGAACCCCTCTTCAGGTTCCGGCGATAATGGTTCGCGGCCGCGCACGCCGGCGGCCCTCGAGGTAGACACCATCATGAAGGTGCTGCCTCATCGCTATCCGTTTCTGTTGGTGGACAGGATTCTTTCGTACGTTCCGTACGAACGCGTGGTGGGTATCAAGAACGTCACCGTGAATGAACCCTTCTTCCAGGGCCACTGGCCTGGCGCGCCTGTCATGCCGGGTGTGCTCATCATCGAGGTCATGGCCCAAGTCAGTTCCGTATTGATTTTTGGCGACAAAGGCGAGCCCGAAAAGTTGGCCTTCTTCCTCGGGATTGACAAGGCGAAGTTCCGCCGTACCGTGGTTCCGGGCGACCAAATCGTCGTTGAGTGTGAACTCACTCACCTGCGCAGGTCGGCGTGCAAGGTGAAGGCGATTGCGCGGGTGGAAGGTGTGATTGTGGCCGAAGCCGAAATGCTATTCGGGCTGACCGACCCCCCGCAATAGTCAGACAGCCCCTGTAATCCTCCCCAGAAGAACTCCCCCTCGTGTTACGTAGCGCTCAGCGTCTGCCGAAACGGAACGGACGCGACTTTCGCGCTGGCGTTTCGTTTGCCGCCGCTGGAGTATCTTCGACAGGGAGGCTCGAATCCCCGGTACCATCAACCGGAACGGCCTCATTAGCCAACCCGGATTCATCAAGATCCGGTCTTGGTGTTTCCGGCGCTGGTTCGCGAAACTCCAACTCTGACACGGCTGGCGCCGCGGCGGGGACAACTTCCGGCCCCACGAAATCGGGCGCCGGATGGTACGCTGGGCGAGTCCAGGTGTCGAATTTCCGCTTGTTGGGAATCATGCTGTAGCCGATGATATCTCCCAGATCGAGCAGGAAACCAACCAGAACGATGAAGACTTCCTTGAAACCGATGGTGCGGAAATTTCCCAGCCTCTGGAATACGACGAAGAACGGATTCTCGGGCTTTACCGCGGTCGGCATCATGATTCCCGCTACCCCGCCGACATCCTTGGCGGACGCGCGCAACTTGTCCTGAAAATCCATAACCTGTTGAATGTTGCTGGGGGCTTCGGTTTGGTTGAGCAGGACGTCGACTTTCTGCTTCGCGGTGAGTGCCTCCTCGACGAGCTGCAAATCGACTTCAGTGGTCTTCTTCAATACGGTGAGATGGTAATCCTCCTGGCGGGCGCGATTGCCGTAGCCCGATGGGGCCTCGCGCAGCCCTTTTACTTCGGATTCGAGTTCGCCTTCCTGGGTCGCGACCTGGCGGAGCAGCGTGGCGCGCTTTTCGCTGAGGGCCGTCTGCACTTTGCCCAGATACTCCTCGTAGACACCCCGCATGCGGTCATTTTCATATCGGATAATGAAGTCCCGGTCGGCGGTCCGGTAGAGCACGTCGATGTTAAAGGCAATCGAGATGAACCCCACGAAGGTCAATCCGAGGAGCCCAACCAGGTTGAGCCGCTTGTGCCCGTCGATAATGGCCAGCTTGAGCGCAAACAACATCAGCCCGATGGCGATCGCCAGTCCTAGCGCGGGGACGGAACAGTTCCACACCTGGTTCGCGCCGATGGGGATGGGGATGGCCGGGGTCGGCAGTATGGAATCGTGCAGACTCGCGTAGGTCGTATACACGGACACGAGCGACAAAAAGACCATCGCAATGAAGAAAATAAGCCGGGTCATAATTCGCATGGACGGACCACTCCGCAGGTGAGGTTACCGGCGACTACTATACATGCAAAGCCAGAAAAGTTCCAGGGGAGCCCGGAAAATGGGCCGTAGGCGAGAAAATGCGGGCTTTTCTCACTAGTTCAGCCGGAATGAATACAGATCCGCGTCCGCCAGGGTCGCCTTCAGCCGGACGGTTTTGCCCGTCAGGGCGCCCAAATCCGATTTTCCACCCCAGGTGACGGCGCGTTCGAGGTCGTCCCCGAACAATTCGTCGCAGGCGCCCAATTCGTAGCCGGGAATTGGCCGCCCGTCGGCGTCCTGTAACTCGCATCGAAGTGACCCGGCGGCGGAAGTGGCGAAATTCACGACTAGGCGGCTGCCGTCGGCAGCGAAGGGCTTGGTGACGACCGAGCCGCCTTTGGCCCCAGCGTTCACGGAGACAAAGCCGTCGGTTCGGAGCGTAGCCCGCCGTAACCGGCAGGCCGGATGCCGGTAGTTTTCCATGTAGTACAACGAAATCTCGCCTGGGGCCAGCTCGAGGAGACCCCAGGCGGTCATCATGTTGCGCTCCGTCCAGTTGTTCGGGTCCAGCCCAGGCCGGATGAAGGCCTCGCGCCACCGGTTCCAGTGGACCCCGTCGCGGCTGCTCATGAACACGCCATCGGAGATCCCCGGTCCGCCTTCCCAGTCTTTCACCGCGGTACGCGCGGGAACGAAGCGCTTGGGAAACCCCAGATAGATGGACGGCTCGCGAAAGTACGGCACGATGGCGTTCGTGTAGAGGTGCTCGGCCGGCGTGGCTCCGAAATCGAACCACACGGGCACGGACCAGTGGATGAAGTCGTCCGACGTAGCCATGCGCACCGTTCGGACGCCGTCCTTGAAGTCCCTCAGGAAACACTCATAGCGTTTGTGCGTCGGATGCCAGAACGCGATGTTCAGCGAGTCGAATTTGCCGTCGGTGAGTATGGGGTCGTCTTGCACACGTTTCCAGTGATAGCCGTCCGGCGACGAAAACCCCGACAGCTTGGGATCGCCGCCGACCGCCTTGTATTTTTCGTCCGGCTTCGCGGCAGGATTGAGGTCCAGGAACGGCGCGAAATTGTGCGTCCCGTCCCCAGTCCATACGACGTTATTGGCCTTGGAACCGAGAACTTCGTATGTCCCGAGTTCAGGTTTGGTCCAGTGTATGCCGTCGCTGCTTTCCGCCGTGCAGGTCACCTCCGGGGATTTCTCGTCCCTCAGTCCCCGGTAGTAGCAGCGGTACTTGGCCCCGTCCTTGAACACGCTGTGGTACGCGCTGACCGGCCCCTCCCAAGGCTTGTCAAAGGTCAGAACCGTTTCCTGCGGCTGCGGATGATGCAGTTCAAGGCGCGCCCCTTCAAGCGATTGAATCTCGGAATCGTCCACGAACAAGTGAAGCTGCGCGGCGAATAGCGCCCCAACCAGAAGTGTGAGTGTCATGGCGCATCTCCTTTTGTCAAAATGGTGCTCCCCGTACGCATCGGGATTCAAGCGAACGCGGAGGGAGTCCTGCGACGCCCAAGAACGTCTTGACAGGATCTCAGAGTCCGTGCTAGAACGACTACGCTTTCAGTCTTGAGCGCGGTGACGTAGTTGGGCAGAGGAATCCAACCCATTTACGGGGGAGAATTCCAATGGCCAAGTGATTGACGCGCGCGGGCCTGAATGACGCAACAGCCCGAAAGGTAACTCGTAGTCGAGGATATCGAACATGAACTGGCCGCGAAACAATAGCAGAGGACAAGAGAACAGCATAGGAAGTCCTATAATTGGTTACTGTGGAGCCGTTGAAAAACCCCGTGCAGGATTTTTTCTTGACAGATCCGCGGATGTAGTTTAGCTAAGGGCTTAGGAGGAAAGAGCC
>JACRLJ010000004.1:0-7649 GCA_016215105.1 Candidatus Hydrogenedentota bacterium
CTAACAGATCGTGCATGGCGGCTGGCGCAAAGGTCAGACCCGCTTCGCGACAGAAGTTCTTGGCTTGTTCGAGGACGAGCTTGACACGGTCCAAAGGCATAGCGGGATAGGGGCCGCCGCGCGCCCAACAGTGCGCGCAGGTGGTGTGGCATCCCGATACTTCAATGGTAAGCCCCAGTGTCTTCGGCATGGTTTGATTCCCCGTTTCGTGATTCGTCTGGCGAATATGCCACTCGTAACGCATAACCGTCAACCGGCGTGGCCATTATGAATCCCTTTCAGAAGAATCACCTGGGTGGTTGATGCGCCTTCAGCGCGAAGAGCGACGGCGGTTTTGGCAAAACCGCCCTACCCGCGGGACGCTGAGGGGGAATATGGGATAGTGGATGGCGAGAAGGACGTTGAGGGGGAAGCTATTACGCCAAGCGCAGGTAAGAGGTAGATTGTTGAGTTGTAGCGCTCAGGCTGACGCGGCGGGACGGCGCGTCTACTCTAGGAAGAGCGCCCGGGGGCGAAGCGATTGCGCCAAGCGCAGGTGTTGGCAAATTGCCGGGCTATGGCGCCCCGTCGGCGCGACGAGACGGCGCGCCTACCTTTGCAAATTGCGCTGGCCGGATTTGCGGTGAACGGGGCTCGCCTTGTGGAAGCCTGCGGTGGTCGAGCCTGGGCTTTGATGTGGCTCGCTTTCAGCGAGAAGAGCAGTGGCGGTTTCGGGAAGACGGCGGTTTTGGCAAAACCGCCCTACCCGCGGGACGCTGAGGGGGGCTTGCCTTGTGGAAGCCTGCGGCGGTCGAGCCTGGGCTTTGATATGCCCCGCCTTCGGCGAGTAGAGCCGTGGCGGCTTCGGGAAGACGGCGGTTTTGGCAAAACCGCCCTACCCGCGGGACGTTGAGGTGGGATAGTGGATGGCGAGAGGGGCGCTGGGGGGAAGTGATCGCGCCAAGCACAGGTAAGAGGTAGATTGTTGAGTTATAGCGCTCAGGCTGACGCGGCGGGACGGCGCGTCTACTCTAGAAAGAGCGCCCGGGGGCGAAGCGATTGCGCCAAGCGCTGGTGTTGGCGAATTGCCGGGCTATGGCGCCACGATGGCGCGGCGAGACGGCGCGCCTACCTTGACAAGACCGCCAGGAGGAAATGATGCGCCTAATGCAGGTGAAGGGGAATTACACAGTTGTAGCGCTCAGGCTGACGCGGCGGGACGGCGCGTCTACTCTAGGAAGAGCGCCCGGGGGCGAAGCGATTGCGCCAAGCGCAGGTGTTGGCAAATTGCCGGGCTATGGCGCCACGATGGCGCGGCGAGACGGCGCGCCTACCTTGACAAGAGCGCCAGGAGGAAGTGATACGCCTAATACAGGTAAAGGGGAATTACTCAGTTGTGGCGCTCAGGCTGATGCGGCGAGGCCGCGGCATCTACTTTGAGACGCGCGTCCGAGGGGGGAGCGATTTCGAATAGTATTGGTGGTAGTGAATCGCCGGGCTATGGCGCCCCGGCGACGCGGCGAGACGGCGCGTTTACCATTGCGAACTGCGTCGAGTGAGGGATTTGGAGAGCGAATTCGGCTAAGAAAGGATTGGGGTTGAATTCTTGGGCCGTGGCGCTCCGACGGCCGGTGCGCATTGAGCACCGGCGTACCGGGACGTGTCAGACGTATCAGACGTATCAGAAGTGTCGGACTTGTCAGACTTGTCAGACAAGTGGTGGAAGGGACCGTCGGGAGGGCGGACCGGTTCTCGTTCGGGCGCGAACGGGGGGAAATGCGCATCTTGGCGGGGGTTTCACACGTTCCGGTGTTTGAATGAAATGGGACACCGGGCTATAATTCGTCGCTTATCATCCTAGACAACGCAGTTCCTCCCAAAAGCGAGGAACAGACACCGGATTTCGCACAAATTCGACGCGCGAATTGCTGCGTCAGTCCCGGTCGACTGCTGAGTTTGGGAGCATGGGAGAGATGACTTGATTCGAGTAGGTATAGTAGGCGCAACGGGATACGGCGGACGGGAGTTGCTTCGTTTGCTGGCGATGCATCCCGAGGTGACGCTGTCGGCGGTGGCTTCGGAGAGTTCGCCGGGGCAGCGGGTGGATGAGGTGTTGCCGGCCTTTCGGAAGATTACGGACCTTTCGTTTGAAGCCTTTGACGCGAAAGGGCTTGCGAAACGGTGCGATGTGGTGTTTATCGGGGTGCCGGGAACGAAGTCCATGGCGTTCGGCAAGGCGTTGCGCGAAGCGGGCGCGACGGTGATGGATATAGGCCCGGATTTCCGCTTGAAGGACGCGGCGTTGTTCGCGAAGTACCACAAGGCCACCCATAGTGCGCCGGAGTTGTTGCCGGAGTCGGTGTACGGGTTGGCGCCGGTCCATCGCGAGAAACTCCGGACGGCCAATCTGGTCGCCGTGCCGGGGTGCTATCCGATTAGCGCGATCTTGCCGCTGTGGCCCTTGTTGGACGCGGCGAAGACGGATGTCCCGGTGGTGATTGACTCGATTTCGGGTATTTCGGGCGCGGGAAAATCGCTGAACGAGGCGTTCCATTTCCCGGAGATGAACGAGAACCTGAAAGCGTATAAGCTGGGAGTCCACCAGCACATTCCGGAAATCGAGCAGGAGTTGGGGCACAAGGCGTTGGTGCAGTTCACGCCGCACGTGGCGCCGTTGACGCGCGGGATTTTGACGACCATAACGCTGCGTCCGAGCGGGAAGCTCGATGCCGCGGCGTTGTACGAGTGTTATCGCGACGAGCCCTTCGTGCGCGTATTGGGCGAGGGCGTCTTGCCGGAAGTGAAGCACGTGCGCGCGAGCAATTTCTGCGACATCGGCTGGGTGATGGACGCGCGGACGGGCAATCTGCTGGTCGTGAGCGCGATTGATAATCTTATGGGGGGCACGGCGGGGATGGCGGTGCAGTGCATGAACATCCGATTCGGCCTGCCCGAGACGACGGGACTTTTGTATGGAGGCATGGCGCCATGAAGCGCATTGACGGCGGCGTTACGGCGCCGAAAGGATTTCGCGCGTCGGGCGTGGCGGCGGGCGTCAAGCCGGGCTCGACGAAGAACGATTGCGCGCTGGTCGCCAGCGATTTTCCGGCCACCGTTGCGGGGGTGTTCACGAAGAACGTGATGAAGGCGCCTCCTATCGTGTGGGACGCGGAGGTGTGCAAGAAAGGGACTGCGCGCGCGGTGTTCACGAACAGTGGAAACGCGAACGCGTGTACGGGCGAGCGCGGCTACGCCGATGCGAAGGCGACGGCGGAACGGGTCGCACACGGCCTGCGCATCGACACGGACGAGGTGTGCGTGTGCAGCACGGGCGTGATTGGCGTGCCGCTGCCGATGGATCGCATCAACAAGGGCGTGGACGGGTGCCTGGGCGCGCTGTCTTCGACGGGGAGCGACGACGCGGCACGCGCGATCATGACGACGGACACGGTCCCGAAGGCGCTCGCTATCGAGATCCCGCTGGACGAAGGATCGATACGCCTCGGCGCGATTGCGAAGGGGTCGGGGATGATCGCGCCGAACATGGCCACTATGATCTGCATTATCACGACGGACGCCGCGATCAAGGCGGGCCCGTTGAAGTCGCTGCTGCACGAGGCGGTAAACACGTCGTTCAATCAGATCTGCGTGGACAACGACATGAGCACCAGCGACATCGTGGTGTGTTTGGCGAACGGCTGTTCCGGCGCAGCGCATTTGACACCGGGCACGGACAATTACGCGCGCTTTGCGGAAGCGTTCAAGGCGTTGTGCGTGGAAATGGCGCAGTGGCTGGTGCGCGACGGCGAAGGCGCGACGAAGTTCGTGGAGATCGCCGTCGAAGGCGCGCACAATGACGACGACGCAAAGACCATCGCGCGGACAATCGCGCAATCGCAGTTGTGCAAGACGGCTTTTTTTGGCCAAGACCCGAACTGGGGTCGTTTTGCGTGCGCGGCGGGTTATTCCGGGGTCACGTTCGAGCCGGACGCGGTGAGCATTTGGCTGAACGATATCCAGTTGATGCAGGACGGCGCGGCGGCGCCGTATAAAGAGGCGGACGCGGCAGCGGCGATGAAAGAGAGAGAATTCCGCATCCGCGTTTCCGTGGGACGCGGGAGCGGTTCGGCGGTGTTTTGGACATCCGACTTGAGCCACGATTACGTGAGCATTAACGCAGACTATAGGTCCTAGCCCATGCACGACGCGATGCAAGAAGTCATATCGAAAGCGGCCACCCTCATCGAAGCGCTCCCGTATATACGCGAGTTCGAGAAGAAAACGGTGGTGGTGAAATTCGGGGGAAGCGCGCAGGAGAACCCGCGCATCCGGCGCAGCGTGGCCGAAGATATCACGTTGATGAAATACGTGGGCATGAATCCGGTGCTGGTACACGGGGGCGGTCCCGAGATCACACGCACGATGAAGGCGTTCGGCCTGGAGTCGCGGTTCGTCAATGGGCTTCGGGTTACGGATGAGGATGCGGTCGGCATCATTGAAATGGTGTTGGCTGGCAAGATCAACAAAGAGATTGTGTCGCTGCTGAATCAGGCCGGTGGAAACGCGGTGGGGCTGAGCGGCAAAGACGGCAACCTGCTCCACGCGAGAAAGATTTCCGCGCCCGGCGGCGAAGATATCGGGTTTGTCGGGGAAATCACCAACGTCCATTTTCGCATCATTGACGTGCTCTGCAATGCGGACATGATCCCCGTGATTGCGCCGATCGCCACCGACGCGCAGGGGCAATCGTGGAATGTGAACGCGGACACGGTGGCGGGAGAGATCGCCGCGGCGTTGCAGGCGGAGAAACTGGTGTTCCTGACGGATACGCCGGGCCTGTTGCGTGACCCCAATGATCCGAAGACGCTCATAACGCAGTTGCCGTATTCGGAGATATTGAAACTAACGAAGGACGGCGTGATTTCAGGCGGGATGATTCCGAAGATCGACGCATGCCTGAAGGCGCTGGATTTCGGTGTAAAAAAGACGCACATTATTGATGGGCGCGTGCCGCATGCCCTTCTCCTCGAGGTTTTCACGACGAAGGGGATGGGGACCCTGGTGACCCACTAGCGCGGAATGTATAGGACCTATACGGCCCGTAGGTCCTATGATCCGACCGGTATTCGCAACAGTTAAGGAGTAGTTTCCCGTGCCCCAGAATTGGGACGTTTGGTACATCATTCAACAGGGCGGGCCGGTTATGTGGCCCATCATGTTCTGCTCGATAGTCGTAATGGCGATCAGCATCGAGCGATTCTTCACGCTGCGCCGCGCGCAGATCGACACGCGCGATTTCATGGACACCATGCGCACCACGTTGCGGCAGAACCGGATTCAGGAGGCGCTGGATACCTGCGAGGTGACCAAAGGGCCGATCTCCCGAATCGTGAAGGCCGGCCTGCTGAAACACACTCGCAGCAAGGCCGATATCCGCGAGGCCATCGAGGACGCGGGGCGCATCGAGGTGCCCGTGCTCGAGCGGCGGCTCTCCGCGCTGGCCACGTGCGCCAGTGTCGCGCCGTTGTTGGGGCTGTTGGGCACGGTCCAGGGCATGATTGTGTGCTTTGCGCAGATCCGGTACAAGCAGGGCCAAGTGAGTCCAGGGGACCTCGCGGAAGGCATCGCCAATGCGCTGATCACCACGGCCGCGGGATTGGTCATCGCCATACCGGCGCTGGTGCTTTACAACTATTTCGTGTCGCGTGTGGACAATCTCGTCCTGGAGATGGAGGTGAGTTCGTCGGAGTTGGTGGAACTGTTGACGAAAGACCGGGACGGATACGAGGCCTAGTCCGATGAAATTCCGGACCGAACGAAATAGCAAACCCCGCGCAATCCTGGACATGACTCCTTTGGTGGACGTCGTGTTGTTGCTGCTGCTGTTCTTCATGTTGACGTCGACGTTCGTCGTACACACGTCGATTCCCATCGAAATGCCGCAGGTGTCGGCTGCGGACGAAAAGCCCGTGTTCGAAGACAAAGACATCTCCATCACGCTGGCAAAGGGCGAGGGTGGTCCCGATGGCAAGGGTCCGATCTACCTGGACCAGGAGCCAGTCGACAGTATGGCGCAACTGTCCGAACAGTTGATTAAGCGTTATGCTCAGAACTCTGACGTGAGCCTCCTGATACTCGCTGACCAAGAGACCAGTTCAGGACGACTGGTGGAGGTGCTGGATATCGCCAGCCGTGTCGGCATTCATCGATATAACATTGCCACGCAAGCGTCCGGGCCCGTCAAATGACGCCGCGCATCGAGAGGGACCGGCCTTTCCAGTTGGCCTTCGCCGTGGCGCTACTATTCCATTTGTCCGCGCTGACCCTGTTTTCCGTGGTGGTCCGGTTTCAGAAGACGGAGATTCCGTACAACACGCTCGCGCTTGTGGACTCGAGCGTCCTGCGAAAAGGCGGTTCCGAGGCGCCGCCTGGGCCGCTTGTAACGATAGCTACAAATCCTGACACTGCTCTTATCGCTGCCCTGCCCCAACCGGAGCCAACCCGCGAACTGTGGCCGGAGCTCCCCCACCGTATGACAACCGGCCTCGAGCCCACCGGAACCGGGTTGACGCTGCAAAAACTGGAGGAGGCGCTTCGGACGCAGAGCGCCGAAGCGGCGCCGGCGCCGCCGGTCGATACGTGGGGCCTTGTAAGTGGAGGGCTGCGCCGGACCGGTGAATACTTCGGCCAACTCGTGTCGGGCAAGCTTCAGGAGCGCGCCGACACGACAGCCCTTGATAGCGAGGCCCATCAAGTACGCCTGGGCGAGATAGGTCCCGGTGTCGAGGCGACGATCGAGTGGCTGCGCGCGCCCTTTGACCGGAAGCCCGACATCGCGTTTCCGCTGCAACTGGCGTCAGGCTCGAGTCTAGGCGGCGTGACGTCCCCCGGACTCGCAGGCCCCGTTACCCTGCTGGTTCGAATCAACGCACGAGGCGAAGTGGTTGACGCGCTCGCGCCGTCCGTCGCGGACCCGAGCGGATTGGTGGACGCGGCCGTCCGCGCGATTAAGCGCTACAAGTTCCGGCCACTGTCAGTGGACGAGACACAACAGGACCAAACAGGGACCTTCACGCTCGAACCGGTGAAGCGCGCAGAATGACCCCATGATTGAGATCGAACTGACAACGGCCGTCGCGCTGTACTCGGCGATTCTGGTGCTTATCATCGGCGCGATCTGGCTGTACACCGAGGTCGCGGTTCGCCGGACACAGCGTGTATTGGCCAAACAGTTCTTGTGGCGCTGCGTGTTCTGCGGTTACTCGTACTTGGATGAGAGCGCGGCCCAGATTTCGCAGTGTCCCCGGTGCGAGAGCTTCAATACGATTGGCGACAAACATGCGAAAGCCGTCGTGTCTCGGTCGGAAGCACTATTGGGGGACACGGTCGAGAACGTACACGAGGATGAAAGCGAATTCCGCCGGAACTCGTCACATCGCAAACGCCCTCATCAAAAGCGCCGAGGCGGACGCCGGCGCAGATAGATGCATGGTACCCCTGCCACGTTCGCACGCCGCCGGAATCAGAATCCGCAACTCCACGAGCCGCGCACCCACACGCGCACTGTATTCCACTGATAGTAGCCGGGAACGTACACGTTCTCGTAGTGTTCCGCCTGCACGAGTTGCGGGATCGCGAGGCCATTAACCATGCGGTACTCGTAGCGGGCC
>JACRLJ010000004.1:7727-53795 GCA_016215105.1 Candidatus Hydrogenedentota bacterium
CTGCTGCACCCACTCCCAGTGTCCGCCAGGCGGCCTGCACGAGGGACCGTGGCAGTGCCTCGGCGGCGGGGTTGGCGCGGGCGGAAGCGGATGGCTGTAGACGGTCTTGTTATCGCCGAAAGCCCAAGCTGAAGGCGATGGATTCACGTTGTTGCGGCCGTAGGCCCAGGCATAGGAGGAAGGATCCACGGCGGGGTACGTCCGTTGCGGCGCGGTTGGAACTTGCGCGGGCTGCGGCGCCACGGCGTTGCTCGTGTTCGGCGTGGAGGAGGATCGATCCCCCGGTACGGCTCCAGCGGCACAGGCGTTTGAAACCGTCAGGAATGTGGCGAGCAACGTAGCAACTACTGCAATGGCGATTCTCATTCTTGCGCACCCTCCCCACTCTGCGAATTCAGCCCGAGCGCAGGCCTGCTGCCTATACGAACGCGCCTGTCAGCCGCGGAGCGAAACACGCTGTAAACCGAGCTACCTATCTTATACCATTCAATAGTCTAGACGCACAATCGCGACCTGCTATTCATGGAGACAGGAAGGCCATAATCTCTTTAAGGACAGTAGTTTAGGAGATAAGACGACGCAATTTGCTCAGCAGGCCGGGGGGCGGCAGGCTGATCTCGGTGGGACCGGGGTCGAACTTTGCCTTCGGGGGGGTCTCAGAGACGCGCACCAGGACGGCGGTAATGTTATCGGATCCGCCCTCTTCGAGCGCACGTCCAACAAGAACGCGCGCCGCCGCTTGAAGACTGTCGCGGGTCAGCAGACGCGCGATTTCGTCGTCCTTGATGAGATTGGACATTCCGTCGGAGCAAATCAGGAGGGTATCGCCCTTGCGCAGACGCGTAGCAAACAGGTCGACTTTGACAGAGTCTTTGATTCCAACGGCCCGCGTAATGAGGTTCTTGAGGGAATGCGTACGGGCCTCTTCTTCCGAAATATACCCGTTGCGGACCTGCTCGGCGACCAGGGAATGGTCGTCGGTGATCTGCTTGAAGCTGCCGTCATTGCGGGCAAGGTAAACACGGCTGTCGCCGACTTGGGCGACATAGGCGCAATCGCCCATGACCAGCACGGCGGAAACCGTCGTCCCCATCCCATGGTATTCCGGGTTATTCTCGGCTTCCTCGAAAATACGCCGATTCGCGTACTCCAGTGCGGAGCGCAGGCTTTCGGGAATGTTGCTTTCGACGCTGCTGTAGTGGCGCTCTGTCAGGATCTGGAGGGCCAGACGGCTCGCAAATTCGCCGGCGCTGGCGCCGCCCATGCCATCGGCGACGGCAAACAGAATTCCCCGTTCACGCCCGAGCTCTTCGACCTCTGGCGCGCAAAATATGCACGAATCTTCGTTATGTGAACGCTTCTTCCCGACGTCGGACAAGAAGTGAGCCACCAGAAACTTACCGGTCCACTGATGCTCATAATTGCCCCCGTCTTCAGGCCCGAAGCGGGTTACAGGAATACCTGCCATTTGCATCTTTCCCCGTGTTCAAGGAATCTCGGGCGCGGGGCCGTAACTTGATCCACGTCATGCCCTCTCTCTAGCAGGGCGTCACCTAATTGTAGTGTCCCGGCTCAGGCATTTGCAAACCTTCACGCACCGTCCCGGTTTCGCCAAGTGTACACGGCCGCTCGGACACTCTATAATAGATCCTCCTCGCGCAGGCGAGAAAAAGCATTTTTCCTGGCCCGCCGCGGCTGTGCCTCCTGGGAGCGTTAGAGTTGAGCATTGCGAATTTTGAGAATACATGGCTGGAACCGTTGCTGTTTTTTCTGGAGAACGCCCTTCAGGTCGAGAGCGGCAGGCGGGGGAAATCGTACTGGTCATCCGGCCGGGTAATCCGGCTTACCCTCGAGGACCACAACGGGATCATCGCGGCAACCGTTCAAGGGAACGCGGTGAAACCGTATACGGTGACCTTGTCGCAGCAGCGCGGGGTCGTGGTATCGACCTGCACCTGCCCCGTCGGAATGTACTGCAAGCACGGAGTCGCGGCGGCGCTGGCGGTCGTTGACATCGGGTGGCGTCTCGAAACCAGTTGGGCGGATGAATTGCCGATCCTATTGCCGATGTTTCGCAGGGGTATGCGAGGCCCATCGCTACCCGCGGTGACTCAAGAAGTCCTGACGTACGTAGGTGGCGATTCCCCTCCGGGCGAACCCGTTGATTCGGGGGGACGAGCGGCTCAGAAAACCCGTGGAACAACGAAGCAAGCGGCGCGTCTGACTCCCTGGTGGGAAGCCTACTTGGCGTCGAAGAACGCCGAGGAAGCCCGGGTGGCCTTAACCCGAGGCGTGATGGCGCGCTTGGTGGTTTCGCCGCATTCGTGGATGGTTTCCGATCTGGTGGGGCGACTCACGAACGCGGACAATCCCATCGAGACGATTCAGTACTTCGACCAGAGCGTCGAGCGCTTCGCGCAACGAATGCGCCTCCAGACACGGCCCCGCGATCCGGCGCTCGATGAATTCCTGCAAACGCCGGAGGCCCTCGAGCTGGCGGCGCGATATGACCGGCAAATGGCGCACGATCAATTGCTGCGGTGGTTGGAGGGATCGGCGCCAAACGCGTCGGCGGAGAACTGGGGTCGCCTCGACATGGTGTGGCTCCCGGTAACCGAGTCCGGCCGCATCGCGCGGCTGCATTTTCAGATGTTGCTGACGGCACGGAAACTTCGGCGCAGTCCGCGCAATCCTCAGGCGATTGTTCAGTTGGAAAAGGACGTTCAGAGCGGGAAACGTCAGTTTTCCAGCGACGATACGCGGATGGTCCGGTGGGTCGTCCGGCATAATTGCTACAGCGCCTTAGGCTACTCGTACTACTCGACATCCCCAGATCCGGCGCGCGCCGCCACGATACCCGTGTACGGCGCACTGGGCTGGCTAAGCATGTGGGGAGATTCGGGACGCATCTCGTGGCCCAACGGAGAGGCGTTGATCTACAATCCTCGACCCGCCCATCTTCGGCTCTCCGCGGACGCGGAGACTCCGCCGGTTTGGGCTGTGGCGTTTCCCAATAACGCTGAGGACCGGCCCGTGCCGCTAAATGCGCTGGAGTTGTTGGCCGATCACGGAAACCCCGGCGAGAACGAGGCGGAAGTTGTCATTTTCGCAATGCGGGAAGGCGTGTTGTACCGCGTAGAAAACGGCGGAATGCCGTTCCAGGTTTTCGAGGGGTTGTTGCGCGTGCCGGAAGCGCCGATTGCGCGGCTGCGCGAATCGAGGGCAGGCGCCATTCTGGCCAGCCGGTTGTTCTCGTCCGGCTCGCGGACACAGGAAGTATCCTTCGTAGAAACGGTTGCGGCACGGCCGATTGTCGAATGCCGGCTGGACGACGAATCCAATCTGTCCATCGTGGCAAGGGCCGTCGCAGAAGACGGGACGGTGTTTTGCTGGACGCGGTCCGCCACATGGGAACGCGTGAACGACACCGTTACAGATGATTCGAAAGCGGCCCTTGACGAATTGCCATCTGCAACGGATAGGGCTACCGACGGCGAACCGTCTACCGACACCGAAGCGCGCCAGGCGTCTCCACACGCGATCGTAGTGGCGCCGCGCCTTGCGGATGTCGCGCCTCTCGAAGAGTGGATACGGCTGGTCGTGCCTCCGCACGCCGCGCACAAAACCACTGCGTCAGGTGCGCCTTCCCGAGACTGGCGGATGAAGGGGAGCGAAACGGTTGAATTCCTACGCGGCTGGACGGTCCGTCCGCCAGTTGTGAAGTATCTGGGCAATAAAGCGTTTCAGAGCTTCGTCGCGCTGCGCCGGCCTCCCCGCGTGACGGTCCGCGTCGAGCCGAGCGGCGTGGATTGGCTGCAGGTCTCTGTCGAGATGGAAAAGGACATCGAGAGCCTGACCCTGAACGAGGTGATGTCGGCGCTGCAATCGTCGGAAGACGCGCTGATCACGCTTTCCGGCGGACGGAATTACCGCAGGGACGAGCTCGAGGAGTACCAGCGCCAGCTCAAGACATTGAACGAATTGGGCCTCGATACGGGGAGCGAGACCCAGCGTGTCCACGCGATGCAGCTCGCGGGCGCGTCCGCCGATACCCTCGAAGAGATGGACCGGTCGGGCGGACGGCTTGGCGAACTTGTAACGCGCGCGCGGGAGATTATCGCGTCGTTCAAGGGCGTTCCGGCGGCGTCCGTTCCCAAAAAGACCGCGAATCATCTTCGGCCCTACCAGCGGGTTGGGGTGGACTTCCTGGTTTGGGCCGCGAAGACGTTTGGCGGGGCGCTGCTGGCCGATGACATGGGTTTGGGTAAGACCTTGCAGGTTCTCGCGGCGCTGACGGCGCTTCGAAGACTCGATAAGACCCATCGTCCGTCGCTCGTTGTGTGTCCCGCGAGCGTAGCTCACAATTGGCTGCGTGAAGCGGAACGTTTTGCGCCATCGCTGCGTGTGGTGGTGATCGAACGCGGGCCGGAGCGGCACGCCATTCTCGAGCGCCTCAATGAGTACGACCTTGTGGTGAAGAATTACGCGCTGACCCGCCGCGACGCGCACGTGCTACGTGATCAGGAATGGCTCATGGTGTGTGTGGATGAGGCGCAAGCGATCAAGAACGCCGACGCGGATATTTCGCGGACGGTCAAGACGCTTTCGGCGCAGTACCGGTTTGCGCTGACCGGGACTCCCATCGAGAACCGGCTCGCAGATCTGTGGTCAATCATGGACTTTGCCGCGCCCGGCCACTTGGAGGCCCTGAAGCGGTTCGAACAGCGGTCCAAGGGCCCCGAAGCCGAGTCCGCCGGCGTGGTATTGCGTGCGCGGCTGCGTCCGGTGGTATTGCGGCGGCTTAAGAAGGACGTGGCTCCGGAGTTGCCGCCGCGGATCGAGGAGCGGCGTGATTGTGAAATGACCGCGCCACAACGCAAGGCGTACCTCGCGGAGGTCCACCGGACGCGGGTGCTCCTGGATGGACTGAAAACGAAACAGGTGGTGGGCAAGGAACGGATTCAGATTCTCGCGGCTCTAACACGGTTGCGGCAGCTTTGTTGCGATCCGGCGTTGGTCAATCTGCCGGATAAGGGGTCCGGAAAGACTGATGAGTTGATGGAATTGCTGCCGCCGCTCTTGGAATCGGGACAGAAAGTGCTGCTGTTCTCGCAGTTTGTGCGGATGTTGAAGCGTCTGGAGACGCCGCTGCACGCGCGCGGCATCACCACCTACATGCTCACCGGCGAGACGACGAAACGTCAAGCCTTGGTGGATCGCTTCGAGGCTGACCCGAATCCGAGCGTGTTCCTGATTTCACTGAAAGCGGGCGGCACGGGCCTGAATCTGGTGTCCGCATCTCACGTCGTCCTGTTTGATCCGTGGTGGAATCCCGCTGTCGAAGCGCAGGCGATCGATAGGACGCACCGCATCGGTCAAGACAAGACCGTGGTGGCGTTCCGTCTGGTGGCGATGGGCACGGTCGAGGAGCGAATTCTCGAATTGCAGGAGCGCAAGCGCAACATCGTGAAAGACGTCCTCGAAGAGGGCACCTTTAACCGCAGCTTGACGCGAGAGGACTTCGAGTTCATCCTGGGAGGCGGCGCGTAGACATGTCCTCATCAGCGGCGCCGAATCGACGGGCTATCGTGCCACGGTTTTCACATAGACTGCACGACTATGTTCACGGCATCAATTCTCTCGCCGCCGCTCTGGCGGCGAAGCAGAATCTGGGCGAGCCGATACTCGACCTAACCGTATCGAATCCCACGCTCGCGGGATTCGATTATCCGGAAACGGAGATCCGGGCCGCTCTGGGCGGACGTGGAGGCCTCGAGTACCATCCGTCTGCGCGCGGATTGCCCCAGGCGCGCGAGGCGATTTGCGGCTACTACGCGGAGCGCGGTGAGCGTGTGTCTCCAGACGATCTCCTGCTCACAAGCAGCACTTCCGAAGCCTATTCGTTCTTGATCAAGTTACTGTGCGACCCGGGCGACAGCGTGTGCGCGCCGGCGCCGAGCTATCCGCTCTTGGAGTATCTCGCGGACCTGGAATGCTGCGAACTGACCACCTATCCGCTGCGCCGCCAAGGCTCTCAGGACGGTGGCGCGAACACAGCCCGCTGGGCGGTGGATTTCGCCGCGCTGGAGCGCGCGCTGACGGCCACAACGCGAGCCATCATTCTCATCAATCCCAACAATCCGACGGGTAATCTGCTAACCCAAGACGAAGTGGAGCAGTGCATGGGCTTGGCGCGGGACCGGGGCATCGCGGTGATTGTGGACGAGGTGTTTGCGGACTACTGCCTGGGAGGCGCTGCGTACTATCCGGCGCATTCGGACCAGGCGCTTGTATTCCGATTGAACGGGTTTTCCAAAGTCCTGGCGCTGCCACAGGTGAAGCTCGGCTGGATACATGTGAGTGGAGAACCCGGCCTCAAAGCGCGGGCGCTGGACCTCCTCGAAATCATCGCTGACACCTTCCTTTCGGTGAACACGCCCGTTCAAGCGTCCTGCGCCGCGTTGCTCGAATTGCGCGACGGCGTCCAGAAGCAGATTCGCGCGCGTCTCCATCGGAATCTGCTGCGCATCACGGAACTGACGGAAGGCCGTGACGAATTGACGCTGCTCCGTCCCGAAGCCGGGTGGTATGCGGTTATTCAATTGCACACCGTCGAGCCCGAGGACACCGTCGTGGTGACGCTGCTGCGGGACGCCGGGGTCTACATTCATCCGGGGCAGTTCTTCGGATTCGAGGGTGGTTGCCATTTGGTGGTCAGCCTGTTGACGCCCGAACAGGACTTTGCGGAAGGGTGCGCGCGGGTGGTTCAATACGCGGCACACCGGATGCTGTAGTGGGATTCCGGCGCGACGCAAGTTGACATCGCAGATCCCGTTCTCTAGTGTATGCGCTCGAACAACAGATACCGTGTGTGATTCGGGAATTCGGACGCCTCCGTGCAGAAGGCCGTGCGCGAAATTGACGGACCACGGCTTACGATTCCAGGACGGGTAGGATGAGTTTTTCCAGTTTACAGTTTGGCGTCTTCATACTCATTGTCTATCCGCTTTATTTGCTCCTTCCTTTTCGCTGGCAGAACCGCATGCTTCTCGTGGCGAGCTACATCTTCGACGGGGCATGGGACTGGCGATTTCTCGGTTTGCTTTGGTTCACAACGCTGCTGGACTATCTCGTGGGCCTGCTTCTCGGCCGAATCGAGGAGCCGGGACAGCGGCGACTGTGTATCATGGCGTCCGTGGTGGCCAACTTAGGGGTTCTCGGATTCTTCAAGTACTTTAACTTCTTCGCGGGCTCGCTGGATGCGCTGAGCGCGAAGTTCGGAATTCATCTGGGGTGGACGACGCTTAACATCATTCTTCCCGTGGGCGTCTCGTTCTACACGTTCCAGTCGATGAGCTACACGATCGACGTGTATTTCAAACATATGAAACCGACGAAGAGTCTGCAGAATTTCGCTCTCTACGTCGTGTTCTTCCCGCAATTGGTCGCGGGTCCCATCGAACGAGCGGTGGACTTGGTGCCGCGGGTGGAACGACCGCGCACCGTAACATTGGACGGTTTTGCGCGCGGCGTCTACTTGATCCTGTTCGGGCTGTTCAAGAAGATCGCGATATCGGACGGTGTCGCGGCTTCGGTGAATGCCTTTTACGGCACATCCGGCGCGGTCTCGGGTTTGGACGTCGTTTTGGCGACTTATCTGTTCGCGGTCCAGATCTACTGTGACTTTTCAGGCTACTCCGATATTGCGCGCGGCTTGGCGAAGATCATGGGGTTTGAACTCATGACAAACTTCAACTTGCCGTACTTCGCGGTGAATCCAAGTGAGTTCTGGCGCCGGTGGCATATCAGCTTGTCTACCTGGCTTCGTGACTACTTGTACATTGTGCTCGGGGGAAATCGCTTTGGTGAGCTCAAGACCTATCGGAATCTGATGACGACCATGGTTCTCGGCGGTCTATGGCATGGGGCCGCGTGGAATTTCGTGCTTTGGGGCGCGTACCAGGGCGCCATTCTGTGTGTCCATCGGTTGATTATGGGCGCGAAGAGCGCCGTGCGTAAGCCCCGATCGATCTGGACGGTCGCGATCTACTCAATTCAGTTAATCTTGTTCTTCCAGGTGGTTTGCTATGGATGGCTTCTCTTTCGCGCCCGGTCGTTCGACCAGATCGAACTCTACACGCGGGCGCTATTTCAGGGCTACGATCTGACCAGCATCACGGTTCCGCGCCCCCCGTTTTCGGCGTTGGTGGGCCTCGCGATCCTGGTCGTCCTCGAAGTGTTTCAGTACGCGAGTGGCGACGCGCAATTCTACCGGCAGTGGCCCCGTCCGGTGCGGGGCGCGCTGTACGCATGTGTGACGTTTATACTTCTCATGGGATTGAGCAATGCCCCAACCCAATTCATCTATTTCCAGTTCTGAGCCTAAGCGTCCGCTTGGAGTGCGGATACGCGAAATGGCGCGTACCGGCTGCTGGACGCTGCTCTTCTTGGCCGCGCTCGACATCGCGGTCAACGTTGCGTTTCGGTATCCGGAACGTACCGGCTCAGTTCCGCCAGGCTTCCTGACGCGGTACTTCGAGTACGGCCGCTCAATCGAAGGAAAGCTATCGCGAATGGTGGGTCCAGACGACGCGTCATCCGATCCGGTAGCGCTGGCCGGATGGCTGGACCCCGAATCGTGGAAGGACCTCCCCAGTGCGCCAAGCACGGCCACCAACGTCCTAATTGCGAACTATGGAATGTCATTTTCCTTCGACGTGGGCCGGACACTCCAGAAGATCAATCCGCGCTACGAAATGCGTTGCATCGGCGGCCCCACGGCGCCGGTCAGCCACTCGTACGCGGCGTTCACCTTGGACCGGACTCGGCATCAGGCCAAGATCGTCCTGATCGGCATTCTCGCGTCCAGCGTGCGGGGGCTGGTAACTATGACCGGGCAGACCTGGGCCTTCGAGAGTCCATACCCGTACACCTACCCGCGATACCGGGTGACGGCGGATGGCAAGCTGGACGCTATGTGGCCCATGATCACGTCCATGAACGGACTTAGGGAGGCGTTGGCGCAACCGGAGAAATGGGCTGCGTTCGTTCAGCAGTTGCGCGAAAACGACGACTACTATAATCCATTCCTGTTTCGCCACAACGTCCTCGACGCTCCCGTAACGGTCCGGTTGCTGCGGCGGGGATGGGGACAACACCAGAATTCAGCGGTTCTGGACACTATTCACACCGATAAGGGCTTCAGGCCCGATTCGCCGGCCCTCCCAGTCCTGAAGGCGATCGTGAGGCAATTCGCCGAAACTGCGCGGACGGATGGGCGTCTGCCAATCGTGTTGCTGCTTAATGATCAGGGATACAGCGACCACCTATACAAGGCGCTCGAACCGACGTTGCGGGATGGACAAATCCCCTACGTGAGCACGCACGAAGTCGCGCCCGCGGCGGACCTCGCGAATTTCGTCGCGGACGGGCATTTCACCGACGCAGCCTATCAACGCATCGCTCAACTCCTGGAAAAGGTGATACAGGAAAACTTGAAGTAGGCCCTCTATGCAGTTCTGTCCGACCTGTCGGACTTGTCGGACCTGGCAGACCGTAGCTCCACCCGGCTCATTCCCCTAACTCGGCAACCGCAGAATCTAGGAATCCAGCCAAAAAGTTGGCTTCTTGACGCGGCGCGGCCAGAAAGCGTCTGTACGTTGTTCAATACCGGCGATGGCTTGTGCGGAGCCTTGCTGTGCGGAGGCTTTCTGGCCGCGCCTCTAGACTCCACGTTCGCAGTTTCCGCCACGTCTTGTCTTCTCGGTTCTTCGGACGTGATAAAGAAATTGTCAAAAACTCGCCATTACGACAGCCAGTCACGGGAAAATGCCATCAAGATGGGTCCGAAATCGGCGTTCGTTGACCGAACGACACGCGCCGCAACCAATTGATGTATAATGGGTTAATCACGCTTTCGGGAGATCGGCAACGGTGTGAAAACGGGATGGCATGCGCTATGCGCCGATGTTGACGAATAAGAATGCCGGAAGACCATGTCTCTGCGGGCATTAACCGGCCTGGATATCTGGTTTTGCGCTACCGTCAAGTCCGGGAGAGAAGATAGAATGATGGATACGCGAGTGCGGCAGTGCTCGGCAAGATACGTCGGAGGCGAACGAACGATGAAAAGACTGAGGCGGACCAGCCGCAATCACGTAGACGGTGGTGTGACTTCTTTGTCTGCAGCATCTACGCCACCCATGCGGAAGTTGCGGACAAAGAAGCTATTGGCTGCGGCGGCGCTGGGGCTCTTATCCGTGCTGTCATCCGGCATCGCCCTGGCGGCGCCGGCGGCAGTGCTCGAGGTCAACGAAGAGCAGTGGTACACGGACAACCGGGACACCGCCCTCGGCGGCGCCAGGCTCACCCGGTGGTTCGCGCCGTTGCCAGTGTTCTTCGAAGGCTGGAAATCCACGCCTCGGGACCAAATCGTCGATTACCAGTGGGATTTTGGCGATGGTTCGACGCAGTTTCACGGATTCAACGCCGCGCACGTCTACGAGACACCGGGCAGCTACACCTGCACGCTGACGGTTACGGACAGCGCCAGCGCGACCAGCACGGCGACGATAGCCATTACGGTCTTGCCGCGAACGGGAACGACCTATTACGTGGATTCGCAACTCGGAAATGACGCCAATCCCGGCACGAGCCCCGGGGCCGGCGCGTGGAAGACCGCGGACAAAGCCTTCTCCGGCCTGACAACGAATTCGTATTCTCCGGGTACCACAATACTGTTCACACGCGGTCAATCATTTGACGTGACGGCAGGCCTTGTCGAGGTCGCCCATTGGAAGACAAATTCGGGCTGGATGTTCGGGGCCTATGGCGCGGGCGCCAAACCGATAATCAAGCTCAAGAGCATCGCGGGCAGTTTGAACAGCATCTTCTACGTGACCGGCGTGGGAATGGCTCATACCACGTTCCAGGACTTGGTTTTCGATTTGATGACCACTGCCGGACAACGCTGCGATTTCTTCACCCACCTCGCCGAAGCCTACGACGTGCTTTTCCTTCGTGTGGACCTCAAGAACATGTCGCAAGGCATTACGTTCTCCGGCGGCCTGACGGATCGCCGGCAAAGCGGCATTTTCATCGTGAACAGCACGATGTACGATTCGACTATGGTCGAGAATTTCGCCACCTCGGCGCGCATCGCCTTGCTGGGAAACCACTTTGACTACTCCGGAAACCACGTGAACTATTTGGCCTACTGCGACAAGGGCGTGATCGCGGGCAACATTTTCTCGAGGGCGGCGTTTGGCCGGGCCGCGTTGCGAATCGATGGCGAGCCGGAAAACACGCCGACCAACAATGTGCAAGTTAGCGACAACCACATCGTGGGATGGATCGACCCGATAAATGGGTACCCGACGGTGGGCTGGGACAATCCCGCAAGTCCCAATTACGATCCCAAGCAAGCGCACAATGGTGGAGGAACGCGGTACAACTTCTACTTGCTCTATCTCGCTCCAAACGCCCGGCTCCCGCAATTCATGCAGGATGTGGTGGTCGAACGAAACACGATCATAAACGGTGAGCGGTTCATCTGGATGGGGGACTATTCGAACCTGACGATCCGCAACAACACGTTCTATACTCCCGACACCTCGCCTGACGCCTACCGATTCATCATCGGGCACGAATTCGAACTTCGCGCCGTACAGAACATCTACTTCCTCAACAACGTGGTTATTTCTAACGAGAACCGGAACGGCGGAACCCCCGGGCTCTTTGCGATCAATCATTTCACGGCGCCGACCAGCTACACCTTGATGGATGGCACGGTGGTTCCAATGACCTATACCGGTCCACCAACGCACACCAACATCAACATCAAGGGCAACAAGTTCGTGATGCTGGGTCAGTCGGGCGGTTCTCGTTACCTCTATTTCAATCAGGATGACGCGGCGCTGCGGGCGCAAGTCTTCACGGACAACAACACCATTTACACAAATACCGACCTGAATATGGTCCAGATCGGCGGTAATTGGCAGTCCGGCGGAACGTTGTCCACGCTCGCCGAGTGGAAGGCCGCCAGCGGACAAGACGCCACCACGAATACGAATCTATTCTCGCAAACGCCGCTGGCCGGCACGCCTACCGTTCCGGCGAGTTCGACGGCCACCCCGATTGCCGTAAGTTACACCGGAGCGCAGGATCAGAGCGGATCGGGCCTCAAAGGGGTGTACCTGTGGGCGAAGAAGGGAACATCCGCCTGGGCGAAGACGGCCTTGTCGAGCACGACCGCTTCGGGCTCGTTCGATTTCATGGACACCACCGGCAATGACACGTATTACTTCGCGCTGCAAGCCGAGGATAACGCCGGTCACCTATCAGCGCCGCCCGCGGGACTTGGCCAGGCCAGCACCGTGTTTGGGGTACCCGACACGACGGCCCCGAATCCGGGAACGGCCATCTCACCGGCGTCCATCAGCGGAGACATTACCGTGAGCTATTCCGGCGCGGCGGACGACGCGAACGGCTCCGGGCTGGCCGAGGTGCGCCTGTGGGTCAAGAAAGGCGCCGGAGGAACGTGGCTGGAAACAGCACAGGCTCAGGCCGGCGGCTCAGGCACGTTCAAATACACCGAGATGCAGGGAAATGACACGTACTACTTTGCAACGCGCGCCGCGGACATCGCGGGCAACTACTCGCCTGTCCCCACAGGGGACGGACTTTGCAGCACGTTGTACACCGCCCCGACCACGGACCTCATTCTGTACGCAATGTTTGATGACACCCCGTCCGACGGCGTTCTGGATAGTTCGGCGTTCGGAAACAACGGAGTCTGCCCCGGGGGAACTTTCCCCACATTGACGACTGGCAAAGCCGGGAGCGCCTACAGCTTTGATGGCGTCGCCAACTATGCCGCTTTCAACAGTATCGCGCCCGCCATCGCCACAAGCCAGAAGATTTCCATCTGCGTGTGGATCAACGCTCCCGCGATCTACACCAGTACCACCCGGCGCGGGATGATTCTTTCCGCGAATACGAACGCGGGCGGAAACGTCATGACGATGTCGCTGGCAACGGCGACGGCCGGTGACAACAACACGCTGGCAATTGTCGACGGCGTTTCGTCGGCCTACGAGGGAATGACGGGCACAATCGTCGCGGATGGCGCATGGCATCATGTCGCATATACGTCGGATGGCACGACCGGCAAAATCTATGTCGATGGCGTTATGAAGTCCACGCACCACGTTGATTTCGTGTTCTCCGCCAACGATCAGTGGTCAGCGGGGCAAGAGTTCGACGGCGCCACCATCAGTGACATGTACCAAGGGCTGATGGACGAACTGAAGGTGTGGAATGGCGTGTTGAGCGATGCGGACATCACGACGGTCTTCAATGGGGGCACGCCCGCGGGCGGCGGAACGCCACCCGCCGACACGACCGCCCCGACGCCGGGCGCGCTGACTGCGCCCGCGGCAGCCGGAGCGAGTCCGATCACGATCTCGTATTCGGGCGCAGCGGACGCCGGGGGCAGCGGATTGAAGGAAGTCCACCTCTGGGCGAAGAAAGGCGCAGGCGCGTGGGCGGACACGGGGTTGCTATCCACGGCCGCGTCCGGTTCATTCGACTATACCGGTATGTCCGGAAACGCGGTCTATTCGTTTGACGTGCAGGCGTTTGACGTTGCGGGGAATTCATCGGCGACTCCCAGCGGGGCCGGCCAAGGGTCCACCATTTACGACACCACGGCGCCGACGGCGCCGACCATCTCCGCGCCCGCGACATCAACATCCACGCCGATCACCGTTACCTATACGGGGGCCGCCGACACTGGCGGCAGCGGTCTGAATAGTGTGAGCTTGTGGGTGAAGAAAGAGACGGCCGGAACTTGGGCCAATACGGGTTTCTCTCAAACTACGGCCTCAGGCTCATTCAGCTTGCCCATCATCGCCGGTGACGGAACATACTTCTTCGCCACCGTTGCGCTGGACAACGCGGGCAACAGTTCCGCCGCAGCCTCGGGTGGCGGACAGGACTCCACCATTTACAGCGGCACAGTCCCGACCGCCGCGACGATATCGGCGCCCGCGGCCGCGAAAGCGGCTCCCATCGCGCTGACATATTCGGGCGCGTCCACGGGCGCGAGCGGATTGAAGAAGGTAAGTCTGTGGGTCAAGAAAGCCACCGGAGGGACATGGGGCGATAGCGGCCTGTCGCAGACCACGGCTTCCGGTTCGTTCAACTACACCGGAATGACCGGCGAGGCCACCTACTTCTTCGCGACGCGCGTTCAAGACAACGGCGACAATCTTTCGCCAGCGCCCATTGGAGGCGGGTCGGCAAACACGATGTACGACACCACCGCGCCGGCGATCGGAACGATGACGTCCAAGACGAGCACGCGGACTTCACCAATATCGGTCAGCTACTCCGGTGTAACCGATTCCGGCAGCGGACTTAAGCAAGCCAATTTGTGGGTGAAGATGGACGCCGGCGCGTGGGCGGACAGCGGTATGACCTTGACCACGGGGTCGGGCACGTTCAGCTACGCGGTTACTACGGGCGTAGGGACGTATGCGTTCTCCGTCGTAGCGCAGGACAATAGCGGTAACGTGTCGGCCACGCCTACTGGCCTGGGTCTTACAAAAACCATTTACGACACGGTGAAACCCACAAAGGGGTCCACGACGACCGCAGCGCCAAAATCGTTGAACGGAACCGTCTACGTATCGGCCAGTCCAATTGCGGTTTCGTATAGCGGCGCGTCCGATAGCCTCAGTGGCCTGAAGCTGGTTCATCTTTGGGTGAAGAAGGCGCCCGGTACCTGGGTGGACACGGGACAATCGTTGGGCACGGGCTCGGGAACATTTGATTACGCCGGGCTTACCACCGACGGAACGTATTCCTTCGCGACCGTCGCTGAAGACGACGCGGGGAACCTCAATGACCCGCCGGTCGGTGACGGCGACCTAACCGTGATCTACGATTCCTCCGCTCCGGCGGCGCCGACGGCGTCATCCGCAGCGTCCGCCAACACCTCACCCATTGCAGTGACATACGCCGGGGTTGACGACCCGGGCAGCGGCACCAAGTCGGTCAAACTTTGGACGCGCAAGAACGCGGGCGCGTGGGCCGCTACCTCGCAAACCGCCTCCACCGTAACAGGGTCGTTCTCGTACGCCCCGGCCGGGGACGGGACCTATTACTTCGCCGTCCAGGCGGCGAACAACGCCGGACTGAGTTCCACGGCCCCGTCAGGTAGTGGTGACACCAGCACGATCTACGACACGACCGCGCCTTCGGCAGGAACATTGACCGCTCCCGCCAAGGAGGATGGCCCGCCAATTTCGGTTACATACGCGGGCGCAGCGGACGGATCGGGTTCCGGGTTGAAGTCCGTGTATCTCTGGTTCAAGAAGGGAACGGGCGGGGTGTGGGCCAACACGGGCCTGACCAGTGCGGGCGCTTCAGGGTCGTTCTTCTTCAATGGTATGACCGGAAACGACACCTATTTCTTCGCGCTGCAGGCCGAAGATAACGTGGGCAATATCTCCGCGGCGCCAACCGGCGCGGGTGGCGGAAGCACGGCGTTCGACACGAGCTTTACGCCCGGCAGCGCCAGCTCCCCGGCATACGCCACGGCGGGCCCGCTTACGGTGAGCTATTCCGGCGCGCAGGACACGGCCAATGGCGGCCTAAAACTGGTACACTTGTGGTTCAAGAAAGGCGCCGCCGGGACATGGACCGATTCGGGCCTGACGGCGACAGGTGGAAGCGGTTCATTCCAGTTCAACACATTCACCGGTGATGACTGGTACTACTTCGCCACTCAGGCGGAGGCCAACAACGGCGCCACGACCTTGGCGGTTCAGGGTAATGGCGACACGGGAACGATTTTCGACACCACGCGGCCGCGGCCGGCCACCATATTCCCGCCCTACCAATTCGCCAAAGGCGTCCCTGTCAAAATCACTTACCTTGGAGCGACGGACGACGGCAGCGGCTTGAAGACCTTGACGCTGTGGGTGAAACGCGGGCTGAGTGGCGTGTGGGAGAAGACGGCGCTGACGAGCACAACGCCGGACGGGACCTTTGATTTCACCGATGTGACCGGGAATAACCAATACTTTTTCTTCATTCAGGCGGAAGACAACGCCGGACTGAAGACGCCCGACCCAACCGACATGATTGTGTTCGGGACAACGACGCCCGGGACATAGACGAACGCCAAGATTCGAATCGCGATTCCGCCGTGCTTGAACCTTGAACGCTGAGTCGAGCACGGCGGTCCTCCTAATGTGTTGGCGCCTGCGAATGGGGTTATGGTGGCGCCCGCACGCGTCGAGGTGAGGGACAGACCCCGAGTTTCGCGCAAAACTACCGTGCGAAAGTCGGGGTCAGTCCCAGCCAGCTGCCGAATTTAGGTTCATAGCTCCCGCGCTACTCACGTTCAAGTTCATGACTTTTCTTTGATTCCTTCTTCGTCACTTTGCGAAAGACCGTGAAATCTATGGATACCCGATCCTCTCTTTTCATATCGTCCAGATTCGGCCGCCACTGAGAGCCATCGCCCCGGGACGTTCCTCTCCGAGCTCCGCCGCGTTCTCTGCGCCTCCGCGTTAAGGGACTGTTTTCGAGCATTGGCCTGGTTGTGGCTTCGCCGTGCGGTGGACTCCACGCCTCGATTTGAGTATTCTTACGCCTCGCCAGTGCGCAAATGCGCATATCCCCCGGTTCATAGAAAGGTGTTCTAATGCAGGAAAAGCGTGGAATCATACTGTCAGGCATACGTCCGACGGGCCGTCTCCATTACGGCAATTACTTCGGCGCCATCGCGAAGTTCATCGAGCTTCAGGAGCAGGGACACTGCTGTTACTACTTCATCGCCGACTACCACGCCCTCACCACGATCACGGATCGTCAGGATTATCTGCGCCAGACCATCGACATGCTCCGGACCTACGTGGCCTGCGGACTCGACCCGGCGAAATCGGTGATCTACCGGCAAAGCGATCTGCCGTGTACCGCGGAATTGAGCCTGCTGCTGGGGATGATCACGAATATCGGCCACCTCGAGCGCGGGACGACCTATAAAGACAAGATGGGCAAGATCCCCGCCACCAAGGGCCCTGAAGGCAATCCCCTATCGTACGGATTGCTCGGCTATCCGGTCCTGATGGCCGCGGACATTCTGATCGTGCGCGCTGACAAGGTGCCCGTCGGCGACGATCAGCGCCAGCACGTGGAGATGGCGATTGATATCGCGCAGAAGTTCAATTACCGGTTTGGGGAAGTACTGAACGTTCCCGAGGCTGTCTCGCGCAATGCGCTGCGCCTGCCCGGTCTGGATGGCTCGGCCAAGATGGGCAAGAGCGACAACAACACGTTGGATCTGCTCGACGACCCGAAGACGGTGCTGCAAAAAATCAAAGGCGTGCAGACTACGACCGATCCCCTGCCCCTGGACACCGATAGCGACGACCCGGAAGTGGTCATTCCCAAAATGCCACCCAGTCTGGGCGTGCTGTACCGGCTTCTATCCCTTCTCGCGCCCATTGAGGTCTATCAGGATTTCCTGGGCAAGTACCGCCGCGGCGAGAAGTTCTACGGCATGTTGAAAACGACGTTGGCGGAGCACGTGTCGAAGTTCAATGCGCCTATCATTGAACGGTTCAATGCGCCCGGAAACGACGATCAATCGGTCCGGGATTTCCTGCGCGCCAACGTCGCGAAGGTCACCCCGGTCGCGTTGGATACTGTGGAATCGTGATGATATAAATCGTGGCGCCGATCCACGCGCCGAACGCGCCAAGGCCGCGTGGATACGCGAAGTAGTAGGCCAGGGGAAGAAACACTACGTACGCGGCGAGCACGGTCACGACCGCCATCCAGCGTGTATCTCCCGCGCCGCGCAACGCTCCCGAGACCACGATGTTGATGGCGTCGAAGGTCTGAAAGATAGCGGCGCAAATCAGGAGCAGTCCCCCCAAATCAATCACCTCTGGGTCATTGGAGAATACGCGCTGCATGAGAGTCCTTCCGTAGAAGCCCATCAGCAGCCCCATAAGAAACATGTACCCCATGGCAAGGCGCATGGCGGTATAGGTTCGCGCTTTCGCAATGGCCGTGTTTCCGCGGCCAATCCACTGCCCGACGATGGGGGCAATGCCGTGGTGAAGTCCAAGAGCGGGCATGAAGGAGAGGGACATGAAACTGATGGCCGCGTTATGGGCAGCCAACTGAGCCGTCCCGAACGCGCCCACGACAAAGCTGGTGAAGATGGCCCAGTTGAATATGTCCATAAAGAACTGAACGCCCACGGGCCAGCCAATTCGACAGAGCTCGATTATTTTCGTCCGGTCGATGCGGTAGGATCCGCGCGTTCCGAATCGCAGATTCATCCTTCTTGATAAGAAGATCACCTGCAACAGGAAGGCCTGGATGAACAGCGAAAATACCGTTGCCGTCGCGGCGCCTGCGACGCCCCAGCGCGGCGCCCCGAGACGGCCAAAGATGAGCGCGTAAGCGAGTACCAAATTGACGACGTTCGCGGCGATGCCGGCGTACATGGGGATCTTTGAGAGATTGACGGATTGAAAAAACGCGGTCAGTGAGGCCTGCCACGCAATAAAGAGGTAGCCGATCAGGCGGATGCGAAAGTAGATGATTTCCAGCCGCGCGGTTTCCGGGGCATGCCGCATCGCCCAGAACAAGGCGTCTGTCCACGGCCAAAGGACTATCGCGAGAGCGCCGACCAAAATGGAGATGTAAATCCCCTGCCACGCGTACTGGGCGCACTGTTCGAGGTTGCCGCGCCCGAGGCTCTGCGACACGAACGTCGCGACGCAACTGACGATTCCGAGAAAGAATGTCGAGAGCGTGAACGACCATAGGCCCGCCGTGCCGACGGCTGCCAGGGCCTCCGGACCGAGTTGGGACACCATGACTTGGTCGACAAATTGCATGATCGTAAACGACAGCGAACCCAAAATGATGGGACCGGACATGCGGACGACTTCGGACAGGCCGGTCCAGCGGGTTTCAATATGTTCGGGGGATTTCATTTGGACACCACGTCAGTCGAAGGCTCACTTGGGTAGAGCTTACCACAGAAGATTGTCCGCCGCGAACCACGCGGGCACAAGGGCTACACCCCAATTACTCTGTCACTATGCGCATTCCTGCCGGCGGCTATGAGTAGCCGTCAACAAGAGCGTGCATGGCGCGTTATTCGGTGATAAAGCCGTGGTAGAGTCCCATGTAGTACGGCAAGAGGAAGGACGCGCCGTCCGCCAATTCGCGGCCGTTGCCGCCGGTATCGAGAGACCAGGGGTCATGGTTCCATTTGTCGACAAAGCGTTCGTCGATGGGGAGCACTTTACCTGAGCGGAGCCACCCTCGGGCGCCACGTCTTGCGGATACTTGTGCGGCAAGGGACAGCGGCGCAATGTCCTTGCGGTGGCTGTTCTTCATCGCCCAGCGCACCCGGTCGAGCGGATAGCGCTGCAGGGTGTCGACGGAATCTTCGAGCCAGCTTCCGTAGGGCCCCATTCTGAACATGCCTCGGCCACCTGTTTCATTGCAGCGCGCCGCGAAGAGGAAGTCGAATAGCGGATTCCGTTCCGGCTCTTCGGACATCCAGTAGTACATCCAAGCGCGTGTGTAGAGTTGGCGTTGCAAAGGATCGGTTTCGTAATGCAGCAGGTTGTAGAAACACATAAAGGCCATTTCATCATCGGATTGGTTCCCGAGTCCCGGACCGAGTACCGGTTTAGGATTCATGACGTTTAGGGTGTAATTGTGTTTCTTACTAAGTAGGTCATAGGCCTGTGTGTATTTCGCGTCTCCACCACTGAGGTGTTCCGCGACCTTGAGATATGAGAGGATCTCCACGGCGTTGAGGCCGCGCTGTTCCCACCAGTGTTCTACATCATCTGACCATCGAGTTCGTCAGAACTGGTGTCGCTCTTCCAGTACCATTGTCCGTCGGCGCTCTTGGGCCAACGCGGGTCTAGTATCTTCCAGATTGGATCGCGCTGTTGTTTCCGCTGATCTTCATCGGCTTTGCCTTCGTTTGGGTTGGGACCGCTGGCCGGGAGGATGCTGCGTGCGACGAAACCCGGTTGGGCTGCCGGTGTACCACCCTGGGTCACGGCGCCGAGGAAGCGCGAGGCCTCAAACACGGCTTTGGCGCGGGATTTGGCTACAGGACTCTTCGTGGCGGCGTAGGCAAAGCACTCACCGGCGCCGTACATCCCGGTCCAAAGCCCGTCGTTGTCGCTGTCGTGTTGCGTCCAATGGCTCTTGTCATTCGGGGCATCGAGGGAAACCGAGTCCACATACCCGTAGGGCGTGCGGCGATGGTACTTATCAATTTCTTGTTCGAAGAATTGGGCCTTTTCGGCCAAAGTCATTGTCTTGCGTTCAATGACACCGGCGCCTTTCGCGGTGGCAAACCAAGCGTGCCCTTCGGGTGTTACCGCAATGGACCGCACGTCGTCATCGGGGAGCCAGCGAAGACCTTGACGGTATTCCCAATTCGATCCGTTGTAACGGATGGCGCCAAGGCGCGTGCCGAACCAAACAACACCGTCTTCACCGGGCGCGATCATGGTAAAGTCGTCATAGGGCAAGCCTTCGTAACCGGTATAGAGCTTCCATTCCTTATCCAAACATCCCACGCCTTGTGGGCTGGCAAACCACAGGCGTCCCGCACGGTCGAATGCGACCCCGCGGACATCTCGAGGCGCCCAACTCCGCACGCCTTCGCTGGGGTAGACGGCTTCCCAGGCGGCGCCAGGCTTCTGCATGAAAAGGCCAGCGGCGGCGGCAACGGCGATTACACCTTCGCGCCCCGTCGCTACCTGGTTGACTTGCTTGCTGGCGCCTAACAGCGTGTCGAGTTGACCATCCAAGACAAATGCCTGACCGTCGAGACGAAACAATCCCGCTCCGGAAGCGACCAGCGTCGACCTATCCGCCGAAAGACCCCGGATCGAGGTCGGCTCTGTGAGTGCGGCCGGCCAAGACGCGATTCTGTGTGAGCCGCTGGCGTCTGCGGCGAAGAGTCCGTCACTGGTTGCCACAAGGACTTTAGCGCCGTTCGAGGTTAGGGCGATAACCGGGGCGGATTCGAGGCCATTGACAGGAGTCCATTTGCTTTCGGAGAAGCGAAGTAAGCCTTTCGCCGTGCCAGCGTAGACGTGACCGCCTTCGGCGACGGCAACGGTTCTAACGTCCGGTTCGGTAATGCCTTCCGCGGCAGTGTAAATGATTCGGACTTCCTGCTGGTACAGACCGGATTTCATAGTCTTCAATGGCGCAGCAGCGGCGGCGGGTCTATCGTCAGGAGCCGCGTGTGCGCAGGCCATCAATACGGTCGCCGAAAACGCCATCGCGAAGGTACGTCGCATATTCCGGAATCTCCTTCCGTTGGACGAAGGGCGGCAGGAGCCGCGCCTGAGGTAAGAATTGCCACGTCGCGCCGCCAGGACTCACAAACTGGCTTTCCCAAAGCCATTCATCCGGCGCGAATGAATAGACTCGTCGAACATCCCGGGAGTTTCGCGCACGGACGCTGGATTTCCGTTCCCGGAACATGTAGCCTCTTTCCATGGCGCGCGTACAACTATCCATAGATGACCCAGCGAACTTGATGACGCTTCGGGCGTTGCTCGAAGCGGATGGACATACGATTGACAACGTCAACCCGCAGGTGTTCATCACCGACGACACTTTCAAGTCAATCGAACGCGCGAAGTCACTTCCCACGCTGGTCCTCGCCCGTGCGACGGAGATTCGCGAGGCGGTTACGGCCATGCGCCAAGGCGTGTACGGGTACCTGTTTGTACCGTTCCAACCGGGCGAGGCGGGACTAGTTGCGACACATCCGCTCCGTGTTACGTCAATGCAAGAACAATCAGGGCAAGGCCGCACAAGTTCTGGGCATTGGCCGCAATACCCTTTGGCGGAAACTGAAGCGCGCAAAATCATCGGGGAAGCATGACGAAACTGGGTTGGAGTAGTCTCGGTACCTCGTTTGCATGCGCGTGCGGCCTCACGCACCGGCTTCCCATCGAGCAGTGCCATATCGGACCCGACGCCGCATCGCGGCTCGCCCTCTTCGCTCGTAACCGATGCGGCCAACGCTGTCTTATCGTATCCGATGAAAACACACGGCAGGCCGGCGGCGAACCGGTTCTCTCTGCGTTAACAAACGCCGGCAAGAACGTGATGGAGAAGGTCTACGGCGCCAAACCCATCGACGCGACGGACGCGCTCGGCGAGGAAGTCGCCGAGGCCGGACGTGAAGCGGATTTCTACGTCGCCATTGGCTCGGGCAGCATTTGCGACCTTGCGAAGTACGCCGGCGACAAACAGGGGAAGCCGGCGCTGCTCTTCGCGACGGCGGCCTCGATGAACGGATACACCTCGGCAATCGTCGCGCTGAAGGTGAAGGGACTGAAGCGCACAGCCCCGTGCGCGCCCGCGTTGGGAGTGTTCGCCGACCCGGACGTCGTGGCGACTGCGCCGGCGCGGATGGCGGCGGCCGGGGTTGGCGATTTCCTTTCGAAATGCTCGTCCTCATCGGATTGGCGCGCCGCTCACTTCCTGCGCGGCGGATACTACTGCGAGCGCCCCCGCGAATTCTTCGAAGGCACACAGGAAAAGCTATTGGCCGCGGCGCCGCGTGTGGGCAAGGGGGAATCCGGCGCCATCGCAGACGTTCTCGAGGCCTTGTTGCTTTCAGGCTTGTCTATGGTGGTGGCGGGATCTTCGGCGCCGGCACGCGTTGCTAACCACTCAACCCTCTGAAGAACAAATCCACACGTGGATTCGGGACGACTGGGGAGCTGTCGCGGACGAAGTCGAAAAGCAGTGGCGAGAGAAAGCTTTGACGCACGACGCGTTGCGGGCGGAAATCGAGCGTTTCCGCGCGGGGCTGCCCGAACTGCGCAAGTCGCTGCAGCGCGATCTGCTTCCAAGCGCGGTGGTCGCGAAGGCAATCCGTGAGGCGGGCGGCCCTACGGCGCCGGAGCAAATGGAAGCCAGCGTGGACGAGTACTACAACGCATTGCGCCGGGCTCGCTTTCTTCGGAACCGCTTTACGATATTGGATCTCGCGGCGGAACTGGGTGTCGCATGAACTGGATCGTGATAGCCGCGTTGGTTGGCGGTGTAGCCGCTGCAACGCCGCCGGGCCACGGCGCGGCAGACGTCCTGGCGGTGACAACCGCGTTGCAGTCGGACTCCGAACTTCTTAAGCTGCATCGAGGCTATACTGCGTACCTCGACGCGCATCCGGACGTAGCACAGCTTGAATCCGCATACGCAACGCTATCCCGGACCGCGGGATTTGGCGTGGTTGCACAGGCGTTTGATGAAGCGCTCGGGAATGATTCCGAGTCGGAGCGCGCCTACTCGAAGTACTCGGCATTTCTCTCGGCGAATACGGTGGCGCGGTCGCTTGTCGAAGGCCTCAATAGCGTGAACATTGGGGGGGACGCAGAATCCGGCGTGGCCAACGAGGCGCTGGGGTTCCTGCGCGCGAATCCGGATGCGGCGTTGTCGGCGTTGACGAGTCCCGAGGCGATCAAGAAAGCCCCGGAGGCGCTGCGTCCACTGCTGGCGAAGATTCAAGCCGATCCGCGCGCGCAACAGCAATTGCTTCAGGGATTCCAGGGTCTGCAACAAATACCCGGAGCCAAGGAGAACGTGTATCCGTGGTGGCAAACGGCGCAGGCCAATCCCTCCGTTGGGCCGCGTTCGCAGGAGTTGGAGCGGTACTTGGCCGGGCACGCGGAGCGCGACAACCTCTGGCACACGCGAAACGCGGCGCTGGCGGCGACGCCGGATGTGCGGACGTGGATACGGTACTGGCACGGGCGTGTGCAGCGCCAGCCGGTCCTGGCGCGTCACTATTGGGACTACCTTGACTACATGAAGACCCACGCGGAAGAGATGAAAGAGATCACGGCAGGTTGGGAGCAACGCTATGGACCGGCGCCCAAGTGGCCGCCCGAGGGAACGCCTCCCGCGATGAAACCGTTGCGCGTCAATTCGGATAGACAAGTGCCGGACGCGGCCCCGCGCGCGAAATCGTCACACGCGCATCAAGTTCAGCGGCCCACGGTACCACGTCCGGCGCGTCCGCAACGGCCAGAATTGCGAACAGCGCCGGTGAAGGAAAAATGAGTGGACGAGGTCTGTACCATTCGGGAGGGCGGATGTCCGCATCCGCCGGTCGGAGCGCGCAGATCGCCACCTACGCAAGTGCGTCCCTGGGTTCGTGCATGAGAGATTCGCCACAACCAACCGAAAGGATTCAACAGCATGCACCGCAAACGTATTAGCGCCGTAGTCCTTATGCTCGTCGCAAGCGTTATTGGAGTTCAGGGAATGCTAAAGTCGTACGCCGAATCGGCGCCGGGAGGTAAACAGAAGATGCCCGCTGACGCAAAGCGCGAGAACATTGAATGGCTCGATACGTGGGTCATGGCGGCAAATGGGACGAAGTTACCCCGTGTATTGCTGATCGGAGATTCGATAGCACGCTCGTATTATCCAGGGGTCGAGAAGGCGCTCCAAGGCAAGGCGGAGTGCGCGCGGCTGGCTACCTCGAAAAGCCTGTGCGATCCGGCGTTTCGCAAGGAACTGGCTCTGATGTTGGACGACTATGAATTCGCGGTGATTCATATCAACAACGGGTTGCACGGCTGGGACTACACGGAGGCCGACTACGCAAAGCGTCTGCCGGAAGTCCTGGAGTTCATTCACGAGCACGCCAAAGGGGCGAAAATAATCTGGGCCAGCACGACGCCCGTCCGCAAAGCAAAAGCGGTCACCGAATTGGACCCGCGCACAGACCGCGTCCGCGAGCGCAATCGCATCGCCGAATCCGTTGCGAAAGCCCACAGCTATCCGATTGATGATCTTTTCACTCCGGTGATTGACCATCCCGAATACTTCAGCGACGACGGCGTTCACTTCAAGGCGGAAGGCGTGGACGTTCTTGCGCGGCTAGTCGTGGGAGAAATCACGAAGGCATTACCGCCCACCCGATAGAGTTCTGCCACAAATACTCCTTCGCGTGCCCCTCAAGACATCCGGCTTTTGTGATACGTCATTGGAGAAGTAAAGACGGCACTTTGCGTGAGGTGAAATGAAAAGCTTCGAGATTGCATCTATGGCGGGAGCAGGCTAATGCGGCAGATAACGCTACTTTCCGCGCTCGCGGTTGTGAGTGTGGTGTGCGCCGTACAGGCGCTGGCTAGGGAGAATGGTGTGGCTATGCTAGACCAAATGGCGGGACAACCGGTGGAGATTTCTCCTTGGGCCTATGATTGGCGTGCGGACCGGGCGGTGCAGGGGAAGCCGGAAGCATACTTCGTTCCGCGGCGGCTGGAGCGCATCGACACGGTGTATAGGACGGCTATTCAGGCTCTGCCCGAGAAGGAACTTAAGAGCCTTTATTACGAACAGCCGGACCTATTGAACCCCTTGGCGCCAAAGCCGAAAGGCAAGCTTCTGGCCGGCTTGCTGTGGACTGGCGGACTGGTGGACTACCAGGTGGATTTGTGCTGGCCAGTCAGCGCCGGTGGCGTGCCCGCGCCCGAAACGGTGGAAGTACGCGTATATCCCACCTCGTGGGGCTGGTTTGGCTGGACGGTCGACAAGATCATGACTAGCCCCCGGATATCCGCTGATGGAAAGACGTGGACGTACAAGAGCACGCCGGGCGAGAAGATGGACTACGCCTACAGTCGCCGGGTGGACGCTGCGACGGAGATGGTTGCGGTTTTCTGCGAAGCCGGTCCGTCGGGCGGCGAACCGGCTGTTCCGAGTATCCGGATTTCGGGCCCAAGCCTGGGCCAGTGGAAACGGACGGACGTGGAGATTGAATGGGGATTCCAGGCGGGGGCGGAAGGTTCGGATTTCGATGGCCGGTTGGAGACTAACGTGGCCATGACTGGACCGGTGTCCGCGCTGGTCGAGGACAAGGGGACGACCGTGACAGGCGCAGGCCTGTGGCGATCAAAATCCGCTGGCGCCGGTCGGCGCGGCATCGTTATTCCCGTACTGTACGCCCCCTCCAGCCGACTCGGTTTGGACAGCCGCATTACTGTCTGGACAGGCGCCGACGGTTTCACGTTTCGCGTTAGCGATCTGGATAAAGGGCCGATTCTGATGCCGGAGCACGGCGTCTTCGTAACGAAAGCCGGCAGTGGGCAGACTGCCCGGCGGTACGCCGAAGCGTTGGCCGCAAAGGGTAATAAGAGCATTCGACAAATGACCCGTGAGCGCCGGGAGACAGCCTCGTGGGAAGAGACCATGAAGGAGGTGCGCCTATGGACCTGCCCGGCCGGAACGACTCTGGCGCCGTTTCCGGAGGTCGAGGCGCCCCCCATGGATGTGGATTTGCCAGATCCGGGCTGGACGAGCGCATGGCGCGCGGGCTCGGCCCAACTTAAGGGCCCGAATATGTGGGGCGGACTGGCCCATGAGGTGGGCCGGGTGGTGCATGCGATGGACCTGGTTGGCCTGCACGCCGAGGCCGATAAGGTGTACAACCACTTTCTGACGTCGCCGGGTATCAAGTCAGACGGCGATTTCACGGACGGCAGCGGCTCGCTGGAGTGGGCCGCCAGCATGAGGCACGACATGGGCTACAGCCATGACGGCACCCACGCGTCGACGGGTCGGCTCCTGTTTGCCATGGCGGAGCGATATTTCCTGACCGGCGACAAGGCGTGGTTCGAGAAGAACCGATCTCGGCTGCAGTCGGCCGCCGACTGGATCATACGCCAGCGAAAGCTCTACATGATGAATATCCCCTGCCGGGAAGACCTGTTCGTGTCCGGGCTCATGCCCCCGTGCATGCTCGGTGATTACGCGCTTCCCGCAAGTGACTGGCACTGGTATTACTCTGACAACACTTTCGCGCTGCAGGGCATTCAACGATTTGCCGATGCGCTGGCGGAATTCGATGAGGAAGCTGGGCGTAAGTACCGTCTGGAAGCGGAAGCCTTTCGCCAGGACATCCACCGCGTCGCGAAGAAAGACGCGGCGCTGTCGCCGGTTCGTCTGGGCCGCGACGGCATGTACCACAGCTACATTCCGCGAATGGCTTATGCGCGAGGTCTGACGGGGCAGGAGTTGGGCGCTCCGCAGTACGCGGATAGCGAACTAGACTCTTATGTGGGAGCGCTCCCGTTGGCCGAATACTTTAGCGCGTTGGACGCCAATGATACGGCGATGGCCGGCACACTGGACGTGATGACCGAAATGACTACTTCGGACAAGGCGGTGCAAGCGCTCGAGGAGCAGCGCAAGGCGAAGGGCCTTTCCGCGGACGACGCGTGGTATTGGCTGAGCTACGTAAGCTTGCCCAAGATCTCGCACAATGCCAACATTTTCTTGCTGCAGGATGATGTGCCTAACTTTCTGCGGTTCTGGACTAACGGATATGCAACGATGGTGGGCGCCGACGGGAAGTTGTGGGAACACTGGCATCTGGGCAACTATGCGAATTGCGAAGCCCCTGATAACGGCACTGCGGGCTGGTTTATGGAAAACTTCCGGAACCTACTGGTGATGGAAGAGGGGTCGTCCCTCTGGGTGGCCCGGGCCACGCCTCGCGCGTGGTTGGAGCAGGGCAAAAGGATTTCCGTCAAGAGTGCGCCCACCTATTTTGGGGACTTGGCGTACGAGATAAAATCGGATGTGGATCACGGCAAGATCGTCGCGACAGTCGATATCCCGAGCCGCAAGGAGCTTCAGAGCGTCATCTTGCGCTTGCGCCATCCGAAGACGTCTCCGATCCGCAACGTTAGCGTGAACGGCGAGCCGTGGGCCGATTTCGATGCCGCGAAAGAAATCATACGGTTACGCGGTAAGCATGGCTCTGTCAGCGTGGAGGCCCGATATTAAGGCGGGCTATCCGTGTTTTTCTTCACGAGTTCGTTGAAGTGCCTGATGAGAGCGGCAGGGTAGTCCTTCGGTGGAGATTTCCTCCTGGCCTACAAGCTGGATGACGGTGTGAAAAATGGTTTGGTTGTTTCTGTGCGCACCGGCACGCACGCTGACCTGTTCGAGTAGCGAGGGAGGATACACGAGATTGAATCCTTCGACCGCACGCCGCACGCGCGGTGCTATCACTTCGGTCGCCACTAGTATCCTCACTGGTGTTATTGCTACTACGTATTGGTTTGTGCGAGAGAAGTCCGAGGTACATGTCCGAATACTTCAGCGAAGACGGCGTTCACTTTAAGGCGGAAGGCGTGGACGTTCTCACGCGGCTGGTCGCGACGGAAATCACAAAGGCGTTGCCGCCTACCCCATAGAGCTCGGGTACGTATAACCCTTGGCGTGCCCCTCAAAACATCCGGCTTCGTGCCGGGCACCACGGAAATACGGGTAGCGTCCCCTATTTGCTATGGATTCCCTCGTACGCGGTCTTGGCGATTGGGCTATAAGGTCGACTATATTGGGCACATCTACCTCAACTATCGGTCTTCTTTGTTACTGGAGAGTACCGAGTTCTCGGCTTAAGACTTCTCCTCTCGTCCCGTCTTGAGTTTACACAACTCTGCGCCGAGGTTCACCCATTCGAGTGTGAGGTCTTGGAACTTTTTATAGCTTGCGAGTTGAGCGAGAAAGGAGACGCTTCCCGTATTTGTCTCGTGAACCGAGATCCGCTAGCGGCCGGATCGAAGCGCTACAGATATCCGAGGCCCATGAGCTTTGCGCGGATTTCCTCTTCTTCTGCTTCACTAAGGCCGTCGTTGTATTCGGCGGAGTCCTCTTGGGCTTCGACGTGCTGCACTGGCGCGGAGTCGAGGCCTTGGGACTCAATCAGCGCGGTAAGGACTTTTCCGTCCATGTCGCTGGGAACGGGGTGTCCGAGCAGGTGGAGGAGGGTTGGCGCCATGTCCATGAGGGACGCGCCGGTGACGGTACCTGGGCGTATGCCCTTGCCGTTGGCGATGAGGATGCCTTCCATGCGGTGGTTGCCGTAGAGCGTGACGTTTTCGTAGACCGGTTCCTTCGATGCGAAACCGAAGAAGCAGACGGGCATGTAGTGCTCGTCCAAGGGCAACGCCATGATGTCCGGCCCGTACTGTGAGAAGGGGCCATTGAACATCTCGGAGTTGGTGTGAATCGGGCCGCCAACAAGTTGGCCTGTGCGCGGGTTTTCTAGTTGTTTCCAGCGCTGCACGATGCGGTCACGGATTGATTCGTAGTCTTTGGGGTCGACGGAACCGTGAGGACGTATTCCTTTGGTGTTGATGTAGATGCCGCTCCAGCCAAAGGGGGCGTAGGCCTGAGTCCGGGTCCAGTCGACATCGCTGAGGCCTAACATGCCCGGAAGCGAAATGGCGCCGGTGGACTTGCGCAGCGTGGTTTCGGGCGCGGCGGCCTTGACGTAGGACAAGAAGCGCAGGATTGGCGCAAACACGCGCGTCGCGTTGTGCGGCGTGACTCCCAGGTCGAAAAGGAACTTCTTGAGCTTGACTCTAAACGAACTCTTGAGCGCGATGAACCCTTCTCGCAAGAGCCAGCTATTCTGATCGATGAAGTAGTTCGTGCCGCCGAATCCGTGATCGGAAATGACAAACGTGACTCCATCCTCACCGGCCTTGGCGGCAAGGCGTCCGACGCGCTCGTCAATCATGGTGTAGTAGGCTTCGATGCGCGGTCCAAATTTCTCGGCCATGGCGCGATCGTATTTGGGATGGTCCGGATTGTACCAGTGCCAAAGCTCGTGCTGAAGTCGGTCCGTGCCCCAGATATGAAGCATGGTGAAATCGGGCTGGTAGCGGTCGAAGAGTTTCTCCGCCACGTCGAACTTGGCGGTATCCATGCGCTCGAGTTCGTCGAGGAAGATGCCCGCGTTGTATTCCGAACTGGCGCAGACGAAGGACATCGTCTCGAAAAAGAGCGGGTAGCGGCCCATTTCGCGCTCGAGTTCCGCGGCCAACTCCGGCGGGTACGTATAGTCGCGCGCTCCTGCCGGGGTCAGAAAATCCGAAATGAGCGCGCCCTGAATCGGCGTCGGCGGATACGTCGTGGGAACGTTGAGCACCAGCGAAGTCTTACCCGCTGCGGTGAGGTAGTCCCAGATGGTTTTGCCTTTGCGCAGCCGGGCGTTTACGGGGCGCTCCGTACCGGTCTCGGGATCGTACACGAGGAAGTCGAACGCGCCGTGCTTGCCAGGGTTTTTTCCGGTCATGAACGAGGGCCATGCGGCGGGAGTCTCCGGTGGAAAGATGGAACGGAGGTTGCCGGAGGCGCCTTTCGCCGCCAAACGCTGAAGGTTGGGCATGCTGCCCGACGCCATGCGCGGGCCCAAAATGTCCCACGTGGCGCCATCCAGTCCAATAACGATAATCTTGCGGCTATCCGTCACGTAATAGTGACCCCTGTCTATGTCACAACGCGGCGGAAAAGATACACGTCTCTACCATGACGTGAAAAAGAGAAAGGCACTCCGAGCCCGCCGCGTAAACCCTACCATTTGCATCCCCGACAGATGCGGGCGAATTGTACCATTGATTTTCGAGGATCACAAATCGAAGCCAATGGATGACCGGTCTTGGAGCCTCCGGCGAAGCCGCTCTCGTGCGAACGGGAGGGTCGGCTAGTGGACATGAGTATGAGAGTTAGTTGTCAAGGACTCTGCGAATGGTCTGGCTCAAGAGCGTGACTTGATAGGGCTTCTGGAGAAATCCGCTAACGCCGGCCTCGAGAAGGGCCTTGGAAATGGCATTAAGCTCGAGACCGCTGCAAATGACGACTTTCATGTTCGGACGAAGGCGCTTCAATTGAGGATACGTCTCGGCGCCTCCCATGACCGGCATGGCCATATCGAGCAGCGCCAGATCGATCGGGCCAGCGTGGGTCCGCGCAATATCCAGCGCCTCCTGGCCGTTGTGCGCCACCAGGGTTCGGTAGCCGAGCTGGTCAAGAAGCTTCTGCGTCACGTCTAGAATAAGACTCTCGTCATCGATAAGCAGGACCGTCTCACTTCCCGAAGGCAGTGTCGAAGGGCTGGCAGCAACCGCAACGGGCTTCGCCGCCACGGCCGGAAAGTAGACCATGAAAGTGACGCCCTGTCCCTTGTCGCTATACGCCGAGATGTGCCCACCCAAATCGGTCACCGCATGGGAGACTTGAGACAGGTCCGACCTTATCCCGAGCCCTGCCGGAGGCGCTGCGTCGAAGAGATGGGCAAGCGCTTCGGCGCTCATCCCCTGGCCGGTGTCTTCCACGGTCAGACACGCATATCGCCCCGGACGCAGCCCCGGCTTAGTCCGCGCAAAATCACCGTCAATCTCGATGTTGCGGGTGACGATAACAATGCGCCCCTCATCTTCGATGGCCTCAACCGCGTTGATCGCCAGTGTCATCACGATCTGACTAAGCTGTGTCGGGTCCGCCTCGATGTCCCACAGGTCCGGCTCAATATAGCGGACCACGCGCACCCGCGGAGCAAGATCCTGCTCTTCGAGCAACAGGGCCTGGCTGGCAAACGCGTTCAGACTGAGGATTCGGCGCCGATCGTGCCCCCCTTGCGTGAATGCGAGAAGTTGCTGCGCCAGTTGGCCCGACTTCTCCGCGGCCGATTCGATCTCGCTCAGAAACTTCAACCCGGGATGCCCCGCGCCCACTGAACCGCGCACCAGCGCCGAGCAGCCCAACACAACGCCCATCAAGTTGTTCACGTCGTGCGCCGTGTTCCGCGCCATCATGAGCGTTGCTTTGAGATGGGAAACCGCGTTAGCCGGGTCCATTACGGATGGGGTGTTGCCAGATTCTGTGTTTACCATTGCGGCTCCACTGCTGGTCGTACTCCGCACTGCACAACCGTGTGTCCTGCGCCCCAGGATCTTGTAGACACGGCCATCGGACGGCATGTCCCCGCCCCTCTCAGAAAGCCTAGCGCACCTCGTCCAGCCAGTCAACTGGCGTGACGGCGGAGAGAACTCTCCCTCTCGGCTCGTTTCCCGGGCTGTTCCTGGGCAATCGCCCTCAGCCCCCGGCGGAGAATATGTCCGCTTCCGTTACCTCGCTGGCGTCCAGCCGATGGCGCGCCCCGAAACATCGCTCTTGACAAAGTGGAACCTCTTGGAGTCAATATTAGCAAAATGGCGCTTGTGACGCACGTCCTTATGGAGATACCTCAGTCTCGTGAAACTGCAAACGAAAATACAAGTACTGTGCGTGATGATCATGCTCGGCTTCACCGCCCTGGCCTACGGCGTACAACGCTACTTGGTCTTCTCCAGCTTCCTAAAGATCGAGTCCAGCCACGCGGAGGCCGACATCCAACGATGCATCGAGGCCGTAACGCGCGAACAGGAGCATCTCGCCAATTCCGTCTCCGACTGGGCCATGTGGGATGATACGTATCGGTTTGTATCTGACAACAATCAAGCCTATATCGATTCCACGCTCGCCGAAAATGCCCTGGACACCGGGGTCAAGGTCGACCTCCTGTTCATTCTGGACCCCGCTGGCAAGGTCGTCTGGAAGCGGCTAAAGGACTTGAAAAGTAACGAGGCGCTGTCCTTGCCCGAATTTCCCCCCGATCAATGGCCGGCGGATAGCCCCTTACTCGCCCGCAATTCGGCCAAAGGCGCTGCCGGCGGAATCGTACTCACGGATCACGGCCCCATGATTGTGGCTTCCGGCCAGGTGCTTCCCAGCAACGGGCAGGGCGCGTCCCGGGGGTCGCTGGTCATGGGCCGCTTCTTGAACGAAGATGCGGTGAAGAAACTATCCGAACAGACTCGCGTGGAATTCTCGGTCTGGCAAATGAACCGGGATACGCTGCCTGGGCCGGAAGAGCAAATTGCTGACCAGATAGCGGTCGACAAGACTCTCGTTGTCGAGGACTCCGATGGGAAAAAGCTCCGCGTGTACCACACCTATCCTGACGCCCAGCAACACGCCGCGCTTCTAGTCTGTGCGCTCGTCCCGCGCGATGTTAGCAATCAGGGCCGTGAGGCCATGTGGGTGTCCGTGGTAACACTGATCGCTGCGGGCCTTGTCCTAACCGTCATTCTCCTGGCGGTGCTGCAGCGCAACGTTGTGCAGCCCGTGGCGGGGCTTACGCGGAGTCTCGCAGGTATTGTGAACAGTCAAGACCTTGCCCGGCGGTTGCCTGCGTCGCGCGCCGACGAAATTGGAATTCTCACGCGCGAACTCAATGGCATGCTGGAACGCCTGGAAAGGGACAGCGTCGAACGAGAGCGATTGTCCAGGGAATTGGAGCGTCTCTCGCAGCATGACTCATTGACCGGCCTGGCCAACCGCCGGCAGTTCGACGAGGCAATGACTCGAGAGTGGAATCGCGCCATGCGCACCCAGGATTCTCTCGCTTTTCTGATGATCGACGTGGATTGCTTCAAGGACTTCAATGACCACTACGGCCACCAAGCCGGCGACGCGGTGCTGCAAAAGATTGCGTCCGTGTTAGGGGTGTACACACGCCGGGCCATTGATTTGGCCGCGCGATACGGTGGCGAGGAGTTTGCCCTCGTCCTGCCCGGAATGAACTGGAAGGACGCGGGCAGACTCGCGGAAAACCTCCGGGCGGATGTCGAAGCGCTGAACATCGAGCACATAAAAAGCCATACCGGTGGCCGGGTAACGATCAGCCTCGGATTTGCCGCGACGATCCCGCGCCAAAGTTCCTCGATGTTCTCGTTCATTTCCGAAGCCGACCAAGCTCTCTACCACGCCAAGAAAGCCGGAAGAAACCAGGTACGAGGCGCGGAGGAGCCAAAGGGAGACCTATAAGAACGGGCCGCCCCGTTCAATACCCCGCGCCACGCCGGAGGAAGATTCTCCGGTTTGCCCACGCACGGCCGGGTTGATAAGATACCGCCAACAAAACGGAAGGAGTCGAGCATGCTCAAGCGTGTGGCGGTACTAAGCAAAGATGATGCGTTTCACAAGGACGTCGCCCGCGCCGCAAAAGGCAAGGGAATCGAAGTCTTTGGCACGGCCGCCGCGGCAAAACTCCCCCACGCGACCGTTGCGGCGATCGGCGACAAGAACTCCGCCGCGGCATTGATTAGGGCGGCGTCCGTCCTTGGTACGCGCCAAGATCAACTGCTCGAGTTGCTTGCGGAGGCCATCGACTGCCCAGAAAGACTCCTGCCGGGGAGTTCTCCGCGAATTCGAGACCATGCAACCCGTTTGGCCAAGGCCCTCAAACTCAATGATGATGACCAGCTCACGCTCGAACGCGGCGCCCTCCTGCGCGATATCGGCAAACTCAAAATACACAACGAGGTCCTGCTCAAATTCGACGTCCTCACCTACGACGAATGGCGGCATCTGCACCAGCACACCTCGTTTGGAGCAGACCTCGCCGCCCAACTGGGCGATCTGAAGGATATCGCCACCATCGTGCAAAGCCACCATGAATGCTATGACGGAACCGGGTATCCCAAGGGACTGGAAGGCGACTCAATTCCGTTCCTCGCCCGCGCCGTAAAGGTCATCGACGTCTATTGCGCCATGACCAGCCCGCGCGGCTACCGTAGCGGTAAAACGTCGCACGCGGCGGCCCTGGAGTACATTAAGAGCGAAAGCGGGAAACATTTTGACCCCGAGATCGTCAAGGCCTTCGTTACGGGCAAAGTCGCCAAACCAAATCGTACGGCGTAGCCGGAGGGGGCCAGGACGGGCCAAACGCTGGACGGCCGGCCGTGAACTCGCGGTATAATCCTCCATCGCACCCAGCTTCACCGGGTAATGGACATCTGGGTGAAATCGCGCTAGAATTGATGTCGTCAACGGCATCTGCGCGCAATGCGTGGAAGTGGACGGCCAGGAAGTTGGACCTCGAACTCGGTGGTTACGGTCAAACTGCTGTGGGCTTGACAGGGGCCGCGTTTTGTGGCACACTACGCGAAATGGTGAAAATAATTTCAGTATAACCAGCGGGGAGACCTTGAATGGCTGCTAAAGTCGAAGATGCAAAAGTAAAAGCGTTGGATATCGCCGTCGCCCAACTTGAGAAACAGTTCGGGCGGGGTACCTTGCTACGCCTCGGAGATGACCATTTCGAGCAGAAAGTCCGGGCTATCTCGACCGGAAGTCTGTCCTTGGACATTTGCACCGGCGTCGGCGGGTTCCCTGTTGGCCGCGTGATTGAAGTGTTTGGTCCCGAATCTTCCGGAAAGACGACCTTGGCCCTGCACGTCGTCGCCAACTCCCAGAAAGACGGCGGTATCGCCTGCTTTATCGACGCGGAACATGCCCTGGACCCAACCTTTGCGGCCAAAATCGGCGTTGATATTGACAATTTGCTTGTTTCTCAGCCGGACACCGCCGAACAGGCCCTGGAAATATGCGAAACCCTGGTGCGCAGCAACGCCGTGGACGTCATCGTGATCGACTCCGTGGCGGCGCTGGTGCCCCGCGCGGAAGTCGAAGGCGAAATGGGTGACTCGCATATGGGCCTCCAGGCCCGCCTGATGTCGCAAGCCCTGCGCAAACTTACCGCCTCGATCAGCCGTTCGCGCACCTTGGTCATATTCATTAACCAAATCCGCGACAAGATTGGCGTCATGTTCGGCAGTCCGGAAACCACCACGGGCGGGCGCGCCCTGAAGTTCTACGCCAGCATGCGCATCGACGTCAGGCGTATCGCGAGCATCAAAGAACGCGAGCAAGACGTTGGTAACCGTGTACGCGCCAAGGTGGTCAAGAACAAGGTAAGTCCGCCGTTCAAACAGGCGGAATTCGACATTCTATTTGGCGAAGGCATCTCCAGAGAAGGCGATATCCTCGATCTCGCGACAGAAGAGAAGATCATCCAGAAAAGCGGCGCTTGGTTCTCGATGAATGGTGACAATCTCGGCCAGGGCCGGGAAAATACGCGCCAATACCTTAAGGACCATCCCGAACTGATGGACCAGTTGCGCGCGCAGATCATTAAGAAGCGAGGCCTCGAGTGGTCCACCTCTACCGCGGATCTGGCCGAGCCGGAAGAGAAGAACGCTGCACAAAAATAACGTGGTTCAGGGCGGTGCGCCCGCCCGGTACAGCCGGCACACGCGCGCTTGGCTCGTCGGCCTGCTCATCGTGACAGTGCTGTTCTCGGCCGGCGCGCTGTTTATTAAGTACCAACTGGAATCGTTGCGCGAAATCGTCCTGCGGGAAGCGGAGTCCCGTACCGGCGCCCACATGCGTCTGGGAGCGGTCCTGGTGGAAGGTCTGCGCGGTCTGCGTATTGACGACCTTTCCTTTACAGTGGAATCGTCTGCCGGGCCGGCCGTATCCGTCAGTGTTCCCGTGGCATACATCTACATCGACTTTGCGGAAATTGCCTATGGACGCCTCGCCATCAGCCGCATTCAGATCGATAAGGCCGCAATAAATGTTACGCGTCCGCCCGATCAGCGCTGGATTCCCGAGAAGTCCTTGTTGACGTCGGGTTCCGCCGCGCGGCTGCTCGAACATCCCTTTCGCATTCTCGGACGCCAATGCGCGCTGGACGTAACGAACGTTGTCGGCTCTACGCGCTTGTCGGTGGGAGATTTCTCATTCGATGTGTGGCGCCTGCCGGATTCCCCCCACGTGAACGCGCGTCTCGCGGGCGACTTGGGCGGCGCAAGAGAGAAACACGCCCAGGTCGATCTGCGCTTCGCCTCCACCGAAGATTTTGACCTGAACGCGTTATACGCCGGCCTGACCGCGGAAGACGTCAACGTCTTTCTGCCCGCCTCGCAACATTTCGTCCAATCCGGCGCCGCCAGCCCAACAATACACGTCGAAGGCCGTGGGGCAAAGCAGTACGCCGTATCCTTCAAGACCCCGTTCGAAAACCTGGTCATTCGAAACCAACCGGACTTTCTCACGCCCGCGACCGGCACGCTAACGGTACTGGCCACCTACGACTTGGACGGACAGCGGCTGCAAATCAGCACGGCCAAAGCCGAGTCGAATCAGCTCGATGGATCTCTCGAGGGCTCCGTCTCGCTCGGCGATCCCTCGCCCGAATTCGACCTGAAACTCACCGTGACCCGGCTGCCGCTGGTGGACATTTTGAACTATGCGTTTCAAGACCGCATTGAAGAATACGGTCTGTTGGACCTGACACTGGGTGATCCGCACGAGGTCACGATGATGTTGAGTGGCGACACCGAATCACCCATTATTTCCGCAAACGCCAGGGCCACCGCAGGTAGCGTTTCGTTCAATCCCAAGGACCAGCAATGGCCCCGCGGCGCGCTCGACCTCGGCGCCATCGAGGCATCGTGGGATTCCGAAACGCGTATTCCAAAAGGCGCCGTAAATGTCACTGGCGGAGACATCACCCACCAGCCCTCGGGTACCTCCGCCAAATCCCTCTCCGGATTGGTCAGAATCCAGGATAAGAAAGCCACGGTAGAGGCGCTTAACGCCGAAATCACGGGCAACCCGTTCGTGGGCAGCCTTCGTTACGATTTCGACACGAATGAGGCCGAGTTCACCGCCAACGGAACTTTGTCTGGCGTCGAGCATACCCCTATCGCCAATTCAATGAAGAACGTGGAAGTCGCCGGCTCGGCCACCGTGCGCGGCAAAGGCGCGAAGAAGGGCCCGCGCTATACATTCGAGGCCGATCTCGATGGCACGCAAGCAATGATCAACTACGAGTGGTGGTTCAAGAAGCCGCCCGGCGTGGGCGCCAATGGAAAGATCACCGCAACGCTGGTTCCCCGAAAGTCGGCCCATATCACGGCTGATATCGTAGTCGCCTCGACTCCGGTCCAGGCCCAGTTGGAATTCGCGTACGCCAAGACCAAGATGCAGATACAGTCCCTCAAGGCATCCTCCAAAAGGATGGACGTGGCCGGTATTAGCCAATGCCTTGCCTTGCCCTACACCGTAATTGGCACCACCGGAACAGACGGATTCTTCGAGTGGACACGCACTAACGGTGACGCGGACAACGACACAATCCACGGAGGTTGTCACATCGATAGCCTGGACTTGGTGGCCTCCAGCGCCACCATTCCGTCGCAGTACCGGCAAGCTAATCTCGACATTACCACGTCGAAGGGCAATGACCCAAAGGGAAAACTCATCGTTCACGCCAAAAAGGCGGTCATGCCACCCTTCAAGGAGACCTGGTTCGTCCCCCTGCTGACCGACCCCACCCTAATCGCCAAGTACGGGGACACACAACGCACGTGGTCCTATGAATTCACCGCCGATGCGCTGGAGTTGCCGCCTTGGAAGGGCCGGAACTTCAAGGGGACCGCCACCAATTCTGACGCGGGCTTCGTATTCGAGCACTACGGAGCAGACATCGAAAAGGGACATCTCGATGGATCCTACAGCAGCGTCAGGGCGGACAACTCGTATGCGTCATCCGCAACATGGAAGGATGTCCCCGCGTCGTATTTCCTGGACCACATGGAGCTGCCCCACTTCCTGGACGGCGCGCTTACCGGCGACGTGAAGTATTCCCTCGATCGTGACGACCCGGGCGGCCGTAAAGGCTCAGGCCAATTCTCGATCGAAGGCGGCCAGTTCAGCGCCGATTTCATCGCGAAACTGTTCGAAGGCCGCAAACAAGAGGAAGCCGACGTATTGCCGCCATCTCTCAAGTTCTCCCATCTGAGCACCGACTTCGAGTTCGAGCGCGATGTGATCCGAACACCCAATCTTCATTTGGTGTCAAAGGGTATCGACCTCAAGGGAGACGGGCAGTTCGTGCCGGACGGTGACATGAACTACGAGATCACCGCCTCTATCGAGCCGGAGACGGCAAACAAGATTCCCGCCCTAACCGAGTATTTCAACATCCAAGGCCACCGCATCTCTCAGCAGAAAATCGACCTCACCTTCCACGTTACCGGTCCCACGTTCAATCCGACTGGACGCGTCGCCAAAATGCCCTCTGCCAGCGTTACTCTCGTAAGCGGCGCGCTCCAAGTCACGAACGAGGCCATGAAAGTGATAGAAATCCCTAGAAAAATACTAGTCGACTTGCTTAAGATAGGCGGCGGCATTATGGGTGGAGCGCCCCCCTCGTGAGGAAACGCCGCCGCGACCCCGAAGTCGCGGGCGTAAATCCTTCGATTACAGTGTAGACGCTACCCTCGCAGGCGCCGGAAACAGGATGTAGACAAGGAACCAATAGGACGCTATGGAGATAAAGATTAGCAGAAGCGCGCGGAGTTGTGCGGCGTGCGCCCGTGAGTTCGTTCACGAAGAACCGCTGCATTCCGCGATTCGCATTCAGGACCTGGCTTTTGTGCGCGAGGATTTTTGTGACGCCTGTTGGACCGCCGAGCGGGCAAACGGAACCTTCTCTGCCTGGAAGGCGCGCTTCTTTGACCCTCGAGTCGCCGAACAGGAGCCGCCGGAGGTCTTCTCGCCGCTGCGGCAAGCGTTCTACGAAGCCGCCGAGTCCGAAGACCGCGAGCAAATGGCCAAGGCCTACCTCGCCGCGATGCTACTTCGGCGCCAGAAAGTCTTTCGTCTTATCAAGGAATCGGACGCGCCCGACGGTGAAGCGCGGGTCGCCCTGTTCGCGGACCGCATCGGCGACCGCCTCATCGAAGTGCGCGATCCCAACCTGACCGCCGGTGAAATGCAGGCCGGCCGCCGGCTATTGATGGAGCGTTTGAACCAATTGGAGAATCCGGAATCCACGGATTCCCCAGTATCCGCGGAGAGTCATGGGGATGTCGAACTTCAGGAAGCCTAATTCACTCTTGGACCAAGAAAAGCACGTAATCGAATACACCTCCGGACAACTCATCTTTGCCATCTGCATCGCGCTTGTGGTGGCCTTGCTCTGTTTTCTGGGCGGCATGATCGCGAAACCACAGACCCAAACCGCCTCCGCGCCGCCCGCGGATACTCCCAAAGCGGCCGCGCCAGCTCAGAAGACGACCGCGGCGCCGGCGATAGGCGCCAAGGAAGCCGGCGCCCGCAAGGAAGGACAACAGACTTTGCCAAAACCGTCGGTGCTATCGAGTGTCAAGCCGAATACTTCCAAACCGGCGGCCTCGCCATCCGAGGGAGGACCCCGCGCCGTCGAACTGCCGCCGTTGGACGCCAATCCTGCCTCCAAGGCGACGCCCGCAGCCCCGGCCCCAAAGTCCGCCGCTGAGCCACCGAAGACAGTCCCACCCGCGCCTGCGGCTGCCGCTCCCGCGTCGCCGGCCCCCCCCACACAGTCGGAAAAAACGAAAGCCACGGAAAGCCAGAAAAAAGAAGTGGCATCCCAGCCCCCGGATAAGGCACAATCTCCAATAGCACAGGCAAAGGAAGACACGCCTGCGCCGAAATCGCCGGAAAAGACGGTGGCCCCGAGCGCAGCGGGCAAGAGCCCGGCCGCTGCTACGGAAAGCACGGCTGCTACGGGATATACGATTCAGTTAGTGGCGTTTTCTCCCGCGGAGGCGGCAAAGGCCGAGGACTACAAGAGCCGGTTGGAGAAGAATACGGACCTCAGGCCTGAAGTCATCAAGTCAACGGATGGTAAGTACGTTCGCGTAGTGACGGGCGCCTATCCGGACCGCGCAACGGCGGAAAAGGCGCGTGAGGCGTTGGCCAAGAGGGCCGAATTTGCCAAGTGCTTCGTGAGAAAACGCAACTAACCGCGACGAAGAACGTGAACAACGGCGGGACGATACTATGAAGGTGAGCATTGTTGGGCCTGGAGCGATGGGGTGTCTCTTCGCGGCCAGGCTGGAAAAGGCGGGCATCAATGTAACGCTCGTAGACTACCGCTCCGATCGGGCAGGAAGACTTCGCTCCGCGGGTATCACGGTGGAGACCTCCGGCGAAATCATCAACGCCAAGCCGGAAATCGCCTTGCGGGTTCCCGAACGCCAGGACTTGGTCATCACGTTGACGAAGGGTTACTCGTTGCGCGATCTTCGCTTGCCTCCCGACGTGATTGTGCTGACGCTACAGAACGGACTGGGTAACGTCGAGGCGCTGTGCTCCGTCATCGGCAGCGCGCGAGTGCTTGCCGGCGTCACTACGGAGGCGTCAACGCTGCTTTCCGAGGGCCATGTCCGCCACGTCGCCGGCGGCGTGACGCGTATCGGCTCGTGGACGTCCGCCTCGCCGAAGAACGCGTTGGCGGTTCTCGCCAAGGCGGGCTTCGAAGTCGAATCAACCGATTCCCCTGGCCAAATGATCTGGGAGAAGGCCGCCATCAACGCCGGAATCAATCCACTGACCGCCATTCTCGGCGTTCCCAACGGCAAGCTGCTTCAACTCTCCGAAGCGCGCCAGATCATGCGTGATCTCGTAGTCGAGGCCGTCAAGGTCGCCGCCACCGAAGGCTACCGTTTCAATTACAGTATGGTCGAGAAAGTAGAAGAAGTCTGCAGAGAGACGGGCGAAAACATCTCCTCCATGCTCCAAGACATCCGCGCCGGACGTATGACCGAAAGCGACGCGCTGAGCGGCGAAATCCTCCGCCGGGGCCAGTTGGCCAATCTCCCCACGCCGCGTACCCGGATGGTCTGGCAACTCATCAAGAGCCTCGAGCAACGTTGACTCCCGCGCCCCTCGAGTATTCGAGCCCCGTCAAGTTCACCCCCTCGCAAAAGTGCGTTCTTTGGACCGCGCCACCCCTCATCGCCACGGCCTACAAAGCGCTCGCATACACGTGCGCGGTCGAAGTACGAGGCCTCGAACACTGGCACGACTGTCCCCCACAGAGCAGGCCGCTAATCGTAGCGGTCTGGCATGAATGCTTGGGGCTGGCCGCCTGCTGGCATCGGAACACCGGGTACCACACCCTCACCAGCTATAGTTTCGACGGAGAACTTGCGGCGCGTATTGTGCGCCATTTCGGACTTCGCGCCGTTCGGGGCTCCTCCTCGCGCGGTGGCTCGAAGGCGCTCAGCCAACTCCTAGCCGCGCTAGACGTGGCGCCGGCCGTCGGCTTTACACTGGACGGCCCCCGCGGTCCGCGGCGCATCGCCAAGCCCGGTGTGGCAATCCTCGCCGCCCGCGCGCAATGCCCCATCATCCCCAACGCCTTCACGGTCACGCGCTGCTGGCGGATGAACTCCTGGGATCGCCTCATCATTCCGAAACCGTTCGCCAAGCTGATCTGCGCATTTGGCGCTCCAATTTCCCCGCCCCCGAATTGCTCGCCCGACGCCATCGAGACGACCCGCCTTGAAGTCGAACGCGCGCTCAATGCGCTACACGATCAAATTGATATCGCCCCTTTAGGCGCCGAGCGATAAGGCCTGCCGGCGCAGTTGGCCGCAGGCGGCGTTGATGTCTTGCCCCTTTTCCTTGCGAAGCGTGGTCTTGATGCCGCGCGCCACCAGTGCGTTCCGAAACGATTCGGACTTGCCGCGCGGCGGCGGCGCATACGGCGTTCCCTGGACCGGATTGAACGGAATCAGATTCACTGTCGCGTCCAGCCCCTCCACGAACCCCGCGATCTCCCCCACGTCCTTCATGCCGTCGTTCACGCCGTCGAGCAACACCCACTCGAACGTTACATGACGCCCGGTCACCTCCGCATAATATCCAACCGCCTCCCGAAGGGTCTTCAGCGGGTACCGCTTGTTCAATGGGACCAATTCGTCCCGGAGATCGTCATTCGCCGCGTGCAGTGAGATGCTCAGCCGCACCTGCCACGGCTCGCCCGCGAACCGGCGTATGCCTTCCGCTTCGCCCGCCGTCGATATTGTAATCCGGCGCGCTCCTACACCCATACCTTCCTTGTCCATCAACAGGCGCACGCTGCTGATTACCGCATCGTAGTTCCGAAACGGCTCGCCCATGCCCATGTACACGATATTCGGATGACGCCCCTCGATATTCTCGCCCGACAACAAGTGAAGCGCCTGTTCCGCAATCTCACCCGCGCTCAGATTGCGCTTGTATCCCGACAGACCCGTCGCGCAAAACGAGCACTTCACCGCGCAGCCCACCTGGGTCGAAACGCAAACCGTCACCCGTTCACGCTCGCGAATCAGCACCGACTCGACCGTCTCACCATCCTGTAGCCGAAAAAGCAGCTTCTTCGTCGTCGAACGCGGCGATTCCGACGTATGCGCCAACGAGAGTTGCGCCGGTTCGCACGTCTCCGTCAGCCGCGCCCGCAGCTCCTTCGACAGGTCCGTCATCTTCTCGATATCGAAGATCTGTTTCTGATGAAGCCAGCGGAACAATTGCCGCGCCTGGAACGGCTTGACCTGCAGCGCCTCGGCCATTTCCGCGGGCGAAAGATTAGTGAGAAGTGTTTTCATCGAAGGTCTGCTTTTCTATCGTGAACAGCGAGTCATTCAGCTCAGTGTTCGGGTCAATTCTGCTCATGGTAAACTTCAGCCGCGTCTCCTGTTTCGGGAACGACGCTTCTACAAAGGCCGGAATACGGACACCATCTTTTTCACGGTAGTCTCCTAGCGCCGTGGACGCTGTGACTTCTCCCGTTTCGGGATCGTACAACTCGTGTTTCGTGACATCCCAGGGCGGGCCGGTGACCTCCACCCTCCGAAGAGGCCGCTTTTCCGAGCCAATCAGCAGGACGGCTTTGTGCTGACTCGCATCGTACTCCACAAGGCGCGCTTTGCCCTTGCCGGCGGCAATCCAGGTCTTGGGCAAGAACATCTCCTGCGCGATCTCCCGGGGCGCCACTTGCCAAGTTGTGCCCTCGACGGAGTCTCCCCAGTTGCCAGACCACGTCTGCTTATCGAACGTAACGGTGTACCGGTCGTCCGCATACCGGACCTCGAATACCTTCGCGCCGAGCGGGCCGCGCCCAACCACGTACAAATCCGCCGGCTTTCGGAACTGAACAACCCCGGTACACTGTTGAACCGCGGCGGAACTGGGCGCTTTTACCGTAAAATGGCCGTACGCCTTGAAATTGCGCAGCGCCGCATCGTTCTCCTCGAGGTCGGCAAGGATGTCGGACACCTTCGGGGCATCCGAGGGAAGGGTCCCCCGTTGCACACGGGCGCCAAGATGGGCGCAGCCAACCAGCCCCAGGAAAGACACCAAGAGGGCGCATGAGACAACACGTATGGACACGGTGAGAGGGATGCTTGATTCTTTCGTTGTAAATGTGGTATTTTACTGCGTCTTTTTGGAGACGTAGTATACCACACCTCGGCGCGTTATCCAACGCTGCGCGCGGGGAACAGATCGGCTTCCTTGTCTTGCTTCATCGGCGCTTGAAGCATGCTTGGGACGGACAACGAGGTCGTGCTACTGACCATACAATTGCGGCCAGGCCGCCGCAGGAGAATGCAATGTCCAGAGTTTGTGAGTACAGCGGTAAGCGGCCCCGGATGGGCAAGAAGATTGTCCGCCGTGGTAAAGCCAAGCGCGAAGGCGGTATCGGTCAAAACGTCACCGGCATCACCAAGCGCAAGTTCCGGCCCAACCTGCAAAAGATCCGGATCATCGACGAAAACGGCACGGTTCGCCGCGTTCGTGTTTGCGCCCGCTACATCAAGGCCGGCAAGTTCCAAAAGGCCGTCCGAGGCATAAAGACCGCAAGAACCGCCTAACACATCACGCATCAGTTGACGCCCGCGCTGGGTTTCCTTAGATGACCTGGCGCGGGCGTTTTTTATTGCCCGTCCCCGCCAAGTAGAGCGTCTGGCCCCCACATCCACCCTGTCCACCCCGCCTGAGTGCGCCCGCGCTCGACGCGCGCGGGCCGCCGGAACCAAGGGGAGCTAACCTATAGGCAAGCCGGGAATTAAGTAGTGCTCCAGCAGTGTTGAGGCCATTGAGGTGGGCCGGTCTGTAACTCAGGCGACCCGGCCAATTGCAGCGGCAGGCGCATGTACCGTGTCCAGAAAGGTGGTGATACCGGTTCTGAACGGGAACTTATTTGTGGCCCCAAGGCCATTTGAGAGCCTTGGATCGTCCGCAGTCCGGGTCGGACACACGGAATAGCGCGATCCACAAGAAACCAATGTAACGGAATGCTTCAGGTCGAGTGGACGTTCTTGCCTAATCTTCGCCGTCCCCTGAGGCCACTGCCGTGCGGTAGTATACACTCGTCATAACTATATAACTATAACTATGGAGTGAATGCTATGTCCCGAAACAAAGGGTTTACGTTGATTGAATTGCTGGTAGTGATCGCTATCATCGGTATCCTCGCAGCGATACTGCTACCCGCTCTCGCACGCGCGCGGGAGGCCGCCCGGAGAGCGAGCTGCGCGAACAATCTCAAACAATTTGGCATTGTCTACAAGATGTTCTCAGGCGAGAATAAGGATAAGTTCCCGGACCGCGCCGTCAAGGCCTTCGATGGCGCGGCGGCGGCGCCAGCGCTTATCGCGCTGTCATTTGAGTTCGGCGCCGATACGCGCGCAATCTACCCGGAATATCTGACCGATCCAAACATAATCGTCTGCCCTTCGGCGTCGGGTAAGTCGAGCGACGCTTTCACGTCCGTGGATGGAAGCAGCCTGTTCGGCGTGGGCGGGGTGCCGCTAGCGGGCAACTACAGCACCACTCACACCAAGAGCGGGCCTAGCTGTAACCACGGCGGATCCTGCTCGCGCGCTATCGACACCTGTTACGCGTACACGGGTTATCTCACGGACCGCGCCAATGATACCGACCCGGCCGCGACGGCCGCCGAGCTTACCGCGTTAGCCGTTGCGGAGGCATCCTTGGGCGTCGCTCTGGTGATTCCGGCGTCCCCGCCAGTTGCGGAACAGTCGATTGTGACCGAGACGGCGCTGGCCAACGCGCTCCACAATGCGGCCAATCCAATCACTGTGCTGCTCACGCAGGCCGGCCGCGATTCTTTCAATAAAGTTACCGGAAGCGACGTAAGTGTTCCGGCCGGAACCGGTAACGCGGGTGGCAGCACCGTCTTTCACCTCAAGGAGGGTATAGAGCGGTTCCTGGTCACCGACATCAACAATCCCGCGGGCAGCGCGCAGGCTCAGAGTACGATTTTTGTCATGTGGGATCGCGCCTCGACTGTTCCGGGCAATTTCAATCACGTGCCCGGCGGAGAGAACGTCCTGTACATGGATGGGCATGTCGAGTTTGTCAAGTACCCCGGGAAAGCGCCCGTAAGCAAGGTGTTCGCAACGTTCGACGGAGCAGTTGATCACTAGCTCCGGCGCGCGC
>JACRLJ010000005.1:0-10285 GCA_016215105.1 Candidatus Hydrogenedentota bacterium
GCCCGGCTTGAGCAGGTCGGCGCCTTTTTGTACGACGGGATAGTAGATGGAGGTGGCCGTTCCGTCCGCGCCTTTGAGTGTATCCTTTTCTTTCGTCCACGTGACCACGGACGCCTCGCGAAGTATCCCTAGGAAACGTAAGGGGCCGACTGGTCCGGTGTGATCCTGCCCCCCGGGAAGCGCGGCCACGGTTCCAACGGGGCGAAGATCATTTCCGTTCGTGCGGGGCATCCCGTTGGCCATTTTCTTTCCGCCGGGACTGACGGTAACGGTCTGGGTTTCGACCCAACCGGCAGGCGTGATCCGATATACGGTTTCGACGCCATCGGAAGCGATGGCCTTGGCGTAGGGCTTATCCGGCCAGGGGGTCTCGACGATGCGCACGCCGGGCGTGTTCCGCAGGACTGAAGGGTCCAACGGCTTTGGCGCGGGTGTCACCGAGAATCCGCGCAGAAGAATCATGATGGTTAATACGGCGCAGAACATGACCAGGAGCGAGCCCTTGATGAACTGCACCCAGGTCGTAGAGACCATGCCGGCAGTCACCACAATGAGCGTGACGACGATACCGACGATCAGAACACCGGCGTAGTGGGGCAGGCCCAGGAGCGGTGTTATGAGGGCGCCAGCGCCAACCATCTGCGGAATGAGATAAAAGACACTGACCACCAGAGTTGAGATGGCCACGGAGAGTTTGATGGCACGGGACTTGAACCGGCTGTCAAGGGCGTCGGCAAATGTGAAGCGGCCGAGCCGTTTGATCGGCTCGGCGATTACAAAGAGGGCCACGATCCAGCCCGCCAGGTAGCCGATGGAGTACAGGAACCCGTCGAATCCGTAGAATGCAATGAGCCCGCATATGCCGAGGAAGGAGGCCGCGGAAAGGTAGTCGCCGGCAAATGCAATGCCGTTGACGGCCCAGTGGATTTGACCGTGCGCGGCGTAATACCCCTTGGCGGTTTGCCCGCGGCGTCCCAGGTAGAAGGAGAGACCAACTACACTCAACACAAAGAACGCAAAAATGGCGACGGCGGTTGCGGACGTTGTGTAGATCATCAGCGACCGTCCTGTCCGTCAGGCTTGCGCACCGACCCTCGGCACAGCGTCATATAGAGCAGGGCCAACACCAGGGCCGCGAGAATCAATCCGAATCCGCAGGCGATAGCCACATTCATCCCGCCGAATACGGCCTGGCCCATCAGGTCTGTCTGGAATACGGCGAGATAGATGAACCCGCCGTAGAGCGCGACGTATATTGCGAAAAAGATCAGGCCGTAACGCGCGTTCCGGCTGACAATATGGGGGTGATCTTCATGGTGATGATGCACGATGCCCGTGACTCCCGAAGTTGCTCGACCCTGCCGCCGAGGCGGTAGTAAAGCAGAAGCCGGTCTATCAGTCAAGCGTTAGGAAGGCATCGTAATCGTATGGCTATTTCCCATCCTTGGACTTCTCGCCGGCCGCGCGAGCCAGCGGAATGATGTCGACGCGGCGGACGAACAACTCCGCCCCTTCGGATTGAATCTGGATGCGGCCTTTGCGCGGCTTTACGCCGGTACACTGGTTCACGGTCACGCCGTTGAGGATCACGGTCATTCGGTCTCCGTCGGCGACGCATTCGTAGCGGTTCCACTCGCCTAGCGGTTTTTCGACGTCTTTCGCGCCACGGAAGCCTTTGGTGTCGGTCCACTGGGGATCGCGTCCGAACCAGTTTAGGCGGCCTTTGGTGAGGGTGACGGGTTTGCCGCCAGGCTGGAACACGGGGGATTCGCCCTGCAACTCCGGCGCTGCCGGAGCGGTCACGGCAAACTTTGGCGTGTCATCACCCACCACTAACACATCGCCGGTGCCGCCTTCGATCATTTGGCATTCGATCGCGCGCATCCACATGCCACCGACGACCCCGTCGGCGCCCACGGAATGCACCAGAAGCCCGCTGTCGCGCGCGTTGTCAACCCGCGGTTTGTGGGTGATTTCGCCCCATTTGAATTCGAGGACGACGCGGTAGTTCTCGAACTCGTCATTTGATGTAACGCAACCCATCTCCTCGCCGGAAATGCGCAGGACGCCGTCCTTGACGGTGAATACGCGCAGCGGGTCCACGTTTTTGCCACGGTCCTTGAGGTAAGTGTAGAACCCGTCGAGGTTCTTGCCGTTGAACAAATGGATGGCGTCCGAAGACACACTCGGGGCGTCTGCCGCCGCCGAGACTAGGGTGACCAGCGCAAGATGGACTAAGATACTCAAGGCCTTTATCCTCCCGAGGCGCGTCAGAACTACGCCGCCCGTTGCCAAAGCGATTGTGAGGTAATCATAACCGGTCTGTGATCCGGTTTTCCACGCTAGACTGCACAGGTCCACTTCTTGCGAAGAGCGCGAGATCTGGCGAGGCGCCGGATGGCGCCTGCGGGGTCTTACAAACTTTTTACAATGCTGTTAGCGGAATCTGACCAATGGTCTACCGGCCTCCTGCTACGATTAGGTTGTAGCGAGTTTACGACAGGCACCTTCGCGGGCTATCGTTCCGCGAAAGAAGGAGGTACACATGAACGCCATGCATCACCGCTCGATTGTCAGGGCTCTGGCGACCCTCGTGGTCTACCTGGGCGGGGATTACGCTGCGCGGGCGGAACTAGTCAGCCTCGACGCCGCGCTGGGGACACCGGTCATGCTGGCTGGTGAGAAGCAGAAAGCATATCTGCGCGTGGCCTTGACCGGCGCGGACTTGGGCGATGCGTCCAAGCGCGCGCCCGTCAATGTGGCCTTCGTGTTGGACAAGTCGGGTTCCATGCAGGGTGAGAAAATGGAACGAGCCAAAGACGCCACCCGCATGGCCATTGAAAAGCTGCGGGATATCGACATTGTGTCGATAGTCGCATACGACTCGACGGTGCAGGTGCTTGTTCCCGCGACAAAGCTTACTGATCGGGCGATGGTGTCGAACGCCATCAATCGCTTGACCGCGGACAATTCCACCGCGCTGTTCGCGGGGGTCAGCAAAGGGTCGGCCGAGTTGCGCAAGTTCTTCGACAGGAATAGGGTCAATCGCATCATATTGTTGTCGGACGGCATGGCGAACGTTGGGCCGAGCTCGCCAGGTGAATTGGGCGACCTGGGCATGTCGCTGGGCCGCGAGGGTATCGCGGTGACCACGATAGGGCTCGGCTTGGACTACAACGAAGACCTCATGACCAAGCTGGCGATGAAAAGCGATGGAAACCACATGTTCGCGGAGAACGCCGTAGACTTGGACAAAGTCTTTGCCCGTGAATTTGGCGATGTGCTATCGGTTGTCGCACAAAACGTGAAAGTGACCATCAATTGCGCCGAAGGGGTCCGGCCGATTCGCGTCTTAGGGCGTGAGGCGGATGTCGCCGGACGGTCCGTAAGCGTTGCGATGAACCAGTTGTACGGAAGTCAAGCGAAGTACGTTATTCTGGAGGTGGAAGTGCCTGGGGGCGCCAAGGGATCGCAAACGGCTGTGGCAACCGCAGACGTCTCGTATCTGAATATGAGGACGAATGCGCCGGAAAATGTGCGCCGTGTGGCGACCGCGTCGTTCACCGATTCACCCGCGATAGTGGAAGCAAGCGCCAAGAAGGACGTGATGGCGGCGGCGGTCTATCAGATTGGCGTGGAACGCAACATCATGGCGATGCGCTTGCGCGATGAAGGGAAGATTGACGAGGCGGCCCGCGTGCTCACGTCCAACGTGAACTTTCTTAATGAGAACTTCGACAAGTACGGCGACGTGAATCTCAAGAGCTATTCGGACAGCAACAATACGGCGGCCTCCAATCTCGATTCGTCCCTTTGGAACCTTCAACGCAAGAAAATGCGCGAGGAACAACACGAGATCGTAACGCAGCAGTCATTCAGATCCAGAAGCGGTACGTCCAGGTAGTAGGCCGCCCGGCGCCCTCGCGCTGAAGTTCCGACGAGTACTTAGGATGTTCGCAAAATGAAAGGGATTCAAATGAAAGTGAACACTCTTGCCATTGCGCTGCTCACGCTTGCCGCGGCGAACACGATTTGCGCCAGCTCGGAGGCACAGCTTAGCCACTCGCCTGACAATACAATCACCGTAACGGGGACCTCTACGATTCAAGTGGTTCCGGACATCATCGTCTGGTCAATCAAGACGACTGACGAAAGCCGAAATCTCGGCGAGGCGAAGGAGAGCAGCGACGCCCGATTGAAATCTGTCCTCGGATTGACCAAAGAACTGGGCATTCGCGAGGAGGACATCCAGACGGGGCGCCTCACCGTAGAGCGCAAGTACAACATTGGACCTGGAGGTCAGCGGCAGGACCTGCGCTGTTTCTCCCTGCAGCGGGGAGTCACGATAAAGGAACGTGACCTAAATCGTTTTGACGAGTATTTCACGAAACTCGTATCCCGTACGGAAATGGAAGTGAGCTTTGAATTTGATTCGTCGCGGATGACAGACCTGCGTTGGGAAGCCCGGCTGAAAGCGCTTAAGATCGCAAAGGAGAAGGCCGAGGCGATGGTGGCGGTTCTTGACAGGAAGATCGGCAAAGCACTCACTATAGGAGAATCGGGGGTGCCCTCCGTACACCGGGCCGAGGTCGTTCTGGCTTCCAATAACAACTATGAGATGGCGCCAGCCGCCGCGCGGACCTCCGAGTCCGCCGACCGCACGGACGGGACTTTTGCGCCGGGCGCCATTAGCGTTACGGTATCGGTTGGCGTAACGTTTACGCTAGAGTGATCGGGCGCGGGGCGTACGTAACCGCCCGGCCGCAAAGGAGACATGAGACCCAAGCTCGTCATCGTGTATTTGTTGATTGTGATCGCGCCCCTGGCCGCCGTTGGGTGGCTGGGGGCGGCGCTTGCTCGCAACGAGCAGACGATGGTCGCCGTGCGCTTCCGAGAGGTATTGACTGGAAAGCTTAATGACACTGCGTCAAACGTCGCTGGCTTGATCGAACAGCGGGAACGGGAACTCATGACCGTGAGCAATCTGTCGGCGCTTTCTCCAGCGGACTTGCGTGAACGTGCGAGGGCTTCGGGGATCGTTCGTCAGTACTTTGTCCTTGATCAAGAGGGAGACCTCGTGTATCCGTCTCCGTCCGGTGAACTGATGGCGTCGGAAGTTGAGTTTCTGCGGAGGACCGAATCCATCTGGAGCAACGGTGAGATTCCGGGTCCCAACGCGGAATCGCAGCAGGCGTCGCGTGCAGTTCAATCCGAAACTCGGACAAAGGGCTGGCACGTTGGTTTTTGGGGAAGCGGCGTCAGCCTCGTCTTTTGGTGGCGCGACGAACGCGGGGCGGTGGTCGGGGCCGAACTCAACGAGGCGCGCCTGATATCCGACATTGTTGGCATTTTGCCGGAAACGACGACGCCTGAATATACGGGGCGAATGTCCAGGTCGCGGCAGGATGACTGTACCACGCTCGTCGATCCCAAGGACGCGGTCGTGTACAAGTGGGGCGCCTACTCGCCCAACGCCAAGGAAACACCACGCGCTGACGTGGCGCTGTTCCCGCCGCTGCAAGCATGGAGCCTGAAGTACTATTCCCCGGCCGCTCCTTACGGGCAAGGGATGATCTTTAGCGTGATCTTAGGCTTCACCGCGTTCGGCGTCGCGTTGGTCGTCTTGGCGCTGTATTTCTATCGCGAAAATACCCGCGCGATACGCGACGCCCTGCAACGGGTGTCGTTCGTAAACCAGGTGTCGCACGAACTGAAAACGCCGTTGACCAATATCCGCATGTACGCGGAAATGCTCGACGGAGATTTAGGCGAGGCGGACACGGATACGCGGCGGAGGCTGGGGGTGATCGTTTCGGAGAGTCAGCGACTGAGCCGCCTCATCAACAACGTACTTACCTTTGGCCGCAATCAACGCAAGCTTCTCACGCTCCATCGAACCCCTGGAATTATCGACGAGGCATTGCGATCCATCATTTCCACGTTCGATGCGCCGTTGAACGCACGAGGGGTTACTGTCGATCTCGTAACCGGAGCGGGCCAGGAAGCAAACTTCGACCGCGACGCACTTGAACAGATTATGGGTAATCTCTTGAGCAACGCGGAAAAATACGCTCCGAACAGCGGCCGCCTAGAGATCACGAGCCATCAGAACGGCGACACCGTCACTATCACGGTGTCGGACCAGGGGCCGGGTATTGCGGGAAATCTACGTGAACGCATCTTTGAGCCTTTTTATCGCGTCAGTAACAAACTGACCGACGGTGTCGCCGGGGCCGGCATCGGATTGACCATTGCACGGCATTTGGCGCGGTTACACGGAGGCAACTTGACGCTCGAACCATCACCACGGGGAGCGCGGTTCAAAGTGACGCTTCGCGCCACAATGCGGCGTTCCGGAGGAACACCATGAAAGTACTTGTCGCGGAAGACGACCTGCACACGCGCGAGGGTTTGGCCGAGGTGTTGCGCGGCGAAGGGTATCTGCCTATCTGTGCGGACAATGGCACGACCGCGCTCGAACTGTTCGCGAGTGAGAAGCCCGATTTCGTATGCCTCGACATTATGATGCCCGGCTCGGATGGCTACGTAGTATGCCGCGAGATACGGCGCCAGAACGCCAGCGTGCCGATCATTTTCATCAGCGCCAAGTCCGAAGAAATCGACAAAGTCGTCGGTTTGGAGCTTGGCGCGGACGATTTCATCATGAAGCCGTTCGGCGTGCGCGAGGTCATTGCGCGCATCCGCGCGGTGACGCGGCGGTGCTTGGCCGCAAGGGGCGCGGGGCACAAGCGGCATTCGTTCTTGATGGATGATTTGGAGATATGCCCGTCCGAATTGCGCGCACGCCGCGGCGAGGAAAGCATTGACTTGAGTCTGCGCGACGTGAAAATCCTCGAATTGCTCTATCAGCGAAAAGGAGAGGTCGTGGATCGCAACACGTTCTTCGACCAGTGCTGGGGCTTGGAACACATGCCCAACAGCCGCACGCTCGACCAGCACATCTCCCAATTGCGCAAGCGGATCGAGGTGGACGCGCAGAACCCGGTCATCATACGCACCGTGCATGGCGCGGGGTACCGATACGACAATCGTTAGGCTCGCAGCTCCCGAGATTACCCAATCGGCCACGGAATCACGGGCAAGAGATTACTCTGCCGATACGCGTCTCGAACTATATAGAAAGTATAAGAGAATGCCGATTGCCATGGGACTGGCAACGGTAGTGACCAATGCTGCAAAAGCCACTAGGTTAGCATCGAATTGGTGATTGTGGAGGCCGCTGTGATACAGACTCATGGTCATTAAGAGCCGACAAGCATGCTGCGCGAGCGGAACAGCTACTGCAAGGACCAGAACGTCTACGAGTAGCTTGTACTTTCGAAGATACCTATTCTGGATGGCTGCGGTAATGGATGTCAGTCTTCCTCGCGAAATGAGAACCAATACTCGAAATGTGACTGTCATCCCCAAGCCCCAGACTAACAAGTACACCGCCCACGCGGTCCCAAGGGGCAAGTAACCGCCCGACCCCAGCAGGAATACGGACGTTGTCACTGTGGAGGTTAGGCTATTCAAGGCCCAATAGCCGAACATGCCGAGAACAATCCAGTACATGCGTGTCCGGTACGCTTGGGACGGGTCGGCCTTCTCGTATTCGATATTCAATGCATGCGGAGACCCGATCCGGCGTGACGCAATTACAAACGCCTCTTCCGACGTCAACCCCAAGGCTTCGACGCGGGCGGCTTCTTCACGCAGGTGGCCTTCCAGTTCCGCGACGTCCAATGCGGAGAGCGCGTCGGCGTCTTTCAGGCTGTCGCGCCAGATGGACACAGCTTCGTTGAGATTGAACATGCGGAATCCTCCCATAAACGCCCCAAGACACCGTTGACCATTTCCCAGTTTCGACGTTCTTCGGCGAGCACGCGCTTGCCTTCACGGCGCAGGCGATAGTATTTGCGTTCGCGTCCGGTCTCGGAGGCGCCCCAGCGCGATTCGATGAGCCCGGAGCGTTCGAGGCGGTGCAGGACGGGGTACAACATGCCGTCCGTCCATTCCACCTCTCCGCCGGAGAGTTCGCGGACGCGGCGGATGATGGCGTAGCCGTAGCTTTCGCCTTGAGCGAGGATGGAAAGGACGAGGGGTGTCGCGGACGCGGCGACGAGTTCCTTGGGCAAAGCCATGAGACATCCTCCATACCTAAGGGTATTATACATTGTACCGCTATGTATGTCAAGCATGAAACAAAACGGCTCCGGGGCGGCTGGCGCTAGATTAAACTGCTAACTGGAGATTTCGTATCCAACACGGGCATTATGTGCGTGAAAGAACTGGCCAAACTTGAATGGATCGGACAGATCAGACGGATTGGACCGATCTGATGGTGTTCTTCGGGTTTGGAAACCGGATTTACAGCATCGGCTCTTGGGGAAATAGGGAATTATGACACGACAATTGGTGATACTTTCGGTGATATGCGCGATGTTGGCAGGGTGTGTGACGCAACCGCCGCAAACGAAGGACCACGCTGATATCGCCGGGTTATTGGCGCAATGGAAAGAGGCCTTCGTCGCGCGAGATATCAACCGGCTGATGAGTTTGTATTCGGAGAATTACGCGGCGAATGGACGAAACAAGGCCGCGGAGACGGAGGCGTTGAAGGCTGAATTCAAGGGAGGTATAGAACCGGATGCGCTTATCATTGTCGAGTACGCCACAATCACTGTAGACGGGGCCAAGGCAGACGTCGCGCCCATCAGCATTAGCGGCAAGACGGGCTCGGCGAGTATGCGTTTGACGCTGGCCAAGGAAGATGGCCGATGGCTTGTGGTGAAGATGGCCGACAAATAGCGGACTGATCGGTCTGATCGGACCGATCAGTCCGATCAGACGGATTACTTTCTCACGGCGAATTCGGGGATGGCTATAAAGGCATCCACGAAGGCCGCTTGTTGTCGGCCTTCTGGCAAGGGCATCCGTCCTTGTCTATGAAGTAGGTCATCCACGCGAGATTGCGGTAGGCCATTTCCTTGTACTGCTCTCCCCCGCCCGCCGCGTAGAACATTGCCGCAACGCCGCCAAGCTTCGAGCACGCCCCGCCCCACGGGTCGTGGTCATCGTCCTGTTCGCCCATGACGGTTACACCGCCGGGCCGCGGACTGGAGAAGTACTTCAGCGCGAATTGTATGAGCTTCTGCGTGTCAGTCCTCCACTCCGGATCGAGTTCGTCCTTGCGCTCGATTAGGTAGCGCGCGGTTTCGAGCGGCGCCCAGGAGTTCCGGTTGTTTTCGAGATCGTAGTCTTCAAAGAAGCTAACCCAGAGGTTCCTTGGCGGGTCATCCGGCGCGGGTATCTGATACGTCTTTATCCAGGACCAGAGCGCATCGCGCGGCCTCTGGTACTTGGTGTAGCCCTCTTCGAGCAGCGCGTCGAACAAGCGAAGTATAAAGACCATGTTGGCGCTGCGTTCGCCCCAGTGTTGTCCGGTCACGGAGTCCACACGGTACGGCCACGGAGCCTGCGAGTCCGTCCCGGTTCGCATGTTCTTCACCAGCGCGTCGGCGTTGCGAACGGCTTGTTTGAGATAGCGGCGATCTCCGGTCGCTTTGTACAGCTTCAGCAGGGCATATCCGGAAATGCCTCCCTTGTCCGGCTCGATGACGTTCTTTCCGTAACGGACATCGCCTTGCGACGCGCGGAATAGGGGAAAGTCCATGTAGAATCCGGTCGAACGCGTAAACCTCGGCCATGCGCCCCTGTTGGGAGTCAGAGTCTCGTTGACAAGATAATCCCCCATCTTCTTCGCCCAATCAAGAACTTTGGGGTTCGTTCTTCCTTTGTGCTCCCAGTACTTGAGGTAGGACAGAATGCCCATTCCGTTCTGAGTACACGGGATGGTGTCCATACGCGAGACTTTGTATTCACCGTCCATGAACGTGGTGAACGCAAAGACGGGGTAGCCGTGCGCATCGAGTGGACACCGAAGGTAGAATTCCATCTCGAGATCAACAGCGTTACCCATCGAGGTCCATGGGACAAGCTTGCCACTGGCATCGTATGTGGCGTCATGAAAGCCAATGACTTTGGGTGAATCGTCCGCCCCTGCCGCGGAGACACACGCCGGCCATGCGGAAAGAACAGCACACACACATAGGAAATACTTCATCGTTTGTCTTTCTTTGCTCTCTAGTAATTCTTCCCCCAAACGTCTAGGGCCATTCTTATGCCGACATCGCCGATTGTCAAGTAATGACCTGGCCGACAGCGGATGTAAGACGCATCGTTACGACAGTATCACGTACCGCAGGGATTTTTTCCCTTCCAC
>JACRLJ010000005.1:10328-35578 GCA_016215105.1 Candidatus Hydrogenedentota bacterium
GGCCAGTTGCAGGGCGCAATCGCGGGGAGCCAATCATGATACTCGAGCACGAACCCATGCTTACACGCCTGGAGCTTGCCAGACGAATCTACGCGTCGTCAAATCTCAAAGGTGTCTTTGTCTTAAGATCGGGCGCGTTGTCGAACGAGTATTTCGACAAATACCGGTTCGAATCTGTCCCCGCGCTCTTGCGTGAGATTGTGATCGCGATGGCAGAACTTGTGCCGGTGGAAACAGAGATCCTGGCCGGACTGGAGTTGGGTGGCGTGCCGCTTGCTACGGCGTTGTGCCAGGCGACAGGCTTGCCGGCGGCGTTTGTTCGGAAGACGGCGAAAACCTATGGAACCTGCAAGCTGGCGGAAGGCGCCAGCGTCGAGGGCAAGAACGTTCTGGTTATCGAGGACGTGGTTACTTCGGGCGGCCAAATCGTTCAGTCTGTGACGGAACTTCGTAAGCTTGGCGCGGAAGTGTCGAGTGTGTTGTGTGTGATCGACCGCGAGTCAGGCGCCGCCGGAGTCTTGGAGAAGGAGGGGCTATCATTGCGCGCCCTGTTCTCCATGTCTGAATTGAGGTCGGCGGCAGGAATCTGAGCGCGGCGAAGAGCGCCTTTGGAGTAGACCCGTCGGTTGGGGACAACCGCCTTCCCCCCTTCGCCCTGACGCGAATTTGGCTGGGGCCACAATGTCACCGAAGCCAGTCTTGGGTGGCGCTGATTCCGGTGATTACTCACACGCTTCGTCGATGATACGCTCGAGTGTGGTTTCCACTTCGTACGCGACCTCCTGCAACTGAGCGTCGCCAAACAGTCCCAAGATGGCCGTGGGCCTTATGGTGGATACTCTGACGGCGCCGCGCTCTTCATAGACGCAGATTCGGCACGGCAGCGCGTTGGCGATGGCCATGTTGGCTTCAAGTACTTTCTTGGCTTGCACGGGATTGCACACCTCGAAGACCCGGCACTCCGGGCCGAACTCAACCCCTTTCGACGCCATCTTCTCCTTGAGGTTGTGCATTCCTAAGACGCCGAAATGGTTCCGCGTCACAGCTTCTTCCAGTCTTTCGCACACTTGATCCACAGTTCCTTGGGCATCACGCGTGTACAGCATTGTCGTATCCTCCAGTCCGTACCGTCAGTCACCATACCGAAGTGACGCTTCTCAATGGCCTGAACCCCGCTCGCACTGCGATTGCCAGGGCCAGAACAAACTTCCAAATGGCGTTTCCAAGAATGCGCCCGCCCTTTCTCTCATAAACCTGCCGTGTTCATGGTACCACAGCGCCTGTGCCCACCGACGGGGAACTTTCGGCGCGCTTTTCGCTATACTGGCGCTCTATGAATCTCGATGAACTTCTTTTTGACGAAGAACTGCGCCGCCGCGAGTTCCCGGTTGCAGCCAATCGCATCTTCATGGCGCACGCGGCGGTGACGGCGCTGCCGCGCGTGGCTGTCGAGGCGATGCGCGATTTTGCGGAACGCGGAGCCCAGGATTCGCAGGAAAACGAGTGGGTCTGGGCGAAGGTGGCTGCGGCGCGCCGCGCGGCCGCACGGCTGCTGGGATGCGATGCTCGGGAGATCGCGTTGCTCGGACCGACCGCGCTGGGCCTGAATTTGGTGGCGAACGGCTTTCCATGGAAGGCCGGCGATGAGGTCATATACTATCGCGATGATTATCCGGCCAACGTATATCCGTGGACAAGCCTTGCCGAGCGCGGTGTGAAGGCCATTTCGCTCGCGCCGGAGACTCCGGGCCGGATCACGTGGGACCTGGTCGAGGCGGCGATCACTTCGCGTACGCGGCTAGTGGCGTTGGCGTCGTGCAGTTTCTTGTCGGGATACCGGATCGACGTGGACCAGATCGGCAAGAACCTCCACGAGCGCGGAATTCTATTCAGCCTCGACGCCATTCAGACCCTTGGAGCCTTTCCCGTTTCCACGGAACACGTAGATTTTCTGAGCGCGGATTCGCACAAATGGCTGCTGGGGCCGGTGGGCGCGGGCATCTTCTACGTGAAGGCGGCGCATCACGATTTTCTCAAGCCCACACTCTTGGGATCGTGGAACGTGGTCAGTCCGCAGTTCATCGCACAAGACCGGATCGCCTATTACGAGGGTGCGCGCCGCTACGAGCCGGGGTCGCTCAACCTGCCGGGAATCGTGGGCATGCACGCGGCGATGGAGATGATTCTCGACATTGGCGTTGAGGCCATTTCGGAACGTCTCCTCGAACTGCGCCGCACGTTTCTCGCTAAAGTCCGGCCGCTTGGATACCGCCTCTATATTGAGGACTGGGACAGCAGCGGCGCTGCGTCTGACGGCGAGCGCTCGTGTATCATCTCACTGACACATCCGCAGCACGATCTCAAAGCCGTCGCTCAGCGGTTGCGCGAAGCGAATGTGAGCATCTCGCTCCGGCAAAACCGAAATGGCGATAGTCTTTTGCGCTTCTCACCGCATTTCTACGCTACGCGGGGAGAGACTGAGCGGGTGGCCGCAATACTACGTGACCCTACGCCTTAATGCGGACTTGAGCGCGTCTTTTCAATCGATGACAAGTCCTGCCGCGCCAGGACGGGTTGGAAGCGCGTAGAAATCTCGGGGATAGGCCGAAACCGGGGATTAGACTATGAAAACGTTACACAAAGTGTTCACAATACCTCTTTTTGTTCTCACTGCCCTGGTTGCCTCGGCTACTCCGGTACCCGAGACTGTCATTGTCATCCCAAAGAGCGCATCCGCACTGGAGCGCTTCGCAGCCCATGAGGTACGCCGTTACGTATACCTGCGCACCAATCAGTTACTACCACTGACAGTTTCTCCCACAAGCGGCCAAGCAATTGTACTGGGACGCAAGGATCAGAGCACGGCAAAATCCCTCGTCAATGACCCGAGTCTCGGCGAAAAGATCGACGTTCTGGGTCCGCAGGATTACCTGATCGAAACCCGCGTTTCTCCAGAAAGCATAAAGTCCGTGTACCTCATAGGCGGCAGCGATGTCTCCGTTCTCTATGCGGCGTACCGCTTCGCTGAGCACCTGGGGGTGCGCTTCTATCTGCACGGCGATGTGATTCCCGACCAGCGCATTCTGCTCGAATTGCCGGACGTGCATGAGCGGCGCTCCCCTCTCTTTACGTTGCGCGGCATTCAACCGTTCCACGATTTCCCGGAAGGGCCGGACTGGTGGGACTTGGACGACTACCGGGCTATTATCGCTCAGTTGCCGAAGTTGGGCATGAACTTCATCGGACTCCATACCTACCCGGTGGTCGAGCCAACCGTTTGGATAGGTCAGGCCGCGGACGTCGCCAAAGACGGCCGCGTCGAGTTCAGCTATCCGACACGGTACTTCAACACGGCGCTAACGGTGGGCTGGGGATTTCAGGCGAAGAAGACGGACGACTACGCATGCGGAGCCGGCGCGCTGTTTGATCGGAATGACTACGGTTCGGATTTTATGCTGGCGCTTACGCCACAGCCAACCGGGCTGACCGCATCCAACGAAATGTTCAACCGCACAGGCGTGTCATTTGACGCGGCGTTCTCCTGGGCGCATGCGCTGGGGGTGAAAACGTGCGTCGGCACTGAGACGCCACTGGTCGTGCCTGAGCCGGTCCGTGCGCGCGCGGGCGGCGATCCCGATCTCGTTCGAAAACTATACGAAGGCATCTTCACGCGGATCATGAAGACACATCCGCTCGACTACTACTGGCTGTGGACTCCGGAAAACTGGACTTGGGAAACCATTCTGCCGGAGCAGGTAACGCGCACTGTGGACGACATCCTGATCGCGCGTGACGCGCTCAAGGCCGTCAAGGCGCCTTTCCAATTGGCGACCTGCGGCTGGGTGTTGGGACCGCAATCCGACCGGTCGTATCTTGCCAAGACGCTGCCTAAAGATATCGCCGTAAGTTGCATTAACCGTGCCGTTGGTCACGATCCAGTGGAGCCGGCATTTGCCCAAGTCAAAGGCCGGTCGTCGTGGGCGATTCCCTGGCTTGAAGACGATCCCGCGATGACGTCACCGCAACTCTGGGCCGGCCGGATGCGCCGGGACGCGCGCGACGCGCTCCAGTACGGCTGCGACGGCCTCATGGGCATCCATTGGCGAACCCGCGTACTTGGACCGAATGTTTCCGCGCTCGCGCAGGCCGCGTGGGACCAGAGCAGTTGGCCGAAGGCGGCGGACATGGGATCGCGTGTCATCGGCGGAACCGCCGTCACGTTTGCCGGCGCCCACTTCGCCGGAACCGGCACGGACCCAATCTATCAGAGTGTTCGCTACGACATGGCGGCCTATCGAATCACGGCGCCCGACGGAAAGTACCGGGTCACCCTTCGGTTCTGCGAACCCCACTACAAGGAGGCCGGCAAGCGGGTGTTCGGGGTTACGCTACAGGGTAAGCGGGTAATCGAGGGGCTCGACGTTTTCGCGAAAGTCGGCGGCAATCGTGCGCTCGATTACACGTTCGATGATGTGGCCGTGGATGACGGAGTCATCAACATCGAATTCGTAAAGCAAGTAGAATTCCCGATCATTGCGGCGATTGAAATACAAGGGCCGGCATTTCAACAGAAGATTAACTGCGGTGGCGCGGCATATAAGGACTACGTAGCCGATTTGCCGGTTATGACGGGGCATTTACCCTCTGACGACTTCTATTCGGACTGGGCCGCGCACGAATTTGGAGCTGAGGTCGGCAATGACGCGGCTTGTATCTTTGCCGCCGTGGATGGGAAGCTCCCGCAACCGTCCAACTGGATAGGCGGGCCCGGCGGATATGCGCCCGACTCAAAGCCGTGGGACGAGGTACAAAAGAGTTATGCATTTGTGGACGCATTGGCGGCGCTGCGTCCGCGCGTAGTTGGGCCGGCCAATCTAGAGCGCTTTGACTATTGGGTCGAGACATTCGAGTACATGCGCGCCACCGCACGGATGTGTTGCGTCTGGGCGGATTACAATCGCGCGCTTGACCTGGCAAAAGCAGAGTCTACGCCGGAAGCGCGGGCGTGTGTGGCGCGCGACGGGGCGCTCCCGGCGCGGATCGCGCTGGTTCGCGCGGTTGAAGACGCCTACGGCCACCTGATTGCCGCGGCCTCAACGCACGGGGAGATGGGCACCATCTGCAATTTAGAACAACACACGTTTCCCACTATGCTGGACGCGCCTGGCCGCGAACTGGAGCAACTCCTTGGCGCGAAACTTCCCCAGGACGCGCAACTGCGAAGGACCTTCCAGGGTTCCGCTCGAATTCTGGCGCCAACTATCCGCACGAGCGTCACGGACAACGAGGCACTCACGATAAAGGCCGTAATTCTTGACGCGGCCCCGCCGCGTGCGATAAAGGTGTGGGTGCGTGAGTTGGGCGCGCGGGATTTTTGCGACGTACCGTGTGAGCTGCTAGGGCGGTCAACCTATCGCGCCCGGCTGGCGCCGCAATCCGCCGCCTTCGAGTACTATGTCGAGGCGCAAGCCGAAAACGGCGCGACGCTGCGCTGGCCTGTATCCGCGCCTGAAGTAAATCAAACGGTGACTGTGATGAGTGCGAAAGCCGTAGCGGCAGCGAGCCGTTACGATAAACCAGAATGAGGATAATCCATGTCTAGATCAGGTCAATTGGTGGCGATTGGGTGCGTCGTATGCTTCGCGGGCGCGTCAACGGCGGTGGCCGACAGCATACCTGTCACAACTTGGGGAAGACTGCTCGATGACGCGAAAGACAATCCAAATCTAGCAATGGCGCGAGATGAACTCATCGCGCAGGCTCGCACAAGCGCGTCGCTGCCGATCGTGAAACGGGCGCACTCGCTGGAGGAAGTGGGACAGAACCGGACTTGGCTGGACGATCGGACCGCGGCGCTCGAACCCGAGATCAAACAGCAGTTTGCGTTCGCAATGTCCGATTTCGCGGCGTGCCGCCTGCTGGACGATGAGCTGCCGCTGCTCGCGGCAGCCTACCGCGTCACCGGTGAAGTCGTATTTCGAGATCGCGTTCTGGCGCAACTCGAGGAGATGACTGCGTGGTCGCCATTACAGCGGCCGGGCTGGACGTTGTTCGCTCCTGGAAACCGCCTGCCCAAGGATGGAATGGACGGCAATTGGCTGGCAACGGGATGCGGGGTGCGGGCCATTGGAAACACGTTGGCGCTGCTACCCGGCAATACGGTCCCGCCTGCGCTAATGGCAAAGTTCAACTCGCTTCTTGAAGCGGAAATCGCGGGCGTGGTGGATGATTGGAACGTCAAACGCCCGTGGTTCGTTCGCGGAAACGATCCGCGGACCAATCAATGGGTGCTGCCGACCGAGGGTCTGATTCGCGCGTGCCTGCTCTTGGGCACGGACAAGCATCGCGAAGCGTACGAAATCGGCGTGAAAAACCTGCTCACGGCGCTGGATGCGCATGGGGCGCACGGCGAATTCGAGGAAGGGTTCGGGTACGCCGGTTTTACCGTAACGTCCATGCTGTACACGGCGCACGCCATGGCGGTAGCCGGCGACCGCCGGGCCATCGACCACCCCTTCCTGCAGCATTTTCCGGCGTGGTACGTTCATCACTTCCAACCCGCCGGCATGGTCGTTAACTGTTTTGACGCCGGAAAATCATTCGGCGCCGCGGAAACAGCGCGACCACTGTTGTCGCTGCTCGCAGTATGCACCGGGAGTCCGGCGGCGCGCTGGGCGCTCACGTATTATGTTGGCGGTCCATCGAACGATCTTCCCGGCCTCGCGTCTCGGGCCTTGGCGCCGGTAAAGAAGTCGGCTGCGCCATCGCTGTTCGCGTACTACGAACGAGCCACGCGCGTAAATTGGAGGAGTAACTGGGACCAATCGGCAACGGGCGTCTGGATACGCGGCGGCCACGCGCTTGATGGTCATGACCACTCGGATCGCGGTCACGTCAATCTGGTGTGGAAGGGCCATCCCGTATTGATTGAAGCAGGCACGCCGACCTACGGCCACAAGCTGCTGCAAAGCCATTTCGGGTCCAGCATCGGACATAACGTATTGCAGCTTGGGACCGGCCCGGCTGAAGAGGTCAAACCCGCCGCTCGCCGTTTGGTGATGCCCGGATGGCAGAAGGAGCATACCGTCGCGCCGCTGATTGTCCACAAACTCGGCGCCTCGGGCGGAGACGTGAGCGTTGATGCAACCGCAGGGTACGACAATCTGGCGAAGTGGAACCGGCGCACGGTATGGACGAAGAGTAAACTGACCGTGACCGACGACGTGGCTCTGAGCGATGGCAAGAAAGAAACACTGCTATTCCGCTGGCACCTGGGAACGCAGGACGAGGCTACCATCGCGGAGAATCCGAAAGGATGTGTAGTCACGTGGCCCAACGCGCGCATCGTCATCGAAAGCGCGACGCCCCTGACAATTGCTCAGACCAAACTGCCCGACGATACGCTGGAAGGGCACGATGGCAGCGAAAACCCGAATAACGCGCACACGTGCTTGGTTGTTCAATCACGCGAGCCGGTGGCCGCTGCGACCATCACGACACGCGTAAAACCGCACTAGACCACAGACCTGTCAGACCTGTCAGACAAGTTAGACAAGTCGGACGAAAATCGAGCGCACGTTACCGATCCAGTAATTCTTGAATGCCCTTCACAATGTCGGTGTCGTTGGCCCCGGCGCGGATTTGGAATTGGGGGTTCTTCGTCTTCGCTTCGTGGTACAAGCCTTCCGCCGCATCTTGGGTCATGGGCTTCTTCATCGCGTCAAGTGGATTGGCGATCAACACCGGGATCGAAAGAGACGCCGCCAGTTCGGGCAAATCGTAGGATTGGAAAACGCGCGGCATGAATGCGTCAGCGGGCCACGCGTAGTCCTTCTCGGTCGCGAGACTCTCGAACGACGCGAGGCCGTTCTGGACGAACACGCCGCGGACATGTCCGCCCAACGCGGCAACATGCAACGCGACCACTCCTCCGAGGCCGCTACCACCGACGACAATTTTCTCGCGATCACACATGGAAGTCGCGCGCGCGTGCGCCAGCGCACATAATCCATCGCGCACGCGCATGGCCATCACCGGATCGCCGAGAGCCGCGGAAACGTAGGCGGTCCACCGCTCACGTCCACCCCAACTCGCCAGGTCGTAGGGAAAATCAGCCGGCTTTGTGTCGCCCCATCCGCGCAGATCGATCGTCAGCGCGGCAAATCCAGGTACATCGCGCTCGATAAAGTGAATCGCCCGAGCCAGCGGACCTTGAGCGCGGAATTTCGTCCAACGCCCGGCATCGTCAAAGAACACCAACACCGGGCGCGTGGACGAGAGGTCCTTAGGGAAAATGAATGTCCCAGGTAGCTCGATTCCCGGCTCCGGATCGAGGATGATCTCCTGAACGTAGTGCTGCCAGGCCTGAAAGGGAGAAGTGCTTAAGCGCGCCTCGAATTTTGGAACCAGCGCGTCCGAGTCACGGTCACCAAGACCGCACGCAAGACGCGCCGCGTCGCGGATCGAGGCAGGCTTGCGCTGGGCGCGCAGCCGCAGCGCCTCGTCGCGGTTGACCGAGAAGATATTGCGGTCCTGACGGGGATGGCAGGCCAGCTCCTCAGCGGGCAGCGTCAGGAAGTCGCCGTCGTTGAACGGGCCGACTGAACGCTCTGGTATGCCGCGCACCCACTTGTCCATCCATTTCACAAACTCGCAGGCCATACCAACCGTATAGGCGTGCCCACCTGGATCGAGGTGGAACCGAAAGCGGTCTCCCAGCTTCGCCGCCTCGTAATCGGTCTTCACATCCTCGGCGATTTTGCGGCTCATGGCCTCCGTGAAGACTTCGTCCTTGGCGCCGGCCATCAGAAGCATGGGCGTGGGCGCGGCTGCCGCGAGCAGGTCCATATCGTCGTATTTTGCGAAGCGCGCGAATGGCAGCGCCTCCGGACATTCGCCGTAACCGTCGCGAACCGGATGTTCGGCGTAGGCCACCGCGCGGCATGCTGGTCCGACGGCGCGGATACGGTCGTCGAGCAACGCGGCGTACATCGAGGTCATCCCTCCCCCGCTTACACCGGTAATGCCGACGCCTTTGCTCAAGTCGATATCGGCGCGTGTCGCCAAGTAGTCGATACACCGCAATGCGTCGAGTATGAAATAGCGATTAGACGATTGGCTGGTAAGGTAACAGCGGATACCGTCGCGGAAGTGATCGTTCCCCTCTTGCTTCTCTCCGGACATATCCGGAGGATCGAAGGTGATCGCGACGTAGCCGAAACGGGTAAAGACTTGCGCCGGATGCTGGTAGATCGGCAGCGTCTTGGTGTCGTGCCCGACGGGAACAACGATGGGAATCCAAGGAGGCGGGCATTGCTCAGCGCGGGGCAAGAAGATCGACGCGTTCACGTCGAGACCCGGGAACGATTCGAATAGAACGTTCTCGACGATGAACTCGGGCTTCTCGACACGGCTAACCGCACGTACATTGAGCGGCCCGCCCGTAGCCCCGAAGGGCATAGGGCCCATCGCGTCACGAACGGCCTTGCGGACGGATTCGCGCCACGCATCGGCGCCACCCGTTCGGGCCTGATGACGCCGTGTCGCGGTTGCGTCCAGCGCGTCACAACTGCGCTGCACTAGGTAGCGGGTGAGCATGCTTCGCAAATCACCCGTTGGCTTCAACGGTCCCAGGTGGTAATCTACTTGATCCAAGGGTGTTCCAGTGCTTTCGGCGCCCGCGGCAAGGGCGCACATCATGACCGCAAGAATCGGTTCCACGTGTACATATCTCCGGTTTCGAGGTAGCGTGAGTGTAGCAGAAAATGGTTGGTCGATGGTTCCGTATCGCACAACCTGGCTCGTTGGGCCGTTCGATGGGCCACAGTGATCGGGAGGGCACGAACCGGCCATTATTAGAGGGAGAAACGCCGGTTGTGGAGCTCTGCGTTCGGGGTGATGACCGCGAACAGAAAGCGAAGGTGCGATGAAGCCCTCAAGCGAACGGTTTTTCATGGTGGCCGCGGGAATCTGCGTGATGGCGATCGCGGCCGCGATTGCGTTTCAAATGGTTACCGAGCAGAAGCGAGGCGCCGCCCTGGCGAAGATGAAGAAGCCCGCGATTCTAACTCGTCAACTTGCGGCCAATGCTTCGCCCGCGAACGCCGCGAAACAGGGCGAACAGGATGGTTCTGGGGCTACACGCATCGCACCCGACAAGGCCGCTGAGAGTGTCGCAGCGTTTACGAGCCTTCTCCCCCAAGTGGGGAAGTTCGGCGCTGATGAACGGTGGCGCGCGCTCTACGACGATGTATTCCTCAAGAAGGCGCCTCGGGATTGGACCCTTGACGAGAGCATCGCTGCCAAGTCCTTTGCCAATGAAGCGCGCCCGTTAATTCAGGAAATCCGCAGGCTTGCGGAACTGGGTGGCCCCGCGAAAGAATTGGACTACTCGAAAGGCGCAGCTATAGAGCTACCGCATCTTGCCCCATTGCGCGCGTGCGCGCGGTTACTGATGATTGACGCCAAAGTGCAGGCGCAATCGGCAAACTACGGCGAGGCCGTCGAGGACATACTCGCGGCTTGGAAGCTTGGCGATGTGATCAAGGACGAGCCGATTCTCATCTCCCAGCTTGTTCGGTGCGCAATGGACGGTATTGCTTACAACTGTATCCAGGAAGCTCTGCCAGCGAATGGGCTGGATCCGGAATTGGCGCGACATGTAATTGAAGGGTCTAGACGCGCCGACGCCCACCAAAGTTTCGCAGAGGCTTTTTCAGGCGAAGGGATGTTCGGCCTGGATACATTTGAACAACTCCGAGACGGAAGCACAGAGGGACTGATGGGTGGGGGAATTCCTTCTAGTCAACAATTGCTAGTAACGGTCTATGGCAGCAGAATCGCGCGGCCCTGGCTAAACATGGACGAAACGGCATACTCGGAGACGATGGCGCGAGTCCAGGAGGCGGCGCAGTTGCCATACGCGCAGGCGCGGCCATTGATGCAGCAAATCGAACAGGACGTTGAAAACCTGCCGCGGACCCGAATCCTTACGCACATACTGCTGCCCAGTCTAACCCAAGCCATTGGCGCGCAGGCGCGTGACGAGGCGATGCTTGCGCTCGTGCAGGTTGGTCTCGCGCTCGAGATGTATCATACTCAGAATGGAACCTATCCGGCGTCGCTGGACTCGATAGCGGCGGCGATTGGCGGGCGGGTACCGGTGGACCCCTTCACGGGAACGCCGTTGGGATACAAACCTTCGGGCCAAAGCTTCGTGCTATACAGCGTTGGCCACGATCTGATAGACGACGGGGGACAGCAGGGGTACAAGCCCAATGGACAAATGGACTATTTGCACGGCGACATCGTCTGGCGCGCACAGCCAAGAGTGGAAACGGAGAAGTGAGCCGACTGAACACGGCTCGGCCACAATTGGGAAAAAACATCGGGTGGTATGCATGGCACTTGCAGCGATGCCGGTAGACAGGAGGCAAGAGTGAAATGAAACCATCGAGCGAACGTCTCTTCATGATGGCCGCGGGATTATGCGTGATGGCCGTCGCGGCTGCGATTGCATTTCAGATGATTACAGAGCGAAAACGAAGCGCCGCAGTTGCGCGGATGAAGTCCTCCGTAGCTGCGACTCAGCAGCGCGCAGCCGCAGGCCCGCCCGTGACCAGCGCGGAAGGGGGCAAACCGGATCGTTCTGGGCCCACGCGCAGCGCGCCCGCCAAGGCCAGCGAGAGCGTCGCGGCATTCGCAGCGCTTTTTCCCAAGGTTAGAGCGCTTGAAGACGACAAGAGATGGGAGACGTTCTACGAAGAAGTCCTTCTCAAGAAAGACGCCCGTGACTGGACCATTGACGAGCAGGCCGCGGCGAAGAATTTTACCGATGAGGCCCGCCCCCTGATCCAGGAAATCCGAAGGCTTGCGAACTTGGGCGGCCCGGCGATCGAATTGGACTATTCAAAGGGGGGCGCCATAGAGTTGCCGCACCTCGCCCCGTTGCGCACATGCGCGCGACTGCTGGGGATTGACGCCGACGTGCAGGCCCAACAAGGGAACTACGAAGAAGCAGCAGAGGATATTCTTGCGAGTTTCAAGCTCGGCAATGCGATTAAGGACGAACCGATTCTCATTTCTCAGCTCTTTCGGTGCGCAATGGACGGCATCACCTACGCCGGAGTCCAGGAAGCCTTACCACAGGACGGGCTAGACCCGGAATTGGCGCGGCGCGTAATCGAGACCGCCGGGCGCGCCGAAGCCCATCAGAATTTCGCCGAGTCGTTCACGCTCGAGGCGATGATTGGCCTGGAGCATTTCGAACGATTTAGGGACGGTAATACTGAGTCGCTGCTGTACCACGATCGTACTCAATCGATGCTGGACATCTGGGGCGTGCTACCGGAGAACCGCGCAGGGCAGCGCATCTTCGTAACGGCATACAGCAGCGTGATTGTGCGTCCTTGGCTAAATATGGATGAGACCACCTATTCCGAAACGATCCCGCGCATACAAGAGGCGGCGCAACTGCCCTACGACCAAGCGCTTCCTGTGATGCAGCAAATCGAACAAGACATCGCCGATCTGCCGCACACAAGGGTGCTCACACGTACTTTACTGCCCGATCTAACCCGAAGAATTGCCGCGCAGGCGCGGGACGAGGCGTTCTTGGCCCTCACGCGAGTCGGCCTCGCGCTTGAACTGTATCATGCGCAAAATGGCGCCTACCCGACGTCGCTCGACGCGATCGCGCCTATCCTTGGCGGGCATGTGCCAGTCGACCCGTTCACAGGACAGCCGCTCGGCTACAAACCTTCCGGCCAGAGCTTCGTGCTCTACAGTGTGGGCCAGGACTTGGTGGACGACGGGGGCAAGCCCGGATACAACGACGGCGGAGGGCTTGACTACCGGACCGGGGACATCGTCTGGCGCGCGCAACCGAAGGCGGATACCGGAAGCGCTGGGCAATCCAAGCGGCTGTCTGTCTAACTCCGAACTAATCCACCGGCTCGGTCTGCAAAACTTGAACAAGCTCTACCGTTCCGGCGATACGGCGGAAGACCTGGGCGCCGTGTCATTCTGAGCGATAGCGAAGAATCTACCGCGTGCATACCACACCCTCTACCTATCGCGCGTCGCCATCGCACGTTGGCCACAGATTCTTCGCTCTCGCTCAGAATGACACGTTAATAGTAATGTGGTGAATCGAAACTCACAGGCTGTTTTGGGGCTTCCTCATACCGCCAGCTTCGCCGGCGCTTGTTGATTCACTATCACTTACGCCAGCTTTCGCGACGGAGCTTAGACCACTCGGAGGGGCAGCCGCGACGTAATCCGAAGAAGAAGGTGTATGTGGGCTCGATACGTCTGGAGGCGCGACGTCCGTTTTGGCCGAATACTTCAGAATTCGCGCGGCTTGCGTTCGGCAGGCGGGCGGCTTAGTATAGTCAGCGTGGCGATAATTGGACTGACGGCAGCCTGGGCACGGCTGCCGCCAACACGAGAATCGTCACGGCGACACCTACTTGCGGCTAGGCCGCCTGAGGACGGGTACACAATGAAAACTGTCAAAGACATACTGGAATCGAAGCCGACAGAGGTCTGGTCAATTCATCCAAGCGGTTCCGTTCTTGACGCGCTGAAGCTCATGAGCGAGAAAGAGATCGGCGCCTTGATGGTCATTGATGAGAAAGGCAAAGTCTGCGGAATCATTTCCGAGCGGGATTACGCCCGCAAGGTTGCGCTTCTCGGAAAGCACTCGGACTCGACCTCGGTCGACCAAATCATGACTCCGGCGTTGATGATGTACAAGGTCACGCCAGCAAGCACCGTCGAGGAATGCATGCTGCTCATGACCGCGAGGCACATCCGCCACCTCCCAGTATACGAGAATGACCGGTTTATGGGTTTCCTCTCAATCAACGATGTCGTCAAGACCGTGATATCCGAAAAAGAACACCTAATCGAACAACTCAACAGTTTTGCGCCTTTGCACTCCGCGACGAAGTACGCGTCCTTCCCTGGGGAGAGCGCTTAGCGGTCCGTCGAGAGGTTTGGGCCTATCTGGGCAGGCTCTAGCGCAACCTTGGACTGAAATTCTGGAACTCCCTGAATTCCCGGTCGCAAACGGAATAGCCCGCCCGCGCCAGCGCCTTCGGTCTCTTTCTTATGGCCGCCGGCGGTGGTTACATAGACATCACGGTAGTCGTCACCGCCAAAAGTAACACTAGAGACTTTCTTCGCCGGAAACATGTAGCGGCGCTCCTCGACACCCTCTGGCGAGTAGCGCACCAGCGCGGAACCATCCCACTTGGCGCACCAAACAAACCCTTCCGCATCGACCGTAATGCCGTCGGGGTTTCCCTCACCTTCGGGCGTGGTCACGAAGACACGCTGGTTACGGATTGCGCCTGTGCGCTGTTCGTAGTCGAACGAATAGATCTCCCGCGTGGGCGAGTCTACGTAGTACATCTGCTTTCGATCCAGAGAGAATCCCATGCCGTTGGAACATCCAATCCCATCGAGTAGCCGAGTCAGCTGGCCGTTGCAATCGAGTCTATAGAGCCGCCCGAGACGATCACTGCACGGCATAGTCCCGCAGAACACGCGCCCCTCCGGATCAGCGATGACGTCGTTGAATCGTGAGTCCGTCTCATTGGGGATTTCCTCGTGGATGGTCGTCATTTTGCCGTCACGCCAGGTCTTGATAGCGCCGCGCGCCATGAAAAGCAGAAGCGCCCCATCGGACTGGATGGTGAATCCCCCGATCACGTCCCCCTCGTAACACTGCTCGTGCGCGCCCGTCGCCGGGTCATATCGGTATAGGCGTCCTCTCGGAATATCCGTCCAATACAGCTTCCTCTCGCCGGAATGCCACAGCGGCCCTTCGCCGCACTCGCAGCCGTAGTCCGCGATTAGTTCCGGTTCCATCCTTCAAACTCCGTCCTATCAACTTGAAAGCTTCTGCCAGAATTGCCTTTGCCGCACGCGATACCGCACTCGTGGAAAGAGTTACGGATTGGACTTGTGACGCAGCGGGCGTTCACGTTCCATTGTGGCCTGAAGTTCGGTATAGATCGCGCGAGCGTCCTTAACTCGTTCAAGCAGTTCCGGGCTCTGTAGCGCAAGTTGCTTGATGGGACGATTATCATCAACCTTGCCTTCGCGATCCTGCGCCTGCGCATCCGCGACGATCTTCTCAACTTCGGCGAGGCTCGCAAGACGCTTTGCGATGAGCTGATCAAGCGCGTCGTATTTCCAGAAACGCAGCCCCTCGCGAATGACGTAGACGGGCGTAGTATGCGCTCGGGACCCGTCGGTTCCTTCGGCGCGCGCGGAGATCCACAGACCGTCGCCAGCGGGCAGATCAAACTCTGTTGCAAGCTCAGCCTCCTGCGCCGTTGCGGCAACTGTCTTGATGACATCGCCGTGAACAACGATTTCGAGTTTGGCGGGCGTTGCCCGCTGGGGGTCGCCCCAGGCGCGGGCGCGTACACGAAGCGGCCGGTCCTGTTTGACGGTAATCTGATCGCCAGGCATGGCGTGATCGACGTTAAGGTCGATCATGACGCCGTTGGTGACAAAGGTGTGGCCCTGCCGCACAGCCTCGAACCAGCGGTCTGCGCTGAAACCTTTGCGCCCAAGATAGGCATAGACACGCACCTCGCCAACCGTGCCGCCCCACGGCACATCCGAGCCGGCGGAGGCGGTCACCTTGAACCCGGTATTCAGAAAGTCATAGAAAAGGTCTGTGCCAAGGTTCGCAAATTGCAGCAGCTCGATGAAATCGACCTTCTGTTTGGGAATGTTGATGCTCATATCGCGATCGACATGAAACAGATTGGTGTTGACGTGCGCATAGCCGGAGAGGCCGCCGTCGGCATGGACGGCGTCGAACACCGTATCATAGAGGTAGTAGCGGTCCGTATCGCGAATCATGTGCGTGATGTTCATGTGCAAGGAATGTCCGAGTTCGTTGTGGGTTCTGGGGCACTCCTGGCCGGGACACAGAATATAGCCGTTGTTCTCGACGCGATAGGCCGGGCCGAATCCGCGTTGCTCAAACCAAGTACGGTAGATGTCCCCCATCTTGACGACATTGGCGAGGCGAACATCTTCCGCGCGGGTCCACGTGGATAGGACACGCGCGTCAGTATCGTTCAGGATTTGGCAATGCACGTGGTCGTCACCCGACCACCAGCCCCGTTTGCGCATATCGACCCACCGAAGCGGCATGTACTCGCGTTCCACTGTTTCGTGGGACTCGACATGAACCGTGTCAAATACCGCCACGTGCTCGACGCCGCGCTCTATGACGATCGCATAGTCCCCAGGCGGCACGGCGGTCGTCGTTTCGCCAGGCACACACCAGTAGCTGCCGCTGAGTTTGCCGGGCAGGTTGGTGCGGCGCGGCCCCGAGAAGTTCCCTTGATGGTCAAACTGAGGGGCGAAATCGAGCGCCCCGCCGGGCCGGACATCGCGTCCGTCAAACTTGGAGGTGATGCGTAGCATGGCCGGCACGGCTCCGCGGACGTCGAGCGAGCGTATAGCAATGCGGATTGTTCCGCGGTCCGGCGTTGTGAAGGCCATGGGCAAAATGGTCTTCGCGGGTTCCACGCCAGGGAATTCATACTCTTGTATGGTCTTCAGCATGGGAACGCTGGTCAAGGTGACGAGTACCCAAGTCTCGGCGCCAGCGGAAACTTCACATCGGACCCGTGACTTCGATACTTCCGAAAAATCATTTTCGACGACGACATACTTGGCTGGGCCAGCGCCAGCGTTCACGTGAAACATGAGGGCGCCGGAGCCAGCGGGAAACGCGATAGGGGCGTGGGCAGGTAGTACTTTTTTGGTATCACCCACCGTAATGGAGATAGCGGATTGAACTGACGTCATTAACTTCTCGAGCCGTGCGACGCCTTGCGCCCAATTCACCAGCGCCGCGTTCCGCGCATCGCCATCGGCGCGCCGGGCTTGACCCTGCGCCTCCCGCAGATCGCGATTGAGGGTGTCGACTTCGGGAAATGTCGCTTCGGGAAACAGGTATACGCGGTACTGGGCAAGCGATCCGGCGAACTGCACTACTCCCTGCATTTCCTCGTTGGATTGCGCGGGCGCCGCAGACGCGCACGCCACAAGGATCGCCGCGCTCGCTAGGATCTTGGTGGATAGAAGACGTCTGTCAATCATAGCCATGGTCCCCAGTGGTTGATTTGGTTAAGGTCTCCGATGGTAGCTGATTCCTGCTTGCCGCAGGCCGTTCCGATAGACGTAAGTCCGGTACGATTCGCCTCGGCGAAAGTGTCGCGGCATTGGCCGGTAGATCGAACTTCGGACATCTGATCTCAAAGACGCGGCTGCCGGATTTCAACGCTGGCAAGGTATCCCCATGTCCCGGTTGGATGGTGACGGGAGCCGCCGTGTCACCCGATACATCGAGCGAGACGAGGGCCGGCGTTGCGAGTTGAAGCGAACTCTCGATGCGCAGCGGGGCGCCGGGCGTCAGGGTCCCGGGGGTGCGCGCAAAGAATCTCAGGCGAACAATGAACGGATGCCGGCCCACCCCGCACTCGTCCTCGAGGTCCAATTCGGGGGCGTAGAGCGTTACAACGGAAATATCGGCCGCGTTGCAGAGCACACGGACTTGGTCCACGCCCAACTTCTCCCACTTCGCAACATAGGTCCGTTGTTCGTCACGACTGATGACCCCATCTCTGTCCGTGTCCATTGAAGCGCGCGCGGCCTTGGCGGGATCTCCGTTGAACGCAAGTTCGACCGTCAAATCAATGTTCTTTGCCGAGATGGCGAGGCCGTAGCGGTGCTGGACGTACTCGCCTAGCGACGTGTGGGCCAAGGCGGCGCCTGCAACCAGCGCACAGAGTACGCTCGACGGAACGAAACGCGCCAAAACACGCGGCATAACTTCCTCCGTATTCGGTTCCCTCGGCGACGGATTACAGAGCGCAGGTTACTGCGCGGCCAGGTAAACACGCAACTCGCGAGCAGGCGTATCTAAACGCTATTGTCCGCGGTCGCGCAGTCTAACGAGGCGCTGAAGCCGATTACAAGGCGGTCTGGCAACGACTCTCTTCATCCGTTCGCCGGCCACCATTCGGGCGTGGCCGGTTCGAGAACACCTTCTTCGATGGCAATCCCGTAAAGAGGCCCGAAGCACCCAATGAGCGTCCCTTCATATCCTGTGGGCAGGCCCTCCCAAGAGCAGAATTCGCGCCCGGTCCCGCTACCTCCGTTAAAAACGCCCGCGGCGTACCCATCCGATAGCTCTCTGGCCAACGTTTTCGCGCGGTCCTTCATCCCATAGAGCGAGAGGGCGCGCAGGTAGTAGGTGGCTGGCCATCCGCTTAGGCTTCCGTCGGTGTACGTTTCGAAGGTGGGCTGGAGTTGTTTCACAATTTTTGCCCACATCTGATCGTTTTCACGAATGGGCAGCAGGTTGCACGGTAACCCTAGGCGGGCATCGGGCAGGCCGGATGCCGATCGGGCGCGCTCCAAATTGTGAAGCGCCTTTCGACTTGGCTCTTTTTCGAGAAGACCGAACGCGATCGCGGCGCCATTCACCCACGTGAAGGCGTAATCGTGAAGCTGACCATCGCGGCTTCGCCAGCCGGCGACCCACCCGGTTTCCGGATTGACCAAAGCCGCGGCGAATCCTTGGCGCAATCGCATTGCCGCCTCGCGGCAGCGCGTCGCGAGGCCCGTATGCTTGGGCAGTTCACCCAGCAAGGCTGTCGCGTTACGAAACGCGCGGTAGGACCACGCGTTGACGTAGGCGTCGAGGTGGCCAAACCCGACCACGTCCATGCTGTTGGAACTCCACCGGTACGATCCGGAGTTCCCGGACAGATCCTTGCAGACAACAAGACCGTCTTTCCCGGCGTGACTCAGTATGCGTTCGACGGTTTCGACGAGGCCGGGTTCTATCGTATGCAACCAAGCTGTATCTGGATCAGCTTGATGTATCCGCCCGGCCGCGGATAGCAAGATGGGGTCGCTGTCCAAGTACAGGTTGCGGCAGTATCCGTATCCACCTCCATCCATAAGCGCCCGGCCGATAGTGAAGCGCGCCAGGTCAAGCGGGTTTGGACCAACATCGGGCCGCTTCGTGCTGGCGACAATTTCGATGGGCGGCCCTTGCGACAAATGACAGTTCACCGAGGCGGAATGGTTCGAGAAACCACGAAACTCGGGCCGGTAACACGAGAAGACGGTCCCCCAATGCCGCTTCAAGCCCACACTGGCGCTGCGCAGACCTCGTGGACTCTTGGGCTCGACATTCGTGACGGCCAACTCGAACACGGATCGGTGTTTACCCGCGGGCGCGCATTGGCAAACTATATCCTCACGCGACGCGAACACAAAGCCGCTGGTAACGCAATTCGCCTCGCGATAGCTTTCGACTTGCAGGTGGGCTGGGCTGGGCGTGGCCTCGATTTGACGGCAAGCGAGACAGCCTACTCCGTCGGTGGCAAACATCGCAGGCAACGCGACGTCTCCGTTGCGTCCGAGCCGGCCCGTCGGCGCGCCAGCGATGCCCGTAATGCCGGCGGTCAGGTCCCACGCAAAGCGCCACGCCTCCGCCTCTACGACAGGTAGGTCGACGGCGCATACCTGGGAGATTTCGACGGTGATGCGGTCTTTCTCCACCGTAAACACCACGTCGAGACGCAGTTCGTTTCCGGCGTGGAGATTGGTGTAGGACACGCGGGAGCCATCTACCGATACCTCGCCGGTCCATAGAGACGCGGGGTAATCGGCTTGCAGCGTGCGGAGGATAGGACCGCTCACGGCGCCCCCGTCAAGGTAAGGCAGCTTCCTGCGCGTCACGAGAAGCCGGTTGTTTGCCGCCTGGCCCTGTCCTAGCGCGTCCCACCCCAAGTGGGTCAGCAAAGGGCGGCGCGATGAGAATCCTATCGAAAGATACTTCCCTTCAAACCGGACTGCGCCGGGTAGCACACGGCATTTCATTCCTTTCGGTGCGACGGGACGAATCGTCTTCGGAGTGAGAATGCGGGGAGGCGGCGGAGGTGAGACGCGCGTACCGATTGCGGAACCGAACGCGCGCAAATTGTTCAGTATTCCAAAAGGAACGTTGTGGCCGCCCCCGTTACACTCTCCGTGATTGGGCCACACGGGATGCTCGAGGTCGCAAATTACTCGCAAATGGTCGGTACGCAAACCTCCGAGGTCAATCGCAGCAGCGGTTTCGTTGAAGGTTGGCGCGAGGCGCGTTTCCATTTCTTCAGCGCTCATGGACTGCGAAAGCCCTTCTCCCAAGATCTTGGGGTTGGGCGGAATCTCGACGTCACGAACCGTACTCCATCCCGGCGCCGAGGCGTCGAGAATCGAGACGACTACGTGTGCGGGATGGGTGGGGATAGCGGGTGTAGCGCGGCCATAGATAAGCCGTCCGATTTCGAGGCGATCCAGTTGGACCGTTTGTCCGAAACGCAAGTAGCGGATACAGGTCTGCCCTTGCGCCTTAGCGCCAAGCCGTGCGTGGGCAATCTCTTGATTTCCACCGTGGGTGATGGCGTGGTCGGCCAGCCGATCCACCTTCAACGCGGGTTTCTCAGCATTGCCTGAGTTCTCGGCCCGAGCGCGCTTTCCTCTAGCGGCAGCCGTCGCTACGACCGCCGCAACTCCGGCTTTCATCGCGTCCCGCCGATTGACCCGAATTCCCATAGTCTTATCTCCCTGCTTCATTGGCGGTGCGGGTCACTGTCTGCAAACCGTAAGACCGTTGCGATTACCGGCATCCTACACCATGGGAAGGCGATATGAAACCGTGAGCCGTTCATGGAAATATCAACTATATGATATGGAATTTCAATGCGAATGCCCCATGGTCGTCTATTATGTGTCCGAGTGGTCTGCCCACAATGTTACATTAACTGGCGCCTAACCGAGGGAAAACCCGCACCGTCTCGGCCGGCCCCGAGACTACCAGTTCTTCTGTACTCGGAGGTAGGAGAGTTCGGTCATGGTATCATTTGACGACGACGCACATGTGGTGAGAACTTTACGAAATGCTCTGTTCTGAATTTTCCGGGTAGTCCGGCTATTCCAAAACCGGATCTGGATGCAATGAATGACTATGGGTGGCTTGAGGACTGAAGAGGGCGGGGGCCATCGTCGGCGGCGTTCCGGTTTTGGAATAGCCCGACTACTCAGCGGCTCACGACAGCGAGTCTGCAGAAATACATTGCCTGACAGGGCTAGAAAACAGATAGGTGCGAAAGGAAGATTATGATTCTCAGCATTACCGCTATGGCGATGTCCGCGCTCTACTCGGCCGCGGACGATACGAAGTCCAATCTTGCATGGGCGGAACAGGCCTTTGCGGACAACGCGATACCGTCACCACCGGGTCCCGGCGGCGAGATGACCGTAACCTGGCCGTTTTCGTTTGTGTATGGCGGGCGCCCATCCTCTCTGTTGCTGCCTTCGTGGGAACGCCGTGTCGAAGTAGAGGCAATCGAGAGCGGACAACGCCGCTCGCTAATCCTTACTGATCCCACCACGAAACTGGAAGTGCGCGCAGTCGCTACCGCGTACACGGATAGCCCTGGCGTCGATTGGACGATTTATTTCACCAACAAGGGCAGCGCGGACTCGCCTGTCCTGGAACAGGTGCGCGCATTGGATACATCCTTCCCATGCGATGCAAAGTCCTCCGCGACCTTCCATAGCTTGCGCAGCACCGGCGGTGTGGACGACTGGCTGCCTTTCAGCGAACCCCTCCCTCCCGGACAGCGCCGCGCATTCGCGCCCAACGCCGGGCGGTCGTCAATGGGCGCCTGCCCGTTCTTCAATGTGCAATGGAACGGCGGCGGCGCGGTCGTAGGTATAGGCTGGACCGGGCAATGGGCCGCTGCCGTGGAGAACCGCGACGGAAGCGTGGCATTGCAGGCGGGAATGCAGAACATGCGTCTCGCACTTCATCCGGGCGAGACGATACGGACGCCGCGGATTCTGATGATGCGTTGGTCCGGCAGCGATGAAACGCGAGCATATAATCTCTGGCGCGGGACAGTGCTTCGCCACGTCGCTCCGAGGGTTGGCGGCGAAGTCGTCGTTCCGCCGATTGCCCATCTCAGCACGGCGTTCTATGAAATGGACAAGAGTACCGAGGCCACGGCATTGGCTCACTTGGATGCCGGCAAGGCTCTTGGTTTCGAGTGCTATTGGTATGACGCCTACTACGGCAAGGACGATTTCCCCACCGTGGGCAACTACGTCTTGCCGGTGGAGCGCGGTTTTAACGCGGCACGGTTCCCGAACCAGTTGAAGCCCATCGCAGACGCTGTTCGCGGCGCAGGCATGAAGTTCCTCATGTGGTTCGAACCGGAGAGGATATCTCCAGGCACACTGATGGCGGTCGAACATCCCGAGTGGGTCGTTTTGCCCGGGGATGGCGGCTGGGGGATGTTCAATCTCGCTATTCCGGAAGCGAGGCAATACATCACGGAGTATATCGGCGGCCTGATAGACGCCTACAGATTGAGTTGGGTGCGTATTGACAATGCGGTATCGTACGCGCCGCTGTGGAAGAAGCTCGACGATGCGGCAGGGCCGGACCGTGTGGGAATGGCTGAAATTCGATATGTCGAAGGTCTGTATCGCTGGTGGGATGACATGCGGGCCGCGCATCCGAACATCGCTATCGACAACTGCGCGTCCGGCGGCGGACGCATCGATTTGGAAATGTGCTCGCGCGCGATACCCCTGTGGCGCACCGATGCCACTATCACGCCCCTCTTGAACAGGGACTTTCATCAGGCGGCGCTGCAGAACCAGATCATGACCGCCGGGTTGAGCAGGTTCGTGCCGTTCAGTGTTAGCGGTCAGATGGGCGCGGACCCCTACAATTTCCGCAGCGGGTTCAACGCGGGAATCTCATTCTGCGAAGACGCCCGGCCCGAGGCGTTTCCGCGTGATACGCTGCGCGCGGCCATCGCGGAAGGCAAACGTATCCGCAAGTACTTCTTCGGGAATCTTTATGCGCTGGGGGACGTGACCACGAGCCCCAAAGACTGGTGCGTGCTTCAATATCACCGGCCAACCGAAGGCGATGGAATGGTCGTGGCGTTCCGCAGGCATAAGTCGCCTTACACGGGGTTCACGTGCGCCCTAAGCGAAATCAATGCCGATGCGATCTACGAAGTATCCCTGTCTCCCGGATACACGCCGGCCCCAGTCCGGACGATGAAAGGCTCCGAGTTGTGCGGCATAGCGCTGAACCTTGACAAGGCGCCGGATTCGGCGCTGCTGGAGTATCGGCTTCTCCCGAAATAGCCGGGCGTTGTTCGTGACGAGTCGCGTCTAGAGGCGCGGCGGCATGGGAAGGGAGGCGCGCGTGATGGCCTTCACAATCTGGAAATCCGTGCGCCGAGAAGAGCCTCCGCCAAGTGATGAAGAAGCCGGTTAAGGCCCCCACTTCCTGCAATGTCCTTCTACCAATAACCGTCGGCGGGGTCAGTATACGGTACGCCGGGAGGGGGAGGCTGCTTATCGAGGGAGACTCGAGCCAACGGCCAGGTAGCCTGCGTCAATTCCGCCGGGAACTTGACAAATTGGACGTGACCATCTAAGTACAGGATGTTGGCGCCTCCCGGAACGTGATTGAACATTGTAATACCGGGTTGTGAATAGTAGTTGCCTCTGTTTTTCGCATAGTCCCACAAGATTGGAACGTTGGACTGGGCCGCGGCCGAACTCGCAGGATTGTTGATGTCCGTGATCAGGAAGCGCTCGACACCTTCCTTGAGGAGGTGGCAAGCTATTGGGCCAACCGAGAGCGAGGTGATATTGAGAACTTCACTTTGCTCTGTCTGTTGGTTAGTTACCCCCTGCGTCGCCGCATCATCACCGCACATCAAATAGAACGCAAGTGTGCCGTTGTCGGTGGCGTTTGCGATCCACTCCGCCTTTACGAGCCGATTCACGTAGGTGTAGTCAAACGTGACCGTCGGGACTTTGGGGCCCCCAACCGGCGCCCATCGATAGGTACCGAAAAACGGTGTCTCACCGTTGCAGCTACCAACGTTGCACCAAGTTGCGAGATCTGCCGCGGAAAGCGGGGTAAAAACGCCAACGGTGTTATAGGCGCCAAGATCGGCGAAGAACGAAGGCCGGTTATTATCAGGACCAGGTGTCCAAATACTCGGAGCGTCCATTCCCGAGGACGGGCACTTGCCAATCTTTGGATCTGAAATATATTCAGGGAAGACCTGCCACCCAGCAGGACCGCTTGTTTTGGGCCAACTAGACGAGGCCGGAGAAAGCGGCTCAGCCTTGCTCCCTTGGTAGAACGGGAGCTTGGCGCCTTTCGATTCGCCCGAAAACATCTTGAACACCAGACTCCACTGCTTGAGGTTGTTCTGGCAGGTTGCGCGGCGCGCTGCTTCGCGCGCCTCGGCTAGTGTCGGCAGCAGAATTGCCGCCAGAATACTGACGATGGCGATGACCAGCAACAACTCGATGAGTGTAAGACCGTCTCTTCTCATTGTCTGTCTCCTCAGCATATAAGGCCATGCTCGCATCCGCGCCCCGCTTTTGATGCGCCTGGATATCAGCGCTTTGGCCGCTCTTGTTGCCGATCTCGCCCCACTGCGAATAGGCCCGCGCTAATCCCGCCTCCTTCGTCATGCGCACGGTATCCCCGGACGGGCTCTGCTTCAACCACCGAGTCATTGGCCAAATGCGTTCGTTAACAGCTTCGATGCGCGCCACGTGGAGAGCGGTGACAAGAAAACCGTCCACAAGTTCCAGCCCCGCTTCGGCCGATGGTGCTAGTTTGCCATAGCGTACCGTAATGTGCAAGGGGAGTTATGTGAGCGCGTTTGCCCCGGCATCAATCTGTGGACAGCGATGAAAATGAGGCGTATGTGAAACGCCCCTTCTTGGCTGTGAAGAGCTAGGGTTTGGCGGCTGGATTTCTGCGGAGAAACACCTACGCCTCCGCGATTAGTACTTAGTACCCCTAACAGAACCTTGGGCGACGGCGCGGCTCCGTAGCGCCAGCGTACTCGCCGGCAACGTGAATGCGTCCCGGAGCCGCCGGAACGGCAGCGCTACAACATGCGTCAGGCGGTTTTGTTGGAGGCCCTTAGCAGCGGCCTATTGCCCCCTTCAGACTGCAATGCCGTCAGTTAGTAGGCGCAGACGGTCTCTTGTCAGTTACTGCGGTAACGTCGGTATACGTGGACGCGTTTTCAGGGCTCTTGCGAAGCTCGAAGGCGTCAACTCTGTCTCCAGTCACAGAATACGCGTCAAATCGAAGC
>JACRLJ010000005.1:35588-72958 GCA_016215105.1 Candidatus Hydrogenedentota bacterium
GATCACCTGGAATAGTTGCGTGTCGGAAAGTGTCCTGGCCATCAACGATTCGTACTGGCGATCGAATGGATACATCCTCGGCCCGCTCACGGAAACAACATAGATGGTTCCCGGCTCTGACGGAAGAACTACTTTCCCTTGCGCTAGTTTCGCGGTCCGCGCGTACACATGGTCATGCCCCTGCAAGACCACGTCAACATGGTACTTATCGTACAATGGAACAAGAGCATCGCGCAGTATAGGATTGTCGGAGTTTCTTCCTGCCTTGTAGATTGGCTCATGGTGCAAGACGATGGTCCATCGATTGGGATTGTCTCTCAAGATCCTCTCCAGCCATTCGACTTCCTTTTTCTGAACTGTGCGCCGCGCCTCGGGATCGTAATCTTCGTCGGAGAAAGCGTTCCCTTCAACAGAGATCAGACGCAGCCCCTGATAGTCCACGTAATAGGCTTCATCCTCCAGCATCGGGGCGTCAGCGGGACCGTTTCCGGGCAGCGCAAAATGCGCGCGCCACAGCGGGGAAACCGATACTGGCTGGCGGGACTTGGCCTCAGCGGGCGAGAGGTTCATGTCATGGTTTCCGGGCGTAGCCAAGTTGGGAATCCACGCCCCGATGAAACCCAAACCGTTGCACCAATCGCCCCACTGGGTATCGTCGTATCCTTCGTCCACGAGATCACCAGCGTGAGCAATGAAACGCGCGTCCGGCGCATGGATGAACGCCATTCGCGGCACGCGAGACCACTGCGACTTTACGTCCCTTTGCGCGTCACCCAAGAAGAGAAAGCGAAACCTCTCCGGGCGGGCGCTGGCCAGACGAAAGCGATTCCATTCGCTCCAGACCGTCCCATCACCAACGCGATAGGCGTACTCCTTAGCGGGTTCAAGTCCGTTGAAGACGGCGACGTAGTGGGTTGCTTGTAGGCCGTCGCCAAGCGGTACCGTGGTAGCCGACGCCTTAACCGTCGTTGCTCCCGAATCCGATATCGGATTTCCAGACCATAGTGTGAATTGGGCCTGAGGAGAATCCACACTCGCGGGGGTCCGCCAAGTTACGGATTGGCTGTGAGCAGGGTCGGTGGTCATACCGAGCAGGATACGCTGTGGAATACGCTCTACATTCGTCAGCGGCGCTGGCCACACAGCCACCGAACCCGCGCTGAGCGCCCAAAGAACCAGCAGCACTCGAAGTTGGATTGCCCGAAAACGAGTCATCGCGTTAGCCATACATTACACCTACTCTGATGAATCCCATCTAGCAAGACTCCCGTTCGAATTGTTACGGCGCGTTATTCCCGTTAACCATCAAAGAACTTGCGACAACGACACTATAGCGCATTTTGGCCGCCGGCGCGCTGTCTAAGCCCTATAGACTTGTCCTGTTAGCCCGCCCTTACCGTATCTCGACTCTCCTACCTCACCAACCTTTGAAACACCTGAAGCGCTTTTTCTCTTCGCCCCTGTTCAGCCACGTCTTCGGCGGTGCGCCCTTGTGCGTCTTTTATCCTGAGGTCGGCCTTGGCCCGAATGAGTTTCCTGACCGCGTCCCCGTTGTTGTTGGCGGCGGCGTGGTGCAGGGCGGTCATGCCTTCTTCATCCTGGGCGTTCAAATCAACCCCGGAGGAAATGAGCATCGCTAGAGTTTCATTGTGCAGAGGATCTTTTGCCGCGTCAAATAAGTTTGTCGACCCGGCATTAACTTGGGTCACGTCTTTACCGCGACCACCACTTCCGGCGCAATCCGAAAACGCAAAAACACAAAGCGCGCAGGTCATTACGAATGCAACTTGTCGCATTTCACGTCTCCTTGAATGAACAACTATCGCAACAACTAGCAATTCTATCTCCGCTGCTTCATCAGACTCGATATAATCTTGGCCACGTCGGTGTTGTCGATAAAACCGTGAAAGGAGGGAGCGCCAACTCCGGTGGCCATCAAGGGAACCAGGGCCGGCGTGTGGCCGTCACACGCAAACGCGATCTGCGCCTTGTCCTGCTCAACCTTTGCGCCGAGCCCCACTCCACCTGTTTCGTGGTCTCCCGTCACGATGACAAGCGTTTCCTTGTCCAGCTCCGCAAACTCGAGGGCCTGGCCCACGGCCTGGTCGAAGTCAACCATTTCGTTCAGCAACAACGCCGCGTTTCCGTCATGCGCCGCGTCATCCATTTCCGTCCCCTCCACGAGTAGAAGAAAGCCGTTCGGAGCAGACTTGTTGAGTTTTTCGATAGCCATTCGGGTGAAGGCAGGCAGATCCAGGCGATTCGTAGGACTGGTCTGATCGAAACTGTCCTCGGCGAGAAGGGCCATCACTTTGCCCTCTGCAAGATCAACCTTTCGAAGGGAATCCAGGTCTTGTACCGGTCGGAATCCATTTGAGGGAATGCCATCAAGGAACGCCCCCGTCGTTTCCGCCCCCCCGGAGGGACCCAGTTTACGGAAGACGGACCGGCCGCCGCCGATGACCAGATCGATGTCGCTATCCAGCAACTGGCGGGCAATCGTTGCATCGTTCCCACGCTTGGCGACGTGCGCGTACGCCGCAGCGGGAGTGGCTTCCGTGACCTCATCGGACGTAAGTATGGCAGTCCGTTTCCCGGCCTGCTTGGCCTTGACGAACAGGCTCGTCAAGGGTCGGCCGTCGGGTGCCTGGCCGATGCTTCCTCGGTTGGCTTTCTCGCCACACAGCAGCGCCGTCGCGGCCGCCGCCGAATCCGTGGTAGGGCCATTGGCGCTATTCGTCGAACATAGCGCCACCGAACTGCTGCGCTCGGTGTGAGTCCTCGCCGCGGGTCCCAATGCGGCTTTGGCCGCGGAAAGATCGTTGAGTCCCATCCCATCACCTACGAGCAAGATCACGTTCTTTGGCGTGCCCGTCCTCGAACACGTGAGCACAGTCTGCGCCGGCGGCGCATGCGTAATCGTAACCTGAACGGTCTGCATGCCGGCGGGTGGCTTGTCTTCGGAAGCGAATACACATGAACAGGCAAGCATAAGCGCGCTTCCAAGAACCACCATGAGTGAATGAAGACGAATCATGTCTAGGATCTACTTTCCGTGGCAGAATGATGTGGCGCAGAGTTTTCTACCGGTGTGCCCAGGTTCTTGGTGAAGTCCAGCTAAGTAGTTTGGGGTAGCGAAAGCCCGGATTGAACCGGGCTTTCGTCGAGAGTGAAAGACATCGGCGCCGCTCTAGTACCCCGTCCGTTCCTTGCTTACGTACCAGTACTTGCTGTTAGAGGGCTGCGGGTACTTGACGAACTCGACATGCCCGTCCAAGAACATCAAATTGGCGCCGCCGGGAAGATGGTTGAACTTGAGACCCTCGGTTGGGTCGGCGGCCTGGTCGATCTGACTAACGAAATCGGACATGTAATAGATATTCGACTGCGCTTGCGCGCCAGCAGCCGGATTGTTGATATCCGTTATCAAGAAGCGTTCAATACCGTCCTTCAGGCGATAGATCGTATTCCCATTTGCCGTAGTCAGGGAACTGCTCAGGTACTCACCGAGAAGCAGTTTGTACGCGCGGTCCATCGAGTCACCCGGCGAATTTGGATCAGTGCCCGACGCCCCTGCAACGAATTTCGTGAACTCGACGGTATAGGGGAAGACGGCATACGTCTCGGCCAACGGCTTGAACATGCAAAGTGTCAAGTCGGCGCCTGGAGGAGGGGCATGATACACGGACGTCGAGCCACCGTCCAGGTGACCCACTGCATCGTAGCCCCCACAGTTGTGGCAAGCGTCGTTGTTATTTCGGATCTGACCGCTGGTTCCCCACCTCACAGCCGAATTGTGGATTGCCGACTTGACGTTACCAGGAATCCACGATTGCGACATTACTATAGGATTGTCCCAAGCAGGATCGAGTGGATACCAAGTGGCCGCCATGACACCGTCGCCGAGGTCCGTTGACGGACAGAATAGGACTTTGTTATCGCTCAGATACTCCGGGTATACCATCGTGATGTCGTATTGTGTTTCGGAATCTGGGATACGCCAAGTGGCCGCAGCCGCCGGGGCGCCCGGCGAGCGGTGATACCGGGGCATGCTGCCAGGAAAGTAATTGCCGCGGCTCTCGTCTGCGAACATCTTGTTGACGAGGGCAAGCTGCTTGAGGTTGTTTTGGCAACTGGCGCGCCGGGCGGCTTCGCGAGCCCGGGCCAGCGCCGGCAGCAGAATTGCTGCCAAGATGCCGATTATGGCGATGACCACTAGCAGTTCGATTAAGGTAAAACCTTTCTTACGCATTGGATCACACCTCCCCACTTCTGTGGTTACTTCATGAGGAATCTAACAACAACTGTTCCCACAAACTTAACCCCATTCTGATTAGGTATGGTTTCAATTGGGAGCTTCTTCTCCCTTTGAGTCTAGTTAGGGGCATATTGTCCCCTTCATCCCAGGAGAAGCTCTCAACGCCTATCACCTCCCTTCACTAACATCCGCCCCCGTCATCATTCATCCCCCAAAGAGTATCTCTGACCATACAACTTCGTCCCGCCCAAAACAGGACCACTGTCCTACCCTACCGCCCTTTCAAAGGCCCGAAGCGCTTTCTTTTTCCCTTCCTGCTCCGCCACCTGTTCGGGCGTACGTCCCTGAGCATCTTTGATGGCAGGATCGGCCTTCGCCCGGACTAGCATTATGACAGCGTCCCCGTTGTCGGCAGCGACCGCGTGGTGGAGAGCTGTCATGCCGTCCTTATCCTTGGCGTTTAGATTCGCGCCCGAGGATATTATGGCGTCCAGTTTGGCGATGAGTGAGGGATCTTCCGCCGCCTGAAACAACGTCGTTGATCCGATGTCTACCGTCGGGGCGCCTTTTCGGCCAGCGCTGGCGTTACTGCACCCCGCAAGCACTAGAACGCACGCCAGAGAAAGCAATTTCCAAAACACTTCGCGCATTTCACTTCTCCTTGAATGGACGTGGAAGGGTAGTTCCCTTCCACGTCCAAGGATACCGGCTCAGATAATGAAGCAGACTAGGGAATCTGCTTCCCCTATGACGTTGGCTTAGAAATATGCGTCCGCAGGGTCGCCACTGAGAGTGAAGCCCGCCGGAAGCGGCTGCTTATCGAGGGAGACCCTGGCAACGGGATACGTCGCCTGCGAAAGCTCCGCCGGATACTTTACAAAAGAGACGTGGCCATCCATGTACAGGATGTTCGCGCCACCTGGGGGGTGGTTAAACATCGAGATACCTGGCTGTGCGCTGTAGTTACCTCTGTTCTTTGCCGAGTCCCACAGAACCGGAACAGTGGACTGAGCCGCAGCCGAGCCGGCGGGATTGTTGATGTCAGTGACCATGAAGCGTTCAACGCCTTCCTTGAGAACGTTGCTGGTCACTGTGCCGACCGAAAGGCCGGGAATACTAACATCCGATTGGTCAGTCTGTTGGTTGTTTACTGCGCCCTCACCGGCCTGGAGATTGAACGCTACTATGCAGTTGTCAACGGGATTCGTAACCCACTCCGCCTTAACCATGTGATTGACGTAAGTATAGTCAAACGTTTGTGTGGCGACCTTGTTGCCTCCAACCGGCGCCCATCGGTATGTACCGAAGAACGGAGTCTCTCCATTGCAGTTACCGACCGCGCACCAGGTCGCTTTGTCCGCATCGGACATCGGCGTGAAAGCCCCGCCGTTGCTGTAGCTGCCAAGGTCGGCGAAGAAGGAAGGTTGGTTGTTGTCCGGACCAGGCGTCCAGACTGTGGGGTGGGCCGCTCCCGAAGACGGACATATTCCGATTTGGGGATCGGAAATGTATTCGGGATAGACCTGCCACCCTGCGGGGCCGTACACCTTGGGCCAAGTGCCCGTGAGCGGGTTAATCGGACAGCCTTCCCCTTTATCTGTCTGGTGATACGGGAATAGGCCTCCCTTCGATTCGTTCGAAAACATCTTGAACACCAACCCCCACTGCTTGAGGTTGTTCTGGCAGCTCGCGCGGCGCGCGGCCTCTCGCGCCCGAGCCAGCGCGGGAAGCAAAATCGCCGCAAGAATGCCGATAATGGCGATCACTACGAGTAGCTCGATAAGGGTAAAACCCCTCTTCTTAGTTCTCATGGGAATCTCTCCTCGTTCGGTAAGTAACAGGCATGATTGGTTATCAATACAGTCCATAGCACGTCGCGGAAGGATGGCGAGGCCGGCAGAAAGCGACCCCAGTGTCTATCACACCTCCTTTCTCTGGCGCCAGTTCCTTCTTACTACTCCGTCATCTCCACAACGTGTCTGATAGTGTAGGAGTGATTCGCGCACTACACTATCGGATTTTGCCTGATTCTTTGCGTGGGGGATTCACCCACACACATGACGGTCCGAACAAGGAAACTTCATGCAGAACACACAGCGGCAACCCGAATTAACTGGACCGTCCCGGTGCGCCTCGGAGAAAGAGCCGCGGATCTAATTCCACCGGATGCGCTTCGCAACGGGAACATGAGTTCGTTGTTGCACCGTTGCCGGGACCCTAATAACGGCCATGTTGCCGAAGGAAAGATTGATGCGCTACCGGTTGCCTGCTAGACTTCACCTGTATTCGTAATATGGGGTGGCGGCTGTGTGCGTCAGCCGGCTATCCACCAATTCGAGCGCATCGTGAGGTCCTGAGCGAATGGTTCACCTGAATTCGAGAAGGGACGCCATTTGTACGCAAACATCAGTATAGTCGCGGCGTTACGCAAGGTAGTTTCTTCCCGCTCCCGATCACCAAACGCGCTCCCCTTGTCTCTCGAAGCGGCCACGTATCTCGTGGCGGCATTTGCGATTGCCGGACTCGGCTCCTACAAGGCGGCCACGGCAGCCACGTATATGGAAGCCGTAAAATGGTCCCAGGCGGCGTCAATCGTGAGCCAGGCGAGTCTCGTGTGGCTGGTGGCCCGCCTCACGGGGCAGCGGCCCCTTGCGCTTCTCATCCCCTTGACGGGAGCATTCGCCATCGCACTACTTATTCACATCACTTCAGTCTCAGGACTGTTCATGAGCTATCTAAGAGAACTATATTTGGTGTCGAATTCCTGGGGCGAGGGGATTGTTCATCCTCGCAATGCGTTTGACTTTTGGCGAGCCCCAATCGACGTACCGAACGTGATAGCTCTGATGTGGATTCCCTACGCATTCTGGCGTCAGTATCGCCGAGGTGAATGGTTGCGCGCATTGCTGGGCAGCCTCCTTGTCCTGGTCATCGTGGCGGCAAACCTGCACGACATGTTCTTCGTGGGCCCGGTATACCTGGCGCCTTACGGACTACTGCTTATGCTCGTGGTGTTTTGGAAGTACCGGCAGCCCGCGCTAATTCCCACTACCTCCGGCGTTGAATCGCCAAGCGTAACGGAAGGCACCGTTCGGCGCCGTGACGATTCTCGTCCCCGCAGGACTTGGCTCCTCTTAGGCGCTCAAAACCCTTTGGTAGGCGCGGCGCTGGCCATGCTTCTGGTGTCCGTGGCGCAAGGAATTGGCTCTGACACGCTGGAAAGCGTCGTCGTTCTGCTGGTCCTCGTGGGCATGATGCAGGCGACCATCGGCGTACTGTACAGGGTCGGAAGCGGGAAGTGGTTGCGGCGCTTGGCCGTACTCGCGCTGTGCATATTGGGCCTGTCGCAGATGGTTGCCATACTGCACGGAGTCGGTACCTTTCCCGAGCTGTATTTGCTCGGCCCTGAAGGCCTTCTCCACCCTCGCGTTCATGACTGGTTATGGATTTTCGGCCTCCTTCTGGTCCTCAGCGCATTCTATCTCGCCGGAATGGAAGCTGGAGACACCCGAAAGAAGCTGGTCTTGGAACACGACCAACTTGTCGCGGAGGTGGCGGAGCGCAGGCGGGCCGAGGAGAACTTGCGAAAGAGCGAGAAGCGCTTTCGCGCCCTAATCGAGAACTGCTCGGATATTGTCGCGGTTCTCAATGAGGAGGGACGGTTTCTTTATGTGGGCACGTCCGTGGGTCAGATCCTCGGCTATAGTCCGGACACCATGGTAGGCAAGAAGGTGTTCGAATTCTGCCATCCCGACGACTTGACCCTGCTCACGCGCGCGCTCGAGCGGATATCGTTCGAACGGCCTCACTCGATACGGGCAACCGAGGTACGTATTCGGCACAGCGACGGCTCGTGGCGTGTCATGGAGGGAATCGGCCGAAACCGGCTATCCGATCCCGTACTCAACGGAATTGTAGTCAACGCTCGCGACATCACCGAGCGAAAGTTGATGGCAAACAGGCTGGAGACTGTCAAGGCGGAAGAACAACAACGCATCCGGCACGATCTTCATGATACCGTGGGCCAAGATCTTACCGGGTTGCTATGTATGGCTGGAAGCCTGACCAGAAAGCTGCAGAAGCATTCCGGGCCGGACGCCGCGCAGGCGGACGCCATCGTGAAAGGCGTTCGGCATACGATCGAGGATGTGCGCAGAGCGATCCACGGCATTGCCCCAGTCGAGGCGGATCCGAGAGGCCTTGAGGTCGCCTTAGCCGAGTTGGCGGACAAAGCCAGGGCTCAGCATGAAATTGAGGTGCGTTTTGAATGCCACGCGCCTGTCCCCGTCGCTGACTACGGGGCGGCAACGCAACTGTTCCGGATTGCCCAGGAAGCTCTCACCAATGCGGTGAAACATGCGCGGGCGCGCCGAATCGTACTGACGCTCGTTTCGGAAACCACAAGAGTTGCCGTAGTGGTCGCGGACGACGGGATCGGCATTGACGGGCGGCGAAGACTCACTTCGGGTATGGGGCTTCACACGATGCGATCCCGTGCTTCGGCAATAGGCGCGACATTGACCATCTCGGGGGCGGCCGCAGGGAACGGCACTCGCGTCGAGTGCATACTCGGCAGGGACCAGTACGAAGATGACACTGAGACAGAAGATATGAAAGGGCCACACCATTTTGAAATCTGAGGGAGCCCGTCCTACGCGAATTCTGATCGTTGATGATCACCCCATGATCCGAATCGGTCTGACCCAACTCATCTCGGACGAACCTGATTTTGAGGTCTGCGGTGAGTGTACGGACGCGAGAGAGGTGTTTCCGCTCATCGACTCCCGGCAACCCGACCTCATTGTTGTCGACATTTCGCTAGAGAACAGCAACGGACTGACACTCATCCACGATATCAAGAAGACGTACAAATCGCTCAAGATGCTCGTCTACTCGATGCACGACGAGTTGTTGTTCGCGCCACGTGCAATCCATGCCGGCGCCATGGGATATGTGAACAAACACTCCCACCCGAAAGAAGTGATAGACGCTATACGAAAGATATTGCGGGGGCGTCTTGCGGTGAGCGACCGAGTCTCGGAAGGTCTCTTGGCGCATCTGGCCAGTACCGGTATGGAACCGGCGGGAAATTCCATGGCCTCGCTTTCTAACCGCGAGCTTGAAATATTCGAGCTACTGGGCCGTGGGGCAACCATCAGGGAAATCGCTGAACGGCTGGGCAGAAGCGTGAAGACCATGGAGACGCATCGCGAGCGTATCATGGCTAAGTTGGGCCTGGACAGCAGCGCAAAGTTGGTTAGGCAGGCCGTTGAATGGGTCACGGAACAGGACCGTATCCAACGCAATTCGGTAACGTAAGCCTTGCGCCCGCGCGCAACGCGGGATTCCCCTGCTTTTTCAACGAATGCTGTGGTACCATCCGGTGTAATGGGGAGGCCCACGGGAGTAGTCACCATGATAGGAAGGTCTTGCTTAAGCATTGTTACGTCCTGCCTGATCGCGGCGCCAAGTATGGCCGCCGTTGAAGTTCGCGAGGGAGACGCGTTTGCGAGGGCAGACGCGGAGAATCAAACGTGGACGATCGGCGCCAAGGCCGCGCAGATGACGTTTGCCTCGAAGGATGGGCAATTCCGTCTGGTGAGCTTTCAGAACACTCTGACAGCGCCGGCCCGTGAGTACGCTTCGTCGTCGGCTCCATTCGGGGTAGAGCCGCTGTCCGTCGGCGCGTTCGCGCTCGAAAAGGTCTGGTCGAAACCGATGGGCGCCGGAACAACAATCGATCCGGCGGCGGACAAACTCCGCCTGAACGTGAAGACGGGCGACCTCATCGGATTCGGCGTGGCGACGTACTCAGACGAAGCCGGCGCGACCGTTAACTGGACGACGACGCTCGATTACGGCGACGGGGTCAGATTTTCCTCCTCGGAAGACACTGAACTTAATCAAGGTCCCGTTTGGCAGTACTACACACGCGCGCCTGGCACAGGCTGCATGGATCTCCTGGGTGAAGTGATTCAACCGCCTACGCCCGGACAACCAAAATTCCGTGTGCCGAGCGGATACCGCGCTCCGGCAGAATGTTCGAGTCTCGGCGCAACGAAATTCTACGTGGCCAACGCGTACGAAATGGTTCGGGTGTGGAAGGCGCCCAAGGATGGCGTTGTGACCATTCACGGCGCCGCGCAACACGCCGGCGGTTCCGCCGTCCATCTCAACGCATATCGCATAGCAGCCAGGGCGAGCAAACCCATCGCGGCGCCAGACGGCCGAGATCGCTGGGTGGTGGAATCGGGAACCGTCCAGCAGGTCGCTGTGGGAGGACGCCCGGCCGTTCAGTTGAACCTAGTCCTCAACCGGGACGGCTTGCGCGCGCTTCTGCACGTTCAGGCGTACCCCGGAACTTCGATACTTCGCCAGTGGGTCGAGTTCGAGAACACCACGAACGCCGCCGTGACACTGGCTTCGCCAACACCGCTGAGCATCGGCCTGCGCAGAGACGACCCCACTCCGCTCACCAACTACTGGATGTGCGGCGGCACGAGCAGGCCGAACCAGGGTCAATTGGAAAGCGCCGAAGCCGGCGCGACCTATCATCATGCGCTACTCGGGGATCGAACGGACAACTACGTGCCTTGGATGGCGCTCACACGGCAGAAGAGTGGTGAGCCGGGCGACGGCCTATTCGTTGCATTGGACGATTTGGGAACATGGACGCTCGGCGTGGATTACGCCACCGGGCAGGGGGCGCTAACGGCGAGTTTCCCGGCGCTGACGGACTATTCGTTGGCCGCGGGCGAACGGCTTCGGCTGCCGCTGGTCACCCTGGGCGTGTTCGACGGTGATCTGGACGACATGGGCCGCCGCGTGTACGACTGGCAGTACGAGTACCTCTGGGACTACACGAACAGTGACTACTTCGCCCGGACGAAATGGACAACGTCGTGGTTCTTCTGTTCGCGAAACCTTCAAGAGCAGTTTGCCGCGCGTTTGGCCGGTCTTGATATGGACGCCGACCTCCTGCGTACGATGGGCATGGAGATGCTCTGGGACGACGCCGGGTGGTCGAAATACCCGGGGTGGCCGATCGAGGACTCCTATGCCGTGGTCTTTTCGCCGACGTACGAAGGTCCGGATTTTGCGGAGACTCTCCGGTACCTGGGCAAGATGAACATGAACTGGCTGTTGTGGATGGCGGGCCGTCCGACGGCGGGACTGCTAGACACCAAGGTTGGATCGTGGGGCAATTTCCAGTGGCGGACGGACGGCTTCGGGCGGTTCGGTCTCAAATCGGAGTTCGCGATCCGCGCGCAGATCGAGCACTTTCTGCAGGCGAATCCACGGTGCTCGTTCCACACCTGTTGCGGCGGCAGCCGCTATGCGCACCAATTCGAGATCCAGCGCTATGCCGACGTCAATTATCTGTCGGACATGGGACGTGGGGACCAGACCAACCATTACTTGTCATACCTCGAATTGCCGGACAAGTGGTTGGACTTGATGGACGCGCTGATTCAACCCGGTGCGAAGTATAACCCGGCCACCGGGCCCGGTCAGCTTTCGATGGCGCCGGGATGGTACATGCAGGCAAGCGGGCCGGAGCAGGAACAGCTTCGCCGGCTGATGGAAGTTTACCGATACCTTCGGCGGGAGGGCGTCGCGGGACGCTGGTCGCACATGACGCATCCAGAGATCAAAGGCGACAAGGACTTCTACTACGATCAGCGGATCAACTACGACGGCGCGAAGGCCTGCATCATTCTCAAACATCCGGCAAAGGGCGAGGTTACGATCTACCCGAAGGGCCTGCTCGCCGAGCACAACTACAAAATTGGTTTTGAAGTGGCGAAAGATCGCGCGACACGAACCGGCGCCGACCTGATGGCGAATGGGATTGTTCTCAAGGACACTGCACCGGGCGAATTGATCTACCTGGGCTTGCCGGACATGCCCGGCGCCGGACGCGACACGGTAGCCCCCAACGCGCCGGGACGCGCGCTGACCCAGCGTGAGACCAATATTGGCCACAGCGGCGTCGGGGTCTACTGGTCCCCCACTTCCGATACTCGCTGGATAAGCTACTACGAAGTCCGCCGCAACGAGAAGATCGTTGGCAAGGCAAGCGTCGGAGCCTACTTCTTTGATCACAGCCCGGGTTGGGACGCCAAATCCGCCTATGCCGTTCGCGCCGTGAATGGCGACGGCGTAACCAGCGCGTGGACTCCGGCTAAACCGTTGGCCAATGGTCCGGATGTCTACGCGGCCCTCGGTGGACATTTCTCAGAGGCGGGCCGCGATGGATGGAGCGCGGAGACCTCAACGGATAGCCGTGCGGTTGTTGGGATGACGTGGGTAGTGCCTGCCAAAAGCCCTGCGGGCGACACCGGCGGCACACCCAATCAGCCCGGCGGTGTGGAAGGCTATTGGGAAGGACCCGGCCAAGCGCGAGTAGGCCGCGGCTGGCAGCAGGCCTCCCCCGAAGCCGCGTGCGTGCGGACATGGACCGCGCCGAAGTCAGGAACCGTGACCGTCGTTGGCCGGGCGATGAAGGAATGTTACCGCCAGGCGATGGGCGCGCCGTTGCGCGTCCGCATTCTCCACGCCGACAAGCAGGTGTGGCCCGAACAAGGGTGGGCCGAGGTCCCAATCAACAACCTGCAAGGCGTCATGCACGATTTCAGTCTCAAGGTGGCCGCAGGCGATACCCTTCGCTTTGTGCTCGACCGCGGCGTGTCGCCCGATACGGACATCATCGCCTGGATGCCGCGGATCGTGTATGCGCACCCCGATCCCAAGTCGAAAGGGACCTGCATTCGCATCGTCTGCGGGGCGAACAAGCCCTACACCGACCATACCGGCAATGTGTGGTCCAAGGATGCCTACTTCACCGGGGGAAACGCCGCGTCCACAACAGCTGCAATATCCAATACGCTACCGACAACGGATGACGTAGCGCTCTATCAACAAGGGCGGACCGGGCGCGACTTCACCTACACCATTCCCGTCAAGCCGGGACTCTACACCGCTCGCCTAAAATTCGCGGAGACAACCTACGCGTGGTCCTTCGAGCGCCCATTCAACTTGACCATCAACGGACGTCGCGTGCTGGACAACTTCGATATCTGCCAGGCCGCGCACGGTCCCAATCGGGCCTACGAACGCGTCTTTCACAATCTAGTCCCCGACGAAAAAGGGAAACTGGTGTTCCGCTTCACCGGCGGCTTCGAACCCATGCAGAAGACGGACGAAGCCATTGTCCAGGCCATCGAAATTCTTCCCGAGACCAGACCGGTGATCCGTATAGACGCGGGCGCGGAACGTGACTTCATCGATTGGAACGGCTTCATCTGGACTGCCGACGCACATTTCGACGGCGGAACAATCGTTCGCTCCGAAGCGCCGGTCCTCCAGGCCTCCCCCACGCTCTACGACCAAGCCCTGTACCAGACCGCCCGAAGCGGTAGGACCTTCAGTTATACCGTGCCCGTCCCACCGGGAGTCTACGTAGTCCATCTCAAGTTCGCCGAGCTCTGGCTGAAAGCGCCCGGTCAACGCCCCATGACCATCGAAGTCAACGGCCGCACCGTGCGCGATCACTGGGATCCCGCCGAAGCCACCGGCCACCCCGGAATGGCCGCGGACATCCGAGTCGAAGACGTTACCCCCGACAAGAACAACACGATCACAATCCGCGTCACCGCCACCGGAACCAACGACGCCATTCTCCAAGGAATCGAAATCGAGTGACCTATATCACCTATATATAAGGGGCATCTGTTTCGGCTGTTCGAGGCCCAGGGAGGCAGGTCTCGGGTTCCGGTGTGGGAGGTCGGCAGCGGGGTCGAGTTCGTGCGCGAGACGAGGGGTGTTTGGTTGTCGGAGCGCCGTCTGGTCTGGGAAGGGTCCGAAGGCGGCCGAGGGGTTTCGCGTGCGAGACGAGGGGTGGTTTATTGACAGAATCAGCCGTTCTTGCACTTTCCGGTGGTGTATAGGGTAGGCAGAAACGCGAGACAAGGGGGATTTAATTTCCATATCTATAGTAATATCAATATTATCTCTACATACATAATACGCAGTGTTGCTGTTCTAAGATTGTCGCACGTTTCCCTGTTGCTTCTTTTTGCTTGGGTCTGTGACTCGCCCCAATTACGGAAGCTGCATATCGTGGCAAGAGTGGCAGCGCTGAAGTTTGGTATACGTCAGGGTATCCTGCCGCTCGCTTGCTTCTCGTGACCTCGCACGTTTCGAGAGGACTGTGGCTAGACACAAAGCTCCACTATGCGGCGGGTAACTCGCCTCGATACTCCACCTATTTGGTACTGCCAGAAGCGGCACACTTGGCCACCTTCCTTGTCGAGCGGTTGCGTGCTGGCGGGAGCGCCGACGATCGTGATTCCATTTACCTGTCGGCATTCCTCAAGGTGCAGGTGACCATGCAGCACCAGCCGCACGCGGTGCGACAGGCACAGGAGCCGTAGCGCCCGCCGCTCGCTTTCTGGAATTTGATGTGCAAGCCGCGACACGCTCGACATGGGCTTATTTCCTCGCTTCAGGGCTGTCTGTGATTCAGGGATATTGGGGCTATGGTGCAGCGCCACTATCTTTACCGGCACGTCGCGGAATTGGTAAAGCAGACCCGCAAAGCGGACTAGATCGAAGTGAGCGATCACGCCTACAGCATTCGTGGCAGACGACGTGTTGCCAAGATTGTTCGAGTTAAGTACGAAAACGACCGTATCGTCGTGAATCCTGTGCATAGAAGGAAATCGCGTCGGCTGGCCGCCCATACGCAGCCCCTTCGCCATGCGTGCCATGTCCAGCTCCCTGTTCTTGGCTGAACGACGCCGAAGGCCCAGGCAGCACGCGTCGTGATTACCCGGCGCAACGATTACCCGGCTCCGCAGACCCGCCAGATCGATCGCGTCCCAGAAGACCTCCCAAGCCTCAGGCTTCCCGCGGTCCGTCACGTCGCCAGTAACAATTACCGCGTCGGCCTCCTGGACCGTGCGACTGCTGACGATTTGTCGGAAGTACCGGTTCATTCCCTTCAAACGCCCAAAGAGCTTCGGTTCGCTTCGAGTGGCGCCGTCCGAGGCCGTCAGGTGAAGGTCGGAAATGTGTACGATCCTCGTCTTGTGTTGAGCCATGAGTCTCTCTTAGTGTCGTGTGGAAGCGACTTCCGAGAGTCCTAGATTGTTCCCGGCAGCGGGGAATCCAAAACCTAGGGGTAAGCAGCTCGATCTCTGGGCAGATATCCCGCAACTGCTGTTCTTGGTGGCCCGTCAGCGCCACGTTGCTGCACAAGACGTATTTCACCCATGGCAGTTTCTCGCGCGTTAGCAGCGCACTTCGCAGGGACTTCTCGGCCTTGGTGACACTGAACTTTCCGCTTGACTCTTCTACCGACTTGCATTGATAGGCAATCTTCTTTTCGGCCCAGTACAGGTCCACCCCACCTTCCGGGGGGGTGCGCTGGTAAATCTTGTCGGTCTTCTCGTAGCGGTTCAAGACATCGCAACAAAACACCTCCCATGCATCCGCGAAAGAGGTCTGCGGCTCGATGACGAACAGCGGCGGGTAAAGATGCGATTCACCGAAGTCTCGGAGCCACGGGTCCTCGATACCGTCGATAAGCTCGGTCACGGCGTAACGCTTATTCGTTCCTGGCGGGATGAAATCCCTCACCTGTTGCTGTTCCAGAGTAAGTAAGTGCTCATATGACACTACGATATCCGGGTTATCCGGCAGCGGTACCATCTGCTGGGGCAGCAGGTTGGGAATAGTCGAGTGGATGCGGGCAAACTCATCGCGCAAGACGGACAGGAAGGCCCGGCGGCCTCCTTCGGGGCCGATGACGGCGATGTGCATCCGCCCCTTGTCCGTATCGCTGCGAACAAGGGCCTTGCACCCGTCAAACTGCAACACGGAGCCGCTACGCCAGTAAACGGGCGGGGTGGTCAGGTTCTCGTAGCGGCGGACGATGAATCGGCAGATGATACCCCCAGGCAATACGTCGTAGTGGTACTCGAACCGTAGCGCGTCCGCCCACTCACCGAGTTTAGTGGGCTCTTTCTTGGGCAGCAGTTCGGCCACGAGCCACTTATGGTCATCGCTCACGGTAAAGCACAACTCGAACTTGTGCATCATGCCCATGATGAAAGGGTGACAATGGGCAGGATGGGCACGCCCCTTGAGGATACGGGATAGGTCGGATTTGCTCAGCACGCCGCCTGCGTCAGCAAGGGCATCGTCGTTGAGGATTTTGTACACGCCCTGCGTTACCCAGTGCGGGTTGAGCACGCTCATTTCCCGCAGGGGTAGCGGGCTGTCGGGGTCGGTGAAACTCAGTACGCTGCCAAGGTCATGCAAGAAACGTAGTAAGCGATCCTGCTGATCGCGTTCGCGCACCCCATTGTCGTGACACAGCGTATAGTAGTCGCGGATATCGATGTAGTTCCTTGCCTGCGCCATCTCCTCGAGATCTTGCTTGACTGTGAAGTAGGCTTTGGGCAGCGGATCGAATATATGGCGCATGGCGGGGCTACGAATCTGCTTTTCGATGCCCGCCTTAAGTTGCTTAATCCCGACGCCGTTGTCGCACGAGGTTTTGAAAAAACCGCGGATACTGGGGTAGTCCTTTTGCAGGCGAGTTTCGTTTAGGTCCAGGTGGTGGGTGTCGCTTTTGTTGGTCACGATCAGTACCGGCGCATCGCCGCCGAAACTGCGAATGATCTTGAGCCAGTAGTGAATATTGCTTTCGTTCTCGCCCTTGCGGGCGTCCAGGACCAGGAGATATACCGTCCGCTTGGTCAAGAAGAACTGGTGTGTGGCGTGCATAATCTCTTGGCCGCCAAAGTCCCAGAAGTTCACCTGAACTTTCTTGCCTTTGTTCTTACCTGGCACACTCCAGGTCTTCTCGATATAGATTCCCTCAGTTTTCTTTTCTCGCTTGTTAAAGGTGTCGTAGACGATCCGCTTTACCAAAGAGGTCTTCCCGACGCTCCCTTGTCCTACCAGGATAACTTTAACTTCATTCAGGGGCCGACGGTCGGTGGCGCCATTGGTGCGGAAGTAGTAATCCAGAATGTCAGCGGGTACGGCCGGCGTCTTGTCGCGGCGAACTTCTCCGAGGATTTCCGGTGGAATGCCAAGACCGTCATTGAAGTGGAGATAGAGCTTTTCCAGTGAAGTGAGTCGGCCGACCTCGGGGGGTAGCGTGGAAAGCTGATTGTTGCTGAGGTCCAAGTGCGTCAGCGCGGTGAGTTGGCCGACCTCGGGGGGCAGCGCGGAAAGCTGATTCTTGCTGAGATCCAGTTTCGTCAGCGCGGTGAATTGGATTAGCACCGAAGGCAACGTGGAAAGCTGATTGTCGTTGAGGATCAGGGTCGTCAATGTGGCGAGTTGGCCAATTTCGGGTGGCAGCGTGGAAAGCTGATTGCTGTTGAGGTAGAGCGTCGTCAGTGCGGTGAGTTGGCAGACCTCTGGGGGCAGCGTGGAAAGCTGATTGTCGTCGAGGTCAAGAACCAACAGTGCGGTGAGTTGGCCGATTTCGGGGGGCAGCGTGGAAAGCTGATTACTCATGAGCGTGAGTGACATTAGTGTGGTGAGTTGGCCTACCTCGGGGGGTAGCGAGGAAAGCTGATTGTCGCTGAGGGGGAAGTTCGTCAGTGCGGTGAGTTGGCCGATTTCGGGGGGTAGCGTGGAAAGCTGATTGCCGTCGAGGTCTAGAACGAACAATGCGGTGAGTTGGCCGATTTCGGAGGGCAGCGTGGAAAGTCTATTACTCGTGAGTATAAGTGTTGTTAGTGTAGTAAGTTTGCCGACCTCGGGGGGTAGCGAGGAAAGCTGATTGTCTTTGAGGTTCAGGTTCGTCAGTGCGGTGAGTTGGCCGATTTCGGGGGGCAGCGTGGAAAGCTGATTGTCGTTGAGGTTCAGCCTTTGAATGTTTTCTACGCCTGGCTCGCCGAGGAGCTTGCGGAGGTCGCTGTCCTGGACTTCACACCTGGATAAGTCCAATTCGCGCCAGCCGTTGTTTCTGGCTCGGGTGACTCGGTCCGCGATCTTCTTGGATGAATAGGGAGTCTTGGAGGTCTTGCGTGTCTGGCGTGTCTTTTTCATTGCGGTCCCCTTTGTTGCTGCAATTACGAATGAAGAGAGCGGCGCTGGGGCATTGTGTTGGGGGTATGTTAGCTAGTGTGGTGGTGGGAGAGCAAGGTGGAGGTGGCTGGAGTTTTGGAGTGGGCGGATGGGGCGCTCACTTTGGCGTTTCCACCACCTTGAGAAATCGCTTTGTTCCGAGAACGCGCTTTCCGACGACTTTCACGCCGTAGAAACCCGGCAGCGCGTCGCCGGGCGCTGTGATGACGGCCGCTCCGGGGACCGAGCTCGATTGCGGCGCAACGGCCAGACCTGCCGCCACGAGTTCAACCGTCAACGGAAGGGCCTCTTTCGCTTCCCCCTGCAGCGCGCTCCAATGAACCGTAGTTGACTCGCCCGGATGCAACTCCGGCAGCGGGTCAATTGAAACTATGGGTGGGCCTCCCGCTTCAGACAGAACCATCAAGGCCCAATTGGTGTTCAGGCAAATTTGGAGGTCGGCGCCGGCTCGATTCAGTTCGAGCGGTTTCCACGTCAAAGTTTCGATGTCGCACAGGGTCCCGGATGCGATTTTCGGCGCGACTCCCTGAACGGTAACTGTGTACTCACCGCGCTTGCCGGACAATTCCGAGTAGGGACGCTGTTCGAAGGACTCTTGGCTCGCCAGCCGGGCCGCGACCACCGCCCAATAGCCGTCGCCGTGAAAGGCCCGCGTGACGACCTCCGGCTCTGAGGTCCGGGGATCTTCGTCGGGAATGTCGCCTTCCGTCAGCGCGGTGTTCACGGGCGTCCGCGCACACATCCAGTTCGCTTCGGGGGGTTGGAGGTCGCTTGCTGGAAGGCGGCCGCCCATGAGGCCCGAGAGCGAACCCCACACGGGTCCGGCCGGCGACCACGCAAACTCGCGATACGGTCCCACGGCTAGGCGCATTTCCGGCAGATCGCGCGGATAGACCTGCGTCAAGGCGCCGTGAAACCATTGACCAAACCAGTCTACCGGAATTTCCGTGGTCAACAACGCGTCGGGCTTGACAGCAAGCACGGCGTCGCGCACCTTGGACAACAGTTGCTTTAGCCAATCGTTGTAGCCGAAAGGCGTCGCGTGGTGGTGGGCCGGATTGTAGCAGGGCAGGAAATAAGTGCCGAGCGAATCCAGGCGAATGCCGTCGGCGCCGGTTTCACGCATCAAGCGGGCCGACATGGCAGCGAGATAGTCTTGCCATTCTACACAGCCGGGGCACATGTGCAGGAAGCCTTGATTCGTGTAAATGCCGGTAATGGTTCGGTCTTTGTGCATGACCGACCATTGTTCGGCCTTGCCCGATTTGGCCAGCTCGCTTTCCTTGTAGACGATGTATCCTTCGACGTACAGCGTGGTGTGCAGACCATAGCGATGCGAACCGGCAATTCCGTCGCGCAGGGCTTCGGCGCCGCCGAGATCTTCGCGGATGATGTTGTCGCCGTCGCTGTGCTTGTTGTAAAGCATCGCGCCTCGGCAGAAGAAGGCGTATTCCATGTTGTCGACGGGAATTTGCAGGCGCGCGCCCGGCAACTCCCGGAAACTGTTCAACTCGAACGGGGCGCCGCCAACGTCCGTGACGCCGGAGCCGGCCTTCTTGAAATGCCGACCTTCCCACCCGTCGCACTCCTTGAACCATGCGGGCAACTCCGCGTGCGTGTACGCGCCGTCGTACCAAGCTCGGTACACCCTCGCCGCGGGCCGCCAATCGCCCGGCAAGTCGAGGGAAGCCCCCGGCACGAGGTTCACGGGCGGAAAATAGCGCAGTTCAATTCCGCGGTTTTCGAGGCGCAACTGCTTCGGCTTCGTGTCGGGGTCCATGAAGATCAGCGCGAAGGCGCTGCGCGAATCCGGGTCCCAAATCGCGTGCCATTGCATGGACATTTGCACGCCGGCCCCGACTACGCCGCCCGGATGCGACCATGCCGGCGTGACGAGCCCCGCCTGGTTCATGAGCGTCGCCGAATTTCGCCCGGGGTTGGGGCCCAACGCCACTTCGTTGAAGCTGGGAAAACTGGGAAGTATGTCGCGCGGCGAGCCGTCCGTATTGGTAATGCGCAGCGACCATACGGACGCGCGCTCATCCTTTTCGAAGGCCACGCGCAGGCGTAACTCGAGCCCATTACCTTCGTAAGTGAACGTCAGCCCGTCGTCCTGCCGCACGCTTTTCAGGCGGAAATTGCCGGGGCCCAGTACGGTCCGACACATGCCGCGCACTTCGGGACCATAACCGAACCACTTTGTGTAGTCGGCGTCGGCCATTTCGAACTCTTTAGTGAAGTCGGTATAGATGCGAAATGGCGCGTCGTTGGGATTGGAGCCCTTAAGGCATTCGTCGCCCAGGAGCGCGTTCGTGATGCTTTGCAGCCCGCCGTGTTCCCGGTCGAATCGAATTCGACAGTTATCGTTGCTCAGCTCCACGGGGCCATTGACCTTATCCGCTGTGTCGGACGCCGCCATTCCACAAACCGCTATAAGAGTCACGCCGATGTAGCCGATCATTGTTGCACCTCGTTGCCCAGATCTATGGAATTGGGCCTGCCATAGGCTCTAGGAGTTTCGCCCTCAGTTTCGGATTTCGCGTGAATGCGGCCATGAGAAAGTTGTAATTCTCCGGCAGATACCCTTCATAGCCGCAGGTTCGGCCGTCGCTGTAGAAGTGCTCCGCGCCGCCATAACCCACGTTTACGATTCCGTTCTGGAATAAGCCCTGTTCCGCGGATGCGATCATCGCGTTCAGAATCCGGTCAGACTCATGCTCGAGTCCGGCAACCTGCAATCCAAGCAGGTAGGGCCAAACCAAGGCCGGGTGAATCGTTCCGTTCGGGTAGCGATGGCCAAAGGCCTGATCTTCGGTAAGCGAGTCGGGCCAGTAGAAATTATCTCGCACGGGCTGGCCATCCAAGCCGATGCGTGGGCCAATCATATCAGCCTTTCTGCACGGGACTAGATTCCCCGGAACCCCAAGGCGCCAGTTTGTGAAGCCGATAGACCGGCTCTTGGCCACGACTCGGGTCAGAATATCCCGCCCGCGCTCTGGGTCCACGATGCCGTACGCCACCGCCATCCCATTGATGAACGTGTGACAGTAGTCGTGTACTTGCCCGTCCTGACTGATCCAACTAACGAACCAGCCGTTCTCCGCGCTCAGAAACTGGCGCACATATGCCTCGCGCAAAGCAGCGGCCCGCTCCCGGTAGTGCGCCGCCCCGTCCGCATGGTCCGCCGCGTCGAGCATGACCGCCAGGCAATGGAACGCCCTATACGAGATCGCGTTGGTCCACGTGTTCTTGTGACCGAAGTTCATCATCTCGAACCAGATATCCGCCCGGTCAGGGTCGCGCAGGGTTCCGGCGTTGCCGCTGCCGTAACTCTCCACCAGTCCATCGCTGTCAACATCGCGGCGCAATAAGTAGTCACCCATGCGATGGAGCATGGGTATCTGCTTCTTTAGCCACTCCCCATCTTGCGAGACCGTCCAATAGTCCCAGGCGGAAATGAGCAGGCACGCCCCCGCGGAAACGTAGAGGTCATACATCGCGCCAAACGCGTTGACGTGCCCCTGTGCGCTGACGCCGTGTTCGAGCCAGTAATCAAGCGAGCGGCGCAACAACCGGCGCAGATCGATTCCCGGCAGCGGTTGCGTATAGAAAATCATCGGCTCGGAATAGAACCACAATGATATCGAAGCCGGGTCGGACAGCACGTTGTTGGCAAGAACCGTTGCGCGCTCAGGGCCGCACCACGTGCCGCACGGCTGCCAATGGTTGAGATAGGCCCGGCGAATCCGCTTCCATGTGTGCGCGGGAATACCCTCGGGATTCGATAGTTCCTGCGGACGGAACCGTAATGTCACCAGCGTCCCTGGGCCGAGCGCCGCATCGCTCGCGAATTGCAGCGAGAGCTTTCCACGCCGGTACCCCGGCGCCCGAACCGCATCAAGCCACGCATCTCCCCGAAGCCGCGGATCGACTCCTTCCTGAGGCGCGTTTTGTGCCGACCCACCGCGCGCGCCCTCATTTATCGCGAACCACGTGACGGAAGACTCGGCTTCGACCAGGAGATGCCCGAAGTCGGGCGCGACCAGCAACCATGGCCCTAGCCCGCGATTCAGTTCGTTCACGCGGGCCGGAATGAGGACTGCCGCAGCCAACAGCGCGTTGATCGGGAGGCCGATGCGCAGGTTCTCAATCGTTCCGTCGCCCGCGTACTCCAACTTCCAGATCAGGTCGTCTTTCTCCCCGCTCACGGTCCACGTGACGACGCCATTCTTGTCGCGACACGGAATCGTACAGATCCAGCGGTCTCTGGCAGTCGAGTCCCACTGCGCAGCCGGTGTGTCCGCATCGGCCCAGGTAGGCATGACAAGGTCGGCCAGCAAATTGGTCTTCTCGCGGCCCGTCCCTTCCGAGTCCAGGCCGAAGAAAACCACACCGCGCCCGGAGTCCAATCCAAGTACCCAACGTCTGCGCGCATCGTGAAGGTGGCGCATCTCTTTCGAATGTTCGTCCGACGTGTGGCCCCGCTCAAGCCCCGCGGCGTTCATGGCGCCCACTCCTACCAACAGACCCGCGTTGACAATGAATTCACGGCGGTTAATCCGGTTTCGGCGGAATGATTCCATCTCGTGTCAGTCCTCGTCCTGGTCCAGAGTCTGTTTGAATCTATGTTGCCGTCGCAAGTTTTCCCGAAGATTCGCGAACTATACGGAGGCTGTTCGCCCAGTCACAAGACGACCTGCGCCCCTGTCTTCGCCGACTCGGCCTCAATCTTACAGAAGACTTCTGTAGTTCGATGCAATATAATCACTCTCTTGTGAGTTTGCCTGCGCACCTTAGTTTCTTCGTTGGCGTCTCCCGCGCGGGAAGCGCGGAGGACGCCCGCAAAGAAGTCACACCCACCACTCCGATGTCGCGCCTAAGCTGCGTCCAAATCGGAGGGACAAGCAACGCAATTAGCGGGAGATTGGAAAATGAGAGTCATCTGCTCGATTATCGGCGCGGCTGTACTGGCCGGGGCCGCCTGGTCCCAAGCGACGGTGTGGACGTATGCGCCGCCCGCGGGCCACATTGACGTATCGCCGGGAATAGGCGACCTCGACGGAGACGGTAACGTCGAGATCGTCGTGGGAACGACGGCGGGTCTTGTCGTCGCCCTCAATGGCGCAGGCACGGACCTGTGGCGCCGCGAGACCGGCGCGTCCATCTGTATCCCGCCCACAGTAGCCGACGTGATCGGCGACACGGCGCCGGAAGTTCTCGTCGTGAACCGGCAGGGGCGGGTACTCTGCCTGGAGGGGCGGACCGGCGCCGTCATCTGGGACAGGGCGCTTCTTGCGCGGCCGGAATGGGGCACAACCGCTCTGGCCGTGGGCGACCTCGACGGCGACGGCGCCCCGGAAATCGTCACCGGCGCCCTGGATGGGACTGTCGTGTGCCTTCGGGGGTCCGGTGAACAAGCTTGGGCCTATCACGACAAGCTCGGCAGAGTGTTCTGCCCGGCCATCGCCGACCTGGACAACGACGGCCAGGCCGAAGTGCTTGTCGGCTCGGATAAGGTTTCTCTAGTGTGTCTCTCGGCCTCGGGAAAAGAGCGATGGCGCCTGGACAAAGGCGTCGGCGGAAGCCCTTTTGTATGCGACTTGTCCGGAACAGGAAAGCCCACCATCCTGACCGGGATCGGCAAGGCGCTGAAGGCCCTCGACGCGACTGGAAAGACCTTGTGGTCCTGCCCAATGCCGCGTGAACTCGACAGCGCCATCACGGTCGCGGATGCGGACGGGGACGGCGCGCTCGAAATCTATGCGGTGGATCTGGGGGGAAATCTTGTATGTCTCTCACCGGATGGGAAAGCCCGGTGGACCGCCAACGTGCAAGAACGGGTTCGGCGCTCGCCCTCCGTAGGCGACGTGGACGGCGATGGGAAGATGGAAATCCTGGTCGCGGGTTACAGTAGCGCGGTGCATGTGTCTGACGCGCTGGGACACCTGAGAATCCGCGTTCCGTTGCCCGGCCCATCCAATTCTACCGCCACACTCGCGGTCCTCGGCGAAGCCGGCCTATGCGTTATTGTCCCCGTGTTCGGGGCGCCGATGCAGGCGCTGCGCTGGCAGGGCACGACGCCCGGCGCCAAAGTCGCCTGGCCGGAATTTCGGTATAACTCACGCCGAACGGGCGCCCTCCTGCCGAATGCCAAGAAGCCGCTCATCGATCTCACGGCCGATTTCGGTGGAATGTGCGCAGGAACAAATTCCCTCAAGGCGGTCGTGAACAACCCCGAACGCCGAAAACTGACACTTCGCGTCGAGGCCGTCCGCAGCGGCGGAAAGTCAACGGTGACTGAAGCGGCATCCAGCGAGGCACGGGTCGAGCGCCAATTCCCATACACTTTATCCGCCGACGACTCCGGAGACTTGACCCTCGTGTGTACGGTCTCGGAAGGAAAGCGCATACTAGCGCGGCGGGAACGGGTGGCGCCCGTAGCCCCGTTCGAAAAGGATATCTCCGAAGCCGAGAGGATAATCGCGGCGGTAAAAGAGCGCCTGCCGAAATTGCTCGACGCGGACGGCATCGAACAACGGACCTTCTTCGTGGCGGCCAAGCTGCACGAATTGCGGCCCCAGGTCGCGTCAGCCGGCGCTTCCGGCGACGTGGCCCGGGTCGCGCATCGCGAGTCCCTAGCCGCGGTTCTGCGCGAAGCGCGCGAGCTCGATAAACTATCGGCATTGGCGGCGGGCGTCGCCGCCGAAGGGCGCACATCCGTCGTCCGCGCGGCCAATCCCTGGAGCCCCTTTGGCGGAACGGGCGACCTGGCGAAGAACGAGGGCGCGCAAAAGGAGTTGACCGTATTTGCCTTTGGAGGCGAGACGGAATCGGCCGCGCTCAACGTGTTCAACATCTCGAATCGGCCGCGCGCGTACCGCGTGGAGCTCGAAGGTCTCTCCCAGGGAAACCAGATGGTTCCGGCGCGGGACGCGGTCAAGCTGTTCGAGGCGCTCAACGTGCCAACGGAACGGTGCGATCTGTCGGCGGACGCATTGGCGGCCTTGAACGCCGCAAACGTCCTGCAGGCGCCGGCATGGGGCGCGCGTCAGCTCTGGCTCAACGTCAACACCCGAGCCCTCGCCCCCGGCGAATGGAAAGGCGCCGTCGTACTGCGCAGCTTGGATGTGACGCCGATCGAGATCCGCGTTCCGTTGACTGTAACTGTATGGAAAACGCGCCTGCCCGAACACCAGGTCCTGCGGAATTGCAGTTGGGGAAATGTGGACGCCTCCATGTTGAAGGACCAACCGGAAGAGGCGCTCAACGATCAAGTCGCGCATGGAACTAATGTATTCGTCGCAACGGCTCCGCCGAAGGCGCGATTCGATGCGGAAGGAAACCTTGTGGGCGACGTCGATTTCGCCGGGCACGACGCCTACGTGAAACGGCACGCCCCGCACGGGATCATCTTGTTCTGCGGCTATCAGGGGGCCCTGGCGGGACCCGCTGGCGCCTCTGCGGAAACCTACGGCAAGGCGCACGTGCAATGGCTGCGAACATGGGTAAAGCATCTGGCGGACCTCGGAGTGGGCTATGATGGCTTCGCGTTGTATCCGGTGGACGAGCCCGGAATCGAAAAGGGCCGGGTGGAGGAGTTCCTGCGCCTGGCGAAACTCGCGCGCGAGGCGGACCCGAATATCCAGATGTACACCGACCCCGTGCCCGGGATCACGACGAACGAATTGCGCGCCATGACGCCGTACGTTGACATCTGGTGTCCGAACCGCGCCGGCATGGTCCTGGACAAGACCAGCGCCAAGAAACTTGCGATCATTCAGGCCTGTGGAAAGCCGGTGTGGACCTACGAATGCGACGACAATGGCAAGCATCTGTCACCCTTGGGCTATTACCGGGGCCAGGCGTGGCTGGCCTGGAAGCACGGGCTAACCGGCATCGGGTTCTGGACCTATTGCACCTCCCCGGACGATCCCTGGTTTGTTCCCAGGGCGCGCTACGACTATCTGCTCGTATATCCCGGCAATGGAGTCGTGGCGAGCAAGCGCTGGGAGGCCGTGCGTGACGGTATCGAGGACTACGGCGCGCTCACGATGCTGAAACAGGCCATCGCGACCAAGGGCGCCTCGGCCAAACCTGAAGACCTCGAAGCGGCTAAACGGGTAATCGGTCAACAAGCCGCGAACGTGGCCGCATTCTGTATCGTACCCGACAAAATGGCGCCGCTCGGCGCTGACGAGATCGCCATTCGTTCCGGCGTCGCGGATCGCCAGTGGACGGATATCCAACGCGTTCGCAATGAAGTGGCTCGTCTGCTCGACGCGCTCTAGATCATAGCCACTCCACCGGCGCCGCCGGTGAGAATTGAAAAGGAGCCGCCATTGCCGCGATAGGGTGGAAGAGCTGCGTGTTACCGCATTCTGACCGGAGCTCCCGCCGCGGCGATTTGTTTGTAACAAGAACACCAAGTACGGGCGCCACGGCCGGGAGGGCGGATGTCCTCATCCGCCGGCCGGAACGCATCAACCCGTTCCGTCTTGTGAGCTACTTTGGGCTCGAAACCTCCGCCAGGCAGTGTTCGTTATCGTGAGTTCTGCCCATTGAATGACAACGGCTTACGTACGCCGTACGCTTCGCGGGGAATTGGCTGAAAAAAGGCTTGACAACTGAACCGCGATGGACTATAAATATAGTCGGTGTTGTCAATCATAGTACGAGGTGAATGTGATGAAACGAAGAAGCGCTGCTCGGGAACTGCCGGAGTTGTCCCGTCTTGAACAGGAAATCATGAATGTCGTGTGGGACTTGGGAGAATGCGCCTCGGGAGACGTCATCGCCGCGTATACACCGGCGCGCCCGCTGGCCAATACGACAATACGGACGGTGCTGACAAACCTGCGCAAGAAGGGATACGTGGAACTGGTTCCGAGCATCGACCGCGGCTACCGGCTGCGGGCAGCCGTGCCGCGAGCCACGGTGGCCGGGCGATCGCTGAAGACGCTGGTTCGCACCTTGTTCGGGGGGGCGCCGCAGCACGCTATCGCATATCTAATACGTGAGGAAGCGATCGGCGAGAGCGACTTGGAAGAGATACGGGAAATGCTCGAAGCGCGAAGAAAGAGAAAGGACAAACCATGAACACAGCAGAGCGGTTCCAATCTGCGTTGTCTATTCTTTCGAGCGAGCCCATACTGGGCCGCCTGTTCGTCGCGAGCGTAGAAATGGCGGTCCTGGCAGGCCTTGTGTGGGTCGCCATCCACGCGGGGATCGTGCGGTCACCGCGCTGGCAATCGCTGTTGTGGCTGCTGGTGCTGGTGAAACCGCTTGTTGCTGTGAGCTTGGGGGCGTTGCTACCGGTCATACAGCTTGAAGCAGCTCCTCCCGTCACCCCTGCGTCGAGAGAGGTCTTCAGCCGCGATTCCGCTCGCTTGGCGCCATCCAGTGACGACACCAAGCCTGCCCATGCGGTCGAGGAGCGTGCAGCGTGGGTAGAGAAAGGCAATGCCAGCGCGCCAGTGTCCACAGATTCCGTCCCGCCGTACGCGCGCGCGTGGCGCTGGCCGTGGGGCCTTCTACGTACGCTCGTGACGGCTTGGGCCACAGGGGCGTTCCTCCTCGCAACATACGTGGTGTTTGATCGGATACGTCTGTGGCGTCTTATCGCTGCGGCATGCCCGGCGCCCGAAGCGCTCGGGAACCAGTACCGCGAACTAGTCGCGAACTTGGGCGTAGGAAAGCCTCCGCGCCTGCGGATTACGAGCGCGCTGGAATCGCCCGCGCTGGCGGGCGTGCTCCGCCCAACAATCCTCTTACCGGGTTGGCTGGCGGATAAACCATGGAACTCGGAACTGGAGTGGTCGCTGCGTCATGAGTTGGCGCACTGGAAGCTGGGCGACTCGCTCGCCAACGCCGCGCGTCAGGCGGCGCAAGTATTCTTTTTCTTTCATCCAGTGACCTGGTGGGCCGGGCGGAAGTGGCAAGAGGCCGCCGAACTAGCGTGCGACCGGGCCGTGGTACACACGGAAAGCGAAGTCGAAGACTATGCCGGCAACCTGTACCAGGTGCTGGCGCAGATCCATGGCCAACGCCGGGGTCTGCTCGCCAGCGGTCTGTTTGCGACCCGCACGCAAATCGGGCGCCGAATCGCCGAACTGCTGAGCGACCCGCTGAAGTATCCCGCAAGGCTCGGCGCACGGGGTCTTGTTGTCTTGATGGCAGTGGCGGCAATCAGTCTGGCCGTAGGAAGTTCGTTCGCAAGTGGCAAGGAAGAAACGCCCGCCACGAGCGCTATCACGGTAGAGGTTCAGAAGAACATCCAACACGCCATCGAGATGCTTTCGACGACGTCGGAATTCGAGAGGGATAAGGTCAAAGCAGTATTCGACATCGTTCGCGCGCAACCCAACCGCCCTGCGCTGGACGCACTGTGTGAATGGCTAAAGAGCGACGTGGCAACGAAGCGGCGATCTGCCGTCCACATCATTGGGGCGTTGCCGTGGGAAGACGCTAGCCCCGCGTTTCAGCCGCTGCAGGACCTGCTGACGCATAAAGAAAACTCAACGCGCGGAATGGCGGCCTTGACCTTGGCGACGATCGGCGGCAGCGCGTCCTATGACGCCATAGTAGGCATGGCGCAGAAAGATACCGATGCCTACGCCCGCCGCTGCGCGGCGTGGGCGCTGGGCGAGCTGGGCGACCCAAAGGCGCTGGAGCCGTTACAGACGGTCAGTAAGGATCCGGATACAAATGTTGCCCGGAACGCGGAGAACGCTATTGACCGGCTCACGTTCCTGCGCAATCACGCCGGCGCAACAGGCGACGCGAAACAAGTTGTCCGAGGCATCTGGCTAGTTGCAGGATCAACCCCTTGGGATGAGACGCGGCTCGGACGCGCGGTGGACTCGGTGCGTAGCGCGGCGCCGGATGTTCGCAAAGCGCTATTGGATGAGGCCGCGTCGAACCCTTCAACGGCGATCAAGAACAGCGCCTCGTACGTAATGCAGAAGCTTGCAGATACCGCGTCCCCGGCTTCGGGCGCAGGCGCCCCATCTCCGTCAGGCTCCGCCAATACGCCACACCGCGACTGGGGACCCGAACAAGCCACCGGCGCGCCTGACACAAACGAGGCAGGCGATATTGTAACGGCTTGGGCCTCTCTGACACCGGACGAACAGCCGGAATGGCTTCTGCTCAAATACGACGTGTCCGTAATTCCCAAAGGCGTGAAGATCTACGAAACCTACAATCCCGGCGCCGTCAACAAAGTGAGCGTGCTCGGCGCGGACGGCAAAGAAGTCAACGTTTGGGAAGGCCCGGACCCTACACCCACTGGCAAGGGAAAGGGCGTGTCGGAAATCGCATTCACAACTCCGTTCAAAGTGAATGCTGTGAAAATCTATCTCGATTCGCCGCGCGTGCAGGGCTGGAACGAGATTGACGCCGTGGGTCTGGTGGACGAGTCCGGAAAAGAGCACTGGGCCTCGAGCGCCGAGGCCAGCACCACATTCGCGGAACGAACACACGAGTCACGACATGCCCAGCAGGAGCCCGCCAAGCCCCAGGGCCAGGCGTCGGTCACAGTGCTGGGCGTAGATGGACAGCCGGCCGGTTCGGTGAGTATCGACGCGCTTCGCCTCGATACGTCGGCGGAGAATCTCGCCGAAAAGGACGCCATCGTCTGGCGCGAAGGGGAAGCTCGATGGGCGCCAAGGCTCTCGACGGGTGGGCGCGGCAAATGCCAGCTCGATAATCTCGAACCTGGCAGGTACCGATTCGTTGCACAACTTGTGAACGAGGATCGGCGTGATCCGACACCTCTCGGCGTTTCCGATGCCGTCCAGATCGAGGAAGGACAAACAAAAGAAGTCGTCGTCCGGCTGCAAGGCCGCGAAGCCCTTGCCATCCGGTTCATTGACAGTGAAGCCGGGAAGGCGATCTCAACGGCTTGGTACGTACTGTACCGGGAGGACGGACTGCCCATTGGCCGCGCCTCGAACTACAACAATTGGACAAGTGATGACGGCACGGCCCACTTCCGAGCACTCATGCCGGGCCGGTACCGGCTTCAGGCGAAGCGCCAAGCCGACTACCAGCACGACGCCGAATACTCCCAGGAAGGCGGACCCACTTGGATCGAGGTGACCGCCGGACGCGAAAACGCCGTGGAAATCCATCTAAAGCCCCACCCGCTTTCCGAGGCGGAGCAGATGGAGCGCTGGCCCTTCTCGGTCTTCGGAACCGTAACCGACGAGGCGGGGAATCCGGCGCCGGACGTCGAAATCAGGGCCAGTTGCGGGATGGGTACACTGATGCCCACGGGCAATACGCGCTCTGGCGCCGATGGCAAGTATTTGCTCCGTTTCGGTCCCGGAATGCATTCATTTGAGGACAGTGGGCGCGAGCGTGTCAACCTGCAGGCAGCCACCATCCACGCCTCCAAGCCCGGTTTCTACGAGAAGAACCTTTGCCGTCAAGGCGGCCTCGGAATGGCTAACGTAAGGCCGGAGAAGACAGATGGATGGCCCGCGTCGCCGACGCAGATTGTCGTACCCAACGAGCCGTACCGGCTGGATTTCATCATGACGCCGGCCGCGCAGGTACGGGGAAAGCTCTTGGATGCCGCAGGCAAACCCGTCGTGGGACAGCGCATTACCGTGACGGGGCCTGAGCTCGGGCCGTCGAGCAGCGCCTTGACGTCTTTACAGACGATCGACGAGGGACTGTTCTCATTCGAGGCGCCCTGCAAACCGTTTCGGCTCGAACTAAACAAGCCGCCCGCTGACGGTAAAACTACGTTGATGAATCTCCAGAAACCGGGTCATTACGAAATCATACTGACGTTGGAGGACACGTCCGGCGCGGCGCGCGTGAAGGTACAGGCGCAATCCGTTCCATCGGGGATGACCAAAGAGTCGCTGCTGGCGCTGCCGCCGATCGAGTTACCGGCGGGTTTGCCGAAAGGTGTCGTGGCGCTGAGTACGGGCGACGGCACAGCCGAAGACAAGCGAAGTCTGGGGGCTTCAGGACACGCGATACGTTTTTCAAAACCGAAGGATGTGCGCTTCGTCGAGGCTGTCCAATTCTGTGGATCACGCTACGGCACGGCGGAACCGCCCAAGGACAACTTCCATGTCTACATCTTGAACGAGCAGTTCCAAGTTCTGGGCGACCTGCCATTTCCCTACGCGATGGTCGAGCGCGGCGATATGAAGTGGTACACGCTGCGGACGCCGTCAATCGAGGTCCCGGAACAGTTCAGCGTGGCAATTGCCTTCAACCCGAGCGACACTAAAGGCATCTACTTGGGCATGGACAAAGACGTCGAGCAATCCCACTCGTACCAGGGGCTTCCCGAAGACGGATTCGAGCCGGTGAAAGATACCTTCGACTGGACGGTGCGCGTGTTCATGTCGAACGAGGCCTCGGGAGAGAAAGGCGTCCAGCACCTCGCAGACTGGACACCTCCGAAGACCGTCAATGCCTTCGAGGGCTTGACCGAGGCCAAATACGACACGGGTAATTCCGACGGCAAGCAGAGCTACGGAGGACGCGGCCCCAGGATCGAGTTGGCGCTTGGAACTCTGGTTCCCGGCGCCGCACAACTTAAGGGATTCCGCGTCTACGGCAGCCGCTACGGGTCCGGATTCGATCCGCAAACGACTATGTTCAAATCGGCCGTGTTGGACAAGACGGGCGCCGTGATCTGCGAACAGCAGTTCCCCTACTCGCTATTCAGTTACAAGGAAAAGTGGGTCGATCTGGTCTTGACGACGCCTCTTTCCCTTGACAAGACCGCCGCCGATGGTGGCGCAATCTCGGTCGCCCTTGATCCCGAAGCGACGCAGTTCAAAGGCATCTACTTCCACTACAACAAGGACCCGCAGGTATCGCACTCGTCGCGCGGGACCATAGCGCGCGGCTTCGAGCCTGTGCCCGACCGCGAGTGGATGATCCGGGCGTACGTGACATTGGCGAAGTAGTGTAAGCCGCTGAATTAGGGTACCTTCTTCTCCGGGGCTGTCGGAGCGATGGGCACGGGAGTCGCCCCAGTACCGCCGTCGCCGGGGCCAACTTCGATGGCCTGAACCATAGCCTCACCCGCGGGGTTGCGGAACCGCAACTCGATTACGCCGTGGTTCGGCAGGACGCCGTTGAACACCAGATCGACAGCCCGATGCTGCCCGCCGGCTGTCGCAGCGACATCCATGTTGGTGACGCGCTCTTCACCATTGATCAGGACCGTGACAGCGCGCTTAGCTGCGGTAAGCTCGAAGGACTCCATGAACTTCAGCCGCACGTGATAGGCGCCGGGCGCCACGGTAACGTTCACCCAGAATTCCGGCGCGTGTATGCCGTAGCGATACAGCTCCGGATCGGGCGTATTCGCCACTTCGAGGCGGCGGCGCTGCGTCCACCACGTCTTCTGCACGACGTCGGTCAAAGCGCCCGTGCGACTGGCCCATTCCGTGCAGGGACGCCAGGCGTTGCTTTGCGAATCAATATAGTCGGTACGTCCATTGTATCCGCAGATCATGCGTTGCGTGTACTTGGGTCCGCCTCCCACGCCGTAGCCGGCGGCGCCGGTCGCGGCGGACCACTGGACCTCGTCAACGCACACGTTCGCGCCCTTCGACACCGCATTGCCCGCGCCGCGCGCGGCCACGCGCAGCGTGTGCTCGCCCTCGGGCAGGCCGTTCCGATAGTAGAGAACCTGCGCGGCCCTGGGCGCGGGGTTCCAGCAATCAACAGGAACTCGCTGCTTCGCGCCGTCCAAGTACACGTCCGCAAGACCGCCGTCCGGCCCGACGCGTCCGACGAGGCGGACTTGGTTTCCGGTGAAACGGTGCTCGAACGCGGCCCCTGGCGCCGCGGCTGCGCGAGCCTTCCCTTCGACTGGGGCCCACGTGCCGTCGAAGGCTAGCTCGGAGGCGGGACGCGCCTCCTGCGGGTCCGGCCCTTCGATCACGATGCGCTTCTTGCCGTCGTGCCGTATCGTCACGATGTAATCCCCCTGCGAGAGTTCCCGAAGCGTAAGCCCGTTCATCTCCAACGAAGGGCGTAACTCGAGCGGGGCGCCATCGGCGCTGACGGCCGCGGGGCGATACGCCAGGCGCAGCACGTCCAATGTCTGCGAGGGCGCATCGAACGTTGAGTATTCGATGCGGCCTTTACCATAGACCACCCGATTCACGACGGCGCTGCTACGCACAATATGGTTCTCGCGATTGGCCCCGAACACCTCTGGCAGCCACGCGATCGTGCCGAGCACATGCTTCAGAGGCATCGGGTGCGTAATCTTGAACCAGCTCCGAGCCACGATCACGCCGCCGTCGATGTGGTCCTCCACCATGCCCGTCTCGTGGGCGTCGTAGGTGGCCAGTATCTGCTGACGACGGGCCAGTTCCGCGACTCCGTACTGCGCAAGCGCCGTGGCGATTTCCATCGGGCCATACCACAGCGAACGCCCGCAGCAGCCCGATGACTCCGGATAGGCCCACGCGCCGCTGTACACGTCGCCCTTCGATTCGTTCGCGACGCTGGTGCGATTGAGGAATAACGACAGAACATTCCGGGTATCGTTACGCCAATTGGGGAAAACGTCGGGGTGTTCGATGAGGTACCGCGCCGCAAACTCGGTCACATTCTCCGCCTGGACGGGATCGGGCCAATCCCAGTAATTTCGGCCCCAAGTATCGTCGACGGTCCACTTCGGCAGTAGTTCATCACGCAACCAAGCCCGGCCGTCGTCACGCGCTTTGGCGATGATCCCTCCTTCGCCCGAATAGCCGAGCCGAATCAGCTCATCGAAAAAAGTGAGCAGGAAGACGACCCCACCGGTCATGTGGTCATCCCACTGGGTGTCCGCCGGATTCGCGTAGCGGTTCCACAGTGGCATACCGGGTTTGTTGTTGCGATGTATCGCGAGCTGATCACCCCAATGCTTGCACGCCTCGAACCACCGCTCGTTGCCCGTCATCTGGTATGCGCGAAGAAGCGCTAGACCGGTTTCAGCGGCGATATCGAGTTGGATCATACCCTGCGGGTTGCATTGACCGTAGGGCTTGCCTTTGGTGGGAACGCTGATGAGAAATCCCGGCCACGGGTGGTTCGGCGGGGTCAGACAATAGCCGAGCAGATAGTCGGCCATGTAGGTCACGTGAGCGATGGCCGCCGGGTCACCGCTGTATCGGTAGTAATCAACCCAGGAAGAGAACACGTAGGCCGCGCGCTGCCCGAGATCGCCGTTGTCCCAGTCGCGCAGGTCAGGAATCTCGATGTCGCCCGCCGGCGAGATCCGCCACGTCCCGTTGAACACGTACTCGGGCGCTGGCATCTGCGATTTCGGCGGCGCCGCCCACGGGTATCGCTTGAGCGTTTCCGCCGCGATGCGCACGCGAAAGTCGAGCTGACCGTTCAGCCCCGAGTACCACGGCGCGATAACTCCGTTGGAATCCTCGACGGTCGGATACGCGTAGTAGTGGTCCTGCCGAGTGGCGGAGAGACTCACTAGCGGGATCAGACATAGCGCGAGTGTGGACATAGTCATTGATCTCCCGAGGCGCCCATCGGGCGCATGCTAATGCGATGTACAGCGCGATTCAGGGCTTGTCCGTAAGCACACGTCGCAATACGGGCTCCAGCGTGTCGGCAATCCGGGTAAAACCGAGGTCGCTCGGATGAATCCCATCCACGGCGGCCTCTGAATCATGTCCAAACAGCTCTGGATTGGGCACGTAGTACACCTTGGCGACCCCGGCCGCGGTCAGCCCATCGTACGCAGCGCGCAAAGCGGCGTTATTCGCTTGTATACCCCGTTCGAGCGGCGGTAACAGCCAGGCATTGCTCTGTTCGACATGTTCCACCAGAAGGATAGGCGTATCAGGCCGGGACTTGCGAAGCCGCTCGACGAAGGGCCGCGTGCGCGCCGCGACCTGCGTCGCATCCATGTTTGGCAGGCAATTGACGACATACGCCGCCGCGTCCAGTTCCGCCATCAAGTCGGCCAACTCAGGATCCATCGTGCCATTGCTCGCGAACCCGAGGCTAATGAATGAACGTCCGAGGCGCCGCCCCAGAATGGCCGGGTAGCTCATGCCCGGACGCGACGCCGCCACACCGTGCGTTATGGACGTGCCGTAGAACACCAGCGGACGGGCGTCGACGCGCGGCGGCGCTTTGCTCACCGTTGTGCCTGGCTTCACACCAATCCGGACCGACTCAACGCCGTTGAATAGAGGAAGGTAGAGCAAGTACTCATGCGCGACCGACGGAATGCCGACCAGCATGCGCGCCGTGTTCTCGCCGGCCGTCTTGGGCCGCGCCAGCCCCGCCCAGCGCCAGCGATCCCCGTCACGCGCATAGAGGTCCAGACCGCTCGAACCGCTGGCGGCCATGTATTCGAGTGGCATAGGCTCCGAACGCAACGCCCATCGCGCGGATATCTCCTCGGCGTCGGTAACGAAGCGAACCGCGATGCCCGCGCTGTGCTTCGAGAGCTGCCACAACTGTTCGCGCACCGTTCCCTTCGCTCGGGCCGGTAAGCGATCATAGGGCTGCTCGGTGTCGCCCCAACCACGACCTTCCACGTCCAACGCCTGCGCGTCGTACCACAACAAGCCACCGTCGGCCACAGCCGTCGCGGGGTCCAAACGCGGCGCCTCCGCGGGCGGAACCGCATTATTACCCACTGAAGTGGCCAAAAGGACCATCATCTCTCCAAGAATCGCTGCCATCTATATCTTCCTTGATTGCGGTTATGCGGTTGCCAATGTACAGGCTGGTGTGCGGCGGAAATTACACTGCCTCTGAGCGCTTCTAGGCATCACGACCACGGGAAAAGACCTATGAATAGCGGCTCACAACGCCGGGCAAGCGAATAGAGGGATGATAGAGACCGATTGGGCGTTCCGTCAACTTTCGCAGGGCTGCGCTATGAAGGGGAAGCGGCCGCGCCGTCAGACCGCCGCTTTCCATATCACGCGGCTCGCCGCTTGGTTCGGATCAGGTTGCCTGAGGCGCCTCAAAGCGATAGCCAATCTCACGCACGGTTCTGATAAACGTGGGATGGTCAGGATCGGGCTCGATTTTGGCTCGCAGCGTCGTAACGCATCGATCTACGCTGCGGGATGATACAAAGACGGAGTAGCCCCACACTACACGCAGGATCTCGTCGCGTGTAAGCGCGCGTCCCGGACGCTCTGCAAGAAGGGACAAGAGGCCGCATTCTTTCGGCGTGAGCGCTACCTCTTCCCCACGCCGCCTCAACGTGCGCGACGCGAGATCGAATTCGCAGTCGCCGAAATGACACGGACCAGAGTCCGCCGTCCGGCGGCGGCGCAAGAATGCATTGGCGCGCGCCAGCAGCTCATTTACGCGAAACGGCTTCGTCACATAGTCGTCCGCGCCCAGATTGAGGCCAAGAATGATGTCCGCTTCCTGCCCCTTGGCGGTAAGCATGATGATGGGCATGTCTAGTCCCTCTTCCCGGAGAAGCCGGCAGATCTCGAAGCCGTTGATCTTGGGAAGCATGATGTCGAGGATAATCAGATCGGGTTTTCCGTCCAATGCGGCGTCGAGGCCCGACTTGCCATCCGGCGCGGTGCGAACGGTGTAGCCCTCATACGCGAAGTTGTCCTTGAGTCCACGGAGCATAGCCGGGTCATCTTCGACGATCAGAACCGTTTCTCGATTCATTCGGCCGGTACCCCCTCCCCCATCGATTTCGCGACGCCGTCTACGGGCAGCGATACGGTAAACGTGCTTCCTTTGCCCGGCTCGCTCCGCACATCGACCATTCCCCCGTGCGCCGTCACGATGAACTTTACGATGCTCAACCCCAGACCGCAGCCTCCCGCCCTCCGCGACAAGGAGCGGTCGACTTGGTAGAATCGCTCGAACACGCGCCGCGCCGCGCGGCGGGAAAGGCCGATACCGTTGTCCTGTACTTCCAAGCGCACGCGGGCGCCGTCCGCCGAGGCGCGCACCCGGAGTATCTTCTCATCGCCAGAGTACTTGAAGGCGTTATCGAGAAGGTTGATTA
>JACRLJ010000013.1:0-5862 GCA_016215105.1 Candidatus Hydrogenedentota bacterium
TACGGGCGTCTAGCTTGAAACTTTATTCTTCGAGGCCTTCGATGATCGGGCCGTGCATGGTTCCGTTGGCGATTTCGGTTTCTTTTAGGTCGAGCAGAGCGCGGACGCGCTTTTGGAGGCGCTGCTGGACGGTTGGGATGGAACCTTTGGCGCTGACGACGGTCATGTCGAACTCGTCGAGCATTTTGTTGAATTGGCGGAGCATCTTCTTTTGGTACAGGATGAAACTGTCGTAGAGGCTATCCGAGAGGTTTAGATCCATTCCGCATTCCCAGAAGCCGAGTTTCTCGGCTTTGAGGGCGCGTTCGGCAAGCACGTCAATGTCCACGTCGAGGTACATGGCGAGGTGGGGCATGAGCGCAAATCCGTAGGCTTTGCGGAGCCAAACGGGATCGACGCCACGGACGGCGTAGCGGGCGAAGATGGTGTAGAAGTAGCGGTCGGAGAGGACGATGAATCCGCTTTCGAGGGCGGGAAGGATGACGCGTTCGAGGCGATCGGCCATATCGGTGGCGTAGAAGAGGGCCATGGTGCGGCGACCGATAGTGTTTCCGCGTTTGGCTTTTCGGAGCCCTACTTCGGCGAGTTCGGAGCGGCAGAGGGAGGTATTGACGACGCCGTAGCCGAGGCGCTCGAGCCAGTCCTGGAGCAGCCGAATTTGGGTGCTGCGACCGACGCAATCCGGGCCTTCGAGGACGATGAGCCGGCCTTGCAGGTCAGCGTCGGAGCGGTTTGGCAATCCACCGCCGAGATAACGTTCGGTCATTTGCCCCCCTTCCGGTGCGGGCGCATTTTCTTGAGTTTGAGTTGTTCCGTGACGACTTTGCGGATGCGTCGTTGTTGCTTTTCGATGGGGTAGTCACCGTGGACGACGACGAGGCCGAATTCATCAACGAGTTTCGCGTATTCCTCGGTAATTCGCGTTTGAAACTTGCGGAAGCTGTCGTTGGGGTCGCGGCTGAGGCCGAGATCCATTCCGGCTTCGTAGAACTTCAGCGAGGGGCGGCCGCGGAAGATGCGTTGCAGGGCAGTTTCCATCGGCACGGTAAAGTAGAGCGCGATATCGGGCCGGACTGCGAAGCTGTAGAGGTCGCGAACCCATTGGCGGTCGACGCCACGGACGACGTCGCGGCAAAAGGCGGTATAGACGTAGCGGTCGGCCAGCACGATCATGCCGGCCTGGAGCGGGGGAATGATGGTGCGTTCGAGGCGGTCGGAAAAATCGGTGCAGTGAATCAGGCCGAAGGTGGTTGGAGTGAGAATCTGCTTCTTTTTGCCTTCGGAGGTGGTCTTCTTGACCAACTTAGAGGAATTCCACTCCGTGAAGATGACGTCGTAACCTTCCTGAATCAGCCACGATCGGATCAAGTCCAACTGGGTGCTTTTGCCCGAGCCGTCGACGCCTTCGACAACAATGAGCATACCCGGATATTTGTGAGGCTCGTAAAGACCCCCCATACGTGTAGTGTCTCCTTAGGTGGACCGTTGAATGGGCCGCGCAATTGGCGGAAAAGCCGCCCGATCTCAAAACTCTAGCACTTGCGCGGGGGGGGAAGTCAACCGGAGCGGCATCGAATTGTTGGGCGCGCCTATTCGGAAGTCCATATGCCATTACCGGTGTATGAGGACATTCGCCGTCGCGTTGGTCACGCGCGGTGTTGTATCAGGTCGCGCGGAGGCCGGTGGGCGGGGACGCCGACCCTCCCGTTGGGGCCGGGTGGTATCCGGTCGCGCGGAGGCTGGTCGGCGAGGACGCCGACCCTCTCGGTTGCTGCGCCATGTTGTATCCGGTCACGTGGAGGCTGGTCGGCGAGGACGCCGACCCTCCCGCTGGCGCCGGGGGAGCCGGGACGGTAGTTACTTGGGGACGCGGCCGGTCCAGCCCGCGGGGGCGCCGTAGGCGTGGACGATGGCGAGGAAATGGGAACGTGAGACGCCGCCGGGGTTGAGCCCTGGGGCTCGTTCGGGGATGGGGGCGCGGAGGTTCTGATAGTACTCTGTCCACGCCGGGAAGGTTGCGCGGGTATCAGGATCGATGAAAGTCATTGGGGCTAATGGAAAGAGGGGGGCGCGTCCGTTGGCCTCTCGGAAGGACTCGTAAACCAACTCGGAGCAGTAGAACGCATCGTTTCCGATGGTGAACACGGAGTCGTAGGGTCTGCCTTTGAAGCGTTGGGCGACACGGAGGGCTTCGGGAATGAGATGGCGATAGGGGGGCTTCAGGCGCCCGGCGAGCACTTTGGGGCGGCCTTTGGCGTCGGCGCTTCGGGCGAGGAACTCGTCCAAGGGCGTTTCCTTAACTCCCGCGGATACCGCTTCAATAACGGTCACGGATCCATGGTCGACGCGGCTGACCATGGCGACGTGTGAGAACTTTGCGCCGTCTATCCCCTGCGTGACCTTTTCGATGGCGACGCACAGGGGGCCGCCGTCCAGGTCCTGGAAGAGCAGATCGCCGGGTTTGGGGTGATACGATGCGGAAGGCGCGCTGTGGAGGCGCGCGCATCCTGCAAGAAGCCCGATGAGCACAGTCAATGCGGCGGCGCGGGTCACTCTGCGCATGGGGTTGTCTCTTTGGTGGCGCGCAGCGGGGCTGCTCGGGAATCATCGGGGAGCACCTCAACGGCGAGTCCGTAGACCTCCTCGAAGAGCGCGCGTTTGCGCATGGCGCCGTCGAGGTCGATTGCGCTAGGGCGGCGCTGGTCGATGTAGAAGCGCAGGCCGTTGGTCGTTCGTTGGATACGCACTGCGCGCGTGGCTGCGTCGTGACCGCGGTCCAAGCCGTCCGCGATACGCAGCAGCGCGGCCAACTGGTCCACGAGGTGTTGGGAGGCTGGATCGAGGTCGCAGTACACGCGGTGGGACTTGGCGGGGTGGGCTTTGCGGTGATAGCGGGCTACGCAGGCGACGATCTTCAGTTCGCGTTCGTTGAATCCGCTCAGGTTCGATTCGAGGATAAGTTTGCGCGCGCCTTTGTGGTGGCTCATCGGCCTGACGCCGTAGCCGGTGTCGTGCATATACGCGGCGGCCGTGAGGAGGCGCAGTTCGGCGGGGCCGAGCCCGTGCAGGTCGCGGGTAAGCGCGAAGATCTGGGTGGCGATCTTGGCTACCTGAAACGCGTGGCCGGGTTCTGCGTCGTGTTTGCGGGCGAACTTCTTTGCCGCGATGAGTCCTGGGTCTTTGCGGGCAGCTAATGGCGGAGCGGGCGCGGAGTTCCTGTTTTTGTTCTTGAGCATATGTCCTCATGCTTGGAAAGGGCACAGCATAGCAATCCGTCATGGCAAAGGCGAAATCACTTGCTACTACAACGCTATACAGGGTAAAGCACGGCCGCAGAGCACGGGGGAACGCTGCGCCCCGTTGGGGCTGTCCGGTAGGTTGCGCTTTGATCCGGGGGTTCCCTACCGGTCACCCCCGGCTACTTTCCTGTCGTCCCTTCAGGACTTGGCTCTTGGGCTCTCGTGTCCTATTCACCGTCTGAGGAATTGGCGCCACTTGGGAACTTGATTTGAGGTCTTGGACATCGGGCGACGAGTCTTGCGTTGTAGTATTAGGAATCCGGCCAGAAAGCCGGCTTTTTTTGACCGCGCCTCTAGGCCAGGATGGTGAATCAGCTTGGCGCCATTCAGGTTCGTACAGTTTGTGCGGGCAATTGGAGAGCGTCTGAGAATTCTTTCGCCCCTACGGGGCTGGCACTCTGGGTGTGACTTGATCCCACGGCTCGCGCCGTGGGCTATCGTCTGCCGCCCCTAACGGGGCTAAACTCAGGCTTCAAACGAAATGATATTTCGGTACAATTGTGAATCACCACGTCAGCTTCTTTGTCCGCAACTTCCACGCTGTTCGCGTAGATGTTGCGGACAAAGAAGTCACGCCAATAATTCTGCCGTCGCGGCCGGGCCGCCTTAGGCTTGGCCGGGACTGACTTGAAATGGCCAGCGCTTGGTGTAGAAGGCCCAGGCAAAGAAGGCGGCCACGCCCAACAGGAGTGCGCTCAGACTTCCAATAATGATTTGGGGTTTTGTGGTCACGAAAATGAATATCCAGCCTACAAACGCGACGCAACTGGGCAAGGGATAGAGCCACATTCGGAATGGGCGTTTCATATCGGGCGCATTTTTCCTGAGCAGGGACACGGCGATGATTTGGCCGATGAACTGAATGAGAATACGGCTAGCGACCAGTGCGGTGATGACGTCGCCCAAGTCGAGAAAGCACGCCATACAGGCGATGCCGCCGATAAGCAGCAGTGAGATATGGGGGAAGTCCTTGGTGGGATGGAGACTACCAAATATATGAAAGAACGTGCCGTCCTTGGCGGCGGCGTATAGGATGCGTGAGTAGCCGAGGAGCAGCGCGAAGACGGAGGCGAAGCAGGTCCAGGCGATGAGTACGGTGAATACGCGGGCGACGCCGACGCCGTGGAGTTTTTCCATGAAGGTGGAGATAACGTAGTCCGAGGGGCTGCCGTCTACGGCCGGAACGAATTCGCGCCACGGGACTACGCCGATTACGGACAGGTTTATGAGGAAATACAGGAGGGCGACGCTGATCAAGCTGATGATGATAGAGCGGGGGATCACGCGTCCCGGGTCGCGCACTTCGTCTCCGATATAACAGATGTCGTAGTACCCCAAGTAGTCGTAGACGCCGGTGTTTGCCGCGGCGCCCAATCCAAGGAAGAAACCCAGCGAGAATTTGAAGGCATCTGGCGGGAAGTCAAACGCAATATTGGGATCGAAATGGGGCGCGCCGGAGAAGATGACGGCGAGCGCGGTGATTAGGGAACCAACCCATAGGGCGACAGTCAAGCGGCTGATAAACGTGATACGCCGGTAGAGCATGATGATATTCAGAATGCCGATACCGGCCGCGAGAAGTTTTATTTCGCGCGGTGAGATACCGGGCCAGATGTAGTGGAGGTAGTGGGCAAAACCGATGTAACCGGAGGCGATTTCGAGGGGACCGCTGACGATGAATTGCCAGATGAAGACGAAGGCCATGAGGCGTCCGAGCTTTTCGCGGCCGAAGCCTTCGCGCAGGTAAACGTAAGAGCCGCCAGAGCCGGGCATCGCAGCGCCCAGCTCGCTCCAGACCAGTCCGTCCGGGATACAGATGATCGCGGCCACGAGCCAGCCGAGCATGGCTTGCGGGCCACCCATGGCGGACATCAGAATTGGGATGGAGATGAATGGTCCGGCGCCGACCATATTGGACATGTTTAGCGCAGTGGCTTGGAGCAGACCGAATCGGCGATGAAGGTGGGGAGTGTGGGGCGCGCCGGGCGGTTCCGGAATGTCGTTGTTGGAACTGCTGTAATCGGACAATGTGAAACCTTTCTTTGTGCGTGGTGACCGGTTACTTTTGTGGAAGCGAACTGGACCACGGCAGTCGTGCTGCACGGCTCCGGGCGCGTTGGCGGATACTATCGTGTTTTTGGGGAGTTTCGTGCAAGTCTAGTGGGTGCGGGGACAGCATTGGGGGATTGGCTGAGGTGGACAGGGTCTGGGGTTTGGGGTTTGGGGGGTGGCGTGATAGCATCCGAGGAGCATGACTCATTCAGATTCAGATGGCGGCGCGACTGGTCTTTGTGCGGCGGACCGATGGTGTGGCGCACTTTTTTGCGTCACGTTGCCGCTGTGTTCGGTGGTTTTTTCGATTCACTTGACTTCCTTTCTCATTGCGAAAGAAGCGGTGCTTTGTTTGGGTGTGTGCGCGATGGGGATCGTCCTGTGGTGGAAGGGGCGGGTGTCAGATGCAGGTGTGTCCGCGTTTTTTCCGCTGTGGTTGATACTTGCGTTTGCGGTGTGCGCACATTTGGTTGTTGGACATTGCCGCGTTCCGTCGGACGCGGTGATGGAA
>JACRLJ010000013.1:5916-46972 GCA_016215105.1 Candidatus Hydrogenedentota bacterium
GATGGAAATCGTGCGTTGCGTGACGCTCCTGCTGGCGGCGGCTTCGACGTATGATTTGATGAGGGACCGGCGTTGGCGAGGGCGGGTTCTCGACGCGATCGCGGTGTCGGGTTTTTTGGTAGCCGTTCTGGGCATTGGACAGTATGCGGGGTTGCTGTCCGGTTTGTTTCCCGTCTATCCGTCGTACACGCAGAGGGTCTATTCGGTTTTCGGCAATCAGGATCTGTTTGGGGGGTACTTGGCTGTCGTCTTGGCGGTTTCGTTGATGCGTTTGTCTGGGCGGCCGCGGTGGTTTTCTGTTCGGCTGTTCGCGATTGGATGTGTATGTCTGGGGCTGTTGTTGTCGGCGTCCCGCACGGCGTGGCTGGCCGCAGCGGCGGGTTGCCTTGTGACGCTGTACCACGTCCGTTGGTCCCGTGTCCGGTGGCTGACCGTGTTGGGCGTCATCGGGGTTGTTGTGGCGACTGGGGTGTTGCTTGCGCCGCAGGCCACGTTGCATCGGATTGCGACGACGTTTCACGCCGAGGATCATGGGGGCCGGCTTCGGCTGTGGTTTTGGGACGGAGCTGTCCGGATGATTCGCGACCATCCTGTGGCAGGAGTGGGGCCGACCAACTTTGCGTATTGGAGTCCGCGCTACCTGGGCGCGGCGCTACGCGCGCCTGGGGGCGGGGGGTACGACCACAACGAGTTGCTGGTGGACCATCCTCACAGCGAGCCGCTCGGATTATTCGCGGAGTACGGCGCGCTGGGCGTGGTTTGCGGCGTGTGGATGCTTGTCCGGCTTATTCGTTGTGGCGGCGGAGCGGAGTGGGGCGGGTTGACGGCGCTGATTGTCTTTTCGCTGTTCAATGCGCCATTTCATAGCGCGCCGCACGCGCTTGCGGGACTCGTGTTGGCGAGCGCACTTTTGGGCAGACGGTTCAGCGCAACGCGCACGAGGTCCGGTTGGCTCTATGGTTTGGCGGCGGCGGGTTGCACGGTTTTCTTTGCTGGCGCGGTATTACTCCCGAGCGTGTGGCTTCGAAGCGCGGAGGATGAGCACTTGGCGCGGCGTCCACCGTTTGCCCAGTACGAGCGTTGCACCTTGTATGCCTGGCCCAACGCGACGGCCCAGCTCAAGTACGGGATTGCTTTGCTGGAGGCAGGGCGCTATTCGGAAGCGCGGCGCGCATTCACGGACGCGATGAAAGGCACGGATACCGGCGAGGTGTACTTGGCGCTGGCGTTGCTGGAGTGGCGGACCGGCGCGCCCGTTCCGGCGAGAGCGTGGCTGGACGAGTGTTTGTGGCGATGGCCTTCGAGCCGCGACGCATGGTTCTTGCTGGCGTTGTCTTCGACGGGGGAGGAACGCGAGGGTGTGTACCGTCAGGCGGAGTTGTGGTTGACGCCGGATGCGCTAAATCGAATCAAGACTGATTTGGCTGGACGGTAACGCGGGGCGGCAACACACTATAGATGATGACTGTTCCCGCGAGTGGGGCCAGTTTCGAGTCCAGATCGCGCCAACTGATTACGAGATGGTACGTCTTTCCGGGGGCGATGCGTTGAGAGAAGCGGAAGGGAACAGTGGTGATGTCCTTGTAGAGTTCGGTCTTGCCAGCATTCCGAAAGTCAGCGACTAGCGGGGGCGTATCACGCGCGGGAACGATTTCGAACGCCACGCGCCCGATTTTGTGATCCAGCCAGCTCGACCCGGTGGGATTCCACTCGATGACATATTCGGACGGCAGGAGCGCGTTACGGACGGGGTGCGCGCCGGGTGTTCCGGCCAAGTTGAATTGGCGCACGGAGCTCGCAATCCTGGCGGATTCGAGAATGGGACGCGGCCCTTCAATCGCAACGATCGTGACTGCTTCCAGGACGATGACCGTCAGGCCTTGAACGAGCCAGAGGGCCGGGGTTCGGAGGATTCCCGGCCGATACGCTGCGGCGACAATGATGAACGAGCCGAGCGCGGCCACAAGCAGGCTATAGATAGCAAAGCGCGGTGGCAGCCACGTCGCGGCGCAGGTGGCGGAGGCAAGCAGGAGTCCCGCGACGTTATGGGTTGAGTTTGCGGCATTGACGCGGAGGAGCTTGGCGCTGAACCTAAACGCCAGCGGCCACGCGAGAAGCAAGACCGCGGCAGTGATGGTGCGCGTCAAGATCAGATTTCGAGCCAGCATCTCGTACGCCGTGACGGACGCAGGAAGACTGTCGACTCTGGATTCGATTGCTGCCCACTGCTGAAGTGTGAAGTAGACGGTCACCGACAGGAATGCGACGATGGCGAGTCCGCCGGACATGGTCCAGACCCACGAATCGACGCGGGGCGTTCCCGGCGATGTTGCGCGCGCGCCACCAGCCCGGAGCACGGTAAGCGGCGCGTGGCATTGCCAGCAACGTTCGAATTCTTCACCGTTCTGGGCTCCACAGTTCGGGCAGACCATTCCGGGCTGCAATTTGGCTCTTGGGTCGAGTTCCGGCGGCGGCGTCTCTCGGCCTTTCATGTCTTGAGGGATGGCCTGCAACCTGCTCACATTGCCCGCCGCCACGGGGTGTTTGGGGTCATCGGCGGCAATGCGCTCCCAGACTTTTGCCGCGTCATCGATATGGCCGGCCGACTCGAGCACGCGCGCCAGCTGCTCCCTGAGGCATACCTCGCCGGGCCACACATCGATGGCTTCGTTGAGTTCACGGAGCGCTTCCTTATACTTGCCGAGCCGGTAATAGGTCGCGGCGAGATAGCGCAGGACGTTTTGTTTACGAATCCATTCCTTTTTCAGTACGAGTAGATGTTCGAGGGCGTCGCGATATTCCCAAGACATGTAGAGCTTCTTGACGAGGCGCCATCGCTGGGGATAGTCCTGTGGATGGGATTCCACGTATTGTGTTAGATCCCACAGATCAGACATCTAAGTCCCTCGAATCTCCGCGTGACGATCCGACGTCAACATCAAATAGGTCCGAATAGAGAACGCATTACCCCACGCAGCCCTCAAACTTCGTTCCTTGCATCATTGCCTGCGTCCGCGCTTACTACTTCTTGGTCTTCTTGCGGGTCTCAATCTTGCGCCGTTTTTGGAACCATTGTAGCGCCGCGTTCGCGGCCCACGCGACAATACCGGCGCCGAGCGCCGCGAGCAGAAATCCCATACCGACAGGAATTATGAACTCTTCCTCGGGGTCGACGATCCGCATGCAGTAGTAGATGGCCGGCGGCGAAAGAACGACGAACACGATACCCCAGAACGTCCACCCCGCCACGAACGTATTATCATTCTTTTTTGTCACGCAGACTCCCTTGTTTCGGGCCGGACGGGAAGACTCAGGCGGAAAAGGGCTCCGCCTTCCGGGGCACGCCCGGCGCAGATTTGGCCGCCGTGTTCGGCGATGATCTTCTTGGTGACGGCCAGGCCCAGGCCGGTGCCTTGGGCGCCCTTGGTGGAGAAGAACGGGGCGAACACGGCTTCGAGGTTCTCCTCGGGGATTCCGGGCCCATTGTCCGCGATTTCGATAACGATAGTCCCGTCGGCGAGGGTTTCGGCCGAAACACGAATGACGCCATCGGTTGCGGGAACGGCATCCGCGGCGTTCATCATGAGGTTGAGCAGGCAACTGAATATGCCGCGGGAATCGACGGAAATTGAGCCACGAACTTTTTCGAGGTGGACATTCAGTTGGATGCTTTTCCTGACAAGCAGGCCGTAGAAGGTCTGAACGACATCATCCAGCAACGCCTGGAGTTGGATATCCTCGTAGGTTGGCTTTCTCGGTTTCGAGAACGCGAGCATGTCTTCGACCAGATGTGAAATGCGCCGAGTGCTGCGCTGGAAGATAGGCCAGCTTTGCCTCAGGAAGTCGAGGTTGTTCTTGGCAAGGCCCTGATCGATGAGATCGGCGCTGCCGCGCATACCGGTGATAATGTTTTTCGTGTAGTGGGACAGGCCGGCGACGGCTTGGCCGATTGCGGCCAGGCGTTCCGCGCGCAGGTTGTCCTCGATTAGCCGGGCATTGGCTATCGCCGTAGCCGCGAGGGATGAGAACATCTCCATGACATGCGCGTCCGTGTCGGTGAACGCGCCCCCGCCGACTTTGTTGACGACCTCGAGGACGCCGACCAGCGCCTCGCGGTCGATCATGGGGACAGCGAGAACCGAGCGGGTCTGGAACTTGCTGGCGGCGTCGGCAGCGCGGTAGAAGCGCTCATCTTTTTCGACATCGGGGACGTTGATGCATTCGCGCGTCGCGGCGGCAACCCCGGCGATACCCTGGTTGAGTTTCAGGCGCACGAGACTTTTCAGCGCCTGTTGGTTGCCTTGTTCACCGAGGGTAACTTGAAAGTAGAGGTCGTTGCGTTGCTCATCGAAGAGCATGAGCGAGCACGCTTCGGCGTTGGCGACCTGTTTGCTTTCCTCCATGATGCGTTCCAGGAGGGTATCCAGCTCGGTGATTGCGGAGATGAGGCGATGGGTGCGGTAGAGTGTGTCGACGATCCGGCGCATTTCGTCCGGGGAGACGTTGGCGAGCCAGGGAACACTCTCAGTGATAGGTGAACTCACGTCAGCGCCGTCCGTTGTCATCGAAATAGGTGTCCAGCTCAGCGAGGGAATGATAGACCACATCGCCGACCGCTTGCAAACTGGCCGGGCAGACTTTTTCGATTGTGTCATTTGGGGTGTGCCAATTCCGCTGGTGCTCGAGCACGGAGCCTCCGTAGCTGAAGTCGATGAGTTCGAGCGCGGGTACTCCAGCTCTTCGGAAGGGAATGTGGTCATCCTGGACTGTTTGCGGCATGGAGAGGAAATGCTTTCCATATCCCAGCCGATCGGCGACGTTCCACACGATGGACGCCAGCCAATCGGGCGCTCCCCCGTCGCGATTGATGCCGAGGTAACAGTCACCGATCATATCGACGTTGACCATCACCTTGATCTCATCGAGCCTATGCTGTTCGCGGAGTTTGACGACGTATTCGCGGCTTCCGTAGAGACTGTCGGTATCCGACCATTCCTTGAAGGCTTCTTCGCCGTCGAAAAAGATGAGCCAGACGCTGCGTCCGGCGCGCTTAGCTCCAAGGGTGCGCGCGAATTCGATCATCCATGCGGTGGTTGAACCGCCGTCGTTCGCCCCGACGAATCTGAATTCGGGGAAGTACTTGGTGTCATAATGATTGCCGATGGCGAGCGCGCCGGGTTTGGTCCCTTGAACAATTCCGGTGAGATTGACCATCTTGCGCACGCCAATTGGCGTGCTGGCATCAAACGCCTGCTCAGAGACCTCGAGGCCCGCGGCAGTCAATTCGCGCTTGATGTAGTCGCGCGTTCGGGCTGCTTCTTCGCTGCCCGCGGGCCGCGGGCCAATCTCGACGATCCTTTTGAGATCAGCGTATGCGCGTTCGCCATTGAATGGAGATTCGGCGTGGCGAATTTCGGTTCGCTGTGCTTCGCTGGGCTTAAGGGTTCTGTTGAGGACTTCCGCGGTGATGAAGAGCAAGATAAAGGCGACGACGCCTCCTACCACTATTACTTTCATGGCCGTATGCCCTTCCGCGAAGGCGGGCAGGTGAAACGAGTCTCCGACAGAACTCTTTTTGGCCACATTTTGCTCCGTTGAGTCAGATTCGCGGGACGAACTGACGCTATAGTTTCATCCTCGAAAAGTGGGGACAGACACGCTTTTCACACTGCCGAAAAGCGAGTCAGTCCCCGTTTTTTGCTCGACTGCGGCGTTCAGTTAAGTTGCTTTCGTTTCGAGCCACTACACTAGATTCGGCAGTTGGCGCGTTGCCAGGGTCAGTCCCGGCCACGTTCCGAACCTGGTTTCATGCGCTTGTTCAGGCCATAGACGAAAACGAGAATCTCGGCGATGGCTCGATAGAGTATCTCGGGTATTTCGGCGGTGACGTCCAGCTTCGATAGTACGGCGACGAGATCGGGGTCTTCGTGGATATACACACCGTGTTGCTGCGCGAGTTCGAGAATCCTTTCGGCCAGGAGGCCTGAACCTTTGGCGACGATACGCGGCGCGGCATCTCCCGCGGCGTCGTAGCGCACGGCGACGGCTTTGCGGCGGCGTTCTGGCGCCTGATCTGTCATGCGGTCACGTCAATTCCGGCAAAACGCCGCATGAGGTTGGCGGCTTCGAGCATTCGATTGCCATTCCAGAGGGAAGCATGCACCGTGGCGCCAGGATAGCCGGCAAGCGAGAGTTTTTCCACAAGTTCGCCCGCCGCGGCCTGAATTGCGTCGACGGCTGCGGTGTCGGTGGCTCGGAACGAGCAGATGCACCGACCGGCGCAGACGCTTAGGTTGATCCACAGGTCGCCGAGGCGCGTCGTGGACAGGTCGAACGCTACCGTGGCGTCGGAACCGGTCGAGGCGTTTCGTTGTCCGTGGCCATCGGACAGGACATGAATCTGGGCGTGCCGGATTGGGCTGTCGGCGCCGAACGGGAGTTCAATGAACCAGTAAGGAGATGTCCCTCCGTGCAGATTTTGCAGCTGGGTTCCGCTGAGCCGATCCAAGACACGCCCTGCCGCGCGCTCGAACTCGGCGAGCTTGCCTGTTGCGTTCAACTGGCTCGTAAGCTCGACGGACTTTCGCAATGAGCCAATGAGACTTCGCAAGTCGGCTTCCAACTGTTGACCTAACTCCGGATCGAGTCCGGAGAGCAATGCCTTGGAGAGAATGGCCTCGATATTCTTCCCGCCGTTTCGGACCGCCTGTTCGAGCGCGGCGCGGAACGACTTGTCGTCCAGGACGATAGTTCTTGCGACGGTTTCCTCAAGGCGCCGGGCGGTTTCTGGCGCAACGGCGTTCTGAGCGGCGGCCTCTCGCACGAGGGAGGCAATGCGGGAGAGATCGTCCGCCAGTGAGCCACGTGAGACGAAGAGGGATAGCAGGGTTCGCAGCGCCGGTTCCTTGACGGGTAACGCGGAAGGCGCCAGTGATACCGCGGTGTCTGCCGATTCGAGTGAACCCAATGATGTGAGCACGGCTTCGACAATTGCCGGGAGTGGCGCCGCCGCGAGAGTGGCGGGCGGGCTGAGGGGCGATTGCTGCGGAAGGATACGCACCTGCAACGCGTCGCGGTTCTGGACGACCTGCGCGGTGACCGTTTGTCCTGGCAGCAAGGCGACATCTTCCTCTAGTAGCGGAATGTTCAACCCTGCGGCGACCAAGACGAAGTTTCCCGGTGCGCCTTGCACGGTACCTTGAAGCAATTGACCTGCGCGCAACGCGGCTTGCGGAGCGGCGGACGATTGCTGCGGGAGGATACGCAATTGCAGTGTGTCACGATCCTGAACGACTTGCGCGATCACGGATTGTCCCGGCAGCAAGGGGGTACTTTCTTCCAACGGCATGCTCAATCCGGCGGCGGCGAGAACCAGATTTCCCGGCGTACCTTGAACGATTCCTTGAAGCAACTGACCAATACGCAGCGAGGCGGAGGGGAGTCCCGAAATAGGACCCGCATTAATGATAGGATTTACGCCGAGCGGACCGGCCATGTTAGCGTTCCTTGTCGGAGCGCAGACCGAGAATGAGCCGAACTTCGCCCTTGCCGATGCCTAGTTCGGTGGAGATTTGCGCGACGGACATTCCAGCGTCGCTGTATTCGTATACTCGCGCCTGAATTGGCGTCACTTTGCTCTTGCCGTTTCCGGACACGAAGGGGCGCGCGGCTACCGGCGTATCGGGATTTGGGCGCGGGTCTTCGGCGCTTGCGGATTCGTCGAGGTTCAGCAGTGCGCGAAACGCTTGACGCGCGGCCTCGGCGTCGCTGGGTTGGGATGGGACATGAACTTCAGGCGCGGGTTCCTCGATCATGGCTGCGCCAAAATCGAGACCGACCCAATTGTCGATCACGTCGTGGGCGCTTGAATTGGGCTCATGGCCGCCTAACACGTGCAGTGAAGGCGGGATGGGTGTCCGCGCAAGGTGATCGGGTGTTACGTCTGGAGATTCGAGGGACGTATGCCGGGGCGCAGATTCCTGCGGCTGATCTTCGCGCGCGTATGCGACCTGTTTTTGGACGCTCGACAACTCCTCGGACGTTTTCTCGAGGCGGAGCGACACAACGCGAACGTTTTCTCGCAGCGCATCCAGGTCCTTGAGCGCGGAATCCACAGTTTGGCGAATGAGGATGACTTTCTTGTCGAGGCTTTCGTTTAGTTGACGCGCCAGGTCCTTTTGCTGACGCAGCATATCGCGCATGGTCTGGAAAAGAATCATCATGTTGGTGAGGTCGGATTGAGTGTTGCTGAGGCGTTGCTTGCGTTCGCGCTCGATAAGGCGGTACAGGATGACGGCCATGACTAGACTGGCGGCCAGAAAGATAAACTGGGCAACCGTAAAGAAGTCTGTAAGTATGGCTCTGAACTCCGCCATTCGTTTTTCTCCTCAGGCGTGGCCCGAGCCCTGAGATTCGCCCATCTTGAGGGGCGCGTTGTGTAACACTCTTCTAGGCGCCTGTTTGCGAAGGTTTCGGTCTACTCGTCCTTGGCGGCGAATGGGGACATTCGCCCTCCCGTCCACGCGCTCCGACCGGCGAATGAGGAGGTTCGCCCTCCCGCGACGGCGTCTTGAGCCGGCTCAGACGGTAACGTCGAGCGTGATTCCTTCGGAATCGTCCGCGATTACCGGTTTCTCGCCCGCGTTCGGCGGCTTCTCCGAGGTATCCGAGCCCGCGCCGGTTTCAGCGTTGCGCTTGCGTCGCCGCCCGATGTATGGATTCCGTCTGCGCGCTTCCTTCTCAACCTGATCCGAGGTGGTATGCGATTCCTGGACCTGGGTTTCGGTCTGCAGCCGGGTTTCTTGGGCGCTGGCCGCGAGGCGTTGTTGCGCCGCTAACGAGGCGCGGTCCTGCACTTGCTGGACGCGCTCCGCCTGGGTCACCCTTCCCATTTCGGTTTGCAGGTCCACTGGCTGCGGCATTAGATATGTCCTCGAACCACCTTACGCAAGGTTTTGACGGCGGCGCTGTGAATCTGACACACGCGCGACTCGGACACTTCCAGGACGACCCCGATTTCTTTCAGGGTCAGTTCCTGATAGTAGTATAAGTTTAGCACTTTTTGCTGCTGATCGGGCAACTTCTGGATTGCTTTGACAAGCGTTTCCTGACGTTCTCTGCTTTGCGCCTCGACTTCGGGGCTTGCGGAGGCGAGGTCGGGGGCAACCCGCGAGCGGCGCGAATCCTCGCTGTCTTCTGAGGGAAGGTAGTCGTCGAGGGAGAGGATCTGCGCGGTCTGTAACTGGCTCAGGGTTTCGTCGATTTGGTCTTCGGTAGTTCCCAGTTCAGCGGCGATATCTTGCGCCGACGGTTCTTGGCCTTTTTCGTTTCGGAGTTTCTGGGTAGCGGAAGCAACTTTGCGGCCCATCGCACGGAGCGATCGGGGCGCCCAATCGAGGGATCGGATTTGATCGATGATGGCGCCTCGGATGCGAATCGAGGCGTAGGTTGGGAACTTGATGTCTTGGCGGTGGTCGAACTTTTCGACTGCGTCGAGCAGTCCGAGTATGCCCCAGCTAACGAGGTCGTTCATTTCGACGCTGGAGGGCACATGGATTGCCATCCGGCCCGCGATATACTTGACCACGCGCATGTGGCGCAGGATCAATTGTTCGCGGGCTGACGCATCTCCGTGTTCACGCCAGCGAATCCAGAGCGTCTTCTCATCGGTTGTGGTCAACGCAGGCTCTCTATGCGCTCACGAGTGCTAACGATTTCCGTAATGCGAATGCCGAATTTTTCGTCAACCACGACGACATCACCACGGGCAATGAGCTTGTCATTGACCAAGAGGTCAATGGGTTCATCGACAGCGCGGCCGACCTCGAAAATGGACCCCGGTCCCAGCGCGAGGATGTCCGCGATGGGCATTTCGATACGACCGAGCCGGGCGGTGGCCATCAAGCGGATATCGAGGATCATGTCCATATTCGATGGCATGGGTATATCGGACTTCCCGGCGGCATTGGGTAAGTTCGTCATGGTGTTTTCCTGTCCAGAAGGCGTGACTTGTGTGTTGGAGGGACTCGGAGCCGCACTAGCCGCTCCGCCTGGTCCTGCGGAAACTCCGCGTGTCAGCCGTTCGAGGCTGTCGGACAACAGAAGCGCGGCGCGCCCATCGATACCGGGAGGTATGGCGTAGGGAAAGAGGGCTACGGTAGCGGAGCCTTCCATCCGGGCAACGAGATCGGCGGCGCCTGCGCCCGTTACCTGGAGATCGGTCATTTCGACATCGACGCCATAGCGTTCTTTGAGGTTGCTGACGCCACCGCCCAGGCAGGGGTCAGCGATCTCTTTCAGCGAGCCAAGGTCGTCGTTGTTCAGAGTATCTTTGGCTTCTGCGGCGCCGGACAAGACTAGCGACGCCAGCCGGGCGGCGTCCTGAGTCGTGAGCAACAGGGCCACGCCTCCGCCGCTCTTGATTTTGGCGTGTGCGGCGAACGGAAACTGCTGAGAAAGTTTCGCCAGTTCGTCAGGGCTTGCGGCACGAATCTCCGGTTCTCCGTGCGAACTCGTCACGCCCAACATTGCGTCAATCACGTCAAAGACGCCTTTGAGAAATCCTTGCGCCATCTGGACGGCTGCGGCTTCGTTCAGCATCTGTAGGTCATTCCCGAATCAGTTCGGTTACGCGCACCGCGCTGGACTCTTTCCTGCGGCCCGGCATGGCCCGGAATTTTGGGGTCTTGTCCACCTCGATAACGATGGGGCCATCAGACGGGGCGTCCAACTGCAACACGTCACCTGGCTGCAAACGCACCAAGTCCGACAGAGGCAGGTAGGCATGGCCCAGGACCGCGTCTATCTGTACAGGCGCTTTGCGCAGTATGCGGTCAATTGTATTTCGCGTGAGTGACGCCATCTCAGGGGTCATTCTACGCGTAAAGCTGGCCTGCTGCGAGATTTGATCCAACACGGGTGTCAAGACCACGAGCGGGATACACATGTTCATGGCGCCGACCAATTCGCCAATGTGGATCTCGTAACCGACCAAGATCACCATTTCGCTTCCAGCCACGATCTGCACGATGAGAGGATCGCTTTCTTGGGACACCAAGCTCAGGCGAAACTCGATCAATTGGTCCCAGGAGCGTTTGAGGCATTCGAGAAACATGGTGATGATTCGGTGGATGATGCGTTCTTCAATTTCGGTAAGCTCGCGCGGCTCCGCAAGGCCGCGGCCTTTTCCACCCAGGACGCGGTCGACCATGGGAAAGACCAGGGCGGGGCTTAGTTCGATGATACCGTTTCCTTCGAGCGGCGCCATGCTGATGATATTCAGTGAGGTGGGCCGCGCGACGGAAAGGATGAATTCGTCGTAAGTGAGTTGGTCGATAGACGTGAGGTCCACACGTACCACGGTACGCAAGAACGGGGGGATTACGATACTCACTTCTCGAGAGAAGGCCTCAAAGAGGCTTTGCAGACCTTTGAGTTGTTCTTTGGATACTCGTTCGGGGCGTCGGAAATCGTAGGCGGTGAGCGTGTTCCCCGGTTGCGGCGGTTCGGAGACAGAGGTCTCGGCCTCCCCTTCGCCCACGGCGCTTAGCAGGAGGTCAACTTCGTCCTGACTGAGGATATCCGCCATCACATCACCCGCTACGAGTCCAACCTTGACTGGACAGACTCGGTTCCGCTTCCGTACCTGCGTCGTCCGCGCGGCCGGCGCAGGCTCGTCAGACATGGAAATAACGTCAGCGACTCTGGGGTCGTGAATAGACGGCCGCAAGGGGGCTGATCCACGGACTGCTCTCCCAGAGCTGGATCCCCTTTACGATCCGCAGACGTTCGAAGCGATGGTTTCATCTGGATCGAGGGGAAAATCCACTCTTTACAGGGAGTATAGCAGAAGCGTAATCGCTTAGCAAGGTCTTGGGAGAGGTATAACACATTATGAAACCTATAGATACAGATGGGTGAGACGGCGCGTGAACGGGACGTGGGTAGCGCATATGCTCATACTTTGCGAACTTTAGTACAGAGACTCCCGGGAATCCGGCCAGAGAGTCGGCTTTTTGACCGCGCCTCTGGTAATCCGGCCAGAAAGTCGGCCTATTGACGCGGCGCGGCCAGAAAGCATCTGTAAGTCGTTTGGCGCTATTGCTCTTGTCGGGTTCTGGTAGAAGGAGGCTTTTTGGCCGCGCCGCGAACGCTCTTGGCGCCGTGAATTTCAGTCAATGCGGTGTGTCAACCCATTGCGAGACCGACTCGTAAACCTCAGAGCTAGCAAGAGAGTCTATAGTGGCAGTAAGGACCCGTATCCTCCCTTTGTGCGCGGACGACCGACCGCTGGCCGGTTGTCCGCGCACACCCGTTCTATCCGGACTTGGCAAATGACTCGTTACGGTTCTCTGTCTCCAGAAACGGTCGAACTAAAGTCTAACCTATTCTCATGAGGCGGTTTAGGAGTCGTCTTCCACGTATACCGACGGGGCAATCCAGCAGGCGCAGCCCATCCAGATCGCCGGTCACCTTTGCTTGAAAGGTATCCAGTGAATCTGAGCGATCAATCCAAATTCGTCTTAACACCCAGGGATTGGAGTTCATGGTATTGACACCGTACTGGTTTGAGACGGCAACGGAGTATCCCGCCCGTTGGGCTAAACGCACTGTAGCGCCGGTGAAATCCAGGGACGACCCGAAGGGGTAGGCGAACGCGGGGACGGGACGATTGAGGGTTTCTTCGAGGATACGCTTTGACGTTGACATTTCCTCGAGTTGCGCGAGTTCGTCGAGCGAGGATAGATGCGGGTGCGTCATGGTGTGGGAGCCGATTGTGACGCCCATCGCGGCGATTTCGCGTAGTTCGTCCCACGACATGAGGCGCGCTACTTCAGGGTCGGCTTCGTCTCGGATGCTAGTCCCTGCGCGGCCTGCGATCATGAATACGGTGGCCGGCAGTCCGAGCTCGTGGAGGACTGGCGCGGCGTTGACGAGGTTATCGCGGTATCCGTCGTCGAATGTGATGGCGACACCGTTCTTGGAGAGGACGTGGTCATCGAGCGTCACGACGGGGCAATTGGCGTGAAGCCACTCCATTTGGGCGCGGAACGCTTCTGGCGTGACGTTCATTTCGTGCGAACTGGAGCCCACGTTGTGGTAGGTGAGGATACGCACGCAGGGTGGCGGGACACGGAGGACGGGCCCGGCCATGCGGACGAGGGACTTGAACGCGCGTTTGATCGCGATTTTGGCGCTATGCCCCGCCGGCAATGGCTGACTCCTTGGCGCGCAGCAGACCCCAGGCGTATCCGCAGGCGTAGGCGCAATAGGCGGCGAAGCGCATAGTCTGGCCGGTGAATAGCGCGCGGAGCAGACGCAGCGGGTAACGGATAATGCGAAACGGCAGGCTTGTGCGCGCAACGAAGCTGGCGGCGTCGAGTTCCTCGTGCGTTTCGTAGACACAATCGCGCTGGAACTTCCACGCGTACGCGGAACCGAAGCCGTTGCGAAAGAACTGGCGAAGGAGTTGGCGCCAACTGCCGGGAAGGGGGTGGTAAATGCGCGCGTTTGGCACGAGGACTACCCGGTAGCCGGCGGCGCGGAGGCGGACTCTCAAGTCGGGATCGAGACCCCGAATGATGTCCTCGCGTTCGCGCCCGACCTCTTCAAAAACGCGTTTAGGAATTGCGCAACAGCCGTGACAAGCCAAGTCGCTGTCGGTGACTTTGTCTACTACCGGAGTGTTGAAACGGGGAAACTGCAACGCGGCGCGGCGTTGGAATGCGGAGGCGTCCGGAGCAAGGACGATGCTGGCGCCGGCCATCCCGATGGCGGGATCGGCGTCAAGTGTGTCGACCAGCTTTTGAAAGACGGAGTTGTCCGCAAGACGGCTGTCGTCATCGAGGACGATCAGTATTTCACCTTTAGCGTTCGTGGCGCCTTGGTTGATCGCTTTTCCTTGAGGAGAAACCCCCTTTATGACGTGAACGTCGTAGTCGGAGAAGGTTTGTTCTTCGACGCTTGTCAACAGGCGCGGCACGCAGCCGTTACGATGGCCGTCCCAGGAAGGAATGATGACGGATACGCGCGGCGGACAGTATCTCGCATTGTCTTGTTCCATATTTAGCGAGTATAGCGTTGCCCGTGGTGACGGTCAACGGGTTCGGAGCTGCGGCGCGTTCGCGCGGTTGCGTTACGGCGTGGCTGACGTGATGCGGTTGGTCAGGTTGATTATCTGGGTGGTAATTGGCTATCTTACGCGCAGCGATGCCTTGTACATTGGGTTGGGCGCCGCGGCTGTGCAAGCGTTTCACGGGGCGTGGGAGAACAAATCAAAAATGAATACCGCAAAGTTGACTCTCAATGGCAAGGACTACGAGCTTCCGGTGGTGGTGGGTTCGGAGGGCGAAGTCGGTATTGACATATCGAATCTGCGCGCACAGAGCGAGGCAGTCACGCTTGACCCGGGCTATGGCAATACAGGGGCGTGTAAGAGCGCGATCACGTTTATCGACGGCGACAAGGGCATTCTGCGGTATCGCGGCTATCCCATCGAACAGTTGAGCGAACATGCGAAGTTTCCGGAGGTCGCGTATCTACTGATCTACGGCAACCTTCCGAACGAGACGCAGTTGCGCGAATGGCGCAAGAAGCTGACGGATAACAGCTACATTCACGAAGATATGATCCGGTTCTTCGATCATTACCCGCCTACCGCGCACCCGATGGCGATACTCTCGGCGATGGTGGCGTCCTTGTCGACGTATTATCCCGATATAGAAGATGAGGACAACTGGAACCTGAACATCGTCCGTGTGCTGGCCAAGGCGAAGACTATCGCGGCGTTTTCGTACAAGAAGTCGATTGGTCAACCGGTGGTGTATCCGCTGGCGAAGAACTCGTATGTGGCGAATTTTCTTCGGATGATGTTTGCGACCCCTGCGGAGCCCTACGAGGTCCCGGAAGTGCTGGAACGGGCGCTGAATTTGCTGCTCATCTTGCATGCCGACCACGAACAGAACTGCAGTACCTCGACGGTGCGCATGGTCGGCAGCGGCCATGCGAATCTGTACGCGTGCATTTCCGCGGGTATCTGCGGTTTGTGGGGGCCGCTCCACGGCGGAGCGAACCAAGAAGTTATTGACATGCTGAAGGCGATAAAAGCCGACGGCGGGAACTACAAGAAATATGTCGAGTTGGCTAAGGACAAGAACTCCGGCTTCAAACTGATGGGCTTCGGGCACCGGGTGTACCGCAACTTCGATCCGCGCGCCAAGATACTGAAAAAGTCGGCGGACGACGTATTGAAGGAGCTGGGCATCAAAGATCCGTTGCTGGACATCGCCAAGAATCTCGAGGAAGTGGCGTTGAATGACAGCTACTTTGTCGAGCGCAAGCTGTATCCCAATGTGGATTTCTATAGCGGCATCATCTATCGCGCGATGGGCATTCCGGTGAACATGTTCACGGTGATGTTCGCGTTGGGCCGGATTCCGGGATGGATCGCTCACTGGAAGGAAATGCGCGAGGAGCCGGGTTCTCGAATTCACCGTCCGCGTCAGATTTATACGGGCGAAAAGGAACGCAACTACATTCCGGTCGGAAAGCGGTAGACCGGGGTTTCATATTTTGGGTGATACGAAGGGCACGCCAATGGCGTGCCCTTCGTGTATCCATGAGTTGGTCTTCCAGTGAGCGGGCTCACGTGATCTTGCGGTGACCTTCGGTTGGCTTGGGGGCGATGATTCTTTCGCCCCTCCGGGGCTGACGCTCTGGGGGGCGGGGTCCCACGGCTTACGCCGTGGGCTACGATCTTTCGCCCCTCCAGGGCTGACGCGCGCGCCGTACGGGGTGTGGCTTCCGTGTCGGGGCGTTTGCACGTTGACAGCAGACTCTTCCCTTCGGTCAGAATGACACGGTGCGGAATTCTTGGTTGTAGTGTTCGGGCGTTAGAGCCGTATGGATTGCGGTGTCAGCCGCGGCCGGTCTCCGAATGCTGACTCAACAGGCGGAGTCCGTTGAAGATGACGAGGAGGGAAGCGCCCATGTCGGCGGCGATTGCCATCCAGAGGGTGGCGTAGCCGAGCAGGGCCAGGGTGATGAATGCGGCTTTGAGGCCGAGCGCAAAGGCGATGTTTTGGCGAATGACGCGGAGCACGCGGCGGGAGTGCTTGATTAGCCAGGCGAGCTTGCTGAGGTCGTCGGACATGAGGGCGATGTCGGCGGTCTCGATTGCCGCGTCGGAGCCGGCGGCGGCCATGGCGATGCCGAGGGTGGCGGTGGCCATGGCGGGCGCATCGTTGACGCCGTCGCCGACCATGGCGACGTGACGGTAATCGCGCATCAATTGTTCAATGGCGTGGACCTTGTCCTCGGGGAGCAACTCGGCCTGGAAATCGTCCACGCCGGATGCGGCGGCGATGGCGCGTCCGGTGCCTTCGTTGTCGCCGGTGAGCAGAGTGATTCGTTCGATACCGGCTTTGCGTAGCGCTTGTACGGCCGGGGCGCTGTGCGGGCGGAGTTTGTCGGCGACGCTGATGAGTCCGCACACGTGATTGTCGTTGCCGATGACAAGGACGGAGTGGCCCGCGTCCTCGAGGGCGAGGGCCTTGTCATGGACTTCCGGCGTTTCTCCGCCCTTTTCGTGCAGGAGGCGGTGGCTTCCGATCCAGAAGTCGCGTCCGTTGATGAAGGCTTCGGCGCCTTTGCCACGCACGGCTTGGTACATCTCGGCGGCGGTGTAGATGACTCCCGCGGCGTTGGCCCGGCGCAGGACGGCGCGGGCGAGGGGATGTTCGCTGGGAGCTTCGAGGGCGGCGGCGCGCTCGAGGAGTTCGTGTTCGGTGTGACCGTTGAGTGGAACGATTTCCTGGACCTCGGGTTGGCCGTGGGTGAGCGTGCCGGTTTTGTCCAACGCGATGGCGCGGAGATGGGCGGCGGCTTCGAGGTACACGCCGCCTTTAATCAGGACTCCGGCGCGCGCGGCGGCGGTGAGTCCGGCGACGATGCTAACGGGGGTGGAAATGACGAGCGCGCAGGGACACGCGATGACGAGGATCACGAGGCCTTCGTAGAACCAAGTTTTCCATGCCGCGTGAACCAAGAGCGGCGGCGCGAAGGCGGTCAGCAGCGCGAGCGCCATCATCGCGGGGGTGTAGTAGCGGGCAAATCGCTCCACCCATTGCTCGCTCGGAGCGCGTTTGGATTGGGCCTCCTCGACGCGGCGGATGAGCCGGGCGAGCGTGGTGTCGGCGGCGGGTTTGGTGACGGTGAACTCGAATGCGCCTTCGTTGTTGATGGTGCCCGCGAATACTTCGGCGCCGAGGGCTTTTTCGATGGGCTGGGATTCGCCGGTGATGGAGGCCTGGTTGATCGAGGTCGCGCCTTTGCTGAGTACGCCGTCGAGCGGGACGCGTTCGCCGGGGCGGACCAGCACGGTGACGCCGACGGGGACGTCTTCGACGGGCTTCTCTTCGATGTCGCCGTCGTGGGGGCAGCGGTAGCGGGCCATGGCGGGGGCGAGGTCCATCAGCGCACGAATGGCGTTGCGCGCGCGGCCCACGCTCCAGGACTCGAGCAGGAGCGCCACGGCGAATAGAAACGCGACGGTGGCCGCCTCGAACCATTGGTTAATGGCGAGCGCGCCGATGACGGCGACGGTCATAAGCAGGTTCATGTCGGGGAGCAGGCGGCGCGCGGAGTAGGCGGCCTTGGGGGCGATGAACCAGCCGCCGGAAACCATCGCGGCGAGGTAGCAGACGGCGCTGAACCAGGGGAGGTCGTGGCCGGGTTCGTCGGCGCCGGCGAACGCGTGAAGGAAGCCGTGAGCGGAGGCGTGGACGAGGTATCCGGCGGCGAGCGTGGCGCCGGAGATGGCGCAGACGCCTGCGCGGGCGTTGCGAGTCCAGATGGATTGCTTGACCGTGGCGGCGGCGACGTGTGTGTCCCACGGGACGGCCTGCATGCCGGTTCGAGCGACGGCGCTGCAAATCGCGTCGGCGCTGCATCCGGGGGCGCCCGAAGTGACGATGAGCTTGCCGTTGAGGAGGTCGAACGCAAGGTTCTCGTCGCCGCCGGCCAGAGGCCCGACTTCGCGCTTGAGGATCGCGATTTCCTCGGCGCAGTCGAGGCCGCGTACTTTGAAGGATAGCGTGGTCATGTTGTCCTGCCGAACATGGGGTTAGTGTACACGGTCTGGGGCACACGACACGAGTCTGAAACTGCGAATGGCGCGGGCCATACTCGGTTAGAACGATGGAGGGGATCTATCGACAGATTTCATAGCGCGGCGTGGCCGCAACCAAAACGGAGAACCGCGAACTAAGATAGGGGAAAAAAGAGCGATCCACAGATGCAACAAGTTTTCGAAGGTTGAAGAAAGGAAAATCGCGGTTCTGAACGTGAGTAGGACAGATTGAAGAGAATTCTCGTGACGCGGCGTACGCCCTGGCTAATCTTCGTCTGGAACGAATTCAATGTTCTTGCCGCAGTGGGGGCACAGGCGCGACCTTTGAAGGGCTTTGCGTTGTTTGGCCAAGCATATCTCTTCCATAAAGCCGGAGCTGATGATCCCTGTGGGAAGGGCGAACATGCCTATCCCGAGAAACGCGAGGCAGGCGGCCATAATCTTTCCAGCGGCGGTTATTGGGAAGACGTCACCGTACCCGACGGTGGTGAGGGTGACAACGGCCCACCACATCGAGGCGGGGATGCTCGAGAACTTATCCGGCTGCGCGTCGTGTTCGGCGACAAAAATGACGATTGCGGCAACCAGGACCAGAAGCGCGGCACGGGGCGGAAGGGATGGGAAAGATTTGTGGTTGATTGAGGGGTGGAGTGCGGTGATAATTGCGGGCTTGGCGCTGTGCGTGGAGCGCGGCAGGAAGGGATGTTTGTGTCGATACGAGTTCAGTTGTCGTTGTTCTTTGGGGCGGTGATTTGCATGTCGATGGCGACGGGGGTGCATGATTCGATATTCAACAATTTCCTTTCGGACACGTTTCACATGTCAGCGGAATCGCGGGGGTATTTGGAGTTTCCGAGGGAGACGCCGGGCTTCTTGACGGTGTTGTTAACGGGGATATTGAGCGCGTTGCCGGTGACTCGGATGGGCGTTACGGGGACGCTGTTGTTTGGGGTGGGAATGATCGGCATCGCGACGATGGGCGGGTCGTATTGGCCGATGATGGCGATGATGGTGATCGGGAGCGCCGGAATGCATTTGTTACAGCCGGTGGGGTCTTCGGTGGCGCTGGCGTTGAGCGATGCAGCAAATCGGGGCCGCCGGATGGGGCAAGCTGGCATGGTCAGCACCGTGGGGACGGTCTTGGGGACCGGGTTGGTGCTGTTGGTGTTGAGCCGGTTCTCGGCGCAGTACCAGATTGGGTTTGCGTGCGCGGCGGCGTTGGGTGTGGCGGCAGCGGTGATCTATGGCTTTATGCACATCCCGGACTTGCATCAACCGCGAACGCGCCCGACATTGAAGAAGAAGTTCAGCCTGTATTATTTGCTGGAGTTCTTTTTTGGAGCACGCAAACAGATATTCATTACGTTTGGTCCGTGGGTGCTGATCAAGGTGTACGGGGTAGACACCGGCCGCATGGCGGGATTGTTGCTTATCGCCGCGTTAATTGGGATAGCGTTTCAGCCGATTCTAGGGGCGATAATTGATCGTTTTGGTGAGCGGAGCGTGATGATCGCGGATGGGCTCCTGTTAAGCGTGGTATGCATTGGGTATGGGTTTGCGGCCTGGTGGATGGGTAGCACGGAGCGGGCGTTGCCTATCGCGTGCGGGTGCTACATTGCGGACAACCTCCTGTTCGCACTGGGAAGCGCGCGCGCGGTCTATCTGTCGCGGCTGACGTCTTCGCACGATGAATTGACGTCGACGTTGGCGATGGGAGTTTCGATCAATCATATTGCTTCGATGACGATTCCCGCGGTGGCCGGTATGATCTGGTTTCACTTCGGGTACGAGCGGGTGTTTGCGGTGGCGGCATTGCTGGCGTTGGCGCTGGCGGCGCTGGGGACGCGGACACCGTCGAAGTGGCAGCATGATGCGGCGGGAGTCTAGGGTCTGGGGTGTGGGGTGTGCTTAGTCGATACTGTTGTCACTCGTGTTACGCATAACGTACCATGGGTTTCAATTGATTCAGTTGGGGTTGTCTGGCCGCAATGGTGTTTTCAATGAGACGGCCCTTCTTATCCGTAACGGGCGCGCACGTGATTTAGGAATTCGACAAGAAAGCCGGCTTCTTGACGCGGCGCCGCCGTAGCCAGGAAGAGATTAGAGATATCGCATTTGAGAACCAGGACTTACGAGCACAGACAAGCGAATGAAAAGAGAACTGGGTAAGACGACTCGAGTGTGAACTTCCGCGAAGGAATGAAAGAAATAGGACGGCAAGTAACACCGAACTTGTTGACAAAGAAGCTAACGGGAGAGCCGCCAGATGTTGAACTACTTTGTATCGATCTCGTGTCTGTCGCTGCTGCTGATGGTGGTGTGTGGCGAAGCGTCGGCGGCGGAGCCGTCCGTGCCGGAGAACTTGTACCGTGGCGAGTTGGTGTCGTACCCAGGCCCGTGGAGCTTTCAGCTTGGGAAGTCGCACATCATACTGGTGACGGACGACGAGTTGGAGGCGCTGGCGGACCCGGACAAGAAGATCAACATGTCGCTGGGGCATACGCCGAATGAAGTGAGCCTGCGCGAGATCTGCGAGCGTGCGAAGGCGGCGGGGCATCGGACGTTGATCTTTGCGTTCGACCACTTCTTTGCGCAATACCGGCCGGGTCAAGAGGGCAAGCCGCGGCGGTACACGCCGGACATGGACGAGTACATCCAGCGCATCGCCGCGGTTGGGAAGTTTGCGCAGGGATACGGTTTGGGGTTGGAGTTGAGCCTCCTGAGTCCGCTGGAGATCGGAAAGGTCTACGAGACGAAGACCGGCGAATCGGGCATCTGGATGCATTATCGCAAAGGCTTGCGCGACCCGAAGACAGGGGCATTCAGCGTGCAGCTTTGGCGGCAACAGCGCTGGGCGAACAACAAGGGGCCGATCGATGTGGAGGACGCCGGGGTGCGCGTGTTCGCGTTCAAGGAGAAGGGGGTACCCGGCACTGAGTACCGTGAAGTGGCCGCATCGTCGATCGTAGAATTGACGAAGGGTGTACAAGTCGAGCGGTATCCCAATTTGGTGGCGCACGCGGGTGAGTATCGGGCGGAACGCGTTCGCGTACACGGAACGATAGAGACGAAGGAGGACGATCTGGACCGCGTGCTTGTGGTTCAGCAGTATCGCACGCCGGAGATGGATTACTTCAGCCCGAAGGCGCTTCCATTTCTTAAGGAGTTGATAGACAAGTACGCGGCGGCGGGGGTGAAACTGAACGGGCTGTATTCGGACGAGATGCATATCCAGCAGGACTGGGCGTATTTCGGGCATCATGACAACGGAGAGTTTGCGCTGCGGTATGTGAGCAAGGGGCTGGCGGATCGATTTGCGGAATTGTATGGGGCCGAATACAAGGACTTCGCGAAGTACATGGTGTACTTTCTTCACGGGCAGGAGGATACGGCGAGCGACCTGAGCGCGAAAGAGGGCATGATGGAAGTCTTTGGCGCGACGCCGGAAGACACGCGGCGGACGGCGCTGTTTCGCGCACGCTACTATCATTTGCTGCAGGACGGCGTGGTGGATTTGTTTGTGCAGGCGAAGCATTACGCCGAGCAGAAGATGGGGCACAAGCTCGAGGCGCGGGCGCACGCGACGTGGGCGGAAAGCCCGACCATTGACAAGTGGAACGTAGGCCGGCAAAGCCATGCGTCCAATCAGTACGAGTACACGTCAAACTTCGTGTGGTCGGATACGGTTCACCAAGCGGCGTCGGCGTGCTATGACTACTTCAAGTGGGGTGACTTTCTGACCGGCAACGGGAACGACCACGCGGAAGGCGGCTGGATCGATAGGGATTACTTTGCGCTGGCGTTGGGGTGTTCGACAGGGATACTGAACGAGGTCCCGTATTCGTATGCGGCGCATTGGGGAATGCCGGGTGAAATAAGCCGGCGGCGGATGTCGCTGGTGAATGTGTATGGGGCCGCGGGCGAGCCGCAGTATGGCATCGTGCAGGACTTGCAGCACCGCGATACGGACGTGTTGATGCTGTATCCGCTGGATCTTGTGTCGGTCGAAGAGCGGTTCGGGAGTTGGATGACGCAGTATGGTTACGCCAACTACGTGACGCAGGCCAAGCTGCTGGAACGGGGTGTGGTAAAGGGCGGGGCGATTGAAATGGCGGGGCGCCGGTTTACGACACTGGTGACGACGTTCGAGCCGTTTCCGTCGCGGCGGTTGCTCGAGCTGATGAAGGCATTCGCGGAGAGTGGCGGCCGGGTCGTGTGGTCGGGTCCTCCGCCGGTGTTGACGTTGGAAGGCGACTCTGCGCTGGACACGTGGCAGGGTCTGTTCGGGGTTGACTATGAGCCAGGGGCGAGCGAAGGCGTGATTGCTCCGGCGAAGATGGTTTCGTTTGACGGGCCATTTGCGAAAGTGGCGCCGCAGACCGTGCCGACGGATCTTTTGGTGGATCGTGTGTACCCCGTCACTCCGAAGGAAGGGACGGTGGCGGCCGGCCGCATGAAGGGATGGACTGTCGCGACGCATCGGGCGGTCCCTGGCGGCGGGAGCCTTACGTTCCTCGGCTACCGTCCCCGGGACGACCAGTCAAAAAGTTTGGGGTATGAGACGCGGAATTGGTTCGAGGTGTTGGACACGTTGGGGGCCTATCCAGCGTCGGGGAAATTCGCGGGTGTCAACGACAATACGGACTACGTGTCGCGAACGAGCGATTTTCTGACGTGCCGCTTTCCGAACGGGGCGGTTGCGGTTGCGCGGCACTTCCGCGAATTGGATGAAGATTGGCCTGGCGGGTTTGCGCGAAAACCGGAAGAGGACAAGGCCTATCTTGATACCCATCCGCTGCCGTCGGAGTCGCTGGAACTGAAGGATTTTGGTGTCAACGGTCACAGCGTGACGTACACCGGATCGCAAGCGATGTGTTTTCGCGTATCGGAAGCAGGTGACCTGATCGCGTTTTCGGGGCGTGGATGCAAGGGCGTTGCTGTTGACGGCCGCGAGTTCGTGTTTTCAGACCAGGAGCTGGGGCAGATCTGCTGGGCTCCAGTACCGGAAGCGCGCCGTGTGGAAAAGGGCGCGGTTGTGCAGCTGATGGTTGGCGGCGCGGGCACGGTTCGTATTCCGGCGGCGTCGATACCTGAAGGAGTGGGGCTGGTATCGGAGGGGAGCACCCTGGGCAGCCGGGGCGCTGCGATACCGAGCCGTCGCGAGAACGGCGCCTTGGTGTTCGAGATCACGCCGGAGATTGCCGGCCGGTGGATCTTTGGCGTGCCTGGGGGCGCGTAGGGCGGAGGGGATCTGTGTTGGAGGAGATCTTAGATCTGAGATCTGAGATTTGAGATTTCAGAATTAAGAATTACGAATTAAGAATTACGAATGCTGGGTGGCGGGACGACTTGCAGATTCCGTGGTTTGGACTTCTTTGAGGGAATGAACGAATATGACTGTTAGACGTATAGCGTCATGAATCATCGTGAACGATTTCATGCATTGATGAATTTTCAGGCGGTGGATCGGCTTCCGCTTATCGAGTGGGCGACTTGGTGGGACCGGACTATTGCGCGGTGGCACGATGAGGGGCTGCCGGAGGAGCTTACCGACGGCGCGGAGATACGGGCGTATTTTGGGCTGGACCCGTACTACCAGATGTGGTTTGGCGCGCGCGGCCCCGGCGCGCCGGCGCCTGCTCACCACGGGGCGGGTATCGTTTCCGATATGGATGGGTATCGCGCCATCAAGCAGTACCTTTATCCGGAGCCGGACCTCGTTGTGGATAGGGCGACGCTGGAGCATTGGGCGCGCAGGCAGGCCGAAGGCGAGGCGGTGATCTGGATCACGATCGAGGGCTTCTTCTGGTATCCCCGCACGTTGCTTGGCATCGCGGAGCATCTTACGGCGTTTTACGAGCAGGCGGAGTTGATGCACGTGATGAATGAGGATTTGCTCGCGTACCATCATCGGATTCTCGACGCGGTGTTTCCGATTTGCCGGCCCGATTTCATGACCTTCGCGGAAGACATGTCGTATAACCATGGCCCGATGCTTTCGAGCGATTTGTTCCGCCAGTTCATTACGCCCTGCTACCGGCGGATCATCCCGAAGATTACGGAGGCCGGCGTTATACCGATCATCGATACGGACGGGGATGTCACCCAACTGGTACCGTGGTTTGCGGAAGCGGGTGTGGACGCGTTCCTGCCGCTGGAGCGGCAGGCTGGGTGCGATATCTTGGCGCTGAAGCGGCAGTTTCCTGGGGTGCGGCTGATAGGCGCGTATGACAAGATGGTGATGACGCAGGGCGAGGCGGCGATGCGCTCCGAATTTGAGCGGTTGCTTCCGGCGATGAGGCAGGGCGGCTTTATTCCTTCGGTGGACCATCAAACGCCTCCCGGCGTGCCGCTGGCCGAATACAGGGTATATCTTAGACTGCTTCGCGAGTATTGCGCGCGCGCCGCAACAGGGTAGCCAGCGCCGCTCGCGTCTTGACGCCCCGCTCATTGCCCCGCCATGAAGGCCTGTGCGAAAATGCCGTGCGTCCAGTGTTCGGCAGCGTACGGGAGCGATCATGTTTCACGAGAAGAAGGTCGTGGTGGTTATGCCGGCGTACAACGCGGCGAAGACGATCAAGAAGACCTACGATGAGGTAATGGCTCAGGAGATTGTCGATCTGGTGATCGTCGTTGACGACGCCAGCGACGACGCTACGTCCGAGATCGCCCGCGCATTGCCGAAGACGCTGTTGCACGTTCACGAAAAGAACAAGGGTTACGGGGGAAACCAGAAGACGTGCTACCGGCTTGCCTGCGAGCAGGGGGGCGATATCGTGATTATGGTTCACCCCGATTATCAGTACACGCCGCTGCTGATTCCGGCAATGGCTTCAATGATCGGCAATGGGTTGTTTCATTGCGTGCTTGGCTCGCGCATACTTGGAGGGCAGGCGCTCAAGGGGGCGATGCCGTATTGGAAATATGTCTCGAATCGCTTCCTGACGCTATTCGAGAACTTGCTCTTGGGGGCGAAGTTATCCGAGTATCACACGGGCTATCGGGCTTTCTCGCGATCACTGCTTGACGAGCTGTCTCTGGAGAATAACTCGGACGATTTCATATTCGACAATCAAATGTTGGCGCAGATTCATTGGCTTGGCTATACGATTGCGGAGGTGAGTTGTCCCACGAAGTATTTTCCCGAGGCGTCGTCGATCAATTTCCGCCGCAGCGTGAGGTACGGGTTTGGGTGTCTTTGGACGGGGCTGGTGTTTCGTTTGTCGAAGATGGGGTTGTGTTCGTCGAGGTTGTTCCGGGGCAAGAATGGGGCTTGTTCGTGATTGGTGCGCGGTTGGGCTGGGCGGGCGTTGTGGGTTGAGTTTTTGGCGCTCCGGCTGCCTGCGCTCGTCGAGCGCAGGCGTACTTAGGCGGATTGGACATATAAGACGAATAGGACGTATAGGACAGGCGGGCGGATTTGAGTTTCCGCCCGCCTGTCCGGGTTTATTCATTTCAACGGCACGAAACCTTCTTCACGGACGATAGTTTGTCCCTCGGGGGAGAGGCAGAACTCGATAAACTTTCCGGCGGCCCCGTTGGGCTTTCCGTTGGTGTAGCAGTGCAACGGACGCGCGATGGGATATTGACTGGAACGCACGGTCTCCTCGGTCGCCTCTATTGCTGGCGTGTTGGCGTCTTTCCTTACCTTCAAGACCTTGACCCGGTCTTTGGCTCCGGCGGCGTACCCGAGGCCGACATAGCCGATCGCGGTCTTGTCGGTGGCGACGGCTTCAATGATGGCGGAGGTGGTTGGCATCATGCGGACGCTGGTGGCGTAATCCTTTTTCCCGAGCACGAGTTCTTGGAAGAATACGTAGGTGCCCGAACTCGTCTCGCGGGTAAGAACGATTATCTTGCCTTTGGGTCCGCCGAATTGATCCCATTCGGTGGCTTCGCCGGTGAAGATCTGTTTGAGTTGCTCGAGGGAGATCTCAGTCAGAGGGTTGTCCTTGTTCACGACAATCGCGATACCGTCCAACGCAACATTGGTTTCGATAGGGGTAATTCCATTTTCCGCCGCCTTTTTCTTTTCTTCGGGTTTGATGTCGCGCGAGGCGTTGCAGATATCGGTCGTGCCGTTGAGCAATGCTGAGATACCGATTCCGGAGCCGCCGCCTGTTACGGCGACGCTAGCATCCGGATACTTCTTCATGAACTCTTCCGCCCAATGCGCGGACAACTGGACGAGGGTATCGGAACCTTTGACGGTGACATTGCTCTTGCCAGCCTTCTCCGCCAGGGCGGCGCGGCTTCCCAGCGTTAGGAAGACGGCGAGCGCGGCTGCTGTGGCGAGACGCGCGAATGGCTTATTCGTGGCGTTCGTAGGTGTCATGATTAGAGACCTTTCTGGCCGTTTGTGATTTCGCGCGGAGGGTTCGCGATGAGATTGTAGAAATTGACTCCGGCCGTGAGCGTGCCGAATGTGGCGGTAGTGGCGCCGGCGAGGATTTGAAGCTTTTGGAACATGCCGGCGACTTCGACGGGGCTGGCCGCTAGCGCCGGAATACCGCGGGAAACGGGGCTGATGTGGTTCATGGTGTCTTCTCCTATTTGATGGTTTTAGTTAGTAGCCGCCTGCGGCGGCGCTAAACGACATATTCTCCTAAGGACACGATTGCGTTAGTACGGTCCTATGCGCCCGGACCGGCGGATGAGGACATCCGCCCTCCCGAACGCTCCGTACTTACCTCCGCACTTTGTCTTAGAATTTGATATTCAAGTCGGCTTGCAGGCGTTGATAGGGGCCGTCAACGTTTTCACGTCCGCCCCAGACGGGCAGCAGGCGTATCCAATCGCTTCCGCGGTTGTCGTTAATGAAATAGGTCAATGCGAGGCGCACGCTCGAGGTGGCGGCATATTCAGCGCCGAGGATGTGACCTCGGGCGTTGGCGCCGCCGCCGGAGAAGTCGGAGTCGGTGAAGGCGCCGACAACCGCGTCACGTTGGACATCACGGTACTCGTATTTCAGAGCCCAGGACTTGGGCGCGACGCACTTACCCAGGCTAAGACCGAGGGCCCATGCGGTGTCGCCCCGGCTTTGATCAAAGTATCGGTCGGCGCGGGCGGTGTTGACTACGTAGTCGCCGTAGATGGTCAGGGGGAGTCTTCCGACGGGGAAAGTCACTTCTGCGAACGCCTCTGCAAGATTGTAGTCTTGCGCATAGAATCCCATCGCGTCAGCGGCGGCGGACAGCATGATGGGGTTAAGCGAGTTCCCGAAATTGTCCGTGTTGGTATAGAACGTGCGGAAACCTTTGGCGTGGATGTAGTCGTAGTAACTGAGGCCGAGGAGCGCGCTGGTGAGTCCGTCTTCGGTAAAGGAATACTTGGCGATACCTTGGACACCTAGCAGTTGGGAGTCGTAGTCCGTGGAGTTTTCCTGGATCTGGAAGTAACCGCCGTTGAGCGAGAGCTCCCAGTTGTCGATGGCGCGGTTGGTGTAGGTGAAGGCGAGTCCTTCGGGGGTGAGATCCTGGTCCCAGATCGTCTGGGTCTTTCCGGGGGTGTAGAAGGGATTCTTCATTTTTCCGCCGTAGACGTTGAGTCCGGTCAGGGCTACGGGGTGGTAATCAAAGTAGAGGAGGTCAATGGCGATGGGCTTCTTCGAGAACCCTCCGGTAAGGGATTGATTGGTGCTGATAGGGTCATAGTTTTCGCCGCTGGCGAGTTGTGCGACGGCGTTCCACTCGTCGCTGATCTTCCAATTGAAGTTCAACCGCAGCCGCAGGCGTTGCCGATCTCGGGTATCCGGGGTCTTGACCGGAATCAAGTTTGGGATGCGGTAGCCCGGAAAGAGGGTGCTTGGGTCCTGGTGGATGTATTCAAATCGGTACCGCAGGTCCCCACTGACTTTGACCTTGTCAAATCCATTCTTTTCGACCGCAGTCTTGCTGGTCTCGAGCTGGTCGATGCGTTTCATACAATCGGCAATGACTTGTTGCTCATCAAGGACGACTTTGCGCAGCCGCTCGATTTCTCCCTTTAGCTCGCCGCTGTCGGGCGGCGGATCTTGAGCGAACGCCGCGGCGGCACAGCCTAGTGAACCGATCACAGCCCATAGCCATCTACTCATGTTCGTTCTCCCTCGCATTTGTTTTTCCGCTATCGCTTTTGCAGGACCCAAGTATGAGGCGAAGGTTATTGGGATGTGGTTAGGTGAGGATTAGGGTGGCGCTAGGGTTTGGTTAGATCGTGATTAGGAGTGTGTTAGGACGGCGGGAGGGTGGAGTGGAGAGGTCGGACAGGTTGGACGGAGCAGACCTAACAGCCGATGGTATGCAGGCGCATCGGCCGTGCTGTTAAGAAGATCGACAATCCACTGTGATTGGTGGAGCAGAGGGTGGCTAGTTGAGGTACTTCGGCTCAATTTTGCGTATATTGGAAGGGGGCACGAACATGTCCGGGTTGAACTCTTCCTGATACTTTGTCTGAATCTTGATCCAGGCTTGTTCGGGGTCGAGGTCTTTGCGCACGACGATAATGTCGTCGAAATAGACTGGGCTGGACATGGCGAGCACTTCCGAGCCTCCAAAGCCTTCGGCGGGGCCTTCGCCAATGACCTGGACGCGGTAGACGGAGTAATCGAGGGGAATCTGATCAAACTTCATGATGAACGCGTTGTCTTCGATCTTCTGCGCGATGATGGGCAGACCATTGCGCAGCACTTCAACCTTCCTGCCCTTCGCACGGGTAATGATGACCTGTAATTCGGTCAGAACGCCCAAGGGGGCGACACCGCCCATCGAGATGTCGATTTTGCCGTCTTTTTTGACGTCGGCGCAGAACTGAATCGTCGGGCCTTCGGGGCCGGAAGATATGTATGTTCGTCCGAGCCGGATTCCTTCGAGGATCGCGGGCCACGACTTATCTTTGGCGTAGACACAGGTGATGGGCGCGCCCATGGCGACTTTGGGACTCGTGGTGCTGCTGCCCGCGATGGCGCACGCCCGGAGTTGGCGCGCGAGCTCGCTGTCCCAAAAAGCCACAGCCTGGCCGTTGGCGGACAGTCTGTTCATGGACGCGGCCTCGGCGATAGAGTAGGCGAATCGGGTCTTCACTTTGAGTTTGTTTGGCTCGGTAAGCTGTTCGACATTCATGGGGGGGACGCCGCGCCAGTCGCGGCACCAGACTTCGATCGCGTTGACGAATTGCAGGCCCCACTGCCACGGCGCCGTTGGAAAACAGGGATGGGCGACGGCGAACACGCCGCCCTGCGCCTGGAGCAGCCTCAGCACGGCTTGGCCTTCTTCCTGGGAATGCACGATGTCAGGCATGGTGCGGGGGCCGTAGATGAGCGCAACCCCTTCCTTGTCGGAGCCCCATTCCATGGCCGGAATCAGCGCGACCCTATCGGACTTGAAGCCGGGATCGGTACAGGCGGCCAAGGTATTGCGGTCCGTGATGGCCAGGAAGTCGAGGCCGGCTTTTTCGGCGCGTTCTACCAGGTCGGGCACGGATTCGGTATTCTTCCCTCGGCCTTCGCCATAGCTGGAGTGCGCATGCAGTTCGCCGCGATACCATCCGCTTTGTTTGGCGAGCACCGGCGCGGGGAAGGTCAATTTTTGCTTATGCGGCACGCTCGAGGCGTCGTTCGGGTCGGTTCCTTCCTTTTGCTCGACGGAGTCCAGTGCGAGATCTAAATCGCGATCAAAGGCCTGGAGCGGGGTTTTACCGCTGGAGCCAGGCGCCAGATTCAGCAGTATGGATGCGGGCTGCTTTTCAGAGACGACGACTTCTTTGGCGTGGACGAGAAATGGGAGACCCGCGCTGTAGACATAAATGTCCGCGTGGTACTTTCCGACGGGGAATTGTCCGTGCGCGCGTCCTTTTGGGGCGTCGATGGAAATCGGGTCGCCGCCTGCGGTGTTGCGCAGTTCCACTTTCGCGGGAAGCTCGCGAGAGATCAAATCGGTGATGTCGATGGTTACTTCGCCCATGGGACCGTTTGCAGCCGGGGTTGACGGGGCAGCGGCTGGGGGGACGCTTTCGGCGGGAGTCTCGGGCTTGGCTTTCGGCGCGCGTTCCTTCTTGGCTGCGGCATGTGCTGTCAAGCACAGCGATAATGCTGCAATTGCGAGTACGAGTGAACGCATGATTGGCACGGGAGTCTCCTCGTTGAATCTTGATAAAGGAATATACCGGTCACTGACGTGCAACGCAACATGGGGCCGAACCGGTCGGACAGGTCGGACGGGGTGGCGGCTACCGTTCTTGGGGGATGTGCTGGCAATCCCATCGCGTATTCAGCCCCATCGTTTCAGGGGATGTGAACGGTCCTTCAAGGGCAGCGGCGCCCGGGCGCCCCTCACGTAAGCTTCGTAGACCGCTTGCGTCATTTCGAGCGAATCACGACCGTCTTGCAGACTCAACGCGGGATTCCGATTTTCCTGGATGGCGGCGATGAGGTCGTTAACGATTGGCGCATTGCGCTCCTTGTTGGCGTCCTTGAACTTTATGTCTGGAGCGTTGGGGAGCGGCTCCCACGGGATGTTCTTTCCACCGGGCGCCCAGGATGGGTCGCGGAGTACGAACACGGCGGGCATTCCCGGTGTGGCGTCCATGCGTACTGTGACAACGCCTTTTGAACCGAGGATGTCGAGGCCCCAGCGTCCGCCGTTCTTGTCCTTATTCTTGGTTGTACCGTAGTACCCTTTTACCCCGTTTGCGAAACCAAAGGTGGCTTGGATGCGATCTCCGACAATCTTTCCGAGGGGCTCGGTGGGATCGTGGACATCCGCTTTGGTGGCGGGTTTGCCATTGACGGTAATGTCCGCTTCGCACCATTCGGGATTGCCCGCGAAGAAGCGCATGAGGTCAAAGATATGCGTTCCGAGAACGAGCAAGTCCTCGCCGCCGGCGCGATCGTCTTCTTTTCCTCGTCCGCGCAGTTCAAGGACTTCGCCGATAATTCCGTCATCGACAATTAGTTTCTTGGCGTGTTGGACGAGCGCGGTCGCGCGAAAGTTGTAGGCGACGGCCCACTTGAGGCCTTTGGCTTCCGCGGCTTGGACCATTGCGTCTGCGTCGGACAAGTCGTCGGCGACGGGCTTCTCGATAATGCCGTGCGCGCCGTGTTCAGCAGCCGCGAGCAGGTATTCACGATGATGCAGCGTCCAACGGGGACCGATCGCAACGAGATCGGGTTTCTCCTTGTCGAGCATTTCGCGGTAGTCCGCGTAGGCGTGTTGGGCCTTTGCCTGGTCGGCGTGCGAGCGGCGGCCGGCCTCATCCGGGTCGGCCAGTCCGACGACATCGACGTCGTCCCGCATCGCGAAGCACAAGTGCATGTTGTGGCCGTATTCGCCTTGCTTGCTGTCGCCAATGACGCAGGCGCGATATCTCTTCTTATCCGCCGCACCAAGAGCACTTTGGGACAGGATTGCCGCCGCGGGCAGCGCGGCTGCCGCGAGAAATGCGCGTCGATTCAAACTCATGTACGCTCTCCTTGGATGTGACTAGTGTTTCTTGTCCGCCGCCTGCAAGGACTGGACCAACTCTACGTATTGGCGCTTGGCGTCGTCCTGAGAAATGCCGTCCAGCGCTTTCCATGCGTCGAATTTGGCCCGTGCGACGAAATCCAGCATACCGGGGCGCTCTCCGGCGCAATTACCTAGTGAACCCTGCTTGAACAGGCCGTATAGCGTGAGCATGGTCGCGCTGTCGGGCGCTGAGGACAGTTTCTTGACCGCTTCGCTGGCTTGCGTGAATTCGGCTGAAATATCCTGAGACATGGCGCGTTCCTCCAGTGAAGTTCTCTGTCGCGGGCGGCTGCGGCGCGGCCAACCGAGTACTTTATACACCCTTTCTCAGTCGTTCTGGAAATTTGACGGATGCGGCGGCCGACAAAGGAACTGCGGAAGCGCGGGGGTATGCTGCGCCCCTTCGGGGCTGACGCTCGGTGGGGCGGGTGATCCGGGGGTTCCCTATCGGTCACCCCCGGCTACTCTCCTGGCGTCCCTCTGGGACTCAAGAAAGTGATGTCTCGTGCAGCCCGGAAGCGCGACGACACCGGATCCCGGTGTGCGACGTCCAGGTAATCCGATAGCGCAACGAACCTCGGGGGAAAAAGCATTGTAGCCCTAGCGTGGCAAATTGGAAGTTGGCGGGGCTACAATGGGCCGCAAAAGGAGTCTCTTATGTTCAAACTCGGGTTCTCTAGCATCCTCGCGGGGGTATTCATGACACTGACGTCGATTCCATCGGCATTTTCCGTAACAGTCACGCCGGAAGAGCAGGCACAGGCGCATCGCTGGGCGGCGGCCAAGTTTGATGGCAAGTCGGATGCGCCGCCTGTGACGCAAGGGATCGAGGTGGTCGCGAATAACGACGCAGTTCAGTTGAACTCTCGCGCTGGAAAACCGTTGCGAATTGGCGACAAGGAATACACTCGCGGGTTGTACTGTCACGCCGTGAGCAAGGTCATTGTCCGGCTTCCGGGGGCTGGAAAGACGTTTAACGCTGTCGCGGGGGTGGATAGCAATGAGCAGACCAGCGGGGGACGCGGGAGCGTCGTGTTCAGCGTGAGCGCCGGGGGGACGGAGCGATTCCGTTCCGGTGTAATGAGGGAAGGAATGCCTGGGGCGCCGGTTGAGGTGGACTTGGGGGGCGCTACGGAATTTGTGCTCGAGGTGGGCGATGCCGGAGATGGCATTTCGTGCGATCAGGCGGATTGGGCCGAGGCGCGGGTCATTCTAGCGGACGGGCGCGCGTTGATGGTGGGTAATCTGCCGCTTCTGGGCGGGAGTGACGCGGCCGCGATCACAACTGAACCGCCGTTCTCGTTTACGTATGGAGGTAAGCCGTTCGCGGAGATTCTCAAGGACGAGGCCTCGTGGAAAGTAGTGCGTGGAACGAGCGCGCCGGATGGCCCGCGCTCACGACATGAGGTGACCTACCACCACGCCGCGACGGGTCTCGAGGTGCGGTGCGTTGCGGTTGAGTATCTGGACTTTCCGACGGTCGAATGGACGCTGTACTTCAAGAACACAGGCACGGCGGACACTCCCATCATCGAGCAGATCAATGCGCTCGATATTCGAACGCATTGCGGCGCCAAAGGCGGGTTTGTGTTGCGCCATCACACGGGCAGTCCGTACTCCGCAACGGACTATCAGCCGTTTGAGACTCCGCTCGGGCCGAAGTCGGCAAAACATATCGCGACGTCGGGCGGACGGCCTACGGACGCCAATCTTCCGTATTTTAATATCGAGACGCAGGGACGCGGTCTTATTGCGGTGGTTGGCTGGCCGGGGCAGTGGGCGGCGGAGTTTGCGCGGGACGATACGAATGGGCTGCGTGTGAGCGGCGGTCAGGAATTGACGCATTTCACGCTGCATCCCGGTGAGGAAGTGCGGGGTCCGCTGGTGGCGCTTCAGTTCTACGAGGGGGACTTCGTTCGTTCACAGAACATTTGGCGGCGTTGGATGGTTGCGCACAATGTGCCACGTCCAGGAGGAAAGCTGCCGCCCTCACCGCAGATGGCGGCATGTAGTTCGCATCAATTCGGCGAGATGATCAACGCGAACGAAGAGAACCAAATCCTGTTCGTGGATCGTTATCTCGAAGAGAAACTGCCGCTGGACTATTGGTGGATGGACGCGGGCTGGTACTTCAACGCTACCGGCTGGCCCAACACCGGGACGTGGGAGGTCGACACCAAGCGCTTTCCGCGAGGACTGCGGGCGATTACGGACCACGCCCACGCAAAAGGCGTGAAGAGCATTGTTTGGTTTGAGCCGGAACGGGTGACACCGGGAACGTGGCTGTACGAGAAGCATCCGGAGTGGCTGCTGGGGAAAGATGGGGAGCAGAAGTTGCTCAATCTCGGCAATGCCGAAGCGCGCGCCTGGCTGACCGACCATGTGGACGGGTTGTTGACGAATCAGGGAATTGACTTGTATCGGCAGGACTTCAACATGGAGCCGCTGGAGTATTGGCGGAAGAACGACGCGGCAGACCGTCAGGGCATAACGGAAATTCAGCACGTGACGGGGTACTTGGCGTATTGGGATGAACTGCGCAAACGCCATCCGAATATGCTGATTGACTCCTGCGCGTCGGGTGGACGCCGTAACGATCTGGAGACCTTGCGGCGCGCCGTTCCCCTGCTGCGAAGCGACTTTATACTCGAACCGGTGAGCCAGCAGTTGCACACGTACGGAATATCGTTTTGGATGCCGTTCTTTGGTACGGGCGTGAATTCGTTTGACCCGTACGTGTTCCGCAGTCAGATGTGCCCCAACATTATCTCGTGCTATGACGTGCGAAAGGCGGACTCGGATTACGAATCACTGCGGAAGATGTTGCGGCAGTGGCAGGACATTGCGCCCGACTATTACGGTGACTATTACCCACTCACGTCGTATCACGTCGAAGGTGACGTGTGGATGGCGTGGCAGTTCGACTGTCCCGAGGAGGGCCGGGGATTTGTGGCGGCGTTCCGCCGGTCCGAGAGCCCGTATGGCGCCGCGACGTTCGTACTGCGCGGTCTGGAGCCCGCGTCGCGGTACGAGGTGAAGAATCTTGATGAGACCGAGGCCACGCTGATCACGGGAGGCGATTTGATGGAGAAAGGGCTGACGATTACCGTGTCAACCAAGCCGGGATCGGCGCTCCTTACGTATCGGCGTGCAGCGAAATAGAACGCGGGTCTGAAGGCGCTAGAGTGGCGCGTCATGCTGTTGGCGTCATAACGTACACGCACCAATCGAGAGCTCTTTCGCCCTTCCAGGGCTGGGCCTTGGACTGGGCGTGATCCCGCGGTTTGCACCGTGGGCTACCTTCTTGCGCCCCTAGCCGGGGCTGAATGCGCACATGGGTCTGGGGCGTGTGTCGTCTCGATTGTGAATCTTCGCGCTAGGAATCCGGACAGAAAGTTGGCTTTTTGACGCGGCGCGGCCAGAAAGCATCTGTAAGTTGTTCAATACCAGCGACGGCTCGTGCGGAGTTTAGCTATGCGGAGGCCTTCCGGCCGCGCCTCTAGCGACCTGATTCCTCTGGCGTCTTGCCGTCGAGGACGGTGTAGATATTGGGTAGATTGCGATGTTGTTCATCGAGGTCGAGGCCGTAACCCACGACAAAATGGTCCTCGATGGTGAATCCGGTGTACTCGCAGTCGACGTGGAATCGCCTTCGGGATGGTTTATCCAGCAGGACGGCGAGGGCGACACTTTCGGGTTCGAGTTCCGTAAGGCGCTTTTCGATAAGGGCGGTGGTTGTTCCGGTGTCGAGGATGTCTTCCACGAGAAGAACGTGTTTATCTTTCAGTGACTGCTCGGGCATCATCGAGATCTGAGGGGGCTGCCAGGCGGTCATTCCGCTATAGCTCTTGGCGCGGATGAATTCGAGAGAGACCGGGACCGTGATTTTCCGAATGAGATCCGAGGCGAAGATGATACTCCCTTTGAGTACGACCACGACGACGATTTCACGGTTGGCGTAATCCTGCGAGATAGCGGCGGCCATTTCGGCCACCCGTTGCTGGATCTGCTCGTTCGTGAGCAGGGGCGTTTCAGACAAGCGCATTGCATACCTCAATTTCAATCACGTTTCGGGTTTCGGGGGTAACCGCCGCGTGAGCGCTGATGGCGTGGCCGATGATCCACGCGATTCGTCCGTTGGCGGTCAGTATTAGTTGCTCGCTTCTAGCCGCGGAGGGCATTCCCATGTCGATAAAGTAGTCCTTGAGTTTTCGCGTGCCCGTCATGCCCAACGGGGTGAAACGGTCACCGGGAAGGCGATGGCGCACCACGAGGGACTCCCCCAGTGCGTCGGCGTCGAATAACTGGCAACGTGGGGTACAGTGGCGTGCCGGACCGCCCTCCAAAGGGGCCATACGATACCGTACGAGGAAGCGTTTTTCAAAGGCGGTGGTTTCGCCGGGCAGAGATAGTTGGACTTCGCTCGGGCCGGGCTTTTCGCTGGCGGTCTCGAATTCGGCCACCCGCCGGGTGATACGGAGGCGGAGGCCCGAACCGAGATCTACCTCGTGACCGGCGGCCGCGTCCAGGACGGCGCGGCGTGCGGCCTCGACGATGTCGAAAGGACAATCCACTCCGTGGCGCCAGCCTAGAAGCGTTAACGCGCGCCGCTGTAGCGCTGGATGCCCGTCGGCGAACGCGGCCCGCGCGATATACCCTTCCTGAGTTACACACGAATCCAGGAAGGCGTTCGCGAGGTCTTCCATGAGGCCGTTCTCATCGCGTTGGATAATGGCGAGCCGCTCGAGCGCCTCGCGAACGCGCGGGTTGTATTCGCGTTCCAGCGTGGGTAGGAGACCGTGCCGGATCTGGTTGCGACGGAAACGCGTGTCGGTGTTCGAATGATCACTGCGATATGCGACACGGTGGCAGTCTAGGTAGCCAAGAATGTCGACTTTTTGACAGGCTAGCAACGGGCGAATGACACGAATGCCCAGGTGATCTTGAACTGGAGGAATGCCGGCTAGACCACGAGGCGACGTCCCGCGGACAAACCGCATCAGGAGGGTTTCGACTTGATCGCCGGCATGGTGGCCGGTGGCAATGGCGGCGCACCCGCGGTCGTGCGCGATCCTGGTTAGAAAATCGTAGCGCGCCGTGCGGGCGTAGTTCTCGAAGGATTGCCGTGCGAGCAGCGCTTCGCGGACGATGTCACGTACTTCGAGGTGAATAGGGATGCCCAATTCCTGTGCCTTGGCTTCGACGAACTTGGCGTCCTCCGCGCTTTCGCCGTTGCGCGTTCCATGATCGAGGTGGGCAACTTCCAGGTTGTGACCAAGGGTAAGCAGCGCGTTCAGCAGACAAATCGAGTCGGGGCCGCCGGATACCGCCGCGAGAATCTTGTCACCGGCCTGAATCATGGCGTGACGAGCGATGGTTTCGGCAATTGTATCGAGTAGAGTAGGCATTTGGGGCAGCGGCAAGTTTCGTGTCTTTCTGGTTCACACGTGAGCGTGTCCTTCCAGAACACTACCATCTTGGCGCCAGGGGATTAAAATGCGGTCGCTACTCTGGGAGGCGGGAACCGCCGTGACGGGAGCGCTACTTCGAGGTTAAGCGCGGTGACTGGCCGCTGCGCAGCGGCCAGTCACGGAAGACAGGCGGATGGCATAGCTTGGCAAAGCTGCACTCAAACCATTTGGCCGCGAAAGAACGCAGAGAACTCTAGAGGCGCGGCCGCTGAAATTAGACTTGAGCTATCGCAGCGCGTTTTGAACGGGTACGAGACTGGATTGTTCGATATAGGGCAATAGCAGGCCGGCCCCGGCCCTTTCTCCGCCGAGCTGCACGGTTCCCCAGCTTGCGCGCGCGGCGGCCTCTCGGACTTTTTGGACTGCGGGCAGCAACATACCCACCACGATCGAGAAGTCCTCCGGGGATTGGAAACTACCGATTTCTGTCCTTACCGAGCCGTCACCAAACATCAGCGTACCTCGGTCGTCAATGGATAGTTCGAAGAACACATCGAAGAAGGATTTCACCGCGGGCAGGAGCTTTCCCGCGGGGTCTTGCGGCGGTCCGGGGTTCTGGAAAACCTTGGTGAACAGCGCGTTGCCGTGCGAGTCCACTATGGTTACCTCAGCACGCGCCCGCTGTACCGCCGGCAGCAGGAGACGGGACCGGGCCGATTCATTTGGTCCCAGAACAAACGGTCCCGCAGTAAAGATGCGGACGCTTCCGTCGCCGAAGGCGAACTCGATGGAACCTCTGTTGGATTCCGCGCGTACGCGGTCCCCCGGGGTCAAGACTAGCAACGCCAGAAGTAGCGCCGCAGCAACCGGAATCATCGTCCGACGAAACGCACGAACACTTCTCGACATGTTTGGCACTCCTTTTCCGTTAGTTTACGCGCTCACCGTCCGCTAAAGCGGACAATCCTAAGGCGGCCCGGCCGCAACGGCAGAGTCATAGGTATGACTTCTTTGTCCGCAACATCTACGCGAACAAGGTGGAAGTTGCGGACAAAGAAGCTATAGTCCTACGCAGCTGAACTGCGTTGCGTTTGCGTGGCTTCGCTGGAGCCGATGGCTTCGTAGCCATATTCAAAAATGCTCTTCCAGGGCTTGACAGGCGTTGCGAGAAAGAAAACAACACGGCATGGCTGGGAATTCCGACCTGAACTGCCGCAACACTCTTCACCGAGCACGCCGTGATTTTGCTACATCAAACAGGTATGTGCTGCAAGAGGGGCGCTGTGGGGTACGTTGCCAGACTCACGCCGAAACAGTCGTGAAAACCGGAAGAGCCGTACAGCGTTCGCGAAAAGCCTTTCCGCCTAGGCGCGACCGCGTTTGGCGCTACGATGTGATGAGGAGTAGGCACGATGTGGCGTATGGGCGTAGCAAACGAGCCCAATTGCGGGCCATACAGGACTCTCAAGAGCCAACTGAGTCAAGGGCAAAGCGCAGATAACGGATGAAAGGAAGGGGCCCGCCTAGTTCGCGGACACACTAAGCGGGCCCATAACAGAGACGTTATTTGGCCAGATGGAAATGAACCCCCGTCAAAGGATTGGTAAAGATTCGGTAAATGATTTTCGAATCTCAGGAATGGGGCAATCTTGCTTGCGCGTCCGCGCACGTTTGAGCCGTGAACAGCGTGCTTGTTGGTCGACCTGTCCCGGCATCGTCTTGGAGTGTCTTTCGTTGCCATGCCCCGATACAACTACAAGTGGGCTTGGGACGCAAGTGGAGGACGGCTAGGCAGGCGACCTTGCCACAGTCCAGGAATCTCTCAATCTGGATTCGGCAGTTGATACGATGCGGATTCATCGAATTCCCGTGAAACTAGAATATTGCGGCATACGCGCGGGGTCGGTTTACCCGGACAGTTCAATTTGGCCAGGGCGCTCGACGTCCCGATATGGCTGGGCGGTGTGATTGGAAACTGTCCTCTGGCGACGCTGGAGGGCTGCGTATGGACTCACGGTGGAATCGCGGGGACAGTTGCGGGGGCGGCATTATCTGGTCAGCGATGACAACTATTGCAGCGTATTGGAGTTGAGCTGTCTTGCTTCGTAGCAATGAGTCGCGGTCGTAAGTATCTTGATCTAAAGCAGTTAAGACAGAGTCTTCCAGTTGGCGCGCGATATGCGGCGCGTTGCCGGTTGCGGTGAACCGTCTCTTTGAACTGTTCGAAGAGCTGGACTCTATCGCGGAGGTCTTGGACTCGATGAGTCCAAGGAATTACGGAAAGGGAGTGTCATGGGTTGCAGAGAATATAAGGCCCCCCAAGTAGTAGAGTATGGCGATGTCAAGGACATCGTTCTTGGCGCAGCACTCGTCTCGGTTGTAGATCACCTGCCTACGAATTTCGCATAGTCGCTATACCGTGGGTCCGGGACCTAAACGATTGCGTGGGGCGACCACCAACGCTGCGCGCCGACTTCGGCGCTCGGCTGGAGGTGACGAGAGCAAGGTCGATAGGTATTTGGGGGGAAGACGTATACGGGCGGTTTCGGATTGCTCTTGGCGCATAGCGCAGACTAGTTCAGCGCGCGAACAGGGTCTTGTATGGATGCCATTCTTGAACGCTCCAGGCTCCCAGGGGCAAAGTGGGACGAGTTTGATCGTCCGCAGCGTCGAAGTCGCGTATGACTGGACGTGTTTGTTGCGCGAGGCGGCAGGAAGAATGAAGCCCAAGGGTTGTTCTTGTAAACCCTTGGGCTGTAATTGTTTAATTGGTAGCGGTGCACGGATTCGAACCGCGGACACGTGGATTATGATTCCACTGCTCTAACCAACTGAGCTACACCGCCACATGAATATGTGGTGAATCGCGCGCCCCAGGTTCCAGGGACATCCGTAACCTCAGGGAACGACGGCGCAAGCATAGCAAATGATGATTGGTTTTGTCCAATTCGTGATTGCAGCGGGTAGACGTCAATGCATGCGGCCAGACGCTTAAGCTGGACTGGGAAGCCTGTGCTATACTCCGTCTCCTGAATTCCTCAAACGCCGACGCGGAGCAGATTGCCGGGATATCTCCGCTGAACAATTGGCGAGTTGGATAAGTGATCGTTTGGCCAGATCTGCCGCTGGCAGCGAGCGCTCGATGCTCTTTTAGTTTCATAGTCAGCGTCGTCAGCATCAGAAACGAGGACGCGGCCGACAGCGAGTTCGCGTCCTCGAGCGCGAGACTGCGGAAAGCTAAGCCAGGGCCAAGAATGGTGAGGCAATACAGAATTAGCGGGACGTTTCGACGCACGGCGTCTAACCTGATCGCATTGGCCGCGTTGGGACTGGCGCCGGCCGCGTTCGCAACGGTCGCTGAGGACTATACCATTAAGGCCAGCGCCATTGTTCAAGATTCGCCGCCGCAAATCACATTGACGTGGCCCTCCACCAAGGGTGCGCAGCCGATCCAGGTCTACCGGAAATTGGACGAAGACACCACTTGGACTCAGCGGTTAAAGACGGACCTCGCTTGCACCGCGACGGAGTACCGCGACGCCAACGTGGCCGTGGGCGTAGCGTACGAGTACATGCTTTACCAACCGGAGCTGCGGGGCCGTCCTCCGAAGCGCGGCTATGTCTCTGCAGGCATCCGTGTACCCGCCGTCGACGACTGCGGGAAGATCGTGTTGATTGTCGAGCGTAGTTGTGCGCTGGTACTTACCGACGAGTTGTCACGGCTCGCTCAAGATCTGATGGGAGACGGCTGGATTGTACGGCGGCACGATGTAGGGCGCTCCGATCCCGTGACGAGTATTAGGGCTCTCATTCAAGCGGAGTACACGGGAGACTCTGCCCACGTCAAAGCCGTGTTTCTTTTCGGACATGTCCCCGTGCCCTATTCGGGGAATCTCAATCCTGACGGCCATTCAGAGCATCGCGGGGCTTGGCCGGCCGATGCGTTCTATGGCGCCATGAACGGAGACTGGACCGATCGTCTGGTCAATGCCGCCACTGCGGCGCGCACGGAAAATCGCAATATCCCGGGGGACGGC
>JACRLJ010000006.1:0-68964 GCA_016215105.1 Candidatus Hydrogenedentota bacterium
ACGAATCGATGGGGAATACAGGCGAACACGGCCTTGGCCGGAAAAGGGGTGAGAATGTGGCATGAGCGGAAGAGGCCTGCGGGTGGGGTGAAGAAGCCGGCGTCCGGGACAGTCATCGTATTTGACACGGTTTGCACCAAATGCCATGCGACTTGGCTGGCACATGACTACTGCCACAGGCTTCTGCTGGAGGTGTGGAACGAAGCCCGGTTTTGGCAAGTCGGACGATACGTGACTATGCCAGACCACATTCACTTGTTCGCCGCGCCTGGAGATGCGGACTACGATTATGATGGCTGGGTGAAATACTGGAAACGGTTATTCGCGATACGTCATGGCCGGCGTGACTGGCGCTTCCTGCGCAACCAGTGGCACACTCGGTTACGAACCGGCGAAAACTACAACCAAAAATGGGACTACGTTCGCGAGAATCCGGTTCGCCGCGGATTGGTGACGAATAGGGAGGAATGGCCCTACCAAGGCGAAGTGAACGAGTTGAATTGGCATTGAAGAAACCACAGAGTCCGGCCAATTCCGACAAGACGGCGCTAGCCACCGGGAGGGTCCGCGTCCTCGCGGACCAACGCAGGCCAAGGACCTGCCCGGCAGATTAAACGCGCAGCGAGTAGCGCCGAACCGAGGGCCTCTTTCCCGCTGAGGTCGGGCTGTGGGCGCACGGACCGGTCCGCGAGGACGCGGACCCTCCCGCACGCGGGCAATCCAGCCCTCGCCGTCTCACCTTGATAGCCCAATGTTCCGCAAACGTGCTATAACAAACCCCTGGACGTGTTATGATCTCCACGTATTGCAGGAGGCAAAACAGAAAGCGGGAAATCGAGAACATGAAGACAGTCATTTGCATCCTCGTATACGCCGGGATGACCGCCGCCGCCCAACCCTCAAAGCCCAACGAAACCCGGGCCTCGGAACTTGCGAACCTGCGTTGCGGAATGTTTGTGTGCTGGTCGCTCAGCACGTTTTCCGGCCACGAGTGGACGCGCGGCGCCACGAACCCCGACTTCTTCAAGGCCACGGGGTGCGACACGGACCAATGGTGTCAGGCCGCCAAGGATGCCGGCATGGGCTATATTCTGTTCCTCACGAAACACCACGACGGGTTCTGCCTGTGGGACACCAAGACAACCAATTTCAAGGTAACCAACAGTCCACTGCATACCGATGTTCTTGCCGCCCTGCGCAAATCCTGCGACAAGTTCGGCCTGAAACTGGCGCTCTACTTTTCCGAAGGCGATTGGACGTGGATCAAGGAACCGCTGCCGAAGGAGGGAATGATTCCTGGCGGTTCCGACTGGAACAACCCCATCTGGGCGTCGAGCAAAAATCCGGACGTGAAGAAGGCCCAACTTCAGGAGTTGCTCACCCAGTACGGTCCTATCGCGTTCCTCTGGATGGATCACGCGCAAGGCGACGGGGGCCTCAGTCACCAGGACACCGCGGAATGGGTGCGCCAGCTTCAGCCAAACTGCTTCGTCGGCTTCAATCACGGTGACCCTGCCGGTGACCTGTGCCTGCGCGAGAGGGGTAAACCGGGCCCCATCGGTGACGCGAGCGCGTCCGAGTACAACAAAGAATCCGAAACGACCTACAAAGGATATCTTGTCGCGGAATTCACGTATCCGATTCTACCGCAACACGAGGGCGGCGCGGATTGGTTCTATTCGCTGCCGAAACACGACCAGTTATGCCGGCCCGCCGAACAGCTGTTCGAAGACTATCTCGGCGCAATCAAGTTCGGAAACATTTTCTCCATCGACGTAGGCCCCGACTACCGTGGTCGGTTGCGCGATATCGACGTGGCCACGTTCCACACGCTCGGTGAGCTGATCCGGAAACACAACAAGGCCAAAGACGAGAAGCGGTAGCGCGAGGACGCCGCCCCCCCGGGGCTTACACCAACCAGATGTATCGCGCGAGCAACGCGACAGCGATCCCGTACATGATGGGATGGACTTCCTTAGCGCGGCCCGCCAGCGGTTTGATTAGCGCATAGGATATACAGCCTGCGGCGACGCCCTCCGTGATGCCGTAGCCGAACACCATCAACGCCACGGTCAAGAAGGCGGGAAGACTTTCGGTTACATCTTCCCATTTAACGCGGCGCAACGGCGCCATCATCATGAATCCGACGAAGATCAGTGCGGGCGCTACCGCCGGGTACATGCTCGGGCACAGCTCGCCGGGCTTGACGTGGTAGAACGCCGGACCGATGTCCTGTCCCACGACGTGGATAAATGGGGCGAACGCAATGGCGGCCAGAAAACAAACGCCGGTTACCACGGCCGCCAATCCGGTTCGCGCGCCGGCGGCGATGCCTGTCGAGCTCTCAATATAGCTCGTCACCGTGGAGGTGCCGAACAGCGCCCCGACGCACGTGGCCAGCGCGTCCGCCAGGAACGCGCGTCCAATCCGCGGCAGGCGCCCATCCTCGCCGATAAACCCCGCCTGTGTCCCGAGACCAACCACGGTGCCCACCGTGTCAAAGAACACCAGGAAGAAGAAGACCAGTATCGCCAGAATCGCCTGGTCCCACTTTGCCACTAGTTCGGAGGCGTTGAAGTGAAAGAAGGTGGAAAACGACAGATGCACCGTCTCGCTTTTCCACGGGATGACGCCGCTTGCGAGGCCAACAACGCAGGTTGCCAAGACACCGATAAGTATGCCGCCGCGAACTCCCCGCGCTGCGAGCGTGGCGATGAGAAACACACCGAACGCTGTCATCGCCGCCGGGCCCGCGTGAAATCCTCCCAGCTTCACCATCGTCGTCGGACTCAGCACGATGACTCCGCCCCACTGCAAGCCGATAAACGCGATGAATAGTCCTATCGCGGGTCCGACGGCGTTCTTGAGGCAATCCGGCAGAACGTCGAGCATCTTCTCCCGCGCGCCGCAAAGCGACAGCAGCACGAACAACAAACCGGAAACAAAGACGATGAGCAAACCGGCTTGCCACGAAAACCCCATCCCTCCCGGGAAGGTCGAGCATACAGTAAACACGAACAGAAAGTTCTCGCCCATGCCCGGCGCCAGCGCAATGGGATACCGGCGCAACCAGCCACCGTACTCAAAACGGTCGGCTGGACGAACACGATGTAGCTCATCGTCGCGAAGGTGGTGACGCCGCCGAGCGTTTCGCGGCGCACGGTTGATCCCGCTTCGGTGACCCCGAATGTCGTATCCAAGTTCCCCATGCGACCATGCTCGATCATTTGTATGCGAAAATCAACCGAACGCACTACTGAACTGTCGCTCCGTAAGGCGCGGGCGGCCGCCATATTCCCCGCGTCCCACTCTTCGGCAAGCGCATTGAAGTATGAAGGTCGTTTCTAATTGAACGGCCTTCCACGGTTACGTCATGATGGTCGCGGGAGACGACCCGCATTTCCGCGCCCGGCGCGTGCGGGTCAACGTTACGTGCCGCGTGGTGGCCGGGGAACTTGAAATCGGAAGCAAAGCCATGTCCGCGTTGTCTGAAACGATTCACGTCCACAAGCTGCCGAGGCCGCTCGTTGTGTTGGCGCCGAATCGGAAGGGCCGCGCGCAGACGTTCGAGCGCCTTCAGCATACGCTCCAACAGGAGCCGGGCCTGCGGGATGCGCTGTGGCTGCAATTCAATTACCACGAACCCTTGTGGAGCAACCGGAGTCTCGAGGTGGTGGGAGAAGGGCGCGGAGATCTCGACGATCATCCTCGCGGGTCATAGTGTGGGCAGTACGGTCCTGCGCAGGGCCTACCTGAACGCGTCCGGCTATGGTAACGCGGAGACATTGAGACAAGGCTGGGTGGAAAAGGTAGAACGAATTGTTCTGATGGGCGCCATAGCGCGCGGCATCAAGATTGAAAAAATGCCTTGGAAAGATCGCGTTTGGGTCCGCCCCGCGCTTTTTCTTGCGAAGCTGCTGCGGCTGGCCGCGATGCATCGCTCCACGCTGGCCGGCGCGGATTTTCTCGCGCGCCTGCGAATCGACTGGATTCGGTTCAACAACAGCGCCTGCCCAAAGCCAACCGTGGTGCATCTCCTGGGAACCAGCGACGCAGTTCAGGACCCGGATGATGTGATTGACATCGATCAATTCCCGGATGTCGTTCCCGTGGAAGTTCCCGAAGCGACCCACGCCAGCATCATCGTGCCCACGCCGGATACCCGCTCCTTGTATATTCGGGCGTTCCTCGGCCAATCCATTCCAACGCGGACGGTCACAGCCAGCGGCTCCGGCCATGTCTTCATTCTTATGCACGGCATACGCGATTCAAAGGTGTGCTTCAAAGAGCTTGCCGACGAGATCAAGCGCCGCCGCCCCGAAGCGTGTGTCATGCTGCCGACTTACGGATACCTCTCGATCATCGGATTCCTTCGACCGTTCTATAGGGATTCGTTTGTAGCCTGGTTCCTGGATCAGTACGCGGACCATCTCGCCAGAAATCCAAAGGCGGAATTTCACTATGCGGGCCACAGCAACGGCACCTATATTCTGGGGGAGGCGCTACGACGAGTCCCGCGATTATCGTTTAATCGAGTGTGCTTCGCAGCCAGCGTATTGCCAACGGACTTTGAGTGGGACCGTGTCATCGACACGCGAAAGCAAGTTCAACTGGTCCGATCGGACATGGGATATGGAGACTGGGCGGTCGGGATACTTGCCAAAGCGCTACACAGACTGGGTTCTCGGACAATCGGCTCCGGCGGATACGACGGGTTTAAGTACGGAGATACGTCGCACCTGGTCGAGAACGTCGTATCCGGTGGCCACAGCGGGATGTTGTACGACAGGAAATACATTATGTCTATCGCGGATTTCCTGTTGAACGGCAGTCCGGTCAGGCTGGATTCCGGGCCATTCGGCGCCGAACCGAAATGGTTTACCTTTTTTCGCGCCTACGCGGACATTGTGGCGTTCGTGCTCATCGTGTTGGCGCTGCTGTTCATCTTAGTGAACGTCGCCGGTCTGTTATTCTTGCCCGTATTTGGACTTGCGGGGTGGTCCTTGTCAAGCGCCTTGGGCCTCGCGATTATCATCTTGGTCATTCTGGATCGTTTATAGGCGAGCGCCTCATACGACTATATAGGCGCTGTTCCTCCGGCGAGCGAGGACGATCGCTCTCCTGTCACAGTGGCTTTTGCAGTGCGAGACCACAGCAACCATTCGTGAGCGGCTGCCAACGTGTCATTCTGAACGGAGTGAAGAATCTGAGTCTAGCATGGGATCGAGATGCGTCTGAGGCGGTGTCATTTGTATCTGTGAAGCAGATTCTTCACTCCGTTCAGAATGACACGTTGCGAAGCGCATCTCGCAAATCGCCGGTTTGATAATGATCGGCTCGCCCCGTAGCATGAGGCGAGTTGAATAGGGATCAACAGGAGAAACAAGGTGCGCACAATATCAATCGCGGCGCTGCGGGTTATGCTGGCCGTTGTGTCGTCATCGGCGGCGGGGGCGCAGATTGCCGAGAAAGGAAAGACTGTGGTGCAGTCGTTTGATTATCGGGGTGTGACACTTCACGACAGCCGGCTGAAAATGCAGTTCGACGAGGTGCGCGACTTCTACCTTCGGCTGCCCAACGACGACATTCTGCGCGGGTATCGTCTGCGCGCGGGATTGCCCGCGCCGGGCGCCGACCTCGCGGGTTGCTACATTGGACACAATACGTTTGGCCAAATTCTATCTGGGCTCGCGCGAATGTATGCGGCCACAGGGGACGCCGCGTGCAAAGAGAAGGCGGAGGCCCTGCTGAAGGGATGGGCGGAATGTCTGGCGCCGGACGGTTTCTTTTTCATCGAGAAAGATCCGCAATTGCCTCCCTATTACTACGACAAGATGGTCTGCGGGTTGGTGGACCTGATGGTGTACTGCGGCAATCAGGATGCGGCCGGGTATCTTGGCCGGATTACGGACTGGGCCATCGCGCATCTGGATCGGACCAGAGCATATGCGCGGCCGACGGGCCCCGGCGGCGGGGAGTGGTACACGTTGAGCGAAAATCTTTACCGGGCCTATTTGGCGACAGGGGACGCGAAGTACCGCGATTTCGCGGCGGTATGGGAGTATACCGAGTTCTGGGATCTGCTCAAGAACAAGGAGGACATTTTCCAGCACGATATGAAAGGCGGTGGCTATCACGCGTACAGCCATGTGAATAGCATGAACGGTCTAGGCGCGGCCTTTGCCGTCACGGGCGAGCCCCGCTATCTGGAGACGCTGAAGAACGGGTTTGATTTTCTGCACGATTCGCAGCTCTGGGTGACCGGCGGGTACGGCCCGAATGAATCGCTGGCCCCGCGTCCGACGCTTGCCGCGATGTTGAAAGAGACTTCGAGCCATTTCGAGACACAGTGCGGATCGTGGGCGGCGTTTAAGATGAGTAAGTACCTCATTCGCTTTACGGGCGACGCCCGTTACGGCGATTGGATCGAGTTGCTCGTGCTGAACGGGATTGGCGCAAGCATTCCGATGGACCCCGATGGGAGCGTGTTTTACTACTCGGAGTACAACCTCGGCGGATCAGCGAAACAAAACACGGCGCCGTGGGCGTGTTGTTCGGGAACACGGCCGCAGGCAGTCGCCGACTTTCATGATCTGATTTACTTCCATGACGAGACTAGCCTTTACGTGAATCTGTTCACGCCGTCTTCAGTGGATTGGAGCTGTGGCGGAGCCAAAGTGAAGATCGACCAGGCCACGCGTTTTCCGGAAACCGGGAAGGTTGAGTTCACGGCGCATGCGGCGGCGCCGGTGACGTTCGCGCTGAAGGTGCGCGCGCCGGGATGGTTGGCAGGGCCCATGAAGGCGTCGGTAAACGGCGCTGCGGCCACCGTCGAGGTGGATGCGCACGGATGGGCGGTTTTCAGCAGGGAATGGAAAGACGGGGATAAACTCGCCGTGGAATTGCCCATGGAGTTCCGGGTGAGCCACTTCCTGAAGGACAAGCCGTTTCCGGCGGCGATTACGTTTGGACCGGTAACCATGGTCGCGCGTTGCCTGACGGCAAATCCATCGAAGAAGATCGACTTCACGAACGTCGCCGCGGCTCTCGAACCACTCGCGGGCGATCCTTTGAACTATCGAGTGAAGTCCGACAACTCCATTCTGATTCGGCCCTTCTACCAAACAAAGAAGGGCGAGCGATACTTCCTGTACATGGACCCGAGTTACCCGAGCTTCCGGATCCCAAGTTCGGCGGCGACGTTGAGCCCAGGCTGGACCAACTACGTTGCGTGGCACGCGAGCAATGTCATTGGGGCTACGGCGCAGTATACCTTCACGGGCGAGAGCATTACGGTGCTGGGCGCGCTATACGACGACGCGGGAAGAATGGAAGTGAAGATCGACGGCAAGGTGGCCGGGACCATTGACCAGTACGGGCCGAACCGCGGGGAGGCGAAGCACTGGGACTTCACCGGGCTCGGCGCGGGTTCGCACACGATTCTATTGACGCTGCTCCCCGACAAGACGGAAGCGTCAAAGGGCAACTTCGCAAATATCGCGGGGTTTGAGTTTTCAGGCTAGACGTGTGCTACTTCCGTTCGTGTTCCTCCGCCTCTTTGTCATCATCATCTGATGGCGCGGCGTTGGCGGATGGAGCGGCGGGACCAAGCATTGCATGCACGCCGTACGTGTGGACGAGCACCCCGCCCTGGTGCGCGGTGTTTACCAGGAACGTGGCGGCCACCACATACAGCACGAGAAACGATCCGTTCAGGGCGACTGAGGGGATAGGGTCCAAGATCCTCTTGGACAGAAACGGCGCCAGCACAATGAGCGCATAGACGACCGTAACTACGATCAGCATGGTCCGGGTTGTTTCGGCCAGATCTTCGTGTTTGTCAATGGCGGCGTCCACACCGGCAACGCGCTCCGCGAGTTCCGCGCCGGCTTCTCCGGTCGAAACGGCGGCCATTGCTCCCGCCGTGCCCAGCGCCATGAGAAGCAGCGCGCATGCCGCTAACGGCCGCGCAGACTTTCGAAGGATCACGCTCAACACGACAAAGATGGGCGCGATGAGCACGAGCGCTATTGGAAAGTGAACAACTAGCGGGTGCATGCTGTCCCAACTGGGTATTTGCGGTAACATCAGTTCTTGCTCCTATGGCTCTTACGCCGAACTCTTCTGCGCACGCTGCACCAATAACACTGACTTCAGAACCCTGCCGTCAACTCCGCTCCAACCGTCTTAGGTGGTGAGTGCGGATTAGAGGAGATCGGCGCCGCCCTTCACGCGGGATGTGAGTTGGGGATAGAGGAACGGGCGGCGCCGACCAGGGTACAGCAAAAGCTTACTTCTCCCGGCGCCTAGGCGACCGAGATGTACTTCTCTTTCGGGGTAAAGCACGACACGCACTTCTCGAAGTTCAAGCTGGTCGTGGTGTAACCGCAAATCGGACACACGTAGAACGTCTTCGCTTCTTTCCAGGTGTCAAGGCCGTCCAGCGCCGTCTTGTACAATTTTGCATGCTCCGCTTCCGCCGTCTTCGCAAAATTGAAGCTGCGTAGCGCGTCCTTATTGTTGTCTTTCCGCGCCTTCGCGATGAATTCCGGATACATCGTGTCGCGCTCGTATGACTCGCCCTTGATCGCCGCTTCGAGATTCTCCTTGGTGGACTTCACTTCCGGGGCCTTGATGTCGGCCTGAGCTTTTCCGCCAAGCGCCTCAATGACTTTCTTGTGATTCGCGGCGTGGATTTCCTCCGCGCGGGCGGCCCCGCGGAACAAGGCGGCCGCGCCCTTGAACCCTTCTTCGTCGGCTTTCTTGGCAAACGCGATGTAGCGGGCGTTTGCATTCGATTCGCCATCGAACGCGGCTATCAAGTTGTCGAGCGTCGTTCCCGCCGGTTTGTCTGCCGGTTTGTCTGCCGCATACGCGGTGACGGAAGCCAGCATGGCGAACGCCAAGACGAGTCCCGACGCGAGCGCGACGGAAACGCGAGGACAGGTGGTATTCATATCTGTTTCTCCTTCTGTTGATCTTTTGGGTGTTAGCGCAAGAGCACTGGCGCTTGCATTGGCGTTAGAAAGAGCAATGGCCGTGCCAGCGGACTCGTGGCGAATTGACGCGAAAACCAGCCGTTTCGAGGTCCATTTGCGTTGACTGGCGCGGCAGCGCGTTCAAATTCTCGGACACGACGCTGAAACCCGTTCAAGAATTGCGACACAAGAGGCGCGGACAGAAAGCCTCCGCATAGCAAAACTCCGCATGAGCCAAGCGCTGGTGTTTTACAACTTACAGGCGCTTTCTGCCCACGCCGCGCCAAAAAGCTGACTTTCTCGCCGGATTCCTAGCCGCGCGAATGCTGAGAGACGTCGAAAGAAGTTCAGAGAGACAGCCCAAGGCCGCCGGCTACGCCGGTCACACGGAGAGATGGGAGCGCAGGTCGTACTTGTTCACTTTGTAGGCCAGATCGCTACGCGAGATTCGGAGCCGGCGCGCGGCTTCCGCTTGGGCGCCTCCGGCCGCTTCCAGCGCACGGATGATAAGATCCCGTTCGACTTGCTCGAGTGTCGCGCGTAGGTCGATGGGCTCAGCGTCCAAATTCCCACGTCCGAGGATAGTGTCCGCTACGGTACGACGCTCGGCGCTGGGCTCGGCGGGGACGATGGATACGGGAAAATCAGCGCTGGTTAGTTCGGTCTTCTTGCCAAGTATGTAGGCGCGTTCGATGAGGTTACGCAATTCGCGAACATTCCCGGGAAAGTGATACGTACAGAGGGCCTGAAGAGCCTGCGCGGCGATCGTGCGCTCCGGAACCTTCATGTCGTCCGCCACGGCTTTCAGGAAGAGCGTGGTAAGCGCAGGGATGTCCGCGGGGTGATCGCGCAAGGCTGGCACGGGCACGGGGACCACGGCCAGCCGGTAGTATAAGTCTTCGCGAAACGCCCCCTCACGGACCCGCTCTTCGAGGTTACGGTGCGTGGCGACCAAAATACGCACGTCCACTTTGCGCGCCGCCGTCGAACCCACCCGCGTAATCTGTTGATCCACGAGTACACGGAGCAATTTGGCCTGAAGCGGCAGCGGCATTTCGCCCGCTTCGTCGAGAAATAGCGTGCCCCCGTCGGCCGCCTCAAACAGTCCGCTACGCGCCCGGTCGGCGCCCGTGAACGCACCCCGCTCGTGTCCAAACAGTTGGCTCTCCAGCAGCGCTTCGGGCATTGCCGCACAGTTCACGGCGACAAACGGGTTCTTGGCGCGGCGGCTGTTGCGATGAATCCCTCGCGCCACAAGCTCCTTGCCGGTCCCGGTCTCGCCCGTGATGAGCGCCGTGGCGTCCGTCGCGGCGACACGCTGAATCAGATGCCGCAATTCCGTCATCGCCCGACTCTCGCCGATGAGGTCATCCAGTCCGGACAGGCGGCGGACTTCGTCGCGCAAGCGCGCATTTTCTCGTGTAAGCTTTGTGTGGAGACACGCGCGATTGACCGCGGCGAGCACCGCGTCGGGGTCAAACGGCTTGGTGATGAAGTCGAACGCCCCATGGCGCATCGCCTTGACGGCAAGATCGACGGAGCCAAACGCCGTGAGCATAATGACCGGCGGGCTCAGCTCACTTTCGGCGCAAGCGGCCAGTATCTCCATTCCTTCGCCATCCTTCATCCGCTGATCGGTGAAGACCACGTCCCAGGACTCGGCCGCGATTAGCCTGCGCGCGCTCTTGACACCGTCGGCTTCGGCGGTTTCGTGATGGCGTTGAGTCAACAGCGCACACAGTACACGCCGCATATTGGCCTCATCGTCAACCACTAGAATACGGGCCATTTCCCTCCTTTACTTGTTCGTCGGCGCCACTGGATCCGCGCTCGGTATCCGGACGGCAAAGCGCACCAAGCCCGGCTTATTCAATTCTAAATGCGCCGACCCTCCATGCGCCTCGGCGATCCTTCTGACAATCGCCAGGCCGAGACCCGTGCCCTGCGGCTTCGTGGTGAAAAAAGGCTCGAATAGCTGAGACGCCGCTGTCACTGAAACAGGGTCTCCGGCGTTCTGCACGTACAGTTTGACCAGAGAATCGGCGCCCTGTTCGCAGCCGATCTCTATTTCGGATTCGGGACCGCTCGCCTCGAGCGCGTTCGTAATGAGGTTGAGCAGCGCCTGGTGGATCTGAAACGGTTCAACGTTTACCGTCTCGTTACCGCCGCAAACGCATCGAATCCGTATCCCCTTTTCGCTGGCGCGCGCCCGCGCCACGTCCGCCACGTACCGGAGCATCGTCCGCACATTTGTCGGCTCCGTGTGAAGTTCCGTGCTGCGCGCGTATGCCAGGAACTCCGTGGTGAAGCGTTCGAGCCGCCGCGCTTCCTCTATGGCAATGTTGAACATCTCGTCCCGAAGCGCGGCGTCGCTTTCGCCCTTCTTGACCATGGCCAGACTGCTGGCGATCATCGCAATCGGATTACGGATCTCGTGCGCGATTCCGCTCGAGAGCCGGCCCACCGCCGCCATCTTCTCCTGTTTGACGAGTTGGTCTTTGGCGCGCTCGAGTTCGGACATCGCGCCGCGAAGCCGATTCTGTTCCTTGCGCAAGTTACTCGCCAAGAGCCAGACGACAAGACCGACCAGCAAATAAATAAAAATCGTTCCGGATGCTTCAAAGTACTCGGTGAGATTGCTGGAGGGATTTCGCCGATAGAAATCCCACACTTCCGCCATGGAAACGAAGCTCGCGCACGCTGCAACGCAAAGCGTGGCGGGAAACGACGTCCGGAACCCCGCCGCGATGACCGGAAGCACGAGCAGCACCGTGTAGTGGGTGTCCTCATTCTTGGACACGATCGACACCAAGGTGGCAAACCCCAAGTGCATCAGAATCGAGAAGCGGCTGTATAGAAACTGCGCCTTGGGGCTAATCGGGCTCTCGCGCGCGCTAAGCCACAGCAACTCGCCGGTTTGTATCAGAAAGCGCCCGCCGAATAGCGTAAGAATCGCGCGTGTTGGCCACCCCAGCAGTGATTGAAAAGACAAATGCAGGAGGAGAACGGACGACATGATCGCAAGATTGGTGAGGATCAGCGCCGATTCCTGTGCGCGAAACGCGCTATAGCCGGAATCCAGCGGAAAGAGCGCGACATTCTGCTGAGCGTCCGTATGACCCTTCCCGTTTGGCATGACTCAATTATATCGGAAGCGGGCGCGATTATCAGCGAACGTGAGCCGACTCGCCGCTCAGACGTTCACGGGCGCGGCAATCCGTACTGGAATGTCCTCCTTTGGCGCGGCTCAACTCTGATAGAGCTTCTCGTACGCGGGAACGCGGCTCTCCCAGCCGTTGCGCTGGGCGAGGGCGTTGGACTGGAGCCGGCTGTAGTCGTTGGCGTTATGATAGGCCTTGATAGCGCGAGCGGCGGCCGCTGTCATGTCGGCAGGCTCGAATTGATCGAATACGAAACCGTTTGGCGAGGGAAATGAGTCGGTTTCCATCTCGGACACCGTGTCGGCGAGGCCGCCGGTGGCGCGCACGATGGGAATGGCGCCGTAACGCTGGCATTCCATTTGCACGAGTCCGCACGGTTCGTAACGGGACGGCATGAGGAAGAAATCGGCGAGTGTGTAGTGGAGTGATGTGTCGCTCGGGGAACTCAGTTCGGGCGGGTTAAGGCGCAATCGATCCGGGTGCTGCTTGGCGACCAGGTTGAGGACCTCCCACAATTCCATCAGCTCGGGCGTCGCTCCCGGGACGCCCCATGCGACAAGAACAACACGGGCCTTGGTGAGCAGCTTGGGCAGCCCCGCCGCGATGATGCCGACGCCTTTCTGCATGTCCCAGCGGCTCCGGATACCAATTACCGGATCGCCGGTGTCTTTCCATTTCCATGTGGAGAAAAGGGACCGCTGGCATTTCCGTTTCGCGTCGTCAACCGCTTTGAGTGCGCCGCTACCGGAGTAGTCGAGACCGGAAAGCGCCCAGCGTTGATCGTCGATTCCGTTGATGACGCCGGTGAGGCGCTCTCTCTCGCGTAAGCCCCGCAGCACGCCGGACAATCCGAATCCATATTCGTCGGATCGGCAAATCTCGTCGGCGTAAGTCCGGCTGACGGTGTTCACCATGTCCGCGCGGAGCAATCCGGCCTTCAGGCAATTCGCGCGGCCATAGAACTCGAAGCATTCCAAGTTGAACAACTCGGTGGGCAAGCCGGCGTAGGCCACCAGCGCGGGATCTCCGTTGCCCTGATTGAGCAGGTTGTGGATCGTGAGTACAGTACGAACGGCGGACGCCATGCTGTCCGGTTGTTGCTGGCGCAACTGAGAAACATACACCGGCAGCAAGGCGGTCTGCGCGTCGTGGCAGTGTACAACGTCGGGCTGCCAGTCCAAGACGGAGATCAACTCCATCACCGCTCGGGAGTACGCGATCCAGGGTTCGTGGTTGGGCCAGGTGTATATCTCGCTCGCGGACCGCACGGTCTCGAAATGCTTGTGATTACCCGCGAGCATGACGGTAAGTGTCCGGCCATCCGCGCCAGGACACTCGACGGTGAGTTCGTGAACCGGCGAGATCTCGGTGGCGCCAACTCCCAACGGAACAACCAGCCGGTCGCTGAGTAGCGTCAGCCCATCGCGGGCGCGCAGGAATCCGTAGGACGGGAGAACGACGCGCACGTCGTGGCCCTGACGCAACAGGGCCGATCCCAGCCCCAGGATGTACTCACCGATTCCACCGACTGAGACAAGAGGGGTAAGCTCAGCGGACACGAGCAGTATCTTGCGCGCCGTTCCTGCGTCGACGACCGCCTTGCGCGAGCTGATAAGCGCGGGATAGTTGCTATACACGGCGCCACGCGCTTTCCAGGACCGCGAACGCTTCGTCCAATTCCTTCTCCGTAATGACCAGCGGCGGACTCACCCGCAGCACCTTCGCGGCAAGCGGCCCGAGAAAATGGACGCCTTCCTTTCCGGTTCCGCGGTACGCCTCGAGGACGCAGCGGTTCGCAGTGTCGGCGTCGGCAATCTCGACGCCGTACACCAGTCCCTCCCCCCGCACATGGGTAACAAACGGAAACGTGTCCTTGAGGGCAAGCAGCTTCTTCCGGAGGACCGGCGCGATCGTCTGGCAGTGCGCGACGATGTGCTGTTCGTCGAACACGTCGAGCGTGGCGCAGATCGCAGCGCAGGCGTGCGGGTTACCGCTGAACGTGTCAGAAGCCTCGCCGTAGTCGAGCGCGTCAATCAGATCGGCGCGGCCCACGACGGCCGCGGCGGGCTCTCCATTGGCGAGGCCCTTGCCAAGCACGACGAGATCGGGCTGAATGCCATAGGTTTGAAACGCGTACATCGAGCCGGTGCGTCCGTGGCACGATTGGACCTCGTCGAGAATGAAGGCCACGTCGTGCTTCTTGCACCACGCTTGCAGTAACTGGTGGTACCACGCAGGCGGATGAAAGGACCCTTTGGCGCCAAGGTACGGCTCGGTGATTAGCAGCGCGATCCGGTTGGGAAACTCGGCGGCCAGCGCATCAAGTTCGCTCCGGTAAAACTCGGGTGTCTTTTCTTCATACAGCGGAAATGAAATGAAGCGGACGTTAGGATTTGTGCTCGACTCACCGGAAACATCTGCGGCGAGACCTTTCTTGCCGTGAAACCCGCCGCGCGTCGCGACAATGATTGGGCGGTCCGGCTGACGATGCAGCGCGGCCCACATCGCCTTCTGCACCCCTTCGGATCCGCTGGCGGCCCAGAAGAGTTTCTGCGCGTTGGGCATGTTGAGACTGGCGACCAGACGCTCGGCGGCTTCGACTTCAATCGGAGTTGTGGCGTTGTACGACGTGCGCGGCAGCGACCCGCAATAGTGACGATACCGCTCCTCGAAACGCGCGTGGGCATGGCCCAAATTGGCCACGAGAACGCCGGAAGTGAAATCCGTAAGGCGGCGGCCGTCGGCGGTCCAGAGATGAACGCCTTGCGCGCGGGCAATGACGGTCTGAGTAGGCGTGCGGGTATTCTGCGCGCGGCCTACGACTGCGGCCAGACGCCCGCGCAAGGAATTGCCGAGAGGTTCCCCGGGGTGTTCAATCGATGACACAGCTTGATTTCCTTTCAGAATGGGGTCCAAGCTAAGTGTAGCGCAGAATAGGCGCGGAATTAAATCACCGGCCGCCCAAGACGCGTTACGAGCGTTTGCCGATGGACGCGGTCGCCGCATCACCGGGGCGCCAGTAACGCAGCAAGCCGCGACAGCTAGTCTGGGCGCGTTGACTATCTAAACTGGAACGTAGTTGTCTCCTGGTCAGCTTTCGTAGACTTACCAAGTCGCATCCCCCAGAGCGGCGCGGCGATTCACCGCGACTGGTCAATGCACAAACGCGGTGTGGCGCGGAAGAGGTAACTCAACATGTGGATCGTCATAATATGCGCGGGGTTCGCCGCTGGCGCCACACCCCGGAACGAGATCCCTATCGGGCCGGGTCTGCGGGCGCTCGCCGCTCCTCGACATCTGGATATCGGCGCCGCCGTGGCCATCGAGCCGTTGGCGGGCGATCCACGGTATCGCGACGCATTGGCTCGGGATTGCAGCATTCTCACATCGGAAAACGTGATGAAGTTCGGACCGATTCATCCCGAACCGGACCGGTACGCGTTTGAAGCGGCCGATGCATTGGTGGCGTTTGCGCAGCAGCACGGCATGCGGGTGCGCGGGCATGCGCTGGTCTGGCACGAGCAGCTCGCGCCATGGGTGACCGAGCGGCAGCGAACCCGGGAAGAATGGCAACGCCTATTGCACGACCATATCAGCGCCGTTGTGGGTCACTACAAGGGGCGCGTCTACGCGTGGGATGTGGTCAACGAAGCGGTGGCCGAAGACGGGACACTGCGCGAAACCCCGTGGCTCAAAGGCATCGGTCCGGACTATCTCGAAATGGCGTTCCGGTGGGCCCACGAGGCCGACCCGGACGCGAAACTGTTCTACAACGACTATGGCGAGTCGAACGAGCGCAAGCAGAAGGCAATTCATCGGCTGCTACGTGACTTGCTGAAGAAGGGTGCTCCCATCCACGGCGCCGGACTCCAAATGCACATGGACGTAGACAGCCATCCTCGGCCGAGCGCCGTGGCGCGCGCCATCACCCGATTACATCGGCTCGGTCTCGAAGTCCACGTCACGGAAATGGATGTGGCCGTTCCGGAGCCGTTCACAGATAGGCGCCTGGGCGAACAGGCCGAGTTGTATCGAAAGATGATGCGGACCTGCCTGGACACAAAAGGCTGCACCGCGTTTATCACCTGGGGTATCTCTGACCGGTACTCCTGGATCCCGGCGTTCCGGCGCGGCTGGGGCGCCGCCCTGCCGCTCGACGCCGAATTCCAAGCCAAGCCCGGATACCGCGCGATTCGTGACGCGCTGTCGCGCTAACTCCTCATTTCTTTTCACACGATTCACGAGCTACACTACCGGGATGCGGTTGTGCGGTCTTGAATCCATAAAATGCTTGCCGGAACGCAGAGTACAGAAGGAGTACACGTATGTCAGGATTGGACGCGGCGTTAGAGTTGGTGCGAGGACAGCGCGACGCGCATTTGGAACAATACAAGGAGTTTCTCCGGCTGCCAAGCATTTCGACGTTGCCGCAGCACAAGGCGGACGTGGAGCGTACGGCGGCGTGGGTCGCGGACGAATTGCGGCGCGCCGGAATGACGACGGTCGAAATTGTGCCGACCGCGTGTCATCCCGTGGTCTATGCGGAGTGGCTGGGCGCGCCGGGAAAGCCGACTGTCTTGGTTTACGGTCACTACGACGTGCAGCCCGCCGATCCGCTCGGGGAATGGGTTTCACCGCCCTTCGATCCGCAGGTGCGGGGGGAGAATATCTACGCGCGCGGCGCCTCCGATATGAAGGGGCAGATCTTTGCCCAGATCAAGGCGGTCGAGGCGTTGATGAAGCAGGGACCCCTCCCGGTCAATATCAAGTACATGATCGAAGGGGAAGAGGAGATTGGCTCACCCAACTTGGGCGCATTTATCGATGCCCATCGCGGCCAATTGACGTGTGACGCTGTGCTGAATTGTGACGCGGGTATTCATCGACCCGACGTACCGGGGATCATCTACTCACTGCGGGGCTTGGCGTACTTCGAGCTCGAGGTCCATGGTCCGAAGACGGACCTGCACTCGGGGCTGTTTGGCGGCTCGATCCACAACCCCGCCCAAGTGCTCTGCGAACTCATTGCCGGAATGCACGACGAACACGGGCGTGTCACGCTTCCGGGATTCTACAAGAATGTGCGCCCCTTGACGCCGGAAGAGCGCCGCGATCTGGCGCGTTTGCCTCATTCCGACCAGGAGTGGAAGGAAGTGGCCGGGGTCCCGGCGCTGTGGGGCGAGCATGGTTACACTACCCTGGAACGGGTCGGCGCCCGGCCCACGCTCGAAGTAAACGGCATCATCAGCGGCTTTACCGGCGTAGGATCGAAGACGGTGCTCCCGGCCAAGGCGATGGCGAAAATCTCGATGCGGCTCGTGGCGGATCAGGACGGGGCAGAGGTGTATGATCAATTGTCCCAGTATCTTACGCAGCGCGCCCCCGCGTCGGTAACGTGGGAACTTCGGGAATTGACGCATGGCAAAGGGGCTATCATGGACCGAACGACTCCGGCGATGAAAGCGGCTGTGGCCGCCTTGAAAGAAGTGTTCGGGGTAGATCCCGTTTTCAAGCGCGAGGGGGGCAGCGTACCCGTGGTTAGCCTGTTGCAGGAGAAACTGGGGGTAGATTCAGTGATGCTTGGGTTTGCGATGCCCGACGACGGTATCCACGGCCCAAACGAGAAGCAGCACTTGCCCAGTTTCTACCGGGGCATCGAGACTTATATCCGGTTCCTGTCGGGCCTGGCGATGTAGGTCGTAAGTCCTTGCGGAGTCGAATGATAAGGCGTTTAGAGTAGCCCTGCGGCAATTTGGAAGAATCCGGCGCCAAACCATACCAGCAGGAATGGGACGTAGATCGCGATGCATACATACTGCAACGGGCGGCGCCGCCACAATACCGGGACCAGCACGAGTGCGGCGGCGAGCAACGTCAGTCCACCGGCCCATGCCAAGCTGAAGGAGCGAAGTCCCGCGTTCGGAAAGTCCACCAGCCATACGATGGGACCGGCCCACGGACCGAAGTAGTTCGCGGCCACCGCCACGACGCGCTGAAGCGGAGAAATGGGCGCATCGTCGGGTCTCGCTATTAGGTGAAGGAAAGAGAACGGGACACTAATGGCCACCAGGAAGACGAGATAGGCGAAAAGGAGGCTTCGCGAAGTCATGACCTAGGTCCTCCACGTATATGGTCACCGTTGGAAACCCCGGCGTCTTCATTGTAGCACAGTCTTTTCCGTACGGCTCGGCAAATTCTCTCGTTGCGGCCATGGCAAGCCGCGTGCGGACACGAACTTGCGAGGTGGCGCGGCCGTGTGCTATGGTACCGTGCTTTTCAATTCACAGGGGTTCTGTGTAAAGAGCGGTCCGGGTGCCCGGCGCATGACGCCGGGTTGGCCGCTGGAACTCCAACGGGCAACCCAAAATGGAGGTTTTTTGTTATGGCGTTTGTAACGATGAGGCAACTCCTCGAGGCGGGCATTCACTTCGGCCATCAGACCCGCCGCTGGAATCCGAAAATGTCCCGCTATATTTTCGGCCAGCGTAATGGCATTTATATCATTGACTTGCAGAAGACGTACAAGCAATTGCACAAGGCGTACGTCCTCGTTCGCAACGTGGTGGCCGAAGGCGGCGATGTGCTGTTCGTCGGCACCAAGAAGCAAGCCCAAGACCCCGTTGCGCACGAAGCGCAGCGTTGCGGCATGTATTACGTCAATAACCGGTGGTTGGGCGGCACGCTAACCAACTACGAAACCGTCAAGAAGAGTATCCGCGGTCTGCTGCGTCTCGAAGAGATGGAGACGAACGGCAAACTCGACGCGCTGCATAAGAAGGAAGCGATCACGCTCCGCAAGGAACGGGTCAAACTGAACAAGAACCTCGCTGGCATCAAGCGTATGACGCGGCTGCCCGATGTGGTCTTTGTGATCGACGCCAAGAAAGAAGCCATTGCGGTGCGCGAGGCGCAACGCCTGGGTATTCCCTGCATTGGCATCGTGGACACGAACTGCGACCCGGATTCCGTGCCGATTCCGATTCCCGGAAACGACGACGCCATTCGCGCGGTATCGCTGTTCTGCCAGGTCATGGCGGACGCGGTGCTCGAAGGCCGGATGCGCGGCGAGAAGGTCCGCGAAGAAGCGCGTGCGCGTGATGAGCAATTGCGCAAGGAACGTGCGCTGGCGGCGAAGGCTGCGGCGACGGAAGCCAAGGCCGAAGAGGAACTGGAACAGGTATCCGACGAAGCGGAGCAAGCAGCCGCGAAATCGGTGGCGGACGCCGAAACGGCGGCTGAATAAAGGACACGTGACTGATCATGAGTTTTACCGCGGACGATGTAAAGCGATTGCGTGAACAGACCGGCGCCGGCATGATGGACTGCAAGAAGGCGCTGACGGAAACAAAAGGCAATTTCGAGGCGGCGGTGACGTGGCTTCGTGAGAAAGGTATTGCGAGCGCCAGCAAGCGTACAGCGCGCGTCGCCAGCGAAGGCTCTATCGCGTCCTATATCCATATGGGCGGGAAGCTTGGCGTGCTGGTCGAGATCAACTGCGAAACCGATTTTGTAGCGCGCGGCGAAGCGTTTCAGGCCCTGTGCAAGGACATTTGCCTGCAGGTCTGCTCGGCGGCGCCCCGTTGGGTGCGGCGCGAGGAGGTCCCCCAGGACGCCATCGACGCCGAGCGCGAGATCTATAAGGTGCGCGCCCGCGAGACCGGGAAACCGGAGAAGATTCTCGACAAGATTGCCGATGGCATGTTGTCCAAGTGGTACGAAGAGATGTGTCTCATGGAGCAGCACTTCGTCAAGGATCCGGACAAGACCATCGAACAGCTCTGCAAAGAGTTGAGCGGCAAAGTGGGCGAGAAGATCGACATCCGCCGGTTCATCCGATTCCAACTGGGCGAAGGGATTGAGAAGAAACAGTCGAATCTCGCCGAGGAAGTCGCCGAAGCGATTGCGCAAACCAAAGGGAACTGAGCCCCTTGCCTCGACCCGTGTATAAGCGCATCCTGCTGAAGCTCAGCGGCGAGGCGCTCGAAAAGGAAGGGCAAGGCGGAATCGATTTCGCCTTCGTGGGCCGCTTCTGCGACGAGATCGTGGAAGTGGCGCAGTTGGGCGTTTCCGTTGGATTGGTGGTCGGCGGGGGGAATATCTTCCGCGGAACCCAAGGCCTCGACACGGGAATCGATCAGCCCACCGGCGACTACATGGGTATGCTGGCCACGGTGATCAATGCGCTGGCGATCCAGGCGGTGCTCGAGAACAAAGGCATGGCGACGCGCGTGCTTACCGCCATCGAAATGCCGCCGGTCGCCGAGCCGTATATCCGCCGGCGCGCAGTGCGCCACCTCGAAAAGGGCCGTGTGGTCATTTTCGGCGCGGGAACCGGCAACCCGTTCTTCACGACCGACACTGCAGCCGCGTTGCGCGCTAACGAAATCGGAGCCGAGATCCTGTTCAAGGCTACCAAGGTGGACGGCATCTACGACGCCGATCCCGTCAAGCACAAGGACGCGACGCGGTACGACGAAGTGACGTACACGACCGTCTTGGCGAAGAACCTGCGCGTGATGGACGCCACGGCAATATCGATGTGCCGTGAGAGTAAGCTGCCTATATTAGTCTTCAATTTGACCCAGCCCGGAAGTATCCTGCGGGCCTGCCGCGGCGAAAAAATCGGCACAATGGTGAAAGGAGACTGACCCATGGAACACGCTCTCGCAATCGAGGCGAAGAGTAAAATGCAGAAGGCGATTGACGCCTTCAAGCACGAACTCACGCTCATACGTACAGGCCGGGCTTCGGCGGCGCTCCTGGATGGAGTCGAAGTCGACGCCTACGGCTCGAAAATGAGATTAAATCAAGTCGGGACCGTCACGGCGCCCGAAGCGCGGTTGATTGTCATCACGCCGTGGGATAAGAACCTGATTCACCCCATCGAAAAAGGCATTATGACCTCGGGGCTCGACCTGGTCCCGTCAAACGACGGTCAAGTGGTCCGGGTGCCGATTCCTCAATTGAACGAGGAGCGCCGCAAAGAGATGGTGAAATTGATCGGGAAACTGGCCGAAGAAGCCAAGGTTTCGATCCGCACCACGCGCCGTCACGAAGTCGAGGTGGTCAAGAAGGCGCAGAAGGACGGCGAAGTCCCGGAAGATGACGCGCACAAGCTTTCGGCGCATATTCAGAAGATTACCGACGAGTTCTGCGCGAAAGTCGACGAGGCGTTGAGGGCTAAAGAGGCCGAGGTCATGGAAGTATAATCATGCGGAAGCACGCGCGCGCCTGAATTGCGATTGAACCGCGGAACCGCCCTGTTCGAGGCGCGTATCCGCGGTTTTTCTTTTGATTGCGCGCCAGGACGACGACTGGCGGAAAGACGCGACCGGGCGATTGTAGCGCCGGCATCTTGCCGGCAAAGTTCAGTTGCCGCGATGCCGGTAAGATGCCGGCGTTACCTCTGATGGACAGGACGAAGCAGTGACACTACCGGAAATCGACAAGGAGCGGCTTCCCAAGAACGTCGCCATTATCATGGACGGGAACGGGCGCTGGGCGAAGAAGCACGGCGTAGGACGCGCCGCCGGTCACGAGGCCGGCGCCAAGAGCGTCCGCGCGGCGGTCGAAGCGTGCCGGCAGCTCGGCGGAATCAAATCGCTCACGCTGTACGCGTTCTCGACGGAGAATTGGCGGCGGTCGAAGGTGGAAGTCGAAACCCTGTTCCGCCTCCTGAGCAAGTACATCAAGATCGAGATCGACAACATCCACAAGGAAAACATCCGCGTGGTGTTCATGGGACGCCTGGGCGCCTTGTCGGCGCGCGCACTGCGCGACATCAATTACTCAATGGAGCTTACCAAGAACAATACGGCGATGTTGCTCTGTATCGCGATGAACTACGGCGCGCGCGCGGAGATCACCGACGCGACGCAGGCTATCGCCGCGGAAGTGAGAGCGGGAACGTTACAGGTCGAGGATATCGACGAAGCGTGCTTCGCGCGCCACCTGTACGCCCCGGAAATCTCCGACGTGGACCTCATGATCCGCACGAGCGGCGAGATGCGGATTAGCAATTTTCTGCTGTGGCAGTTGTCGTACGCGGAATTGGTCCCCTTGCCGGTGCTGTGGCCGGACTTCCGCAAACAGCACCTGTACGAGGCCATCGCCGAATACCAGGCCCGCAGCCGCAGGTTCGGGGGACGCTGATGGCGAAGAAGTGGAGCGGCTTGGCCGTGCGCGTGTTGACGGCCGCGGTGGCGCTGCCCATTGTGCTGCTGCTGATCTGGCGTCCGGAATTGCGGCCCGCCTTTGCATTGTTTATCGGCGTCTTGGTCGCGATCGGTTTGTACGAGTACTACGCCATCGTGCGTACGTCGAACATATCGCCGGAAACGATCGGCGGAATTCTGTCCGGCACGGCGGTTGCCCTCAGCGGGTACTACAACAGCCTCACATTGACCGGCCTCGCGCTCTATGGCGGATGTCTGCTGGTAGCGGCGCTTCACATCGTGCGGGGCCAGCACTCCGTGGCGGGACTGGCAAGCTCCGTATTTGGCGTCTTGTATCTGGGCTGGTTTCCCGCCCACGTGAATCTGTTGTTAAGTGAGCCGGTGATCGGTCCCGGCTTGGTGACCATACTCATCGTCGCGGTCGTCTTGACGGACACCGGCGCGTATTTCGCCGGGTCTTTACTTGGACGGCACAAGCTGGCCCCGAAAGTGAGCCCGAATAAGACGTGGGAGGGCGCGGTGGGCGGTGTCGCGGTGGCGTTGGCGGGCATGGCGGTCTTGTATAAACTGGCGCCGAGTTTCGAGGCCTTGCCCGATTGGCAATTGTTGCGATACCTCCACATCGGAGCGACATTGTCCGTTGCGGCGCAGATCGGCGACTTGGCCGAATCGTGCCTCAAACGCGACGCCGGCGTGAAGGATTCCGGCAACCTGTTTCCGGGACACGGCGGCATGCTGGACCGGTGTGACGGCCTGCTGTTCGCGGCGCCGGTGATGTACTATTTGCACGCGGTGGCGCCCGTCGCGGCTAACTGATGACTCAAGGATCAACGCATGTACGATGAAGAGGCGGCGCGCGTAAGCGCGTACGCGGAACGGCTTGCGGGACTGCGCAAGTGCTTGAACGTCGACCATTCGAAGGCGCAAATCGCGGAACTCGAGGCGGTCCTCGCGGCGCCGGACTTTTGGAATGATCCCGAAGCCGCTCAGAAAACACTGCAGCGGCTCAAAGCACTCAAAGGTGTGGTAACGGCTCCGGACGCGTTGCACTACGACTTGGAAGAAGCCGGTGTCCTAATCGGCATGGCGCGTGAAGAGGCCGACGAAAGCATGCAGGCCGAAGTGGCGACGCTGGTGAATTCACTGGAAGAGCGCCTTAAACGGCTCGAACTGAACAGTCTCTTCCAGGACCCGCGCGACGACACCAATGTGATCCTCAGCATTCATCCTGGCGCCGGCGGAACGGAATCGTGCGATTGGGCGGAAATGCTCTATAGAATGATTCTGCGGTATTGCGAGCGCCGCGAATTCGTGACGGAAGTGGTGGACTACCAGCCCGGTGAAGAGGCCGGATTGAAAAGCGCGACGGTAACAGTCTCGGGACCGTTTGCCTACGGCTATCTCAAGTCGGAGGCCGGTGTGCATCGCCTGGTGCGCATATCGCCGTTTGACGCCGCGAAACGTCGTCACACCTCGTTTGCCGCTATCGAAGTGCTTACCGAAGTGGACGAGAATATCGAAGTCGATCTGCGCGAAGAAGACATCAAGATGGACGTGTTCCGTTCGAGCGGCGCCGGCGGCCAGAAGGTCAACAAGACCAGTTCCGCCGTGCGCCTCACGCACCTGCCTACCGGGATCGTGGTGGCGTGCCAAATCGAGCGGTCGCAACATCGTAACCGCGCAACGTGTATGCAGTTCCTGCGCGCGAAGCTCTATGATATCGAAGTCCGAAAGAAGGATGCGGAATTGTCCGCGCAGCGCGAAGGCCATCAAGACGTGGCCTGGGGCAGCCAAATCCGAAGCTATGTTCTGCATCCGTATCAGCTGATTAAGGACCACCGGACCGATACGGAAACTGGCAATGTTGACAAGGTGCTCGACGGTGACCTCGATCTGTTTACCGAGGCCTACCTCAAATGGAAGCTGGGGCTGCGCGCTCAAACGGGAGTCGCGTAGCAGGGCAAGTTCTTGGACAAAGCGCGAGCCGATGGTACCGCCGGGCTCCGGCGTGGAGAGGGTTGTGAGACGAAGACCGGGTTAACGCGTCGTGGCCGGGAGGGCGAATGTCCTCATTCGCCTGTCGGAGCGCGTAGACTACCGCCTGCGCAAGCGCGTTCCCAGGAGAATCTACCGTGTGCGTGTCACTTACTTTGCCATACGGTTTGTAGTCACACGTTGGCAGTAGATTCTTCACTGCGTTCAGAATGACACGTTAGTAAGCAAATAAGCATATGAAATGGAACTCTAGATAGTACGTCAATGTCCTTTGGACGGCCCGAATACGGCCCGTCCAGGAACGGGAGTCACACGGTAACGTTATGGACGAGCACCACAGCGCGGAAGAAGAACTAATCAAGAATCGCGTCGCCAAGATGGAGCGCCTGCGCGAGCGCGGGGATGAGCCGTTTAAGTACCTGGTGGATTTTCACGCGATTCCTGTCACGCGGGAAGAGGGCGAGTCCGATGACGCCTATCGGATTGCGGGACGCGATGCGATAGGCTCCGTTCGTGCGCGGTTCGAGGCGGCGGAACCGCAGGGCACGGACGCGGCGCCGGTGTATGTGGGCGTGGCGGGCCGCATGGTGTCGTTCCGCGATCACGGGAAGACGGTGTTCGCGAATCTGCGTGACGAGACGGGCCAAATCCAGGTGTATCTGGCCAAGAAACACCTTAGCGAAGCGGCGTTTGAAGCGCTCAAGGATCTGGATATTGGCGACTTCATTGCGGTGGCCGGCAAGGTATTCCGCACGCGTACGCAAGAAATCACCGTGGAAGTCCGCGGCTATACCATTCTTTCCAAGTCACTGCGGCCGCTGCCCGAGAAGTATCACGGCTTGACAGACGTCGAGACTCGCTATCGCCAGCGCTACCTGGACATGGTCGCGAATCCCGAAGTGCTAAACACGTTCCGGCGCCGGGTCCAGGTGGTCAACACGATGCGGGACTGGCTGAATCGCCGGGGTTACCTCGAAGTCGAGACCCCGATGCTGCATCCGATCCCCGGCGGCGCCACGGCCCGTCCCTTCATTACCCATCACAATACCTATGACCGCGATCTCTACCTGCGGGTCGCCCCGGAACTGTACTTGAAGCGGCTAATCGTGGGCGGGTTCGAGAAGGTGTACGAGATCAACCGCTGCTTCCGCAATGAGGGCGTGGACACGCGGCACAATCCCGAATTCACGACCATGGAACTCTACGAGGCTTACCAAGATTATATGGGATTGATGGACGAGACCGAAGAGATGCTCGTCGCCATCATCGAGGCCACGGTGGGCGGGTTGGAATTCGACTATCAGGGAGATCGGATCAACGCGGCGCGGCCGTGGAAACGAATCACGCTGTTCGAGGCGATTCGCGAGTACGCGGGGATAGATCTCGAGGCGACGCAAGACCGGGACAAGGCCGCCGAGTTGGCTCGGAGCATTGGCGTGGACGTGGACCCAACCATGGGATACGGAAAAATCGTGGACGAAGTGATGTCAGCGAAGGTTCAGCCGCATCTGATTCAGCCGACGTTTCTCTACGACTATCCTCTGGAAATTTCGCCCTTGGCCAAGAAGAAGCGGGGCAATCCAACCCTTACCGAACGCTTTCAGCCGTTCATCGGACGCCTGGAGGTGGGCAACGCCTTCTCTGAGCTAAACGACCCCATCGATCAGCGCGAGCGTTTCATGGATCAGGTGCGTCAGCGCGAAAAGGGTGACGATGAAGCGCAGTTTCTCGACGATGACTTTATCACCGCGCTCGAAGTGGGCATGCCTCCTACCGCGGGGCTGGGCATCGGCATTGACCGGCTCGTGATGCTCGTGACGAATTCCGCGTCCATCCGGGAAGTCATTTTGTTCCCGCAACTGCGGACACTTTGATGGCCGCTCCGCGCAGCGTTACAGCGAACCGGCGCAGAAGGGTAATGCCCTATGCGCTTTGAGACCTTTGTCGCCATGCGCTACTTGCGCGGAAAACGCAAGACCCGCTTCGTCAATCTCATCACCATTATTTCCGTCGCAGGAGTCAGTGTCGGCGTGATTGCGCTCATCGTCGTCAATAGCGTGATGAGCGGATTTGACGAGGCGCTCCGCGCAATGATGATCGGCAATCGGTCCCACCTCACCGTGGCGCACTTTCAGCGCACCCCCATGGAAGATTTTGATGAGGTCATCAAAGAGGTCGAAGGACTCTGCCCCGAGATCGTGGCCTCCGGGCCCTTCGTGCAGATCGAGGCGCTCATACAAAGCTCGCAGACGATCCAGAAGTTTACAACGGGCGCTTACATTATCGGCGTCGACCCCGAACGCGAAGTGCGGGTTACGGATTTGGCCGAGAACCTCACCGATCACAACCACCGGATGCACGGAGCCGGCCATGTGCCGGAAGACAAGGAAATCGTTCTCGGGTGGAGAATCGCCGACAAGCTGGGGGCCAACGTGGGCGACTCCGTTGCCGTGTCGACGTTGAAAGAAATCCCCACTCCCTTCGGGAGCGGTCCCCAACGGCTCTATCTCACGGTTAGCGGCATATCCGAGTCGCAGATGTCCGACTTTGATTCGATCTACTGCTGGGTCAACCTGAAAACCGCGGGAATGATGACGGACAAGGCGGGGGTGGACGGCATTCATTGCAGGCTGAAGGATCCGGACCAAGCGGACGTCGTCCGCGACCGCATTCAACAGCAACTGAGCTATCGCGCAATGACATGGTACGAAAGCCAGGAGGCGTATTTCGGCGCGCTCAAGCAGGAGAAGGTGATGATGTTCATCGTTCTCCTGTTCATTGTGCTGGTCGCCGCATTCAACATTACGAGCACACTCATTATGATGGTGATGGAGAAGCGGCGTGACATCGGCATCTTTCGCACAATCGGCGTGGGCGCCGGCGCAATTCTCCGCCTGTTCATTCTCGAGGGGCTGTTCATCGGACTCAGTGGGACGCTGATAGGCTTGGTGGGCGGCACGGTGCTGGCGTACAACCTCACGCCGGTCGCCGAATTCATCGCGCGCCAAATGGGAGTGGACCTCTTCAACAGCCAGATCTACTTGTTCGACCACATACCGGTTAAGGTCATTCCACTGGATATCACGTGGGTTACCCTTTCGGCCGTGTTCCTGACCCTCCTCTCAACGTTGTATCCGGCGTGGAGCGCGTCGCGCCTCGACCCAGTGGATGCTTTGCGTTATGAGTAGCGTGATCGAATGCCGGAAACTCGTCAAAACCTATCACGACGGCAGCCGCGAGCTGCGCATCTTGCGCGGCGTGGACCTCGACGTACACGAGGGCGAGATTCTCGCAATTTGCGGGGCCTCGGGCGTGGGCAAGAGCACCTTGCTGCACATGATCGGCACGCTGGATCGGCCTACCAGTGGCGAGATTCTGTTTCGCGGCGAACCGCTTCTGAAGCTCGGCCGCGGCGCGATTAACCGCATCCGTAACGAGCAAATTGGATTCGTCTTTCAGTTCTACCATCTGCTGCCGGAATTTACCGCGCTCGAGAATGTGATGATGCCGGCGCTGTCTCAAGGCAAGCGCAGATCGGCATGTTCCGCCCGCGCCAAGGAACTCCTCGATAAAGTCGGGCTTACCGATCGCGTGACCCACAAGCCGGGCCAACTCAGCGGAGGCGAGCAGCAGCGCGTGGCCATCGCGCGCGCGCTGTTCAACAAGCCCAGCGTCGTCTTGGCGGACGAGCCGACCGGGAATCTCGACGAGAACACCGGCGCCGGAATCATCGAGTTGCTCTGGAATCTGAACAAGACCGACGGGTGTACCCTGGTGCTGGTCACGCACGACGAGGCGCTCGCCGACAGGGCGCACCGGTGGGTTCATATTCACGAAGGACTGGCCTTGGCGAGAAAGAGCCGGTAGTCCGGCGCTGTAGATCTATCATGCGCTTTTCACTAATTATTCCCGCGTACAACGAAGAAAGCCGCATCGGCGCGACGCTTTCGCAGGTATCAACGTACCTTGCAAACCAGCCGTACGATTCGGAAATCATCGTCGTAGACGACGGGAGCGTGGACCGGACGCGCGAAGTTGTCACGCGCGATTTTCCCGGTGTGCGCGTGATTCGCTATGACGAGAATCGCGGCAAAGGGTACGCGGTGCGCGCGGGGACGAACGCGGCCACAGGCGCGTACCGCGCGTACTACGACGCGGACGCGTCAACGCCGATCGACGAACTGGAAAAGTTCTGGTTGGAATTTGAGAGAGGCGCTGCGGTCGCTATCGGCTCGCGTTCGTTACCGGAGTCGCGGGTCGAGGTCCACCAGCCCTGGTACCGCGAGAATATGGGGCGCGTGTTCAATCTGCTCCTGCGCGCGTTTGGCCTCACGCATTTCCCGGACACGCAATGCGGGTTCAAGGCGTTCACCGCCAAGGCGTGCGCAGTCATCTTCCCCCGCCAGACCGTCGAGCGGTTCGGGTTTGACGCGGAACTGCTCTACATCGCCCAGCTACACGGCCTACCCATCGCGCAGGTCCCTGTCCGCTGGATCAACTGCCCGCACACCCGCGTCCACGCCTTAGCGGATTCCACGCGGATGATCTCCGATCTGCTCACCATCCGCCTGAATGCGCTCAAAGGCCGGTATCGCTAAAGGGTAGTCCGGCTTTTCCAAAGCCGGATGACTTGCGCACAATGAATCCTTCGAAGCGTGTGGGCTGCGCGGCGGATGGCGGTGATGGTTGGGGGACGATCCGGTTATGGAAAAACCGGACTACTTGGTGGCCGCAGTGTTGCATTTACGCGGGCAGCCACCCCTGGATCTCGCGCTTGGCTTCCAGAAAGCGCCTGGAAGCGTGCGGCGTGGCGCCTTTTGTCGCGACGTACTCGACCCGCGTTGTGCGGCGGCCCGGCGGACGCCACGTTTCGGCGTCGAATTGGCCCAACAGCGTAAAGCCGGCGTCCGCTAACGCCGCCATCAGCTCCTGCGTCGAGAACACCCTTTCCCGGACAATGCAGCCGGGTCCACGATCAACTTGGATGTGCGTTTCCGCGGTGGACGTCGCGCGGTCGTAATGGCTGGACCAAGTGGTCGAGAACCGGCCGTTCTTTTCCGTCCACCGCTGGCCGTGGAAGTGCTGAGTGATCATGCGCTCGGTGACGGTGTCAAAGTAGAGCACCCCGCCGTCCTTCAACGCGGCGCCAAATTCATGAATCGCAGCGCGCATTTCCTCAACAGTCAGAATAAAGTTGAGACTGTCGAAGAGACACGTGACGTAGTGAACGCCGCCGCGAAAGGGCAACGCGCGAAGATCGGCGACGGCTGTGACAGGATGGACCGCGCCTTTTTGTCCCGCGCGAAGCATAGCCTCCGACAGGTCTACGCCCATGCTGTTCCACCCGATCTTCCGGAGGCGCTTAGTCAGGTTGCCCGTGCCGCATGCGGCGTCGAGGTGAACAAACTCCGGAGGAAGAAGCCGCGCCAACGCCGTCGCAATGAAATACCACCGCTCGTAATTGACGTGGCTCATGATGGGATCGTAATAGCGCGCAATATCCCGAAAGGTATCAGGCGTCGCCATCAACGATACTCCTGCTGAAGCCACCCAAAGAACGCCTCGGTCGCAGGGTCCACGGTGTACTTGGCGCGCACGTGCTCGACTTTCCGCTCCGCGACATACAGCAGCGCGGGGATAAAGCCGTCACTCGCCAGCCGCGCCCGCGCCTCGGCGGATTCAGGCATCGTGCGCAGTGGCTCGGCAAAGTCGCAAAAGTACAGGGCGAGCCCCACCCGTCCGAGACCCGCGCGGCCCGTGGTGTGCCAGAACATGGCCTCATAGACCCCGTCGCTCGTCACACCAAGATTGCGGCGCGCTTCCTCGGCCGCGACAGCTCCGTGAAGCAGCATGGGTTTTTCACGCTGAATAGGTGTGATGGGAATCTCATATCGTTCAGCGGCGGCGAGCAGTTCGTGGGCCTTGGTGGCTTTGAACATGTCGTGCAACAAGCCCGCCGTTATCGCGTCATCTCGATCTACACCGGCTTGCTCTGCGATACCCCCAATGAAATTCGCAACGGATATCGAGTGACGGAGGGTCCTCTCTGGCAAGCGTTTCGCTAAGAGCGCGACGAATTCATCCGCGCGCGGGGCCAGGTGAACCAGCATCGTAAATTCCTTTTTCGCGTATCACGTCGGCGACGGCGGGCGGCACTAGCGTGCGAATGGATTGACGGGCCGCGACGCGGCGCCGCACCTCGGTGGACGACAGTCGCGTCTGGTCAAACGGCAACAGCTCATAGTGGCCCTCGAGTTCGGCCGGAATGGAACGCCGCTCGGGCCGCGGCACAACAAGCAGGCGCGACAGTTCCAAGATCGTCGGCATGTTCTTCCAATGCGGCAGTTCCACCAGCGAGTCCAAGCCTATAATCAGATAGAGTTCCGAAACGGGGTAACGCCGTTTCAATTCGGCAAGCGTCGCGTCAGTATAGGAGATGTCGTTCCGATCCATCTCCAAGCGGCTGGGTTCCATCCTTCCCTCGCCGGCAAGCGCGGCCTCCACCATCGCGTAGCGGTCTTCAGCGGAAGCGTACGGGCCGCGCCGTTTGTGAGGCGGCCGCGCAGACACCACAAACAGCACTCGATCCAGCTTGGCGTGATCGAGCGCGGCGTGCGCGATACTCAAGTGGGCATTATGCACGGGGTCAAAGGTTCCGCCGTATACACCGATGCGTTCGGGTTTACTCACGGATTTGACCCGAGCCCCGAATGACATACTTGAGCGACGTGAGTTCCTTGAGCGCCATCGGACCGCGGCAGTGCAGCTTATTCGTGCTAATCCCAATTTCGGCGCCGAGGCCAAACTCGAACCCGTCGGTAAAGCGCGTGGATGCGTTCACGTAGACCGTCGCGCTGTCCACCGCGTCCAGGAAACGCTCCGCGGCGCTGTAACTTTCCGTAATGATGGCGTCGGAATGGTGCGAGCCATAGCCATTGACGTGATCGATGGCCTCGTCCAGCGAATCCACCACTTTGATCGACAAAATCTTCTCGAGATACTCGGTAACCCAGTCATCATCCGTGGCGGCCTTACACGTCACGAACTTCTGTGTGCGCGCGCAGCCGCGGACTTCGCAGCCGGCTTTCGTCAGTTCCGCGACAAAAGCCGGCAGGAATTTGCCTGCCACGGCGGAATGCACCAGCAGCGTCTCCATCGCGTTGCAGGTGCCGGGCCGCTGCATCTTGGCGTTGAAGCTGACCTCTGCGGCCATCGCGAGATCGGCGTCCTGGTGTACGTAGGTGTGGCAGACGCCGTCCAGATGCGCCACCACCGGAATGCGCGACTCTTCGTAAATGCGGGCGATAAGCCCCTTGCCGCCACGGGGAACAATCACATCAATGTATTGATCGAGCTTCAGCATTTCGCCAACCGCGTTGCGGTCCGTCGTCGCAATCATCTGCACGGCATGGTCCGGAACCCCGGCAGCCCTCGCGCCTTCGATGAAACACTCCGCAATGGCAAGATTGGAATGAATGGCTTCCGAGCCGCCGCGCAGGATACAGGCGTTGCCGGACTTGAGACACAGCGCCGCCGCATCCGAGGTAACGTTGGGCCGGCTCTCGTAGATGATGCCAACGACGCCCAACGGCTGACGGACTTGCGCGATACGCAGCCCATTCGGGCGGATCGTTTGGTGTTCGATGTCACCCACCGGATCGGGCAATGCGGCGACGGCCTCAAGACCCTTCGCCATCTCCTCGATGCGCTTGTCGGTCAACTCAAGCCGGTCAAGCATCGCGCTCGACAAGCCCTTCTCTTTGCCCGCCGCAAGGTCCTTCGCGTTGGCGGCTTTTAGCCGCGCGCCGGCGCCGCGCAAGCCCTTAGCAACGCCCAACAGCGCGGCATCTTTCGTGGCAGTAGACAATGAGCGCAACGCATTCGACGCCGCGCGGGCCTGCTTGCCGATTTGGAGAATCTCGTCGTGCAATTCCATTGCCTAGGATTCCAGCCTTTCTCTAACAAATCGCAGAACTTGTTCTGCATAAACTATCGCCTTTTGTGCTTCCTCCGGTCCAAGCTCGATCCAGTCATCCGGATAGCGCCCGGTAACGGCATACACGGTTACCTCGGGAGCGGTCACGGCGAAAGTTTCAAAGGCGGCGTCGTAACGCCCGCACGTGTCGACGAGCTTGGGTAGGCTGTGGGTCCTTTCCACGTGCTCGTCTTTCTCAACCAAGTACGCCTTCAACGCTTTCTCCGCACACTGTTGCGAATGGAAGCAGACGGTGTCCAGCGGAGGCTCGGGCACAGCCAGCATCGTTTTGGCCGTTCGCAGATCGTTGTTAGCCTTAATTAGCCAACGTTGGACGGCGATCTTCTTCGCCTCATCCATAGCAAACGACCCCGTGTTCGTCTGCTTCGCGAGCCAGAGTATTGGCTATGCGCCTCTGCGTCTCGAACTGTTCAGGCCGCAGTACGAACACATCCAGCGAGAAGTCGGGGTGTGCGAACAGCCGGTGTATGGCTATCTGGACCTCACGCTGTGACTTGGCGCCACCATACAAGACAAGCAAGTCAATGTCGCTCTCTGGATCAGCGGTTCCGGAAGCGCGCGAGCCAAACAGAATGACCCGTTCCGGATGAAACGCTTCCGCGATGGTCGCGACGACCTTCTCAACCTGTTTGTCCACACCTGCCTCGTATGCGCCACGCTGTATCACGTGCGAAAGATTAGTCCGGAATGCGTTGGTGCGTTCGGCGCTATTCCCCTAGATAATAACCAAGTTATCGCGGTGAATCACTTCATCAAAATCTTTGTGACCCAGGATGGCCTTGATTTGGGCGCTCTTGAGACCTTTGATGCGGGCGATGTCGCCGCTCGAGTAATTCACCAGTCCGCAAGCGATTTCGTGGCCGGACGTGTCCCGGACGCGCACCGAATCGCCGACTTCGAAGCTGCCCGAGACCGCCGTCACACCCGCGGGAAGCAAGCTTCGCCCTTTCGTCAGAAGCGCGCTCCGGGCGCCGTCATCGACATCGAGGACACCACGCACGTGCCGCCCGAACGCGATCCAGCGTTTGCGCTGGGATATGCCGGAATGGTTGGCGCCGAACCGGGTACACCGGGCGGTCCCCGCGAGGACGTCGTGGATGACGTTGGACCGGCGGCCATTGGTGATGACCATCGGCAGTCCGGCGGCGCCGGCAATCTTCGCAGCGGAGAGTTTGGTGTGCATCCCGCCCACGGACGATTCGCCCGCGGCCCCTTCCGCCAGGGCTTCTATTTCGTCCGTCACGTGATCCACCACTTCAACAAGTTTGGCGTTCTTGTGACGCGCGGGATTCTTGTCGTACAAACCGTCCACATCGCTCAAAATAATCAACAAGTCCGCATCGATCTTCGCGGCGACTTTGGCCGCGAGAGTGTCATTGTCGCCAAAGCGCAATTCGGCGGTCGATACCGAGTCGTTCTCGTTCAGAATTGGCACCACCGTCTTGAGTTCAAAGAGTGTCTTGACGGTATTGCGAATGTTGAGGTAGCGCTGCCGGTCGTCTAGGTCCGGAGTGGTCAACAGGACTTGGGCGGATTGCAGTCCCTGTCCGTGGGTCTGGAAGAGGGTTTCGTAAAAGTGCATCAGCCGGGACTGGCCGACTGCGGCGGTCGCTTGTTTGAGGGGAATGGATTTGGGCCGTTGCGTGAGTCCGAGCAGCGTCATCCCGCAGCCCACCGCGCCGGACGACACGATCAGGACGTTGATCTCGCGCGTCTTCTTCAACGTGGCAATCTCTTTGACGACGGATTCCATCACGCGTCCGTCAAAGCCTTTGGGGCCGGTCAACAGCGAAGTGCCGACCTTGACCACCAAGGTATGTACGTCAGTCTGCATGGTACTCGAGCTCAGCGTCCCCTATCATAACGGTCTGACCCTCTTCGGCGCCCAGACGTTTGAGCGCCTTGTACACGCCCATGCGTTTCAGGCGCTTCTGAAGGTGGCGAATAGCCTCCTCATTACTAAAGTCCGTCATGCGCACAGCCTGAACGACTTTGGCCCCGTCCACCTGAAACCCGGCGTCGGTTTGCCTAATGACGTAGGGGGGTTCATAGGTGTAATCGTGCTCGGACGCTGCGGAAGGGACCTCGGCCTCTTCCTTCCGGAGCTTGGCCACGGTCTGCCACATGCGCTCGAGCAATTCCGGCACGCCTTCGCCGGTAGCGGCCGAGATCACGGCTGGGCTGTCGAACGACTTGGAGACAACCCCGGACCGTTCGCGATTTTCAGTAATGTCGACCTTGTTCAGGGCATATACCTTCGGTTTGTCCGCGAACGCCGCGCTATGCTGCGCAAGCTCGTTTTCCAGTGTCGCACAGGTTTGGACAGGGTCCGGATCGCCGAGGTCGATGAGAAACAGCAGCACCTTAGTGCGCTCGATATGGCGCAGGAAATCGTGTCCCAAGCCTTTGCCTTCGGCGGCCCCTTCGATAATTCCAGGGATGTCGGCGATGGTCAAGGTCCGGTATTCGCCCAGGATTGAAACACCAAGATTGGGAGACAATGTGGTGAACGGGTAGTCGGCGATCTTGGGACGCGCGGCGCTCGCCGCCGCGAGAAAAGTTGACTTGCCGGCATTGGGGAGTCCAACCAGGCCCACTTCCGCGATCAGCTTGAGTTCGACAAGAAACTCGGCGTTCTCGCCGGGTTCGCCCAGTTCGGCAAACTTGGGGGCGCGGTTGGTCGAACTGGCGAACCGCGCATTTCCGCGTCCGCCGCGTCCGCCGTGAGCCGCAAGAAAACGCTGGCCTTCCTCGACGAGATCAGCCATGACCTCGTTCGTCTCTAGGTTGCGCACGAGCGTGCCGAGCGGAACCTGGATCAGCAGGTCAGACCCGTTCTTGCCATGACAATCACTGCCCTTGCCGTGGACGCCGCCTTCGGCGATCCAATGAGCGTGGTATTGCAGATCTAGGAGTGAAGTGAACCGGGTTGCGGCGACGAAATACACATCGCCCCCATTGCCGCCGTCGCCCCCATCCGGCCCCCCGCGGGGAACGTACTTCTCACGGCGCATGCTGGAGCAGCCCTTACCGCCCGCGCCGCCCGTTACGCGAATTCGTGCGCGATCGATAAACATGGTCTGCCGCCTTGCGAGAGGATAAAGGGGGTGAACCCTTACTCCGCCGTTACCGCCACCACGTCAATGCACTGGCGGGCCTTGCTGGTATGACGAAACTTCACCACGCCGTCAATCAACGCGAAGATCGTGTGATCTTTGCCGATACCGACGTTCAGCCCGGGGTGGAACTGCGTGCCGCGCTGCCGCACGATGATGTTGCCCGAACGCACGGGCTCACCGCCGAACTTCTTCAAGCCCAACCGTTGCGACGCGCTGTCGCGGCCGTTCCGTGAACTGCCGCCTGCTTTCTTTGTTGCCATGATACCTTCTCCTCAATACCCGCGTCCGCGGCGCGCCGCGGCGGGGGGAACTTACGCCTGAATCTCGCGGACCTTCAGTTCGGTGTAGTACTGGCGGTGACCTTGTGTACGAACGTAGCCTTTGCGGCGTTTCTTTTTGAAGACGCGAATCTTCTTGCGCCGGTCTTGGGCGATAACCTGACAAACTACCTTGGCGGTCGTCAGTTTCGCGCGATCCACAACCAGGCCATCGTCCTTCGCTAGCAGGCAGACATCGGTCAACTCGACCGTCTCGCCTACCAGCGCACTGAGTTTTTCGACTCGGACGAGGTCGCCCTGGGTCACCTTAATCTGCTTACCGCCCGTTGTCACCACTGCGTACATGGTCTCGATCTCCACCTTTGCGGCTGGGACCCGTCCCGCCGCGTATCATTCATCACTTGCTGAAGGCCAGCGCCGCCGCGCGAAGTTCCGCGCAGGCTGACAGCGAGGCCAGATAACTCGTCTTCGGGTTTGCCGGCGACGGCACATTCTCCGTCAGTGTTCGCAGGCGCCCAAAAGCGCCTTCGGCCACCACTTCATGGCTATTCACATTCGACCCCGGCTCCGCGATTACGCGAACCGTGGTTCGATCAATTCCAATACCCGCTAAACTCAACGCAACGGCCACATTAACGTTTTTCGGAAAGCCCTTGATGGCATCCCGGGCCGTGCCCTCAAATACCACGGTCGGCTCCGTCAACGCGTCCAAGTCGATTCCGCGTTCGACGATGTACGGCGCGCCAGCCAAGCCTTTCGGCGGCTTCCGCGTCGTCAGCGTTACCCGGTCGAGACCGGCCTCGCGCGCTGCCCGAACGCCATCCACTCCGCACAACGCTCCGGACGGCAGCCGAACCTGGATACCGGCATCCTGCGTACGCGCCAGCAAATCCGGTTCCGCGACCAGCCCGCCAATGCTCATAATAAGGCAGTCGCGGTGATGGCGGATGGCCGCCTCGATAACCGGTTTGACGGCCCCGGGCGCTGCCGCTTCGACCACGAAATCCGCAGCCGATACGGTCGCGTCCACCGTACCCAACTTAGCATTCAACTTGAACTTATTCACCAGCGCAACCGCTTGCGCTTCAATCACATCCGATACCGCGACAATCTCCGCCGCGATGCCGCCCCGTTCAAGCGCGGCGCACAACTCCGCGGAGATGTTGCCACAGCCTACCAAGCCTACTTTCATGTTAGCCATGAGGCGTCCAAAAACAGCACCCGGCGCGCTTCAAACGGCCTTATTCAAGGCAGCCAAAGCCCACCGATCTGATGTCGCGAGAATCGTTTACGGTCAAAGATCGGGGTAAGTTAGCATATGGCGGAAGTTGAAGTCAAACTTCCGATATCACGAACTTAGCCTACAGCTTCTGATTCCAAGGGCGTAAGAGGTAGCCCATGGCGCAAGCCGTGGGACCAGAGATAATGCCTGAGCGCCAGCCCTGTAAGGGCGAAAGAGATCTTGCGTGGCGCGTGAGTTGTACACTACGACGCCAACAGTGTGAATCTGCGTCTCCAGACGCCGTGTCCGGCCCCAAGGCATGTGGTAGACTGGTCGGCATGGACAACCCTGCCGCAGAAAAGGCGCCCAATCCGTGGCTTGCGATGACCATAGACGACGCGCGCGAGTACGACGAACGGAAGGAGACTTATCCTCTCAGGAACCACGTTGCCCTTTCGCGGCGGGTGGCCTGGGAGTTGATTCTACCGCATCTTCCCAACGACAAATCTCTCGAAGTACTGGAAGTCGGAGGAGGCACCGGCTTCTGGAGTATACGCCTCGCTCTGGAGGGTTGGCGTGTAATGCTTACAGATCCGGCGCAGGGACTATTGGACTGCGCGAGGGAGAAGCTACTGGCCTTAGGGCTGTTGGATAAAGTAACCATCATGAGTGCGGATGTCTGCGATCTGAGCGCGTTCGCTTCGGAATCGCGTCGTCTCGTGCTCGCCATGGGAGACCCGCTTTCATACTGCGGAGACGCTGTCAAAGCGCTCCGAGAAGTCTGGCGCGTCACACAAGCCGGTGGCGTGCTCATTGGGAATGTTGAATGCCGGTACCGCGGGATTGACGCTCGAAGAGCCCCGTCTTGGTCAGATGCGCAGCGCATATTGACGGAGGGAATCGGGTACTGGCCGGGCCCGCATCACCACTTGGCCATCCAAATGTTTACGCCTTCGGAATTCAGATCATTGGCGGAATCGGTCGGATGGCAGATGCAAGTAATGCGCCCTTCGGATCTGTTGCTTTCTCTTGTGGGAAGGGAACTGCTTAACGACGCCTTCGCTCGTGGAATTGATCTGGAGGAGCTTGCGGAATTGGAGCTTCGTCTCGGCGAAGACCCCAGCTTGCTTGGGGCGGGCACGGATATATGGTTCGTGATGTCCAAACCCCGGTAGGCGATTCCATTGTTCTTGTGCGATTACGTTGACCACCCACTGCCGACCCGCTGATTTGAAGACCATAACGGGCGCTGAATTATGCCTCGCATAGCGTGTTCGGCGCCCAAGGCATGTGATAGACTGACCGACATGGACAACCCTGTCACAGAAAAGGTGTTTCCCGTCTTTGAGCGGTTTCCAGGGCTCAAACTGGTGTACTTTTTCGGATCGCGCGCTGCCGGTGATCCCGGGCCGATGAGCGACTACGATTTCGCGGTGTATTTCGACGGCCTGAGCAATCGCGAAATAATGGACAGCCAGCTAAGCCTTCTGTCCGAATTGCAGAAGGCGCTCGCCACCGACGCGGTTGATCTTGTCGTACTCAACACCGCCGAAGCCCCCGAACTGAAGTACGAGATCATCAAGAATGGCCTGCTCATCTACGATGTCGAACCCTACCGTGTCCTAGTCGAGCCGCAAATCCTCAACGAATACTTCGACTTTTACGACGGCCTTAAGCGATTCGGCCTGACGCGAGCGGCGCCATGACAAGTCTGCGCGTTATTGAAAATAAGATTGCTTCCGTTCACAAATACATCAAGCTCCTGGAAATCTACAAGGACCGTAGTCAAACGGAAATCGAAAACGACCCTACGCTTCGCGGGGCGGTCGAGCGATATTTGTATCTGGCCGCTCAGGCGTCGATTGATCTTGCCGAGGCGACTATCGCCTACAAGCACTATCGCAAGCCCGCAACGAACCGGGAGTGCTTCGAGATACTCGTCGAGAATGCCCTCATCGAGAGGAACTTGGCGGATAGGCTCATAAGAATGTGCGCATTCAGGAACATGCTCGCGCACGCCTATGATCGAATTGACTACGGCGTCGTTGTCGACGCGCTGAACGGCTCCTTGCCGGACTTGGATGAATTCACCAATGCGATAAAGCAAGTGAATTGACCTACACGTCCGCTGCCCGTCTGCATATCCACAATGAAACTATGTTAGCCCGGTTCTTGAAGGCAGGCAAAACAGGAAGAACACGCACATGATGAAGAATACAATTGCGCTCTTAGTGATGGCGTGCGCCGCGAGTACGCTGGCGGCGGCGCAGGGCCAAAACGGACGTGAAGGCGCCACGCTTTACGTATCCAAATTGGGCGACAACACGGACGGTTCGTCGTGGAAGAAGGCATTCAATACGATCCAGGCCGCATTGTCAGCCGTGCCCGACGACAAAGGAGGGCATCGTGTCGTTGTGCGGCCCGATACGTATGCGGAAGCCAATCTCGATCCGGCTTTCAAGGGAGCAGCCGGCGCGTACAACACTTTGATAGGCGATTTCGACGGGAGCCTGGGATCGGGCGCAACGGGCTGGGCGGTGATTGACTCCGGCGCGGTGGACGTCATTGTGCGGACGGATACCAATGACACCGCGGGCAATCCCGGTTGGAAACTGCTCGACAAAGGCGACCCGAAAAACGAGTGGGGGCTCAAAAGCATTGACTGGTGGGGAACGACGCGTTGCTCGCCGAGTCACTCTGCTATCCTTTGGGATCGGTGGAAACTCAAAAACCTGTACATGACCGGCGCTGAAGGGTCTGGCTGGGACCTCACGATAAACAAAGGCGCTGAATTCTCCACCATCACCGAACATTGTGTCGCCATTGGCCGATTCTCCGGGATTTGCGTGGGCGCGTTTGTCGGCAGGCGCGACGAACCGGTGCTGATTAAGGACTGTTTCTCGATGTGCATGGACTGGTGGGGCGACGCGGCCGGCATCTACATTCGCGCCGAGAATCCCAAGCCGAACGACTATCCCGATGTCGTCATCGAGAACAGTACGCTCGTGGGCCCTGACAACGCGCTCCAAGTGGGCAATCCGGGTTTCGCCGGCTACACGCGCATTCGCCTAAAGGACTGCCGGCTGTTCTCGCTGAACTTCTCGCAGCCCACCGGACAGCCATCTACCGGTGTCATCTATCATACCTTGGACGGCAAATTGCTCCACGTCGATTTGGAGGACTGCCTGCTGGCGGGCTACAAGATATTTGGTAGCGGAGGCCGGCAGTTTGGCGGCGACATACGTCCTGAAGGCGCGGCGATTTCATACACGCTCAAGGGCAAGGTCCGCGCTTACGTGCATTTCAGGCAGCCTGTTCCGGAAGGAATGGAGCGACTGCGCTACTGGCCGGTGGCGGATTTCGAGTACATGCTCCCACCGGAGTTTCATAATCCAAAACCGTGAACTTCGGGAGCGGGACGTTCCTGAAACGCCATCAGAACGCCGGATCGCTGGGTTTTGGTTCCCCGTCAAACGTTAGTTCGATGACGTTAATGAATTCACCCGGCGGATAGGCAGGGAGATCGTGCAACCAGACGCGATCGCCGCGCTGTTCGATTCGCGCGGCCTGTCCGGTCGCCAGCGCCTTGGCCGAAACCACGTTAGCGCCGATCCAGGCCAGGGGCGCCGTGCTGCCTGGCCAACGCTGGCATTGCAGGTAGACCTTGTTACCCACGCGGGTGGTCATGCCCAGGTTCGGCGCATCAATGGGTGATTTGACCGCGCCATAGATGGAACTGCCGTTGACGGTCATCCATTGACCCATTTCCCGGAGGCGATCCACCTGTTCGCGGGGAATTGTCCCCTCGCGATCCGGACTCACATTCAGCAGCAGATTCCCCCCTTGCGAAGCGCACGAAACAAGCACGCGAATCAGTTCGGCGGCGGGCTTGTAGTTCGTGTCATAGGGACAATAGGCCCAACTCCGGTTCATGGTGTAACACGATTCCCAGGCTTTGCCGCCCGGCGTGACGGTATTCTCGGGCGTGCCGAAATCGGCGGGTACGCCCGCGCGATCATTGATTAGAATATCCGGTTGCAGTTCGCGCGCCATGGCATTGAGTTCTTTCGAGCGCCACAGCTCCGGATCCGTAGGGTGGAGCGCGTCGTACCACAGAATATCGATTTTGCCGTAGTTCGTTAGCAGTTCACGCACCTGCGCGTGCGCCTGTTCGATCATGGGCGCATATACTTCGGGTTTGCCTTTAATACCCATCGGAAGCACGCCGGGAAACCGCCAGTCCACCAGCGAATAATAGAACCCGATCCGCATGTCCGCTTCGCGGCAGGCCGTTACAAACTCGGCGACAAAATCCCGTTTCGCGCCGGTTTTTACCGATGTGAAATCGGAAACGTGGCTATCGAACAGACAGTACCCGTCATGGTGGCGCGTGGTAATCACGACGTACTTCATGCCCGCCGCTTTTGCCAACGCGACCCATTCGCGCGGATTGTAATGGCGTGGCTGAAACTCTTCCGCCAACTTGGCGTATTCTTCGGCGGGAATATGCTCCTGGTACTTAATCCACTCGCCGCGCCCCGGAATGGCGTAGACGCCCCAGTGAATGAACATCCCGAAGCGCGCCTGGTTCCACCAGGCCAAACGCCCGTCCTGTGCGCTGGACTCGGCCGCTTGGGCGGGGACCATACTCAGCAACAGGGCGAGCACAAGAAGCACGCAAACCCGACAACGCGGTAGTGATGGCATAGCGTAATTCCCTTTCATCGTGTCCTCAGATCTTCAAGCGCTTGTACGGATGAATCTCGACGGGACCCAACAGACCGGAGCGCGGCAGTGGCGTGAATCCCAACAGCTCTTGAGCAGGGGAGTGTGTATCGTTGAGACCGTGCCCAAGCCGGTCTTGGAGATCCTGGGGCACAGGCGGAAACTCGGTGAGCCCGGAGACGCGGTTAATGAGCGTGTTCGTTACCCGAACTACGATTTGGTTGCTCCCGCTCCGCGCGTGTCCGGAAATGTCGAGGCGTTGGCCTCGTATCCAGACCGTTCCAACAGGCTTGCCGTTCAAGATGACCTCGGCCACGTTCCCTACGGCGCCCAGGTCGAGGTACAGGCGGATACCGTCCTGGATGTATTGTTCGGGAAGACTGAACTCGGTGGTGTATACGCCTGTGCCACTAAAATGTTTCGTCTCGGGCAAGTCCGTCCACGAAGCCAATTCATCTAGCTGAGTCTCGTAGCGTTTAAACACCGGGCTTTCGAGTACGAGCCGCCACGGCGCGGAAAGGCGCAGGGGCGCAGGAACCTGTTGGGCCTGCGCACGGCGGATGGCGCCTCCCACATTCACGGCGTGGCCGCCCTCCCGGTCCGTCCAGCCTGTCACGGTTTTGTCATCCACGCTTTCGATCCAGGCAAGCGAACTCGACACCGCGTGGGGACGCTGTTCGCCTTTCTCGAAGACGAAGAATGTGGATTCGTACGGCCCCAAGCGCAGTGACACATACGTCACCCCGTCCCGTTCTTGGTATTCGTAGAGCGCGTGCGCAGCGCCCGAGTAGGGGTCCCATTGCGAAGGCGCCGCGCCGGCAACGTGAAACCCCGCAGGCTGATCAACCGCCCGGTCCTGAAGATTGGTGACGAAGTAGATATCCCGCTGCGCCTGCCTCCGGTGAATGAAGGACAGCCCCTCGTTGTCACGCACACCTTCCCGGACGCAGTCGAGCGCCATGTCCGGCGTCACGTGATTGCGAAGCGCCTTGAGAAACGGGTCGAGCGCGCTGGGACGCCGTTCCAGGAGGTCGCTGCGATCAATGACCGTCTTGAGCCAATAGGTCGTGCCGTGGCCATACGCGCGCTTCCCCGAACCGTCGCGTCCCACGGGCGCCTCAAACAGGCGCGCCGAAATATCGCGGACTTCGCGGTCATCCACCTGCCAATTCCGCATGCCGCAGGAAGTTTCGGGTACACGCTCCAGGGCAATGACGACACCGCCTTGGGCCGCGTAGGCCTCCACGCGCCGCAGCGACTCCACCGGCATGGCGCTGATGTTGGGCACAATCAGCGCCCGGTACGCCATTTCTCCGAGTTTCAGGGACTGGCCATCAACGGAAGACAAGCGTTGCAGGGCGTCGTCATTCACCAGGTCGAACCCGTAGCCGTTGCCGATGAGCAGGCTTCCGAGATCGCCCCAATCGAAATCGCGCGTCCAACGGCGCGCGTTCAAGGCGTCTATCGTCCACTGGTTCGCGAGCGGAGAGTAGACGGCCACGTCGGCGCAGAATTTGCCCTGCCGCAACAGGTAACAGCACCGGGCGAGGTAGTCGCTCAAGACATGGTAATAGGGCCACCACACGTTGTCCGGACTAATGTGGATGGCCGGGTAGAACCCGCGCGTCGGAGCGATGTCCGGTTCCGGGGAAGCGATGAAGCCGTGGTTGTTGAAACGGTTGGCCCCGGCGCGCAGAAACACATCGCTGGCGAGCTTCAGTTCCTCGAGTGTGGCGCGATAGGGCTGCCAGTGAATATAGGTATAGGCCTCGACGGAAACGATATTGCGCCCGTAGAGGTGTGCGCCGGACGCCACGTATTCTCTCGGGCTGATGCGCGTATCAAACCACGGTACGGAATCCTTCTCTCCCGCGGTGACTTCCATCTCGGGGATATCGACGGCGCCGGCCCCTTCAATGTTGTCGGTGACGAATCCGTACGGCTGAACCCGGCTTTCGACGCCGTGCGCCTTACACCAACTTACGAACGTATCGAAAAAGGCTTCCATCCCCATCCGGTGGAGCGCGTCGTTGACATCGTAGCGAACTTTGGGCGAGAGGTCTCCGACCTCCCACCACAGCGCCGGTAGATGCGGAATGAGATCGTACCCCGTGCGTGCGCGGAATACCGCGGGCAGGTCATCGCACCAGTAGAAGCCGTTGCGGTAAATGGGGACCTCGAAGCTGTCACCGAAAAGCGATTCAACCGTCCTTCCGAGCGAGTCTCCAAGCGCCTCTGAATACTTCTGCCCCACGTACTCGACGTAATGCGCCATGGCTTTCTTATCAAGATGGTTCACGGCGTTACCGTTGTATGGGATGGCGGACCAGAAGGCCATGATGCGCCACGACCCCTCGGGCGCGTCCCATGTGATCCGGCCAGTGCGAACGCGGTCCGTCACGACCTGCAGAGATTCGGGGTCCAGTACGCCGTCCTTCGTCTTTCCAGCCACGACAGCGACCAGCCGGTCGCCGGGTTTGATCTCGCGAAAGGAGCGGATCGGTTCGCGAGGATTAATCGTGGCTTCCATGGAAAGCGCTTCATCGATGCGGGCAGGACCTTGGACGATAATCGAGCTGGATAGCAATGTCTGGTTGCGTTCCTCCTGCGGGATCCAATCTCCTCCCCAGACCCAGCCGGGGCCGCCAAAGTTCAGAGACACCGTCATGTCGAGCCTGCGCGCCTCGGCCGCGGCGTGTTTCAATAAGTCGAAGTAGCCGGAGGAAAGGTACGGAACGTTACCTTTTTCATATTCCGGCGCCATCGTGATCTGCTCGGCGCCACCTATGCCCTGGGCGTGCATCTGGCGGAGCTGCCGCGAAATATCCTCTTTCGTAACGGCATTGCCCAGCCACCACCACCGCGTTTGAGGGCGGCAGTCCTGTGGCGGGTTGACGAATCCCTCAGATATATTCTGGCGCGCATCGTCCGCGGCCGATACCAAGGCCGGACCCGAAATTGCGAGCAGGAACGTAAAAATAACTAGCCGGTGGCTGACAACGCGTCGCATCATGGATCTCCTATGTAGTCCTTGGCGCACGGGATTGTATGCGAAACGAGGACAAATTGTGACCTGCTTGGCGCCGTCCGAAACAACTAATCCAAAATATCCTTGCAATTTGTCCACGGCGTGGACAAATTGCAAGGATGAACCCTCGACGCATAGAGTACCGTGTACGTGGCAGGAAGCGTGTAGCGCGAAAGGAAAGAAAATGGTTCGTACGTTTGCCATGTCCGGTCTCATTATGGTTCTTGCCGTTGCGAGCAAGCCTGCCCACGCCCTGGACTACCGTATGGCGGCGTATCACAAGACCGTCATCGGCGCGAGCGAAACCGCGCCGCACGTGATCGTGTTTACCTATCTCAAGGACGGCGTTTCCTACACGCGCTCCAACGTCCTGGCGAAACTCGTGCCCAAACGGTCGGACAAGGATAGCGCCCCAGAAGGACTTCACGTGGAGGATTTCCCAGGGGGTGTGACTTCTGACTTCGACACGGGGAGCGTACACATTCGCACGGAAACGGAGCCGCTCCTGATTGGCCGGGGAACAGAGGCCTGGGAAGGCGCGATGCTCTATAGCATCGAGTCCGACCCGGCCACGCCGCTAGCGGTGGATATCGGGGGACCGGAGCCGCAGGAGATGGGGCTGCCGCCGGGCATTTCCTCGGCCGCCCTTCAGCCGCTGCCGCAGCTCGAACTCGCCCCAGATAGCGCGTCGTTCCTCGGCGGCGCAGAAAAGATGCCCGTAGCGATCCGAGTGTCTGGAACGCTTGTGTCTAATGGTCTTGCGGCGCAGGCTCGATTCGATTCGGGGCGCGGCTGGATTCTTCTGACCTATGCGGACACCCTCGAACGCGCCAAGGAGATTGCGCGGCTCGATCCACTGGCGGCGCGCGCGCAGGTGACCGCGCATTACGCGGCCTTGCTCGAAAATCAGATCGACACCCCGGAGGAAACGATCAACCAGGCCTTTCGCGCGGCGTTGTACAACCTCGAATACAATTGGATCGCACCCTACGGTTGGAACGAGTGTATCCACCACTGGCTATCGCTTTGGCACAATCAACATACCGCGGGCGCGGAGTGGATTGGTCAGGAAGATCGCTCGCGGCAATGCACGGCCTACCACGCCGAACATCTGCTACCGGGTGGCGCGATTCCACAGTTCTATCCCAACGGGCGCACGCACCGCGACTTCGGCGGCTCGAACCAATTTTGGACGTGGCAGGCGCGGCATTACTGGAGATTTACCGGGGACAAATCCTTCGCGGAAGCCGTGGCGCCGGCTCTGGACAAGGTCTTGGCGCAAACCTTCGCCGAACACGATCCCGACGGAAATCTTCTGCTGGACTGGGGCCAGCAAATCGGCAACCAGGAAGACTTCGTCCAGTTCTATCACGACGCCGCCACGCCGACCATCGAGGTCATCAATATGATGCGGACGGCTGCGGAATTCGCGGAGGCCAGAAGCGATGCCAAAGCCGCTGCGATGTGGAATGCGCGGGCGGATACCGCTCGTGAGCGGCTCTGTTCCGCGCTTTGGATGCGTGACTTGGGCCGCTTTGCGTCGTATGTCGACGAACACGGCAAACAGCGTCCGGACGCGCAATATCACGCCTTTCTCTATCCCGCGCTTTGGGACATCGTGGATCCACTGGACGCCTACAGCTCGTTGCGGCATGTGCATGACCGGCTCACCGGCGCAAACGGGGACGTCTATTGCTCGAACAATTTCCCGAATCACGATGTGGGCACGTGGGGCATGCAAAGCGGCGCGGCGCAACAGCCCTGGGCCGCGTGGGCGTTCTCCAAGGCCGGGCAATTCGAGCATACGTGGCGTCCATTGAAGGCCGTGTCGGACTGGGTGATGAGCCCGGAACACCGCGGCGCCTGGCCGGAAATCTCCACCGAACCCACCCCCGCGTATTTCACGCCGCCCGCGGGACTGTTTGTCGCCTCGGTCGCGGAAGCCCTGTTTGGTCTGCGCGTGGATGCCCCGTCGGGAGTAGTAGAAATCGCGCCATCGTTTCCCGAACACTGGCCCCGCGCCTCCATGCGCCTCGCGCATTATTCCGCCGAATATCGCCGCAGCGGAGCGCGTTTGGGCTACACCGTACGTAGCGCAACGCCCCTGGCGCGCCGGCTGAAATGGACCCTGCCGCCCGCCCGCGTCGCGCGCGTGACGGCCAACGGCGCCCCGCTCCCGTTCGCGGTGCAGGAAGGCGTCCAGCATATCGTACTCACGGCCGAAACCGCGGCCGAAACCGAAACCACGTTCGAGATCGAGTACCAGCCGGAGCAGTACGAAATCGACGCGCCAACCACGATCGCGGAAGGAGAACTGTTTCACGCCAAAACTTCAGGCCTTCAAGTCCTGGACTTCGATGATCGCTGCGGCGTGCTTGCCTCCACGGACGCGTCCGATCCGGACCGATTCAATGGCCGGATACAACGCGGTCTGCTGGCGCCGTATCTTCCCTATGGCCGGCTTGGGCTGATGACATTCTCGCGCCGCACCTTCTTTCTGCATTGCGAGACCAAACACGGCGTGCGCTTTTGGCGTCCCATCGATCTGACGATCCTTCCCAGAGTCGAAGCCGCGCCCCAGGGCGAAATCACGCTAGCGGCCGACAGCCTGGACGTTCCCCTTCTAGTGCGCAACAACACCGAATCACCGGTCCAGGGCCAAGCGTGGCTTCATGTCGCGCAAAACTCCTTCCCTGTTACCGTCGATATCCCCGCGCGCTCGGAAATCGAAACCCAAGTAACCGTGCCCGCTTCTCTCGCGGCGCTGTTCTCCCTCGGCGATAATCGTGCCTCGCTTGCGCTGCCCGGCGAGGAGCCGGTCGCGTTTACCCTGCCGTGCGTCCAACCCTTCCGCGATAACGCCCCGCTGCGGGAATTCGCCGCGAAACGCCTCACGGCCCTCGCACTCCCGGCGGATACGCTGGCGTCTGGCTTGGCGTGGACGGAGCTGAGACCGGGCGGTCACGGCGGACCGGTGGCTTGGCCCGGATGGAAACCGCCGCTCGAGGGTCTCGAGGCCCAAGCCCAGTTCGAGGCGCCGGAACTGCCGGGGCTATCGTTCCAAGCGACGCAGGGAAAATGGGCGCTCGTAGGCGAACGCATCGGGAAGCCGTATCTGCGCATGGAACTGAACGGTAAAGTCTACAAGAAATTCTTCCTGCTGCTGGCCACGTTTGCCGACAACCACGACATGTACACGCGCCTCGGCCAAGTGACCGTTCGCGGACCCAAGGGAGTCATTGACGCCCGCACGTTGCATCTTCCAGGCGACGTGGACTGGTGGGAACACAAAGGTATGGGCGCCACGATGGGGACCGCGCGTCTGGGACATCCCAGCCGATTCGGTTTGTTACCGCTGCTCAAACCCGGCCAGACCGACTGGGCCGAAGGCGTCCCGCCCGCGTTTCCGCAGCCGGAATTCTGGGCCAGCAGCGTGCCGCTCACCACGCCGAACTGCACCTTTAGTGTCGTGGAAATAGAGTTGGCGGCGCCGCAGCCTGTCACATCGCTCTCCCTGAACACCGAAGGCATCTGCCCTGGATTCGCGATCATGGCGGTGACAGCCGAAACCGCCGACGACACCAGCTTGCTTCACGATACGCCGTTCCTGCCGCCCCCCGCGTTTCGCACGCCGCGCCGACTATTCTCGTTCAACACCGCCGGCGATGACGCGGGGTGGAGCTTCGACGGCGACGCCTTCTCCGTATCGGATTTCATGGGTACAATCAGCCTCAATAGCGCGGTCAAGCGCGGCGAGGGCGCCGTCGGAAAAGCCGAATCTCCGTCCTTCACAATAGGCCCCGATGATAGTCGCCTACTCATCGAATTCATGGGAGGCCGCAACGTGAAAGGAAACCTGAGCGTTAGACTTGTCGATGCAAGTTCCGCGGAAACGCTACACACACTTGAACCGCCTGGTACGCATATGGTGACTCCGGTCGAGATTCCGCTGAAGCCCTGGCGAGGCCGTTCGGCGCGCATCGAACTCGTGGACCAAAACGCCGATTCCAGCTACGCGTGGATTGGCCTGAAGACGGTTTCCATATCGGAAGCTGAATAGGCAGAATCGAAGGGCCTCTAACAAGACCTCGGAGCGGTTGGCGAAAAGTAGCGCCGGCTTCCAGCCGGCAAAGTCCAGTCGCCACGAAGCCGGCAAGATGCCGGCGCTACGACCGACGAATAAGGACTTTGTTAGAGAATCTAAGAGCTGGAAAGTCAGAGTGGATTGGGAATACCATCCATCCGAACGGCGGGACCGCCACGGCGACTGGGCGCAACATAATAAACGGGGTAAGGAAGAACTTATGGAAACGTATTTCGTGCGGATGCGGATTTCGCTCAAGGTGGCGGTGACAGGGATGATCGCGGTCTTTCTAGGAGGTCTTACCGTGTGCGCAGATGCGGATGAATACGTCAAAGACGCGGGGACGACATGGACCCTCGGCACGAAAACCGTCGAGCGCCAGGTAACGCTGGAAAACGGCAAACTGCTGCTGACGCATTTCAAGGACAAGTCGTCCGGACAAGAGTTGATCGCGGATGGGGCGGCCTCACCCGAGTTCAGCTTCTCTATCGACACGCCCGAGAACCGGATCACGAGCGCGAGCGAAGGGTGGACCTTGGCGGGGACGCATGAGTCGAAAGGAACCCAAGGCGAGCGCTACTTCGATATCCGTTTGCAGCGGCAATCGCTCGAAGTCACCAAGAGCTACGCGATCTATCCCGATTCGAGCATCATTCGTGAATGGGTCACGGTCAAGAACCTGGGGAATGCGCCGGTTCGATTGATCGATCCCAGCTTTCTGAATCTGAGCGCGAGCATAGGCGCCCCCGACGCCTCTGATTTCCTTTGGATGACCGGGGGCGACAACCAGCCGGGTTCGTGGGACCTGAAGACCGAAAAGCTGAGCCCGGATAAGGCTCGTACCTTCGACTCGTACGATCCTTTCCCGTTTGATACATCGAAGGCGTCGTATCCCGGTGACGGAATCGACGCGAAAATCCTCAAGAATGACAAACCGGTCTGGCCGGACAGCGGCTGGAAATATGTCGCCAACGCGGCCACAACCGAGGCGTTCGATCTCTCGCTCGACGTCAAAGCCGGTGACCTATTGGCCTTTCTGGTCGATATGCACGGCAATATTGGGTTTGACACCACGGCTTTTGACCCGACCATCCTCTTTGACGACGGCGAAACGCACATCGCCAGCAAGGAGTTCAGCGGCGAACAAGGAAAGAACGGCTGGCGCTATCAGTGTCTCGAACAGGGCAAGTATGTGGACCTGGTGTATTACCCCAGTATCCAGCAGTGGCAGAAACTGACCACGAACGCGACCGGGACACCGTTTATCGGGCAGGGCAATCAGCACCCCGATGTCGGACAGAATGCCGCGCGCGTGTGGACAGCGCCGAAATCGGGCCACGTTCGCATCACGGGGACGGTCCGCAACTCAGGCAATGGACAAGCGCCAGGGAAATACGGGGTGCGGCCTACGACGGGGACCTATGCGCCTTGGTATGGCCTGCTTAACCACAAGACGCATCAAGGCATGTTCATCGGCTGGGATTACTTCGGGCATTGGGCCTCGTCGTTCCGCTTGGGAAGCGGCGGCGTGGTGTCCTCCGAATTGGGCGTGGCCGGGTTCAATCAAACGCTCGCGCCCGGCGAGAGCGTCACGACGCCGAAAGCTTTCGTCGGCCTGTTCCGCGACGACCTCGACAACGCCGGCAACGAATGCCTCGACTGGCAGTACCGCTATCTATGGGATTACACGCGGGAAGAATGGTTCCCCGCGATCCGCATGCTCGGGTATTGGATGTACGGGACCGGTTGGGGCCGGCCCGGCGTCGGGTGGACCGGCGGGAATCCCGATCTGGACAGCACGTTTCGCAAGGTGTTCCGCGTGGCCGATCTGATGCAGTACGTCGGTGCGGACGTCTACCATCGCGACTGGGGCTGGTGGGACCGGGCCGGCGACTGGAACGGACCGGACTTTCGGACCACGATCAACTATTTGCGCAAGCGCGGCATGGGCCAACTGATCTACGCCTTCCTATACACCGTGGACCCCGAATCCAAGGTTGCGAAGGAGCACCCGGACTGGTTAATCGGGGGCTGTTTGGACATGTCCAAGCCCGAAGTCGTGGCGTTTATGAAAGGACAGTTGGACGAGTTTGTCGAGCGCTGGGGTAATTTCGAGTGGCGTAATGACAGCTTCTTCACCGCCCAACGCGACGGCGCCGATACCGTAATGCTGGCTCAGGACGAAGGCCTGCGGCAGGTCATCCGCGGATTCTTGGACAAGCATCCGGGCTGCGCATTCCAGGCCGTCAACGGCGGAGGTAACTACGGCGGCTACGACTACACACGCTACGCTTCGTCGTTTTCGTTCAGCGACGGCGCCGTGGGCATCCTGAGGAACTACTATGCCTCGCTGCTCTTCCCGCCCGACAAGACCAGCGACATTCCCGACGTGTGGAATCCGGATAAGTACGATAAGGCCACCTGGCGCGGACTGCTCTGCATAAACTTTGATATGACCGGCGACACGTGGGACCCCGCAAAACTCGAGGGGCTTCGCGAGCTGATCGACATCTATCACTATCTGCATACGCAGGGCGTAGTGGGCCGATGGGTCCACGTCTACCGCCCCGTCATCGAAGGTGACGACGCCACAATGTATCTTCAGCGCCTTAGCCGCGACAAGCGCCGCGGTATTCTCATCCCGAAACGGCCCGCCCCCGGCCCGATAACGATCAAACCGAAAGGACTGGCGCCGGACGAGAAGTACGAGGTGTCGTTTCACGAATCCGCGGCCCCCGAGACGCGAACCGGCGCCGATCTGATGGCGAAAGGAATCGCGATCGCGAGCATGGCGCCGGGTGAACTGATCTACCTCAACCTGCCGCTTCATCCCGGCAGCAAGCTGGACAAGACCCCGCCTACTCGCCCGCGCCGTATCACCAAGCATTTGGGAGAGAATATGGGGTACCCGGGCGTCGAGCTTACCTGGAAGCCGGGGAAAGACAATAACTGGGTTTCGTATTACGAGATTAGCCGCAACGGAGTTCCAATCGACAAAGTCGCCAAGGGCGGTTTCTACTTCGATCACTCCGCGGGCGCGGACTTGGCCGCCACGTACGAAGTGCGCACCGTGGATGGCGCCGGGAACGCGTCGAGTAATACCTTGGCCAACGGCCCCAAGTGCAAGCCCAGCCGTATCGTGGACGACGCGGATGGGCTGACACTCTCGGGAAAATGGGAACACAAGACAGGCCTATTGCCGGCCTATGCGGGAACGCTGTCCACGTCCAATGAAAAGGGCGCTCACGCGGACCTGAGTTTCGAGGGAAAGAAGGTCCTCGTGTTCGTGAAGATGGGAGCGGACTGCGGCAAAGCGGCCATTCGCATTGACGATCTTCCCCCGGTGACGGTGGACACCTATTCCGCGGACGACATCTGGGGCGTGTGCGTCTTCCAGAAGGAACTCTCCACCGCAGGGCCGCATACGCTGCGCATCGAAGTCATCGGCGTGCATTCCGAACGGGCGAAGGACAACTTCGTCAATATTGACGGCGTCCGCGTGGTCACGGAATAGAACTGCTGTGTCCCGCGCGGGAGGGTCGGCGTCCTCGCCGACCAGTCCTGGCACGGGTAACACGCGAATGGATAGCTTCTTTGTCCGCAGTTTCCACGTTGTTTGCGTAGATGTTGCGGACAAAGAAGTCATACCAACGACTCTGCCGTTGCGGCCGGGCCGCCTTAGGGCCAATGATCGAGCGTCAAGGCCGGTCCGTCACGTTCCGTACAGCGCGCGCAAAGCGTCAGAAATGAAATCGCCGGTGAGCGGTTCAACATCCACCACGCTGAAGAAGAACCCTGTCTTCGTCCTGAATTCCTTGAGCGTCTCCAGGCACTGCCGCACCTCTTCGCGCGAGGCGTCCGGGCAGCTGTAGCGGAGTCCGGTGCGGCGCATCAGGTCGACGGCCCAATCGTGTTTGTTGTTTTGCAGCCGCGTCATCGCGAAGATGCCCAGGCCCACCAGATCGCCGTGTATGAAGTGCCGGCGGGTAAGGTGCTCCATCGCATAGGCGACGAGATGCTCCGAGCCTTCTTCGGGACGGCTGTGGCCAATGCGCGCGCAGAATTCCACCTCGCGGCGGAACAGATCCACTACGGTGTCAATGCCCTTGGGCGTTACGTTGTATACCTCGTCCGCGTTGCGATCCAACTCGCGCAAACACTCGAGCGCTAGTTGCGCGACCTCGGTGTGATAGGTCTCGCCGTTGCGATCGGCGGCAAGTTTCCAGTCCCAGAGCGCGGTATGAATGCTCGCGATGTCGCATGCGCCGGCGCGGTTGAGTTCCATCGGCGCTAGCTGAATCAAGTCGTAGTCAACGATGATTTCCTCCGGAAAGATGTCGCCAACATACTGAACCGACTTGTCCACGCGCACCGCGATCATATTCGTGAGAGGCGCGTCCACGGAAATGATTGTGGGTACCAGAATCATCCGGCAACCGCGCTTCCACGCGAGGTACTTCGCCGTGTCCACACACGATCCGCCGCCGATCCCCACGACCACGTCGCACGGCGGCGTCTCGGAATCCAAACGCTCCAACGTGGCGAGGCCCATGTCGGTGACCATATGAACCCGCGCCGGCGCCCATGCCATCTGCTTCTGGACGAGCCGCCACGGCAGTTCCATCGTGACCACTTGAACCGCACCCTGCAAATCGCGAAGCAAGCGCGTCGCGCCCCGCCCCGATTCGATGTGCGGCTTCTTGTACATGAATAGATTCGATCTCCAACGGCCTTTGGCGTTTCCAGCACTTGTCGTTACGCGCGGTCTCCCAGCGCGCGCATGTCAGGCACGAGGGACTTTGGCTTGTCTGTGGAGCGTATCATCCCAAAGGTGGAACGCACAATAGACCCGCTTATGCCCTTTGGAAAGATAAGCCAGCCCCGCGAACAGCGGCGCATGTCATCCAGTCTACCGGTTGGCAGGGACCGGCGTTTGGTGGGCCTCCCTTATCAAGAACTGCGGGCGTCTGCGGGGCACCACGCAGCGCGCACGAGTAGTTGTGTGCAGCCCTTGTAGGCGTATTGTACCGAGGAAAAATACCGAGAAGTCCGCTAGACTTAGAATGGGATGAGGGTCGCCTGAACCTGACTGCGCTGATGAATACTGCGTCCACGTACGTCGCCCCATTACTCGGGCACGTGGCGGAGATGGGGACAAGATCACTTCCCGAGGTAATCCAGGCGTCGAATTTGCCGACGGGTTGCCGGAGAAAACGGATTAGAACGGCGCAAGAAGAACGCGTTAACGATATCTAGCACGAATAGAATCTGACGAGGTCGCTACCGAGGGAAAAGCATCATGAGGCTGAAACCGGCGCGTGTTGGATTCATGTTGGCGTGGGCGCTTACCAGTTCCTGTACGGGGGCCTTCGCTTCGACTGTTCCCGGAGACGTGAACGGTTCCGGTGGCGTTGACGCGGTAGATGTCCAACTTGTCGTCAATGCCGCTCTTGGTATCGGCTCAAGCCCCGCATGCGATATCAATAGCGACGGCGCAGTCAACGCGGTGGATGTGCAGCTCGTCATTAACGCGGCCCTGGGGATCAACATCAGTGTGCCGCCGACAATAACGTCCTTCGCCATCAATAGTGGCGCGGCCGAGACGACTTCACGAACCGTGACCCTGAATAACACCAGCACGGGCGCCCCGACCCAGTACATGGCGAGCGAGAACTCGGGCTTTGCCGGGGCGGGCTGGCAGACCTACTCGACCGCGCCGTCGTTTGATCTCTCCTCGGGCAACGGGACCAAGACGGTCTACTTCAAGGTCAAGAACGCCGATGGTGAGTCGCTGATAAGCAACGACACGATTACGCTGAATGAACTCGCGGCCGGCACGGAGGAGACTATCCTACTTCCCGGGCTCGCTTCCGGCGTCGTGCAGTTGGTGATGGTGTGGTGCCCGCCGGGGACCTTCATGATGGGACGGTCACCGGGCGAGCAGGGAAGTAATTCCAGCGAAGACCCGCAGCACCAAGTCACTCTAAGCCACGGCTTCTGGATTGGCAAGTACCCGCTTACACAAGCGCAGTGGATGGCGGTCATGGGGAGCAATCCATCCTTCTTCTCGGGGTACGACAACCGTCCGGTAGAGTCGGTATCCAGGGACGCTACGCAGGCGTTTATTACGGCGCTGAACGCGGCTACAGGCCGAACCTTCCGCTTACCGAGCGAAGCGGAATGGGAGTATGCCTGCCGCGCAGGGACAACGACTCGTTTCTACTGGGGCGACGACCCGGGCTACACGGATATCGGCGCCTACGCGTGGTATTTCAACAATAGCGCGTTCACGACGCACGACGTCGGAGGCAAGGCCCCCAACGCGTGGGGCCTGTACGATATGGGCGGGAATGTCTCGGAATACTGCCGGGACTGGTACGGGAGCTACTCGCGCGCAGTGACCGATCCGGCGGGACCTTCCTCGGGCGTGTGGGGCGTTTCGCGAGGCGGCTGCTTCGGCAGCATGGGCCTTTCTTGCCGCTCGGCGAGCCGCTCCACCGACTCCCCGGGCGCCGTATCAAACGGCAGCTACGCCGGATTCCGCCTCGTCAGCGCTTCGAGGCCCGGGCCAACAGTGACCTCGTTCCTGATCAATAGTGGCGCGGCCGCGGCGGCCTCACGAACGGTCACCCTCGATAACACCTGCGCGAAAACCCCGACCCAGTATATGGCGAGCGAAGACTCAGGCTTTGCTGGGGCGGGTTGGCAGACCTACGGGGCCGCGCCATCGTTTGACCTCTCCTCCGGCAATGGGATTAAGACTGTCTACCTCAAGGTCAAGAACGCCGGCGGCGAGTCAGAGGTAAGCAGCGACACGATCACGCTGAACGAGATCACGTTGAGCGAAATCTCGGCCGGCACGGAGGAAACGATCCTGATCCCCGGACTCGCTTCCGGCTACGTGCGGTTGGACATGGTGTGGTGCCCGGCGGGGACCTTCATGATGGGCGCGTATCCGGGTGAGCAGGATAGCGACCCTGTCGAAGACCCGCAGCATCAGGTCACTCTAACCCAAGGCTTCTGGATGGCCAAGTACCCGGTAACACAGGCTCAGTGGCAGGCGGTGATGGGGAGTAATCCCTCCTTCTTCTTGGGGTACGATAACCGTCCGGTAGAGCGGACTTCCAGGGACGGCACGCAGGCGTTTATCACGGCGCTGAACGCGACTACCGGCCGAACGTTTCGCTTACCGAGCGAAGCGGAATGGGAGTATGCCTGCCGCGCGGGGACACGGACTCGGTTCTACTGGGGCGACGACCCCTCTTACGCGGACATTAGCAACTACGCTTGGTGGTCCAGCAACAGTGGCAATCAAACGCACGATGTAGGAGGCAAGCTGCCCAACGCGTGGGGTTTGTACGATATGGGGGGGAATGTTTACGAGTACTGTCAGGACTGGTATGGGAGTTACTCGAGCGGCGCAGTGACGGATCCGGCTGGGCCCTCTTCGGGATCGAACGGCATCTCGCGAGGCGGTGGCTTCAGCAGCCCCGGCTCCGACTGCCGCTCGGCGGGCCGCTTGGCCGATTCGCCAGGCAGCGCGAGCAACGGTATCTACACCGGCTTCCGCCTCGCCCGGACGTCGTCGGCTGCGCCCACAGTGGCCTCGTTCCTGATCAATAGGGGCGCGGCGGAGGTGATGTCGCACACCGTGACCCTCGATAACACCTGCACCACGCCCCCGACGCACTACATGGCGAGCGAAAACCCGGACTTCTTCGGGGCCAGTTGGCAGACGTACTCCAACGCGCCGTCGTTTGATCTCTCTTCCGGCAATGGGACCAAGACCGTCTACCTCAAGGTCAAGAACGCCGATGGAGAGTCGGGGAGAACCAGCGACACGATCGCGGTGAACGAGCTCACTATTCTCCTTCCCCAAGCCCTTTCCGACACTCCCGTGCCGCTGGTGATGGTGTGGTGCCCGGCGGGGACCTTCATGATGGGCGCGTATCCGGGCGAGCAGGATAGCGTGGGTAATGAGGTCCCGCAGCATCAGGTCACTCTAACCCACGGATTCTGGATGGGCAAGTATGAGGTAACCCAGCAGCAATGGGCGGCCATAATGGTGGGGAATCCCTCGTACTTCTCCGGCAACCCTAATCGGCCTGTTGAGTCGGTGTCCCGGGATACCACGCAGGCGTTTATCACAATGCTCAAAGCGGTTACGGGGCGGACCTTCCGCCTGCCGAGCGAAGCGGAATGGGAGTATGCGTACCGCGCCGGGACAACCACTCGCTTCTACTGGGACGACGACCCGGGCTACTCACGAGTCGGAGAGAACGCGTGGTTTTATGCCAACATTGCCACTATCACGCACAACGTCGGATTCTTGTTTCCCAACGCGTGGGGCTTGTGCGATATGAGTGGCAATGTTTGGGAGTACTGTCAGGACTGGTATGGGAGCTACTCCAGCGGCGCAGTGATCGACCCGGTCGGGCCCGCTTCGGGCGTGTACGGCGTGTCGCGAGGCGGCTGCTTCAGCAGCTACGGCGTTGCTTGCCGCTCGGCGAGCCGCATCAACGATCTTCCAGGCAGCATTACAAACGGCAACTACACCGGCCTCCGCCTCGCCAGTTCTTCGACATCGGGGCCCACCGTGACCTCGTTCCAGATCAGTAGTGGCGCGGCAGAGGTGACGTCGCGAACCGTGACCCTCAACAACACGTGTACGGATCTCCCCGGGCAGTACATGGCGAGCGAAGATTCGGGCTTCGCTGGGGCAAGCTGGCGGACGTACTCGACCGCGCCATCGTTTTCCCTCTCTTCCGGCAACGGAACCAAAACCGTCTACTTCAAGGTCTACAACGCCGAAGGCGAGTCGGCGGTAAGCAGCGACACCATCACGCTGAGCGAAATTCCGGCCGGCACGGAGCAGACTGTCCTTCTTCCCGGGGCCGTGCCGCTGGTCATGCTGTGGTGTCCGCCAGGGACCTTCATGATGGGACGACTTCCGGGCGAGCAGGATAGTTTCCCTACCGAGGACGCGCTGCATCAGGTCACACTGACCCAAGGCTTCTGGGTGGGCAAGTATGAGGTTACGCAGGCGCAGTGGGTGGCGGTGACGGGCAGTAATCCTTCCCACTTCACGGGGGACAACCGGCCTGTCGAGCAGGTATCCTGGAACGGCGCGCAGGCATTCATCACCGCCCTCAATGCGTATACCGGCAAGACCTTCCGGTTACCGAGTGAAGCGGAATGGGAATATGCGTGCCGCGCAGGAACAACAACCCGATTCTACTGGGGCGACGATGCAAGCTACGCACAAATCGGCGGCTACGCATGGTACTCGGACAACAGCGGCGCCACGACGCATGACGTAGGAGGCAAGCTGCCTAACGCGTGGGGTTTGTACGATATGAGCGGAAATGTGTTCGAGTGGTGTCAAGATTGGTGGTTTGGGAGTTACCCGAGCGGGGCAGTGATCGACCCGACCGGAGCCTCCTCGGGATCCAACCGCGTGGTACGGGGTGGCAGTTGGTACTTCAGCAACGGCAACGCCCGTTCTGCGAGCCACCGCCTCAGCGGCCCGGACGCCACGTCCGACCGCGTCGGCTTCCGCCTCGCGAAGTGACTATCGCTTGGCGCCGCCGCCTTTGGAGAATTACCCAGATCAAAAGGACTGCGAACCATGAGTGAACTCATCTACACCTTCGTCGCCTATGCGGCGCGCACCGCTCAAGGGAAGACGTGCCTGGATGGCATGCGTCTCCTAGCGGACATCATGCATCCGCGAGGCATACCTGTTACGTGGTTGGTGAGCCCCGAATCGGCGGCGATTGCCCGAGACACGCTGAACGAATGGCATACCGCGCACGGTGACGAGGTCGCGGTGGATCTGCCACCGCTCACGGGAACCTACGCTGAGAAGCTCGCGCGTATTACGGAACTTCGCGGCAAGGTTCGGCAAGCGCTGCCGTGGACAGAAGCCACAATCGCGGGCGGCGTACACTGCGACCCAGACATCGTCACGCTGCTCGAGGCCGCCGGATTCGAGGGCATCTGGGGGTTCTGTTGGGAACAGATCGAGGTGGACGACATCACGGATCGCGGCTGCCCCTGGGGGTTCTACTACATGGACCCCAAAGACCGGCTGCGCCCCGCGGCGCAACGCAGCGTCGTGGCCATCCCGTGGCTATCTCACGATCTCGTGAAAACGGTTCACTGCGGGTGGGCGCCCCTCTATAACAACGATCCGAACGACATGGCCCGCGCGGGGATTTGTTCCTGGGAAGACGCCGCCTATTGGGACGCCTTCTTGGACAGTTATCACGAGAACACGCGCTATAACGATACGGTCTTTCTCCTGCAACACCAGGAGGCGCACGAGATGGAGGCCAACGAGCGAAATCACTGCTACACGCCAGAGGACATCCGCGAGGCCGCCATCCTGCTCGAGCGCCACGTCGATCATCTCTTGCGCAAACCACGCGTCAGGGTGATGTCGCTGCCCGGCGCCGTCCGCCATTACCGCGCCATCAACCCCGCCACCGCGTCGTCCTACATGCTGTGGAAAGACACCCCCGCCCCGAGGCCAAACCCGGATTACGCTTGGGACATCTGCCCCGGTCCTTGGCCCAAGACATTCCTCTACTACGACTGCGGGGCGCAGATGGTTTTCATTGACGGGCAAGTCCGGCCCGCGCGCATTCTCAATTACGGCAAACCGTTTGATGCGATCGACGACTACCGTGAAAGTCATATTCCCCGGCCGCGCCTTGTTCGCAACACCCAGTTCGTCTGGCGCCGCGAAATCGAGATCACCGTCACCAGCGCGAAAGCCATGCCCTACGGCCTCGCGCTCTGGGGTGACTACGGCCTCTACCAGATCGGCGCCGCCCCCGGGCTCCTCGCCGGCAAGATCCTTCCCCGCGAACTTCTCTTCCTGCGCTACGACCTTCAACCCGGCGAAAACCGTTTCGTTGTGGCCCTGGAAGGAAAATAGAGGAACCGCGCGCGCCAATCCCGCTTTTCGTTGCTTCTTACCCTTCCCGCGAAAAGAAAGAAGTGACGTGTCTCGGTTATTTCGCGGGGTCGCCGGCCTTGATCCACTCTTCATTGAAATGCGCGTACTTGATCGTCTTCGCGTCGAGCGTATACGTCGCGTGAAGGGTACCGTCCTTGCCCTGAACGATTGACGGATAATCGAAGCGGCCGTCCGGCGAGTCCTCGAGATGGCGTGTCCACTGCCAGGTCTCTCCGCGATCCGTCGACAACGACACGGCCAGTTTGTTGCGCGGCGCTTTATCCACGTCGTTGTAGATCAGCAGCAACAACCCGCTCTTGAGCACACGCGCTTCGATACCCGCGCCGGGGTGAGGCCTATCGGTGAGCGTGACCGCCGACCACGTTATGCCGCCGTCGCTGGATTCGCTGCGCTTGATACGATGTTCCTTGCCGGTATTGCGGAAGAATGCGACGATGGACTTATCCGGAAACTCGGCCAAAGTCGGCTGGGTGATGCCGGTTTGAGAAACCGGCTTTGAATAGGTCCACGTGTCTCCGCCGTCACTCGTGACGGCCATGGCGGCGACATAGAAGTTCTCGTTCGAGAGCGGCAGCAGAACCGCGCCGTCGGACCGCAACAGCGGATGCGCGCGCGGCATCCAGCCCAAGCGGTAATAGGCCACGTTGTTCAGCCGCGCAGCGAAGTCCTTGCGGAACTGTTCGACCTTATCCGGAGGGAAATTGTCGGGGATCGCGGCGAGCGATGACTCGACCACTTCCTTAACGCCCTGCACATGCGGGATGAGGATGTTTTGCTTGGACCATACCGGCGGGCCCGGCTTCGAGTAGTTTGTCGAAACCGAGTACTGAAGTACCGCACTGCCCCACGGCCAATCCGGCGCGCCTGTCAGAGTGGGATAGAACAACAAGAGCCGCTTCTGATTGTCAATAACCATACACGGATTATTGTCCGACACGCCGAACGTGTCCGCCATGACGAACGGCTTCTCCCACGCTTTCGCCGCGCGCGCCTTCCGGCTGCCGCCAATGCGCACGTCGTCCGACCTATCGCGGGACTCGGAATAGTACGACGCGGGAAGCGCGGCCCCCGTCTCATACCACACGGCGCGGAGATCGCCGTTGGGGCATTCCACCAAACACGACGCGTGCGCATGGAACGGCGCGTCGGACGTCGGCCGCTCGAAAATGAGTTGGGATTCGTACAAGGGCGCCCCATTGGCCACTGCCATCAGCGCCACTGTCGCCAAAATCAGAGCACGAGTTCGCATACGCTGTCTCCCCGGGGTGTACCCTCTGGTGCGAATTGGCACGACACTTCTCTCCGCAACCAAGAGTACAAGCAAGCGCTGCGCGTTGTCCACCGCGACGGCTATCGTATTTCGACAAGAACTCGGAGTACAGGGCGTCTCCTCTCGTGCGCCCACAACTACCCGCACAAACAGGAGGCGAATGTCCTCATCCGGAAAAGCTATTTCTGGCGGCGCAGTTTCCGCGCTCCCAGCATCCCGGCGCTCAGGCAACCGAGTATCACCATACTCATAGGCTCCGGAACGGGGGTCGCTGTGACGTGGTAATCCGCGCTTACAGAACTCGCCGTAACGCCCGTATCGATCCACAGTTGGGCGATCAGATAGCCGCCGTTCTGTAGCTCGCCGCCCGACCAGCCCGACCACCCATCCCACCAGTTACGGTGACCAAAAGTGTACGTTGTGGAAACGTCGCTGGCGCCGTGCAACGTCAAGCCCATGTTTCCGTCGCCCGAAATATCAAGGGTGAAATCAAACATACCGGGGGTTGTCCCGGGTGCGTTGAACAACTGGCCGGAATAGAGGTCATTGTTGTCCGCTAACCGCGCATAGTTCCGTGTCCCCGCGTAAAAAGTGGCGAACGCGCTGTTGTTGAACATGTAGCCGCCCCAGTTATATGTATCCAAAGAGAGATCGGCCTGCTCCCTGTCCACCAGCCCTATCTGAAGATACGAGCCACCCGCAAGGGCACGCACATCAACGGTCCCCGTGATGGTCACCGGCGACCCAACGGGAAAGTAAAAGGTGTTGGCGGGAATTCGTGCCGCCATATCATAATCGTGGTTGCCGTCACCGTCGTCCCGGATGCTGTTGGAATCCGTGCCGGACAACGTTCCGTCCAACACAATAGGGATCGCCAACGCCACGTTGGCGGTTGACATAACTAATGCAAAAAAGAAAGCGCACATCATTACTTTCATCTTCATCGTCGACTCCTTCCTTTTCGTGACAAAGTCTTTCGGCAATCCTCGCTATGGGCGATCGTCATGACCAACTCGTCTGAGATCAATCCCCGTAGTCGATTCGAGCCATCACTCGCACAATCAACCGTTCTCTCAGTTGCCATCGCCATGCGGGGTCTCGTTCCTGTTCGAATCGCTCTGCCCATACCCCGCCAAACACAAAAAAGCCCACATGAGTTCGGACCGAACTCATGTGGGCCTCTGTTCTCGAAAAAACCTTTGCCCCGGCGCCAAACGCTCCAAAGAGCGCAATCTAAGCCTACCACTTCAGGCGCTATTGGTCAAGACACTTCTCGCCAAGTCTGCACCCACGTTTTCCGAATGTAACGCCAACCCTCTTGGCGATTGGAAACCGGCGCTACACCAAGACGCACGACCTCGGCATCGTACGCTCTTGGCCCGACGCCACTCGGGACGCTATCCATATTGCACTGTCTAGAGGCGCGGACGGGAAGCCTCCGCATAGCAGGACTCCGCACGGGTCTGCACTGCTATTGTCCAATTGACAGACGCTTTTCTGGCCGCGCCGCGTCAGAAAGCCGGCTTTCTGGCCGGGCTCGTAGAAGTCTTGCCTCGACGACATATTCCGACGCGCATCCGCTGGGGCGAGTCACAAATCACTCTCCAGTGCTAACTTATGCTTCACACCGTAATCACGATTACCCACGCCCTCCGGCCGAAATCGACTCGATATTCAACCTCTGTCAACCCCTAAGTCTATGTTTGCAGAATGGTTACGTCATGCGGGGGCAACTGGCGCACTTTATGCTATTACCCCGTTAGCTAATATTGCGCCTAAACCGGGAGGAATCAGTCATGAAGCGCAGTGTCTTGTTCGCAGTAGTTGTTGGACTCGCAATACTCACCAGTATGTCCGCCGGGGCCAACGTCATTTACGACAATGGTGGACCAAATTTGGGGGGCGCGTTCATTTCGGACGCCGCCGAGGGCTGGGAACAGGCCGACGATTTTACCCTCCTCCCCGGTGAGACCACGATAACCGACGTACACTGGTGGGGCATTTACATCTTCGGGAATTCCCCGATGACCGATACCTTCACGGTCCGCATCTTCGGGAACAATGCCGGCATATTGCACGATTATCCCCAAGAAGCGCCGCTGTACGAGTTCTCCGGAATCTCGGGTAACCGCGCGGATACGGGGAGTAACATCACAGCCGCCGTGCCGAGTGGCGGTACGGTGAATTTCGACGTCTACTCCTACTGGGCCGACATCGCTCCCGTAACCCTGGCCGCCAATACAAGGTACTGGATCTCCATCCAGAACGACACCACCAATGACTCAGACGATTCATGGTTGTGGGCTACGAGCTTAACCTCCGGCGGCAACGAGTACTACCGGGGGACTGGCGGGTCGTGGAATACCATCCTGTCTGAAGATTTGGCCTTCAATCTTACGGGCAGCGTCGTTCCCGAACCGGCCTCGATGACCCTCCTGGGCATCGGTATTGCCGGCTTGGTCCTGCGCATGCGCCGGAAGAGCAGCTAAACCAATTCTAGGCTGACTGAAAGCAAGACCCCCGAATGGTCCTGCGCAGCCCAACATAATCCAATACGTCACCAATGCCATACCGATAGCGCCGGGCCGCAGCCCGGCGCTATCTTCGTATCGGCTTCCATGCGGCGCCATTTGTGTTCCCTCAAGCCGCATCCGAGAGCTCTCGGGCGCTGGACGATTCGCTCGAGCAATCGCGGCTAGTTCTTCCGGCTGCTCCGGCTAGAGGCGTGGCCAGAAAGTCTCCTCGTACCAAAACCAGACAAGAACGAACGCCGGTGTTGAACAACTTACAGATGCTTTCTGGCCGCGCCGCGTAAGAAGACCAACTTTCTGGCCGGATTCCTAGCCTCCTTCTCGTTCCGCGGGCGTCACTCGTTGCGAACCCTTCCGGCGCCTGCTACCATGAGTGCTCCAGGCGCCCGGAGGCGCCACGCTGTCCCGCCGGAACATTTGCGAAAGGAGCCTTCCGTGTTTGATATCGACTTCACCAAATACAAGCTGGTGGACCTGTCGCTCGAGGTGACGCTCAACCAGACCGAACCGTACCGCCCATTTGAAGCGACCCTGGGCAAACTCGGCGACGGCACCAACAAATACGACATCACCAAGACCCACACCCACGTCGGCACCCATATCGAATCGCCCTGGCACTTCTACGGCAAGGACGCCAAGACCTGCACCGACTATCCGCTCGAGAAATTCATGGGCAAAGCGACCACAGCGGACGGTTGGCTCGAGCCGGGCGAAGATCGCGTGTCCTTGGCCACGATCCGGAAGCAGCTCGATCCGCGCCGCGGCAAGTTCAGCATGCTCTACGTGCGCAATAAAACGGACCAGCGCCCGCTCCGTTTCAGCTTCGATGTTGTTCCCTATTTCGCGGAATTCGGTCTTGACCTCTTCATTTTCGATAGCACCATCGAGTTTGGCGAGGGGCTTCAGAACGGACTCGATTTCCACGACAAGATGATGAGCCGCGACACGCTCCTCGTCGAATTCCCCGCGAACGGCCCGGCGCTCGACAAGGAATTCTTCTTCATCGTGGGATTACCGCTTCGAATCAAAGGGCTCGACTCGAGCTGGTGCCGCCTGGTCGCCATTGTCGACAAGTAATCCACCGACCTGATCAGAGCTGCCGCACGCGGCAAATTGTGCCCCCAATCGAGGATTCCGCGCGGTCCGGCGTGGAGCCCTTAACTATTTACAAGGCACTTACTTGCGCATATCGACACCCGTGGCACGTCCCTTGCTCACTCCCAGAACGCGTAAGGAGCGGGGAGGTACCGATGCAAATGGACCCGATCAAGTTCGAGCAGGCCCGAGTGGCGCCGGCGCTGGCGCTGCCCCGTTCCGTCGGGAACGGAAAGACCTTCCAAGATTTACTCCAAAAAGCCGACCCCCTGCGCGCCGTCACCGCCCATGTCCCGCCCAACGCGCCCGTCCACACCGTCAAGCCTGGCGAAACCCTGTCCGACATCTGCCGAACCTTCCTTCACGACTCCAAGAAGGACTCGTCCGACTCCGCAACATGGGAGGCTGTCCAGAAGGTCGCCAGCGCAAACGGCATCAAGAACGCCAACTACATCGTGCCCGGACAAGTGATCAACTTGAACGCACTGCGCGACCCGAAGTCCTCCTCTTCGGTGGCGCCTCCCGCAATGGTAGTCTCTCGGAAAGCAGCGCTTCCTCCGCCCGTAGCCCCTTCCGTCTCCTTGGCCGTCGCGGAGGCCAAGACTACGCCATCTCGCCCATCCTCGCTTGTGTTTCGCGACGCGTCCCTGTCGTCGTCATATCTGAACCGCGAAGCCAAGACCGCGCCGCGCGCCGATCTTGCCGACCTTCTCCAGAACATACTCAGCCCCGCGCCGGCCGCGACCATTGCGATGGCTTCCGAGCCGGCGCCCGCGCCCAAAGTCTCCGCCGCCCTGGAGACCGTTCCGCTAACGGGTCCCTGGGCCAAACTTGTGAACGCTCCCGCCCACATCACCTCTGAATTTGGGATTCGGAAAGACCCCTTCACCGGCCGCCCAAGCATGCACACCGGGATTGACCTCGCAGCCGACAAAGGCTCCAAGATCTATCCGGTCGAGCCAGGGACTGTTACCTTCAGCGGATGGATGGACGGGTACGGCAAGGTAGTATTCGTGCGCCACCAGAACGGGCTGGACTCCGTCTACGGTCACAACGCATCGAACCTCGCCAAGGTCGGCGACAAAGTCACCACCACGACACCAATCGGGTTGGTCGGCGCCACGGGCCGCGCCACCGGCGCTCACGTCCACTTCGAAATACGCAAGCACGGCCACGCCGTGGACCCCGTCCCGCTCATGAAGAGCGAGCTACTTCAGGTAGCCAAGACTTTCTAGCGCGCTCATGTCGTCCCCCGTAAGCGTAGCGTCATGCGCATGGCCTTTCGGCATCCGCGTGTTCCATTCATGTATCACCGCCGACAGCGCTTTGACGCGCTCGCCGGCCCCGGGCGCAAGGTTCTTCACTTCCTGCGGATCATTTTTCAAGTCGAATAACTCCGCCTTGTTCCCGGTGAGTATCAGCTTCCAACCATCCACGAGTACGCCTTGACGTTGCGGATGACTTCCGGACATCAACGCCCGCGCGCCCGGAACCCGCGGCACCGCGCCGCCGTAAGTCTCGATCACGCGCTGCCGATTCTGAGCCAGACTCGTATGAAGGAGATCAACCCCCAAGGCCCCCGGCAGCGGCGCCAGACCCGCCAATCCGAGTATCGTCGGCGCGACATCCAGTCCGCGCGCCGGCGCCGCGCTGCGTCCCGGCGAAACGCCCGGCCCGCAAATCATCAGCGGAATGTGAACCCCGGCCTGATACAAACGCCGTCCGTGACCCAGGTAATTGTGCTCGTACAGGCTCTCGCCGTGGTCCGCCACAAAGACGATGTACGTGTTTTCCTTGGGCAGCGCGTCCAAGACTCGCCCCAAATTGGAATCCATAAACGCAATTTCCGAATCGTACAACGCCCGCGTGCGATCGGCCTGATTCATGCGCCAGCGCGACGTTCCGGCCGGGTAGGTCGCGGAATGGAACCGGTACGGCGCGTGAGGATCGGAGTAATGTATCCATGCGAATAAAGGACGATCCGCGTCCCGCCGCGCAAGAAGATCCAGCGCGATGCGCGACACCTCATCCGCATACCGTTCCGATTTTATGACCCCCCAGCGTCCGGTGTGAAAATCATCTTCATAGACGTCAAACCCGCGCTCCAATCCGGAAAGCCGCGCTTTCAACGTCCAGTTGCTCTGCACGCAAATGGTCTCGTAGCCGGCGTTGTGGAATTGCTCTGCCAGGGTGGGCACGCTTCCCGGAAGCCGCAGGCCGTTTCGAGTCGCCCCCGTCATCCGCGGGACACGCGACGTCATCATCGAAACAAACGAAGGGTTAGTCAGCGGGACTTCGCAAATCGCGTCATCAAATACCAGGCTTTGAGCGGCCAATCGATCCAGCGCGGGCGACGTGTTTTCGTCGTAGCCGTAGCAACCCAAATGGTCCGGCCGCAAGGTGTCGCAGGAAATGAACACAACATTCGGCGCCGCCGCAAACAGCGCCAGCACGGTGAGACAAACCATGGAATTACCTCGAAGAGACGCTTTACTACAGGAGACGCGCCGGAAGGCTCACTGCGTCGCGGCCTGAATCGCGACCTTGCACGTGGCCGCCAACGGCGCAACGTCACCTTGCTTGGTCCGAACAACCACCGGGTCCCCTTTGGAATTGTACGCCGCGATATCGAGATTGAACTCGCCCGGCGCCGCGTGGAACGGCACGTCCACTTTGAGCGACCAAATTCCATCGCCCGCCTTCACGTCCGGGTCCTCGCCGTCGTCGTGCAACTTGAGCTTGATCCGCGTGTCCTCGCGGACAATCCCCTCGACACGTTTGACGATGCCGTACTTATCCTTCAGCTTGACGGTGATTATGGCGCTTTCCTGGGGTTTCAAATCCGGAGGCAATATCTCCGCCTCACTCATCACGGGCTGCCTGCTCGCGGTCGCGCATCCGGCCCCGGCGCACAACGCCACCACCATGACAATACGTGCGGCTATCCGCGCCATCTCGATTCTCCTGAGTTGCTGATGTACCGCCAGCCTAGCCCACCCGCGCCAACCCTGTCAAACGGCGCTATTGCGAACAACGCACGAAACCCGCCTGCGTTGACACCCTCTTGCGCCGTCCAACACGGTCTATGGTATACTGCCTTCGTTCCGCCGGGAACAAAACGCTGATCGACCGAAAAGCAGCGCTCTTGCGCGAACCATTGCGTGAGCCCGGCGGTTCTTTTTTGCTCATTGCGCATTCCTGCGTGGACGTTTCGATCATGAACGAACGCACCCTCAAAGCGATTGTGCGCTACGACGGCGTCAATTTCGCCGGGTGGCAAGTCCAGCCCGACACGCGCACCGTCCAAGGCGAATTGGAGTCGGCGCTCAGCCGAATCGCCTCACGGCCAATTCACGTTCACGGCGCCGGACGCACCGACGCCGGTGTACACGCCCTCGCGCAGGTCGCGTCATTCGACTGGCCGGACGGCCTGCCCTGCGAACGCCTGCGCCGATCTCTTTCACGGATGCTCAGTCCGGACCTGCGCGTCGATGCGCTCCACGAGGCGCGTCCAGGATTTCACGCGCGCAAGTCCGCTACCGGCAAACGCTATGCCTACACCCTGTCGCTCGCGCACGAACCTGATCCGTTCACCGCGCGCTACGCGTGGCGCGTTCCAATTGATCTCGATCTCTCTCTCGTCGAACGTCTGGCGCAACGATTGATCGGAACGCACGACTTCGCGGGGTTTCAGGCGGGCGGCGCCGGCGCGCACACTACCACGCGCACCGTCCACGCGATCACGCTTCATGAGGGCGGAATCATCGGACCGGTTGACGCCCGCGGCCTTTGGCGGCTCGAATTCTTTGGCGCCGGATTTCTCTACAAGATGATTCGGAACATTACCGGCACGCTCGTGGACATTGCGCGAGGGGCCATACCCGAATCCGCCCTCGACGAACGCCTTGCATCGCCAGGCCCCTTCCTGGGACGCACCGCGCCCGCTCACGGACTCGTACTGGTGGAAGTGTTGTATGACGCGAAGAGCTGACCCCCGATAGATTCTGCGCGGCGGGACCCCAAAAAAGGAAGCGCGCTACGACGTAGCGTCATAGCGCACTCACAGAGGGTAAGACCGTGGGAAACGTTGGGTATGTGGCGGCGGGATTTTCCGCCCCCAACTCATTTCCTGTTGAACTTCAACTGGTCTTTTCTATTTTGACATCCGTGTCATTCACCTCGACATCCTTGTCTCGGCCTTGCACTTAGTTTATCGGCTCACGGTACCGAAACTTTAGCCGCGAACGGCCAATGCGTTCACCAGCCCCGGCGCGCGTTTGTTTGCGGGCTTTGCGGACTCGATCCAAACGAAAAACGCGCCAC
>JACRLJ010000006.1:69029-125458 GCA_016215105.1 Candidatus Hydrogenedentota bacterium
GCGCCACACTGGGACGGTGTGGCGCGCTCATGGAGGTGAAACCCTATAAGGTTCACGCTGGCCGCATGGTGTTGGGATTGGACACCACCAGCGTTTCCTTATTCGCTTAAACTGGTTTGACCCGTGTCATCGGCGGCCTCGTTATCCTCGGCTCGCCTTGACACTCAGTGTATCGGCCCTTGCGCGGAAACCTTTAGCTCGGATACCGCGCCACGCGCATATTCCGTGCGTGGCGCGCGCTCGACGACGGTGCATCGAGTTGATATTTTGGGTGTTTTCCTACTATCATAGGATACCTCATACACGGCGCGTGCGCGTCTTCGACGAAGCCAATCACCTCACGGGTTTGCCGCGAACGCCAGCGCCTTCCGAGAACCGGAACCATGCCAAAACCACAGTCACAGATGACCCTCGACGCCCGCACGCCCAGCGCAGCGCAATCGCCAACCGCACCGTCACGGCGTGACGTGTGGCGCATGTTCGACCGTATCGCGGGACGCTATGACTTTCTCAATCGATCGCTCTCGCTACGCCAGGATGTGATGTGGCGCCGCCGCCTCGCGCAGAGTCTGCCCGCCGGCACGGGATTGAGCGTGCTGGACCTCGCGACGGGCACGGGCGACGTGTTGCTGCAACTGTGCCAAGATCGCGGTAAGGTCGCCCACGGGGTCGGCGTTGACATGGCCGCAAACATGCTCGCCATCGGAAAAGCAAAGATTCGCGATCGGAAGCTCGATGGCGTCCTGGCGATCACACGCGGCGACGCGAGTCAGCTTGCCGTGCGCGACGCCGGTTTCGACGCCGTTACCATCGCCTTCGGCATACGCAACGTGATCGACCCGGCCGTGGTACTGCGCGAGATGCGGCGCGCGCTGAAAGACGGTGGCCGCGCGTTGGTGCTCGAATTCTCATTGCCGTCGAACGCGCTCGTGCGGGCCGCGTACCTCTTCTACTTCCGTCATGTGTTGCCGAGAATTGGCGCGCTGATCTCCGGCGACGCGCACGCGTACCGCTATCTCAATACCACCGTAGAGTCATTTCCCTACGGCCAGGCGTTTTGTGATTTAATGGTCACGGCGGGTTTTGCCAACGTGAAGAGGATTCCGCTGACTCTTGGCATTGCCACGTTGTACACAGGAGATAAGTGACCGCCGGTCATCGCGCCGGCAAGACACTTTGATTACAATGTCCACTGGATACATTTTCCAAGAGGAGCATGTCGATAGTTTGGCTCACGCGCAGTTAGTGGAACGCCTGGAAGAAGCGCTGTCCGCGGCGCTCACTGCCGCCGGCGAGGCGCCGCGCGTGTTTCGAGTGGAAGCGCCGCTACCGAACATTTCGCCGCTGAAGTGGTTGCGCGCCCAACGGCCGGGACCGCGAGTGTACTGGTCCGATCGCGATGGCATCTTCGAGTCAGCGGGTGTGGGAGAAGCGTGCGTGGTCGGTGGTGTCGATCCCGTTGATTACACGGCGCTATTTGCCCGCCTGTGCGAAACGCTCACGCCCGCGTACCCCAACCTGAGCTTCTATGGCGGTATCCAATTCGACTCCGCGAGCGATCTGAGCCCGCAGTGGGCGCCATTCGGCTCGTACCGCTTCGTTGCGCCGAAGTTCGAGCTTTTTCGAAGCGCCGGCGCCACGCGGTTCGCTTGTACCATCGTTTCCGCCAAGGAGCGTTCCGTACGGGATCAAATTGCCGATACGATTCTGCAGTTGCGCGCGCTTTCGTTCGGTGTCAACGAATTGCCCGCCGATTGCGCGCCTCCCTTGTCCCGGCGCGACGCGCCGGACTACGCAGGCTGGGCTGACGCAATACGCCAAGCGTTGGCGGCGGCGGAACAGGGCGCCATCGAGAAAGTGGTGCTCGCGCGGGAATCGCGCTTCACGTTTTCAGAACCCCTCGACCCCCTTGCGTTGCTCGTGCGCCTTACGGACGCCACGCCAAACTCCTATCACTTCTGTTTTCAGGCGTCGGATTCCACCGCGTTCATTGGCGCGTCGCCCGAACGGTTGTTCCGGCGCGAAGGGCAACGCCTGGAAAGTGAAGCCTTGGCGGGAACCCGCCCGCGCGGCGCGGACGAGATCAGCGACCAGGCGCTCGGAAACGCGCTCATGCAGTGCGACAAGGATATTCGCGAGCATCGCTTCGTCTTCGAAGCGCTGCGCCACGCCTTTGCGGCCCTATGCGATTACGTCACCGCCGACCCGGATGTGTCGTTGATCAAATTACAGGTCTGCCAACATCTGTGGCGCCGGATCGAGGGCGCGCTACGGCCTTCCGTCTCGGACCCCGATATCCTGCGCGCGTTGCATCCCACGCCCGCCGTCGGCGGTTACCCGACCGCCGCCGCCCTGGCGCTAATACCGCGCCTCGAACCGTTCCACCGCGGCTGGTACGCCGGCCCGGTCGGACGGATAACTCACGATACCGCCGAGTTTGCCGTCGCCATTCGATCCGGTCTCGTTCAAGACTCTTTCTTGGCGGTATATTCCGGCGCGGGAATCTTGCCGGGTTCACATCCCGAATCCGAATGGGCCGAAATCGAAAACAAAATGGGCACGTTTTTGAGCGTGTTGTCCGCCAATGGCGGATGAAACCGCGAATCTGAATACCGTTTGGGCCGGGCTCATTATCGAAGAGCTTGTTCGAAACGATGTCACCATGTTTTGTATGGCCCCCGGTTCGCGCTGCGCGCCGCTGACCGTCGCGGTGGCTCGCCATCCCAAGGCGCACAGCGTCGTTCACTTTGACGAACGTGGCGCCGCATACCACGCTCTGGGCTTTGCCCGCGCAACGGGACACCCTGTCGCGTTCGTTTGTACCTCCGGTACCGCAGTAGCCAACGCCATGCCTGCGGTCGTCGAGGCGTCGCAATCGCACACACCCCTGATTCTTCTCACGGCCGACCGTCCGCCGGAGTTGCTCGACGTGCGAGCCAATCAGGCCATCGACCAGACACGCATCTTTGGTGAGTACATGCGCTGGGACACCGTGCTGCCGTGTCCCGATTTGGCGATGCCGCCGCGCATGGTCTTGACCACTATCGATCACGCGGTCTACCGGGCGCGCCGTTCTCCGGCAGGCCCTGTCCATATCAACTGCATGTATCGTGAGCCCCTTGTTTCGGATACCCCCGATTTCGGCTCTCTCGCGCACAGTACCGAACTCGCAGACTGGTTTGCCGACGCCACGCCGTTCACTACCACGGCGATTCCCGCCACTCATATCCCAGACGCCGAACTCCGAGAACTAGCCAAGCTGCTCGATACCGTTGAACACGGACTTCTCGTTATCGGAGAATTGAACACGGTCGCGGAACGCCAAGCCGCTAAGGCGCTTGCCTCGGCGCTGAACTGGCCCACCGCTCCAGACGTCACTTCCGGATTGCGCTTCGGAGAAGGTGGAAACCCGTTCTTGCCCTACTATGACCAGGCCCTCCTCTCCAAGATTACCCAACGCCTGCTATCGCCGTCGTGCGTCCTTCACATCGGAGGACCCTTTGTCTCGAAGCGGCTCCAGAAATTTGTCGAGGAATCCAGTCCACTCCACTATATCGTCATAGCAGAACACCCCCGCCGCCAAGATCCCGGCCACCGGGTCTCCGCCCGGTTCGAAGCGGATATCCCGGAGGCGTGCGCGCAGCTTGCCCTGTTGGTGAGCCGCAAACCGTCCGACAACCGCACTCGCGAACTCCAGGACCAGACCGACAGAATATATGACGTCCTGAGCACCGAGCTTGAAGACGCCGGCGATCTTTCCGAGCCGGCCGTGGCCTTCCTCGTTTCCCGTCACGCTCCCGCCGACAGCGTCGTGTTTCTCGGCGCCAGCATGCCCATCCGCGACATGGATATGTTCGGGTCAGCGTCAAGCGCCCGGTTTCGGACCGCCGCCAACCGCGGCGCCAGCGGAATCGATGGAAACATCGCCACTGCGGCCGGTTACGCCCGCGCCTTGAATGCGCCCGTTACCGCCATACTCGGCGACCTAGCCGCCCTGCATGACCTGAATTCGCTCGCGTTGCTCCAAGACCTTTGTTCGCCCTTGGTCCTCGTCGTGATCAATAACCGGGGCGGTGGCATATTCTCCTTCCTGCCCGTGGCAGGACAGACCGATGTCTTCAAGGAATTCTTCGCCACCCCCCACGACTTCGACTTTGCCAACGCCGCCACGATGTTCGGACTGGCATACAAAACGCCCGCCACGCCGGCAGCATTCGTAACCGCCTATCAAGCCGCCCTCCAACGGAACAGCGCCACGCTAATTGAAGTGTCCTCCGACCGGGACGCCAACCACCGCCTCCACAAATCGCTGCAAGACAAAATCGTCGAGTGGGTGGAGGTCTAGCAGCCATGCTTGATTATGCGCTCACCGGCAACCCGGCCGGCCCCGCTATTCTCTTCCTGCACGGCTTCCTCGGCGCCCACGACGACTGGGACGAGGTCGTTCAGCGTCTTGCGCCCGTCTACCGCTGCGTCACGATTGATTTGCCCGGCCACGGCCGTTCGGTGGGCGCTTCGTGCCTCGATGACTACGGCATGGTGGCTACCGCCGACGCCGTCATCGAGGTGGCGGACGAAGCCGGTCTGGACCATTTTTCCGTGGTTGGCTATTCCATGGGCGGACGTATCGCCCTTTACCTGGCCACGGTCTTCGCGATGCGGCTAGACTGCCTCGTCCTCGAATCCGCCTCGCCCGGTCTCAAGTCTACCGCCGAGCGGGAAGCGCGTCGTGCCCGGGACGCCGCGTGGGCCGAAACCTTCGAATCGGAAGAACTCCTGATCGCGCTCGAAAAATGGTACGGCCAGCCGATCTTCGAGCAAATCAAGACGGACCCCGTTCGGTTCGACGCCATGCTCCGGCGTAGGCTTACCAACGGTCCCCGGGAGGTGGCCCGCGCCCTGCGCGCCTTGGGCACGGGCAGTCAGTCCCCTCTGTGGAACGAGCTCGCCTTCCACACCATGCCGACGCTCCTGGTGGTCGGCGAACACGACGCCAAGTTCCGCGCCATTGCCGAGGAAATGACCCAGCGTTGCCCCGCGATGCGCCTTGGAATGGTCCCTGGATGCGGTCACAACGTTCACTTCGAGAAGCCGCAAGAGTATACTGAACTCTTGCAATGCTTTATCCCCAGCGCGTAACGCGGCCGCCAGCGTCCTCATACACGGGCTGTTGGCGCCGAAATACCACCATTGACCATGGATTTGCGGCCTCGCCGCGGTAGGAGTGTTCCAATGTCAGGCATCGCATGGGCCGAGGCAGGCTCGTACAAGGACATCAAGTATCACAAGGCCGAAGGTATCGCCAAGATCACCATCAATCGGCCCCGAGTCCGCAACGCGTTCCGTCCGCTGACGATCGACGAAATGGCCCACGCCCTGAATGACGCCCGGTTCGACCCGGCCATCGGCGTAATCATCCTCACGGGAGAAGGCAAGGAGGCCTTTTGCTCCGGTGGCGACCAAAAGATACGTGGGGCCTCCGGTTACGTGGATGACAAAGGGACGCACCGCCTCAACGTTCTCGACCTCCAGCGGCAGATGCGGACTTGCCCGAAGCCCATCATCGCCATGGTGGCCGGCTACGCCATTGGCGGTGGCCATATCCTCCATCTGGTCGCCGACCTGACCATCGCGGCGGACAACGCCGTGTTCGGGCAAACCGGCCCCAAGGTAGGCTCCTTCGACGGTGGTTTTGGCGCCAGCTACATGGCCCGCATCGTCGGACAGAAGAAAGCGCGCGAGATCTGGTTCCTGTGCCGCCAGTACAACGCGCAACAAGCGCTCGACATGGGCCTCGTCAACGCGGTAGTACCTTACGATCGGCTCGAGGTAGAAACGGTCCAGTGGTGCCGCGAAATCCTTGCGAATTCCCCCATGGCCGTCCGCTGTCTGAAGGCCGCCCTGAACGCCGACTGCGACGGACAAACTGGTTTGCAGGAGTTGGCCGGTAACGCCACCATGCTGTTCTACATGTCCGAAGAGGGTCAGGAAGGCCGAAACGCCTTCAACGAAAAGCGAAAACCCGACTTCTCCAAGTTCCCTCGAAATCCGTAACTCGCTACTGTGGAATGTGTTACAGCAGCCATGCCCCAATCTCCTCTCGAAGTCTGGTTACTAGCCGCCCGGCCAAAGACGCTTTGGGCCTCGTGTTCGCCCGTTATCATCGGCGGAGCGCTGGCCTACGGTGACGCCGCGTGGCACACCCCCTCGTTTCTCGCAGCCCTCGTAGGCGCCGTCCTGATTCAAATTGGCACAAACTTCGCCAACGACTACTTCGATTTCGCCAAAGGGACCGACACCGCCGACCGCGTGGGACCAACCCGCGCCACCCAGGCGGGCCTGGTCTCGCCGGCGGCCATGAAGCGGGCCGCGTGGATTGTCTTCCTGCTTACACTGGTCCCCGGGGCCTACATCATCTTCAGGGGCGGCTGGCCGTTCCTGACCATCGGCCTGCTCTCCATCCTCTTCGGGGTCCTCTATACCGGCGGCCCCTACCCCCTTGGCTACCTCGGTCTCGGAGATATCCTGGTCCTGATCTTCTTCGGCCCCGTCGCCGTGGGCGGGACCTATTACCTCCAGGCGATGACCATCCACCCCCTTGTCGTCGTGGCCGGCCTCGCCCCAGGCCTGTTCTCGGTCGCCATTCTGACCGTAAACAACCTCCGCGACCTCGACGGTGACCGTGTCGCGGGAAAGCGGACCTTGGCGGTCCGATTTGGCCGGACTTTCGCACGCTTCGAGTATTTGCTATCTATTCTGATCGGCGGGTGCGCAATTCCTGTATACTTATGTATGGAAGCCGGGAAACACTATTACGCTTTGATCTCAGTTGTTGTCGCCGTACTGGCGATTCCAGCCATCAAGACTGTGTTCACCAGTAGCGACGGACGCGCGTTGAACGATGTGCTTGCGGCGACTGGCAAGCTGTTGCTGGTGTTCAGTATTCTACTTTCGATTGGATGGCTGCTATGAAACTGGCGTCGATCTCTGTACGGCGATACGACCTGCGTCTCGAGCGATCAATCCCTCTGCGAGACACCAATCTATCCGTTCGCTCCGGTCTCATCCTCACACTGCAAAGCGATAGCGGCCATTCCGGCTACGGCGATATCGCGCCCCTGCCCGGCTTCAGTGGCGAAACACTCGATGAAGCCACCGAACAAGCCCTCTCGCTTTCAGACCTCGTGATCACGACCGAGCTGCCGTCCGGAGACGCCCCGCTGGGGTGGGCTCTCGCCGATTGGGTCGAACACCACGCCATGCTCGCGCCCTCGGTGCGATTTGGGATCGAGTCCGCCCTGCTGAATCTTATCTCGCAAGTCGAAGGTGTGCCGCTGTCCAAAATACTGGCCGCGCGGCCGCGCGACAGCGTCTCCGTATGCGGCTTGGTGATCGGTTCAGGGGACCTCGCTGTGCAGCAAGCGCGGCATTTGACAGCGCAGGGTTACAGGGCGCTCAAGATCAAGGTGGGCCGCAAACCCGTACAAGAGGACATCGCCTTCGTCCACTTGATGCGGCAATCCGTGGGAAACGACATTGCCCTCCGCGTAGACGCGAACCGCGCGTGGGAAATGAACGACGCCATCGCCTTCGCAAACGGAGTTCGCGACTGCGCCATCGAATACGTCGAGGAACCTCTTGCGGACTCGAGCGCCTTGGCGGAGTTCCACACCGCGACTGATTTCCCCGTCGCGTTGGACGAGTCCCTCGTGGGACTCGACCCCAAGACATTCACTCCCTTCCCGGGCGTTACTGCTTTCATCCTGAAGCCGACCATACTGGGCGGCATCGAACACACCCAGGACTGGATACGCCGAGCGAACGATTGTGGCATCACGCCTGTCATCAGCGCAGCCTTCGAGTCGGGCGCCGGTATCAATATCCTCGCGCAACTTGCCGCGTGCATTACCGGCGGCGACGCGCCTGTCGGCCTCGATACTTACGGCTGGTTAGCGGAAGACGTCCTGTCCGAACGCCTGGACATGAAGAACGGTCACTTGGACCTTGCCCAGGCGGACGCGACCGCGAGCCATATTGACGCCACGCATCTCCGCACCGTCGAGCATGTCTGAGATTCCGTGCCCCGTAGCGGTTCACGCCGCGCGCGATCCCGATAGCGTCGCGTTGGCCGGTCCCTCAATCAACTATTCGTACCGCGACCTCGACACAGCGGTTTCGATGGTGGCCAAGAACCTTCGCGCCGGCGGTATTCGCCGCGGCGATATCGTCGCGCTACATCTCTCATCCTGCGTCGAATATCCAATTCTTTTACTCGGCGTCATTCGCTTGGGCGCGATCGCTTTCCCGCTGAACACCCATTTGCCTGCGGCGGGTATCGTATCCGCGTTGGAGTCCGTACGCTGTTCTAACCTCATCGCGGCTGCCGACCTTCTTCCTCCCAAAACCAGCGCGAGTATTCGCGTCTTCGCGCCGCGAGACGTTCTCGCTTCGCGTCACACCATACGGCCTCGACTCGAACGCGTCACCACCGATCGACCCGCCGTCATCGTGATGACCTCCGGCAGCTCCGGCCAGCCCAAAGCCGCTGTGCTTACCTACGGAAACCTCCACGCCAACGCCAGCGCCTCCAACGCGAGTCTCCCGTTGGCGCCTGGAAACCGCTGGCTCCTTTCGTTGCCCCTGTATCACGTGTCCGGCCTGGGCGTGGTATTTCGATGCATTGTCGCGGGCGCAACTATCGCCATCGCGGAAGGACACGAGGAACTGCCCGAGAGCATCACGCGTTGCGCGGTCGGCCATATCTCTCTCGTCGCGACCCAACTGATTCGGCTCATGCAGCAGCAGCCCGCCGCGGAAGCGCTGACGAGCTTGAAAGCGATTCTACTTGGAGGCAGCGCCCTGCCCGCCAGCATGCTTCGCGCCGCGCTTGAGCGCGGCCTGCCCATCTACATCAGCTATGGCCTGACCGAAATGGCGTCACAAGTCGCGACCGCGCGCCTGACCGAACTGTCTCCCGATCAGAGACCCGCGGCGCGCGTGTTGATTCCGCGAAGCGTCCGGATAAACGCGGAATCCGAAATCGAGGTACAAGGGCCGACCCTGTTCCGCGGCTATCTCCGCGGAGATTCCGTGTCCCGTCCCCTTACCGCCGACGGCTGGTTTCGCACGGGTGATCTGGGGCGGCTAGATGCGTCAAACGGCCTCATCGTGCTCGGACGAAAAGACAACATGTTCATATCCGGCGGCGAGAACATTCAGCCCGAAGAAATCGAAGCGCTCCTTTCGGGAATCGACGGTATCGCGCAGACGGTCGTCGTACCTGTGAAAGACCCGGTGTACGGACATCGCCCGGTCGCCTTCATCGAGCCGGTATCGGAGCAGTGTCCGGATTCCGCAGCATTGACGGAAATTCTCGCGCGAACCTTGCCACCCTACAAAATTCCACGCGTGTACCTTCCCTGGCCGACGGAGCTTCGCGGACAGGGAATCAAAGTGAATCGAAAACGCCTTGCGCAGCGCGCCGAAGAACTCGCCGGACAGCCCTGACCGCGATTACTATCGCGCCGGTGGAATCCAAGGTGTGTGCCGAGGAACCCAACGCGGCACGTTGGCCTTGTATTCGAGGTAGTCGCTTCCGAACCGCCGCGCCAAACCTCGTTCCTCCACCAACGGGATATAGAGTCCGTTTATCACCAGAAATACCAAGAACCAAGTGAGCAGCGAACTCGATCCGAGTAGAGCGGTCTCCCCTGCAAGCACGAAGGCGACACCGGATATCATCGGATTGCGCACATGACGGTACACGCCGTCCACCACCAGGCGCCGCGGCGCGTCCCACGGCGCCAACGACCCGCGGCCAACCGTTGCGAACAACGCAATGGTCTTGATCATCAACCATAGTCCCATCGAAAGCAGGCCGGCGCCAAGAAGTAGCGGGACCAGCAAAGCAGGAAACGAATGCCCCCATCCAACATTATCGAAAGCGTTGCCACGCAAGAGCCACGCAGGCACGGCCACGGTCACTGTGCCCGGCAAAATCACAATCGCCAGTAGTACTCGCCACCACGGCATACACAGACTTCCCTAACGACATCCAACAAAACCCGCGACGGGATGAACGAAAGGGCGGTTGTCCCCAACCGCCGCGATCTTTCCACATAACACAACAAGCGTTACGCCAAAATTGAATGTACCACGTTTCCCGCGACGTCCGTAAGGCGAAAATCGCGTCCTTGAAACCGGTGCGTCAGCTTCGTGTGCTCGATACCGAGCAGATACAGCACGGTCGCATGCAGGTCGTGAACGTGTACGGGATCCTGCGCCGCCGCGTATCCCAATTCGTCGGTTGCGCCGTGCGTGATGCCCGGCTTCACGCCGCCGCCCGCCATCCAAAGTGAGAACCCGCGAATATGGTGATCCCGTCCGTCGCCCTGCGCCATCGGCGTGCGGCCGAACTCGCCGCCCCAGATAATCAGCGTGTCCTCGAGCATTCCGCGCTGTTTCAAATCCTGCACCAGCGCCGCCGTCGCTTGGTCGACCAATTTCGCCGTCGTTGCAACGCCCTGCTTTACGCCGCCGTGATGATCCCAACCGCGATGATACAACTGGATGAACCGCACGCCCCGTTCCGCCAGCCGCCGCGCCAACAAGCAATTCGACGCAAACGAACCGTCGGCGCCTTTCGTCCCATACATATCAAGAACGTATTGAGGCTCATCCGACAGGTCAATCAAGTCCGGCACGCTCGCCTGCATCTTGAACGCCATCTCGTATTGACTGATGCGAGTCGCAATCTCCGGATTGTCCACGGTCTCATCGAAGAGGCCGTCCAACTTCTGCACCGCGTCGAGTACGTCGCGCTGTTGCTCCGTGGACACTCCCGGCGGACTATTCACGTAAAGCACGGCCTCGCCCTTGGAACGGAACTTCACGCCTTGAAACTTGCTCGGCAAAAACCCGCTGTGCCACTGCCGCGCCGACACCGGTTGAGCCTGGCCCCCTCCCTCCGACGTGAGCACCACAAAGCCCGGAAGGTTGTCGCACTCGCACCCAAGCCCGTACCACACCCACGATCCCATGCTCGGCCGACCTGAAATGGACGTCCCCGTGTTCATATACGTCTGCGCGGGGTCGTGGTTGATCTGCTCGGTCTGCATCGATCGGATGATGCACATGTCGTCCGCTATCTGTTGCATATACGGAAACACATCCGTCATTTCCTGGCCGGACTTCCCGTATTTTCCGAACGGGTGTTGCGGCGCTAAGCATTTCAACGCCGCGCCCTGAAGCTGCGCGATCGGTTGCCCCTTGGTAAACGACTCCGGCATAGGCTGGCCATCGAGTTTTGCCAACTGCGGCTTGTTGTCGAACGTTTCCAAGTGCGAAGGACCGCCCGACATGAACAAATAGATCACGCGTTTCGCGCGCGGCCGGAAATCCAGCGGATTCACCACCCCCCGCCATTGCGGCTCCTTCGCTTGCGCTTCCGCCGCCGCCATCAGCTTTGGGTTCAACAACGACGCCAGCGCAATGCCGCCTACGCCCGCCGCGGCCCGCCCCAGAAAGTGGCGCCGGGTCTCGTGGAGTTGATAGTCATTCAAGAAGTTCATTTCAGGCCCTTCTTACAGACGCGCCACGGTTTCATGCAGGTTCAACACCGCCCGTGCGACGGACGTCCACGCCGCCAATTCCGAAAGGTCTACGCCGTCCGGCGGCGGAGCGAGGCCGATGTGAATCAGCTTCGCCGCGGCGTCCTTGTCAGACTGATATTCTTTCAGGTGTTTCGCGCAAAGGTCTGTGAGAATGGAAAGCTCCCCCGCGGTCGGTTTGCGCGACACGGCCTGCCTATACGCCCAGGTGATCCGATCCGCCGCGGTCGCCCCGCCTTCCTTGAGAATATGCCCTGCGAAACACCGCGCCGCCTCGTTATAGGTCGGATCATTCAGCAACACCAAGGCCTGCAGCGGTGTATTCGACACCACGCGCTCGGCGGCGCATTCTTCGCGTGTGGGCGAATCGAACGCGAGCAGACTCGGGTGAAGGAACGAGCGCTTCCAAAACGTGTACAAACCGCGCCGATACTGATCCTCGCCCTTTGACGGATCGTAGATTAGAGGACCCCTAAACGTGTTGCAGTCGGCGTAATAGCCGTCTGGCTGATACGGATATACGCTGGGTCCACCCATCTTCTCCGAGAGCAAGCCGCTCACCTTCAGCGCGTTGTCACGCACGAACTCCGCCGCCAGCCGGAACGTGGACTGCCGTTCGAGCCATTTGTTGTCGGGGTCGGCCTCGCGCAACTCCTTGGACGCCGTCGAGGTCTGCCGGTACGCCGCTGAAGTGACCATCAGCTTTACAAGACGCTTGACGTCCCAGCCGCTGTCACGAAACTCGGCCGCGAGCCAGTCGAGTAACTCCGGATGCGTTGGCCAGTCGCCGCGCGTGCCTACGTCCTCCAGAACGCGCGACAAACCCGCGCCGTAGAACTTCTTCCACATCCGGTTCACGATGACCCGGCTCGTCAACGGATTCTCCGGAGCGGTCAGCCACTGCGCCAAGTCCAGCCGTGTCTCGCGGCGCCCCTCGATGGCCGCGTGCGGCAGAAACGCGGGCACCGCAGGATTCACCACCCCGCCCTAGTCATCCATCCAATTGCCTCGCGGAAGAACATGCATGACCCGCGGCTCCGCGGCCTCCGTAACCAGAGAAATCGGAATCTCCTTCAACAACGTGTCCCGATCCGCCGCCGCAGTCTTCAGTTGCGCGCGCGGCGCGTCCAATTCCGGCGCCCCACCCCGATAGTACTTGGCCAGAATCTCTCTCTCTTCGGGCGTGCGCAGCTTCGGATCGATGCGCAAGGCCGCGTAGGCCGCTTCGGGCATTCTCGCCTTGACCGAAATGGACGGAGCGTCCGTGGTCGTCAGGCTAAGCCGGAATCGTCCGATCACATCCTGCGCGCGTTTTGATTCGTGCTTCAGCCGTATCGTCAGCGTCGTCCCCGTGCCACCGGATACCGGTTGCGCAAACCGAAACACCGCCTGCCGATCTTCGTTCTTCAGATTGCCGTCAACGGCCCACCCGGTATCCGCCTTGTCGTCAAACGCCAGCGTTACCGGGTTGTTGCGCTGTTCGTAATCGGCCACCGCTGACCCAATTGCCACCGATTGTGCTTTCGCGGTCCCCGGCGCCGCCGCGTCCACCTCGAAACTCGTCAGTGTGAAGTTGCCGCCGCCACGAGACAGTCCGGTGTTGCCGAAACTGGGATCGCGCAGCGCCTCCAACCGTATGCCGGTGAGATTGCGTTGACCCGTGCGGACCGTGATCGTGTAGTTCTCGTTATCCGGCTTCGCGCCGGATGAGAGAATCGATCCATCGGGCAAAAGCTTCAGCGTGGTTCCGTTGCTCGCGGTGGAGGACTCCGGCGAGACGGTGATCCAGTCGTTCTTTTCCCCCGCGATTTCGGCGACCAGCTTCTGTTCCCACACCGTCTGCGACGTGGCCAGTTGATCGGTCGGGGTGTCCAGCGTCTTCTGAAGCGCCGCGATTTGCTCATCGAGAGATTTCTGCTTCGCCGCCTGCTCGTCCGTAGGCAACGAGATTACCGGGTCCCACCGTTCACCGGCGCCATAAACACCTTTCTCTTTAATATCGGCGAAAAACGCCCCCAGGCTGTAGAAATCCTTCATGGTGAACGGGTCAAACTTGTGATCGTGGCATTCCGCGCAGCCCACAGTCGAGCCCAGCCACGCCGTTGAAGTCGTCCGCACGCGATCCGCAACGTACTTCGCGAGATATTCTTTCGCTTGCGCGCCGCCCTCGGCGGTGAGCTGGTTCAAGCGATTGTATCCGGACGCGATTTTCTGTTCGCTTGTGGCGTTGGGTAACAAGTCACCCGCAAGTTGCTCGATGGTGAATTTGTCGAACGGCTTGTTCTCATTGAACGCTTTGATGACGTAGTCTCGGTACGGATACACGCTCCGGAACTCGTCGCCGTGGTACCCGTTCGTGTCCGCGTACCGAACGACGTCCAGCCAGTCCACCGCCATGCGTTCGCCATAGTGCGGCGACGCCAGCAGTCTATCCACTTGCTTGTCATATGCATCGGGAGCCGCGTCGTTCACAAACGCGTCAACGTCGGCGGGAGTGGGCGGCAGGCCCACCAGATCGAAGCATAAACGCCGCAGCAGGGTAACGCGGTCGGCTTCGGGAGACGGCTTCAAACCCTTCATTTCGAGCGTGGCCAGGACAAACGCGTCAATCGGGTTCTTGATCCAGGGGGAGTCAGTGGGCGAGGGAACTGCAGGGCGGGTGAGGGGGCTGTAGGACCAGTGGGGTTGGTATTCCGCGCCTTCGTCGATCCATTTTCGTAACGTCTCTACTTCGTCCGGCTTCAGCCGGTGGCCGGTGCTCGGCGGCGGCATGATCTCAACGGGGTCCTTGTTGGCCACCCGCCGCATCAGCTCGCTCTGGCCGCTGAGCCCTGGCACAATAGGCCGCTTGCCCTTAATCTCCGCCACCGCGCATTCGCGCTGGTCCAACCGAAGGCCCGCCTTGCGGTTGCTCTTGTCCGCGCCATGGCAGATGTAGCAATTCTCCGCGAAGATGGGCCGGACGTCGCGATTGAACAATACCGTCTTTACCGCCGCATTCGGCGCGGCTGCTGCAACAGGTTTCGCCGGAGCGTCCGTCTTGGGCGCTGCGTCAGGTTTCGGCGCCGGCGTATCCTTTGGTGGCTCCGTCTTCGGCGCGGCGTCTGGCTTCTTTTCGGCCTCCAATTTCGCCGCCGCGCCAGGATTGCATTTCAGACACACCTTACCGGCCGCCGCGGCTTCTTTGCAGCACGGGTGCTCGCATTCCTTGCCGGCGGCGTGGGCTTTGTCGCAGCAACTGTCCTTGTCAAACAGCGCCGCGAGATCCGTCTTCGCCGCCGCAGGTGTCGCGGGAGTCGGCGCGGTCGCCTCAGCCTTCGCCAGCGCGCCCAGATTAATCGTGAGACCCGGCAACGCTTTCTTGAGCTTCTCCGCGCCTTCGGGTGTCACCTTGCTGCGCCACAAATAGAGACTCTTGAGACTCTTCAGACCTTCCAGGTTGCACAAGCCGGCGTCGCTGACCTGCGTGCCATACAGATTCAAATACTCGAGATGTTCGAGTCCTTGAAGATTGGCCACGCCTTGATCGCCAACACCGGTCTTCTCCAGGTGCAAACTCGTCAGATTGCGCAACGGCTTGAGCGCCGCCAGCCCGCCATCCGAAACTTTCGTGCCCGCCAAGTCCAGCCAAACGACTTGGTCCGCCAACGGCGCAAGCGACTTCAACTGGTCGTCGCCGGCCTTGTCGCCCATCAGTTTGAAATCCACCCGCACCAGCGGATAGTCCTTCGCGAGCGGCGTAGCTAACGCCCCCAGGCCTGTCAACGCCGCCAGCGCGTCCGCCGGAGGCGCCGCCACCGTCTTCGCCAACGCATCGAGCGGAGAAGGCGCTGGTCCCGCCGCCGCGGTCGCCGCGGCTTGAACTGCCGAGTCCGCGGCGGCGAGGGCTGGCTTGGTTTCGACGGCAGGCTTTGTCTCAGGTGCAGGCACCGGCGCTGGCGCAGGCGCTGGCGCAGGTGTTGGCGCAGGTGTTGGCGCAGGTGTTGGCGCAGGTGTTGGCGCAGGTGTTGGCGCAGGTGTTGGCGCAGGTGTTGGCGCAGGTGTTGGTTCGGCGGCTGACTTCGCGGAATCACTCTTCCATGCGCCGAATGAAGCCCCTTCCGTGATCCACTGCGCGATCAGGCCGATTTGCTCCTGCGTAAGCGGATCGCCCTCGGCGGGCATGAGGTCTTCGTGGCCCCTGGGCAGCGAAACCAGTCGGCACAGTTTGCTCTCGGCAGGTTTGCCCGGCACAATCACGGAACCGCTCTCGCCACCCTTCAGAATGCACTCCGGCAAGTCCAGCCGCAGCTTGCCCTTTTGCTTTGCAGGACCGTGACACTTGAAGCAGCGAGATTCGAATATGGGCAGGACTTGGCTTGCGAAGTCGACCTTGGCGGCCTCGGCGGCGCCCGCGCCTGCCATTACGATCATCAGGCCGCACAAGACCGCGCAAGCCTGCGCTCCCCGAGTCCAGACCAGTTTCCGTGCGTTGCTAAAGACTTCGCGTGAAACACAGACAAGAACGCAAACAAAGCGAGACATGGCGAGGCACTCCGCTCCATCCAGTAATACGGCCGGCCCCGTAGACGGGGCGCGCCCTCACGAACACCTGCCGCATTATACAGCAGCGCATCCATGCGCGCCACCTCGTGAAAAGGGGCCCTCGGTACGCAGGGCGAATGACTCTCGTGACGAAGCGGCGCCTACAGTTCGACCTGTACGCCGAGTTCGACCACCTGGTTGGGGGGAATCTCGAAGAAGCCGATGGCCCCGTAGGCGTTGCGCGCCAGAATCGCAAACAGATGTTGCCGCCACGCCGCCATGCCCGGCCTTTTCGTTATGCGGATATTCTCGCGCCCCAGAAAGAATCCCGTAGTACGCAACTCGAGATAGAAGCCATGCCCCAGATTCTCGACCGTTACGCGCTCCGCGCGCGGCACGTGCGACGTCTCTTCGACAATGACCGTCAGCACCGCCACGGTCTCATGGATTACTTTGTTGTACTTGATGTTGTGCAGCATGACCGGAGGCGTGCCCTGATGATTGCCGGACATGAACACGGCGGCGCCGGGCACTCGCACGGGCCGGTGCTCCATGGTCTCGTCCGTTACGTTCGGAACGAACATATCCAGTGGCAACATCCGCTCGCCGAGCCGTTCACCCAGGATCTGGCGGCCCTTCCGCCACGTGATCATCACCGTGTAGATGGTCACGCCCACAACTAACGGGAACCAACCGCCATGCAGCACCTTCAGCATGGTCGCGCTGCAGAATCCAATATCGAACATCAAGAACGCGCCCGTTAACAATAACGCCGGCGCAAGGCGCCAGCCCCACAACTCGCGCATGACCGAAAACAGGAGCAAAGTCGTGATGAGCATCGTCGTTGTGACGGCTACTCCGTACGCGGCTGCTAGGTTCGTGGATGTCTGAAATCCGACCACCAATCCAACCGTAGCTACCAGCAGAACCCGGTTGATTGTCGGAATGAAAATCTGACCAATCTCATGGGCCGAAGTGTGAATAATACTCACCCGCGGGAGATAGCCCAGCAGAGCAGCCTGCCGAGTCACCGAAAACGCCCCCGAAATCACCGCTTGCGAAGCAATGATGGTAGCCAAGGTCGAAAGCACCACCATCGGTATCAACGCCCAGCGCGGCGTCAACGCAAAAAACGGGTTGAATTCCCCGGCCGTAGCTGCCGACGGGGTTCCGAGAATGACGGCGCCCTGCCCAAAATAGTTCAGAAGTAGACACGGCAACGCTATGGCGAACCAACCTAATTGGATCGGGCGCCGGCCAAAGTGGCCCATGTCGGCGTACAACGCCTCCCCGCCGGTCAGCGCCAGGAACACCGCGCCCAGGACCATGAAACCGCCCCAGCCATTGCGCAGGTAAAAATCGACCGCCCAGAATGGATTGACTGCCCGAAGCACGACCGGATGCCTGATGATCGCCACCAGTCCCAGGCTGGCGATTACGCCAAACCAAACCAAGATTATCGGCCCAAATACAGTCCCTATACGGGCGGTGCCCCGGTGTTGAATCAGGAAGAGGCCAATCAAAATGACAATAGTGATAGGCACAACGTAGTGCTTAAACGATGTCGTTGCGACCTCGAGACCTTCCACGGCGCTCAGCACCGAGATTGCCGGCGTAATCATGCCGTCACCGTACAGAAGCGCGGCGCCAAACAATCCCATGGCCATCACTACCAGGCGCCGTTTAGCCTTGTCATTCGACAGCTTCGACAGCGACAGCGCCATCAAGGCCAGGATACCGCCCTCACCGCGGTTGTCCGCGCGCAACACGAATACCATGTACTTGACCGAGATGACGATGATCAGCGACCACAGAAACAGCGATAGAATGCCCAGCACGTTCTCCTCGCTCGCGCGAACGCCGTGGCTGCCCCAGAAACACTCGCGCAGGGCGTATAGGGGACTCGTCCCAATATCCCCGTACACCACGCCCAGCGCGCCCAAAGTAAGGAACGCGGTGTGTTTCGCGTCGTGGCCGTTCTGATTCAAAGTTTCCTTGCTCATGTGATGTGCGATGCCCGATTGGTTTGTACCGGAATACGGAAGCCCTGGATGCGGGCCGGGAATTACGCGCCCTCGCTCTCAATCTCGAAAGCCTGGAGCCCATTCCCCGGGATGTGGTGTACTGTGAAGCCGTGCCGTGTGCGCCGACTAAGCATGGCGCGATAGCCTATACGGTATTCTCTGCTGTTTCAAGTTTTGCTTATTCCATTATGGAACAGGCGATGGCGGGAGGTACCCCCGCGAATCGGCCGCGAGGCGCGCATAGTATCCGCGCTTCAGGGGGAGTCTACGTGCGTTTCACCCCGCGCCGACGGGCCGCACGCTCCGAGTACGCCCGCAGCCCGAAAGCGGAACCTAATCCGTCTCCAGGCCGTACTTTTTCAGGCGGTACCGCAAGGAACGCGGTGTGAGTCCGAGAAGGTCAGCGGCCTTCTTCTGAGAATACTTGCTGTTTCGAAGCGCCTGCTGGATGAGGTTGATCTCAATCTCGGATACGAGCGCCTCGAGGTCCAACCCGTCCTTCGGCAACTCGCTCACGTTCTTTCCAGGCGTGGACACGAAGTTCCGCACGTTGTCCGGCAGGTCCGACAATTCGATATGCTCGCCATTGCAGAGCGCGACCGCCCGCTCCAGGACGTTTTCCAGTTCGCGGACGTTGCCCGGCCATCGGAAATTGCGCAAGACCTGCTCCGCATCCGGCGCAATATCAAGCTTGCCACGCCCCAGCTTCGCCGTGTGGCTCGTGACAAAGTGCCGCGCCAGCAGCGGAATGTCATCCGCGCGATCGCGCAGCGGTGGCACCACGATGGGTATGACGTTCAGGCGGTAATACAGATCCTCGCGGAACGTGCCTTCCTGCGCCATCTGGCTCAACTTGCGGTTCGTCGCCGAAATAATGCGCACGTTCACTTTGATTCCCGTGGTCCCGCCAACCGGGGTGACCACGCTGTTATCCAACACGCGCAGCAGTTTCACCTGCAGCGCCAGCGGCATCTCGCCGATTTCGTCCAGAAACAGAGTGCCGCCGTCAGCGACCACGAAAAGACCTTCCTTGTCCTCGATCGCGCCCGTAAACGACCCCTTCTTGTGTCCGAACAACTCGCTCTCGAGCAGATTCTCCGGCACGCCCCCGCAATTGATCGCGACAAAGGGTTTTCCCGCGCGGTCGCTAAGCTGGTGTATCCCGCGCGCGACAAGTTCCTTGCCGGTCCCGCTTTCGCCATGTATGGCCACGGTGCTCGGAAGTGACGCGACCCGGCGTATCATTTCACGCACCGTCTCAATCGCGTTGCTGGCCCCGATGAGGTTCTCGACCTTCCCGCGCTTGGCTTGGTCGGTGCGAAGCGCCACGTTCTCGCGAAGAAGATTGCGCTGTTGAATCGCCCGGCGGATTAGAAGTTTGATCTCGTCATTCTTGAACGGCTTCATAAGGTAATCCGCCGCCCCACGCTTCATCGCCTCGATCGCGGTCTCGACGGATCCGTGCGCCGTCATCATGATTGACGGCGTCGCCGGCGCATGCTCCTGCACCCACGTCAACAAGGTCATCCCAGCGTCCCGATCCGCGCCCATGCGGAGGTCCATCACCACCGCGTCGAACGTCTCCTTTTCGAGCGCGGCCACCGCCCCTTTCACTCCGGGCGCTGTCTGGACCTCATACCCATCGTTTGTCAGCACGATCTCGAGCAGCTCGCGCATGCTCGCCTCGTCGTCCACCACCTGGATACGCTGTGAAAGCCCTGCCATGTTTACTCCTCAGTGTCCGCGGCCGCGGCATCGTCCGCCGGGGACACCGGCTCATCCGGTTTCGCCGCAGGCAGCCGCACGCTGATCGAGGCGCCGCGGCCCTGACGCGACGCCACGCGGATCGCGCCGTCGTGGGCTGTAATGATGCGGAGACACACAGCCAGACCCATGCCAACGCCGCTGTCTTTCGTAGTATAGAAAGGCTCAAAGATGCGCGCAACCTTGTCCGGATCGATCCCGGGGCCCTCGTCGTCAAAGCGAATCTCGGCCGAAGCCTGGCTCGGTGTAACCGTGACCAGCAGCCCGCCGCGCGCGTCCATCGCCTCGATCGCATTCTTGCAAATGTTCAAAAACACCTGCTTAATCTGACCGCGATCTCCTGACAACACGCACGGTAGCGGCGGACAGTCCGCCCGAATGCTCAGAAGCGGCGCGTCATCGTACTGCGGCCGCAGCAGGTCGCACACTTCCTCGACCAACTGGCACACGTCAAAATTCTCGCGCCGCGTGCTGGGCTTCCGTGCGAAATCGAGAAAGCCCGTCACAATCTGATTGAGTTGATCGGCCTCCCGCAACGCAATGCCGACCAACCGCTCCGCCACGGGCGGCGCGCTGAGGCTGCCCCGCAACTCCTCGACCGCTCCGCGAATCGCCGCCAGCGGGTTGCGAATCTCGTGCGCCAGGCCTGTCGCCAATTCGCCTACCACAGCCAGACGATCCTGACGCTGCAACTCCTGACGCATGCGCGCCATCTCCGTCAAATCCGTAAACGACGCGATGATCCCGTTCACATTTCCGCGTGTATCGTACATGGTGTTGGTGGTCAGCCCCAGGAGCTTTGTCTCCCCTGCGCCCACAAGGACGTGGAACTCGTAACTCGTGAAATCCCGCTTCGAGCGCAGCGCCGTAACGACCGGACACTCGCCTCCGGAATCCACGCGGAGGACCTCTTGAACCGGGCGAGAGACCGACTCACCTTCCTTGAGGCCGAGGATACGGTCCGCCCCCTTGTTCTGGACGATGATGACGCCCCGGTTATCGGTGATCAAGAACCCGTTGTTCATGTTGTCGAGCAATTCATGCTGGAATTGCTGCATGCGGTGAATGCGCTGGTTCCAGTAACTGCTGATGAACGCAGTGAGATAGAACGCCAACCCCTGGATGAGCACGTTGTACCACAAGCTGATCGAAGGAGGCAGCGTCGCCGCGTCGGGCGGAGAAAAGGTCTGAATTACCATGAACAGCGTCGCAAACGACGCCAACAGGAAACTCGGGCCCATGCTCAATATCAAACCCGATTCAAGTATCACGATTACGAAGAGAAAGGCCAGGAAGCTCGTCGGTCCGCCCGTAAATCCCACCGTGGCCGCGACTACGCCAAAGTCAATGAGAACCTGAGCCCAGTTCGACAGAACTTGCAGCGATCGAACCTGCCGCTGAAGAAAAAGAAGGTACCAAACCGCGCTGACAAACCCCAGGAGGTAGAATCCGAGCAGGAACCCGAGCCCCATTCGCGGCTCGAAAATAAACGCCCCCAACACCACGACCGGAAGAACCAGTATCCTGGCGACACCCACATACCACTGCCAGGACTCGGGACCCTCACTTTCGCGGCGGATGCGCTCTAAAAGGTGAACCGTCACTGCCCTTTTTCCATCAAGCGCCGCAGCCCTTCGGGATCGGAACTCCGCTTGAAGGCAACCTCCGTGGAAATCACCCCGCGCCGCATCAGGCGGTACAGCGACTGGTTCATCGTGATCATCCCGTCACCCGCGCCAATTTCGATCATCGAAGGAATCTGCTCGATCTTCTCCGCGCGAATCAACGACCGAATGGCCGTGTTGGGTATCATGATTTCCATGGCCATCACCCGGCCCGAGCCATCCGTGCGCGGTATCAACTGCTGCACGCACACACCCTCGAGCACAAAGGAGAGCTGCGTTCGAATTTGGTCCTGCTGCGAGGCGGGAAACACGTCCACAATACGGTTGATCGTTTGGAGCGCGTCGTTGGTGTGCAAGGTTGCAAACGCCAAGTGGCCCGTCTCCGCCACCGTTAGCGCCGCCTGAATCGTTTCCGGGTCGCGCATTTCACCGATCAGGATCACGTCCGGGTCCTGGCGCAACACGTGCCGCAACGCCGCCGCGAACGACTTCGTGTCCGCATGCACCTCGCGCTGATTTATGACCGACCGATTGTGCCGATGCAGATATTCTATCGGGTCCTCGATCGTGATCACGTGTACATTGCGTTCCTGGTTAACGCGGTCGATGATTGCCGCCAGCGTCGTGGACTTGCCACTACCCGTCGGCCCGCACACGAGGATCAAGCCGGTCGGTTTTTCCGCGAACGTCGCAATCACGCGCGGCAACCCAAGCTCCTCGAAGGACTTGATCTCGAACGGGATCGCGCGGAACGCCGCCACCACCGAACCACGGTCGCGATACACGTTCAATCGAAACCGGCTCACGCCATCAATACCAAAGGACATGTCGCATTCTTTGGTGGTTTCAAACTCCGCGACCTGCTCCTCGTTCATCACGCTGTACACGACGTCCTGCGTGTCCTCCGGTTTGAACGCGTCGTACCCCGCCAGGGGCTCGAGTCCCCCGTGCAACCGGATGATGGGCGGAGCGCCCACGACGATGTGGAGGTCGCTTGCCCCCTGGTTAATCATCTTAACCAGAAGTTCTTTGATGCTGATCGACATATCCCCTCCCGCGCGTGTTTCCAGTTCGATTTGGCGTTAATCGGCCGCGGTAACCCGCAGCACCTCTTCGATCGTCGTCTGCCCTTTGGCCGCCTTCGATAGCGCGTTCTGACGCAGCGTCTTCAGGCCGCATTGAATCGCCACTTCCTTGAGCTGGGTCGACGCCGCTCGATGCAGCACCAAGTCCTGCATCTCCGGATAATTGGGCATTGCCTCGATCACCGCGAGACGTCCACGGTAGCCCGTGCCCTTGCATTTGTTGCAGCCGCGTCCGCGCACGAACGCCGGGGTCTCGCCGTCCTCGAGTCCATGGAACTGGATACGCTCCAGCACGTCGGACGGCACCCGGATCGGCTCCTTGCAGTCAACGCACACCTTGCGCAGCAGGCGCTGCGCCGCCGCCAACGCCACCGACGATTGCACCAGGAATGGCTCCAGGCCCATGTCGGTGAGCCGCGTAAATACGCTCGAGGCGTCGTTGGTGTGCAAGGTGCTCAACACCAGGTGCCCCGTGAGGGCCGCCTTCACGGCAATATCCGCCGTCTCTTCATCGCGGATTTCGCCGATCATCACGATGTCCGGGTCCTGGCGCAAGATACTGCGCAGACCGGCCGCGAACGTCAGCCCAATCTGCGATTGCGCCTGCACCTGGTTAATCCCGTACAACTCGTATTCGACAGGATCTTCCACCGTGACGATGTTGCAGTCGATTTGGTTCAGCTTGTGCAGCGCGCTGTACAGCGTCGTTGTTTTTCCGCTGCCCGTTGGCCCGGTTACCAGAATCATCCCAAAGGGCAACGCGAGCGCATCCTTAAACGCCTGCATGGGCTGCGGCTCAAACCCCAGCTTCTCGAGGTCCAGCGATAGATTGCTCTTGTCGAGCACGCGCATGACCACTTTCTCGCCGTAGTACGTCGGCAGGATTGACATTCGGAAGTCGATCTCCCGCCCTTTGAACCGGATGCGGAATCGCCCGTCCTGCGGAAGCCGGTGCTCCGAAATATCCAGCCCGCTCATGATCTTGAGGCGTGAAATCAGCGCGGACTGCACGCTCTTCGGCGGGCTCTTGGTCTCTTCAAGAATGCCGTCCACGCGATAGCGCACGCGAAGAACCTTCTCAAACGGCTCGATATGAAGGTCGCTGGCGCCCGCCTCCAATCCGTTAACCAGGATCAAGTTGACCAAACGGATAACCGGCGCGTCCTGGGCGTCCGCCTGGAGCGACGCGACGTCGCCAATATCCTTCTGCTCCTCGACTACTTCCAATCCCTGCTGCTTTTCTTCGCTGCCGATAAGCGCGTCGTACAGGGCTTCGCTCTGTTTGCCAACTCCGTAGTGCTTCTCGATGGTCGCCAGCAGTACCTACTCGACCGCCACCACGGGCTCGATCTCATAGCTCGTCAGCATCCGGAGATCGTCGAGCGCCATGATGTTCAACGGGTCCGCCATCGCCAACGTCAAGACATCGCCCGTCACGGACACGGGCATCATCTGGTACTGACGCGCCAGCGACTCTGGGACCTCCTTGAGAATTTCCTTCGGAATATTGTAGTTCGCGACGCGGATATGAGGAATCCCGAGTTGCTCGCTCAGGGTAATAACCAGGTCTTCTTCGGAAAGGTAGCCCTTTTCGACCAGGATATGGGCCAAGCTCTGTCCCGTGGACCGTTGCAGCGCGAGGCATTCCCGGAGCTGCGGCTCCGAGACGAGCTGTTGTTCAAGCAGCACGTCCCCGAGGCGGCGTTTGGCTGTTTTTGGCGGCAATCAACTACCCTCCGTTCTCAAGATCCCGAACCGGAGTATCCGGACGTGGTGTACAAAAACTGATCTTCCCGGACAATATCCCCATCTTAGGCCACCTCGCTGAGTCCGAGGTGACTGAGGATCTCGGTCGCCATATCACATGTCACTTCCTGTCCGACTAAGCTCGCAAACGCGGCGACCTTGCGCAGCGAGCCCGACATCTTTCGGATGTCATTGGGCACGCGTGTCGCGATGAGCGACAAAACCTCTTCGGGCACCTTCACCTTGCTGTCCTTGGCTTGGCGCCGCAATATCGCCATCCGCGTCTCCCACTCCGGGGGCCGCAAGCTGGCGACAATCCCGCCCGCGAACCGTGAGACCAGTCGCTTTTCCAACTGTCCCAACTGATCGGGCGGTTTGTCTCCTGCAATGATAATCTGGCGGCCCTCCTGATGCAACGCATTAAAGATGTGAAAGAATTCCTCCTGCGCCTCGACTCGACCGCCCATAAACTGGATATCATCGAGTATCAGAACGTCCCAATGGCAGTAATTCTCCCGGAATGCCCCCAGCGCATGCTCCTGTATCGCGTCGCCCAGCGCGCTCGCAAAGCGGCTCGACGAGACGTAGCCCACGCGCCGGTTCGGTTCCACATTGAGTATGTGGTTGCCAATGGCGTTGATCAGATGCGTCTTGCCTATCCCTACGTCGCCATAAAGAAAAAACGGATTGTACTCGCTGCCCGGTTTCTCGGCCACGGCCTTGCCCATCGCCACCGTGAACGAGTTGGCCTTGCTGACGATGTACCCCTCGAAGGTGTAGCCCTCTAAGGGTTGTTCCGACGCGAGCGCCGCGTGCATACGGTCGTCCTCGGGCGCGTACGCCACCGGACTTTCCAGCGCCGCGAGCGCGTCCCGCTCCGCCTTGTTGAGCGGCGTGACGGTCGCATGCTTGCGCCGGCGCTCGTCTTCAAGCTTCCCCCGTTGTTGCGCGCTTTCCAGCGCCGCCGTCTCTACCGACTTGGCTGCTTGCGAAGCCGCGTTCACGACCTCGTGCAGACGGGCCTCCTGGGTCGCCAAGGCTTCCCGCGCCTGCTCCAGCGCCGCAATCTCCGCTTCCGCGGATCGAGACACCGGCGTCGCGGACGCCTTGTGAATGCGCTCATCCATAAGCGAAACAACGTCGTGCATCGCGGCGCGTACACTCTCGCCGACCGCCGCCGCCAGATCCTCGACCGAGGGACCGGCGTGCGCCGCGCCACCCGAAGCGTTCGAGCGAACCCCGCCAATACTCGCCGAAGCTTCCTGAATCGCGCTCTTCATCGCCGCCGCAAGTTCCTCGGCGGACAGCCCCGCCGCCGCCGCGGGCGCGGAGGACTGAATGCGCTCGTCGAGCAAGCCAATCATCTCGTGCATGGCTTCGCGGACGCTCTCGCCGACAGCCGCAGCCAACATTTCCGCCGATGGACCCGATGACGCCGCCTGCGCAGGCATGGCGCTGCGAACGGCATCCACCATGACCGTCATCGCTTCGTTCACGGCTTCGCGCGCCGATTCGCGCGCCGCCGCCGCTATGTCATCAGACGAAACGTGCGATTCGGATGGCGCGGATGGCGCCGCGGGAGCCGCCGTGCGCCCCGGTTCCTGTGGGCGCGACGAGGGAGCCGGCGCTACGGCAGGGCGCTCGACCGCCGGCGCTTTTCCCGCCGCGGATTCCGCCGGTTTCGGCGCCTGCGTTTTGGGGCGTTCCGTCAGACCAAAGCTGCTCGCGGTCTCTTCACCGCGGTCCACGTGCTTCTCGAGAACGCGCCGGGCAACCGTCTCATAGTGGTACCAGTCGCAAAGAATGGGCTTGATTTTCAGTTCCGGGCACGCCGTCCGCACCGCTTCGAGCGCGTCCGAGTCCAGCGGGTCAACCATCGCAACCGTCAGGATCTTCCCCAGACGATCAATAGGCAAGAGGTTGTGCTTGAGGCAAGTCTCTTTGGATATGTACTTGAACAACTCCTCATTGAACTGATAGTCGAGAAGACTCAAGTGCGGTATCTTGCACTGTTTTACCAGAAACGAAATCAGCGTCTCGCGATGAATAAACTTGAGATCAACAAGCATCTGACCAAGAAAACCACCCTCGCGCTCCTTCTTCGCCAACGCCTCATCGAGCTGCGCCTGGGTAATCACGCCCTCTTGTACGAGGATCGATCCCAGTTGGTGGCGAGGATGCTCGAGTTCGCCACCATCGGCCGTGAGGTCGCTCGCGGATTGCGGATTCGATGCGCGAGATGGCGCCGCGGCAGCCGGTTTCGAGCCGGATGGAGACGGCGCGGCCGAAGACGCTGCGAACTTATCAGCGTCGCCCTTTGCCCCTGAATCCTTGCGCCAACTCAACATAATACCGGACCTCGGGTGTAGTTTCTTGTGCATGCGCCGATGATCGGGCACACCTCTCCATTCGAGTATTTTACCACAAAGCAGCCAATTGCGTCAAGTAATTTCCCTGTGTAACTCATGTAATACCAATAATTTGGGTACCCATGATCGCCGGTCAGGCTCGGAACTCCATGGAAGCGTAGAATAAATGACGTATCAAGTGACACCTCAATGCCCAACGGTGTCCTGGGGATACTTTCGAGAGCCGGTGTTGTAGTTCGCCAACACCACGCGCAATGGTGGATGTTGCGCGCAACGGTCATTATAATCGCGCTCCGGGAGGAAGACGAATGGCAAGGTACTTGGTGACCGGGGGCGGGGGATTCATTGGCAGTAACTTGGTCCACGCCCTGCTGGTGCGCGGCCAACACGTCCGGGTCCTGGACGATTTCTCCACCGGCAAGCCGGAAAACCTGGCGGATGTGCTGTCCGACATCGAATTGGCCGAAGGCAGCATCTGTGACAAGGATCTCTTGCCGGCGGTGTTCAAAGGCGTGGACTACTGTCTTCATTTGGCCGCGCTCCCATCGGTTCCGCGGTCCATCGAGGCGCCTTGGCAGTGCAACCGAAGCAACGTTGAAGGGTCAATCAACGTTCTTCTCGCCGCGCGGGACGCGGGTGTTCGGCGAGTCGTCGTGGCCTCGTCATCATCCGTGTACGGCAACGCCGCGGAGATGCCCGCATCCGAGACGGCCCCGATAGCCCCCATTTCGCCCTACGGCGTTTCCAAAGCCGCGATCGAAATGTATGCGCGGGTATTCGCCGGCATCTACCGGATGGACATTGTCGCCTTGCGCTATTTCAATGTCTTCGGTCCCCGGCAAGACCCGAATTCAGCGTATGCCGCAGTGATCCCCGCCTTCATCCGGCGTATGCGGCGCGGAGAGTGTCCGCACGTCGACGGCGATGGATTGCAGGGCCGCGACTTTACCTACGTCGCCAATGTCGTCGACGCGAACATCCGCGTATGCGAATTCCCCGGACCGCTCGCAGGGACTTACAACATCGCATGCGGCGCTACGACCACAATCCTTGGAATTGCCAACGCTCTTAACGCCATCATGGGCGTAGACCTCCAGCCCGAGTTCGGCCCCCCGCGACCCGGTGATATACGTCAGTCGTACGCCGACATCTCAAAAGCGGAAGTGGCTTTTGGGTATCGGCCATTGGTGGCCATAGAAGACGGGCTTGCTCAAACCGTAGCCTGGTTCGATGGCGCAACAAAGGGGTAGACCCGTGTCGAACAATTCTCTTTCCAACGCATTTCGATCCGTCCCTCTCTTTCTCGCGATTCTCGCGGTCGCGGGATGCGCAAGCCTTCCAAACTCCCAGCGCAGTCCGGCGAAATTGAACGGTAGCCTGTGGTGGGTAACGCCCGATGACGCTCACCGGCCCATCGAATCGTGGAAAGCCGATCTCGACGCGCTACAAGCGCTCGATATCTCGCTTCTCGTCCTCAATGGCCCGTTCGTGGGAGAAGACCTCGCTGCAGGGCAGACCGATCCCATGGAAGCCTTCTTCGCGGAGGCCGACCGCCGCCATCTGTCGCTCTATCTGGATACGCTGTCGGCGCCGAACTGGTGGACCCTCACCGATCCCGCTCCGGAGGTCGCGCGGGCGCGGACGCGAATTCAGCGCCTGCAACAACGCTACGGCAAGCATCCGTCCTTCTCCGGCTGGTACATCCCATACGAGCTCTACGTATTCTGGGGCGCTCAAGCGGATCTTCTGCGCACCCTCTACCGCGACATCTCCGCCGCGTGCAAGGAAGCCGCGCCCACCCGCCCCGTGCTGATTTCACCGTTCTTTATCCTCGACAAAGCCGGAAATCTGGGCGACTTCCGCTGGGCTACGCCAGAGGAATATCAGGCCTTCTGGACCGAAACGCTCCGCGCGACGAGCATCGACTGCGTGGCGCTGCAGGACAGCGGTGAGCACCTTTCCTGCTACACGTTGGATGACCGCCGCCCCTTCTTCGCCGCAATGAAAAACGCCTGCAAGGCCTCCGGAAAGACGCTCTGGGCCAACGTCGAGATGGGTGAACTGGACGTGGCCAGTATCGACGCCTACGTGGCCCGGTTCGGACGAAAGACGACCGTAAACGACCCTGTTACCGCGTCCTCGTGGCGCGGAGTGCCGGCGGAGAAACTGCGCGGCAAGCTGCGGCTCGCCGGCGAGTACTGCCCCACGGCGATTTCCTGGGGATACCGTGAGTTTGTCCGCCCCTCGCTCGGCCCAACATCCGCTCAATTGTATCAAGAGTATCACGCGATTTTGGCGCGGTAAATACCGGATGAACGAAAAGCGCAAGGCGCCGGGACCCGGTTTGTCTAGCCCGGCCACATGGTGTAGAATAGCGTCCAACTTTGGGCGCGCGAGGCTTGCGCCCGCGATTCACTGGGGTGTGCTTTGACCCGTATCGAGCCGCTAAGCGGATTCAGATACCGAGGGAGAAATCCAATTCTATGGAACCACAATCGAACCCGGCGGACAAGATCAACGTCGAGTTGGTCGTGCCGTTCGTGGGCGCTACGCATAAAGTGTTCGAGACCATGATGTCAACCAAGGTTCAGCGCAAGGAAGTGCGTGTGAAAAACAACAACGTCATGCTCGGGGACATCACCGGGGTCGTCGGTCTGAAAGGTCAGATTGTTGGCACCGTGATGCTCAGCATGCCGGTATCCGCCGCCGCGAAGAGCGTCGGCCGGCTCCTTGGCGAAGAGGTCTCCGGCGGAGTCGAAAGCGAGACGCTTCGCGACGGCGTCGGTGAGATTACAAACATCATCGCGGGCCAGGCCAAGGCCGCGCTCAGTACCAGTAAGTATAAGTTCGAGATCTCCACTCCGGCAATTGTTTCAGGGTCCCACCATGAAATCAGCGCCAAGAAAGGATGTACCTGCCTCGAAGTGATCTTTGAGACGGCGGAAAAGGAGCTTTTTTCCGTCGAGATCGCATTTGTCGAGGCCGTCTGATTCTTGAAAGCCCGGCTCGCCCGCCGGCGGCGCCGGACGACGCTGCTGCCTCTACGATCCGAAGAATGCCCTAAGCGCGGCGACGTACGCTTCGGCGAAAGACTGGCGCCAGGCGGGGTCGGCCAATCGTTCGCAATCCGCCGAGTTCGTGAGATTCGCCACCTCGACTAACGTTTTGGTTGGGATGAGATTGTTGCGTAGCACGCCCGGCACGTACACTCTCCCGCCACTCTGCCGTATCTGAGATCGAATCGGGTCGCCGTCCTGATGGACTTTGATGCGCCCCTTTTCCAACGCGTCAACCAGGGCGCCGGCAAAATTCCGTGAAAGGGCCTCGTCCCTACGGCAGTCGGACGCCGATTCACGGAAGTACCGTTGTTCGCGCACTTCGGCGAACGTGTCGTACATCGTTCCTTCGTGACTCTCCTTCTTGCCCCGATACGCAGCCCCCGGGATGTACACCATGGCCCCGCGTGATTTTCCGTCGTAAAGCGCGTCGCAGTGGAAGCTGGTGAACACTATCTTACGCGGATCGATCTTTCGCTTGGTTTCCTTCCGGTATATTGAATTGGCCAGGTACCACCGCAGGTTCACGGAGACCACCGCATCCGTTTCTTGCTCGTCCGAGTTCTTGTAACGAGGCGTCGTGAGCAGTTCCTCATCCGTATCGTGCTCGAAACGATGGCTGCTGGACGACTTGTACTGCTGGCCGGGATCGAGCAGAGTCATATACACTTTGGCGCGCGTCGTAGTCTCGAGCAACGCTTTCACGCGGCACGCGATGTCGTAGTTGAGTTCGTCCTCGTACAACCCGTGTCGAGCGTTGTGAGCGCCGTAGTCCCGCCCCCCGTGCCCCGGATCAATCACAATGACCACACCCTCGAGATCGTGCGAGCGCACTTGCCCCCGAAGGCGCTTCGCTTCCCGCACGCTCTCCTCGTAGTGTTTGCGCTCCTCCGTCCCTTCGGGGCGATAGCGGTCCGCCAGCATACCTGCGGGAATCTTGATCCTCTGCCCGGTGGCCATCGCATGAACATCCTTGATGCCGCTGCGCTTCTGGATCTCATCACACGCCTTGAGTATGTCCGCCGTATCCCGGTAATCCGTGAAGCGCACCGCCACGGCCGTAAACAAGGCCTCGCCCTGCTTCAGATGGTACACGGCGTACTCCCCTTCCCCATCTCTTCCGTAAGTCAATTCCCCCTTGGATACCTCGGGATCCGCCGGTGCTGTCAAACGCTTGGGTGTCGGCCGCTTCATTACGGCGGAAAGCAGTGTAGCGGGGAACGTTATCTTCTGCCCCAGGGTGAGGTCCCCCGTCTTCAGGTGATTGGCCGACGCGACCGCCTTGTAGTTGTCACTGCGGCCGGTTATCCACTGGCAAAGCAGCCCCAGCGTCTCCTGGCCGCCTTCACCGGCGAACGTGACCTCATGCGTCCAGCCCCGAGCGTCAACCACGTCATTCCTGAAGATGGCCAGAAGCACCGCGCGCTGCGTCTCGGCGTTTAGTTGGCTGAACGGTATCGCGGCGGCCGCCACCCCCTTATACACCGCCACGTTCTTGGGATCGGCCAAGTACTTCCGCAAGAACGAGTCACGCTCCTTGCCTTTCGGAGGACGGCACTCGAGGTACAACGCGCGCCCAACACGAATCGACGCGGACGCCCCCTCTGCCAACGGCGCGTGAGTCGAGGCCGATGCTGCGTATACCGGCTGCGCGCAACACGTCAACGCAATACCAATGAGAAGCCAGACGAAAGGCGCGGCAAGAAAGCCTCCGTATTGCAAGACTCCGCCCGGGCCAACGATGGTATTGAACGACTTACAAATGCTCTCTGGCCGCGCCGCACCAAAAAGCAGGCTTTCTGGCCGGATTCCTAGGCCTGTTCGGCTCATGAGTAGGCGGTCTAACCTTCCGCGTGGAGCTCTTTGAGCCGCCGCTGAACATACCGGGCAAGCGCGTTCGCCGCCAGCGGATCGCACGTAAGGAAACGAATGCCAAACAAACGGCCGCTATCCACACCGCCATCGTCCACTGCATTCATGTGGACCACCTGCCCCAGAATCGTATGTATCGTTTCTCCGGGCAGGGATAAGGACATTTCGACCGTGGTGTCAAAATCGAATGGCGCATGGCTGCTAACCAGTGCGCCGCCCTCGCTCATATCGAGTACATCAGCGTCATATCGGCGCACGCGAACTTGATCTTTGATCTGCGCGGTAAGATCCGTCGGGACGCGCAGCGCGCTCCGGTGCCGGTTGCGCCGCGGTGTGTCGGGCAAGCTCAGAATGATACCGTCGTTGATCTTACTGGGGCCGCTCACGACGACCGTGTTGTATTGGGTGTATCCCTCCGTGTCGTGAAACTCCAAATCGACCCGCATCCCGCCCAGCGGGAAGTTCCTGAGTGGGAAAGTCACCCGCACCGTGTCCGCGCCAACTTCGAGAAGCTCTACCAGAAAGCGCCTGCCACTCACCAGGAGCATACAGCGGTTCCCGGTGTAAAAATCAGACGTGACTTCGCCAGCAGAATGCGCGGTTGGCATCGTGTTCCTCCAGGAAAGGTAGTGTCGAATTCTAACACAGGGTCAAGAGACGGTCAACGCCACCAAGACCGCTCGCCACCGCGGCCCGCTCGAACGCGATTCGTATTCGCTCGCAAACAGCGACAAGACCGCAACGTTAGTAGTAATAGCGGCCAATGGCGTCGGCAATGTCCGATGCGGTCGCCACGACCGGCGTAACGCGAAGGTTGGTCGCCAACTCAACGTCCTCAATCGCGATCAAATCCAGAGGATTCGACATCGCCAAGGTAAGCTCCTCCGGCGTAATCCGGATAGGAATGCACGCGTGATGGGATGCGAGCCGCCCGTTAATCAGGCGTACCGCCGCGAGCTCAACGGTCGCGTCGTTCAACAGCACAAACGGGGCCTGCACCTGGGACGCGAGAACCTGCGCGACCAAGTCCTCCGCGGTGTAACCGCGCGCCACCAGGATCTCCCCGAGGCGGCGGTGCCGCGAAGTCTCTTGTTCAACAAGGGCCGAGTCCAGTTGCTCCTGGGTGATAACGCCCGCCGTGACCAGGATGTCGCCCGTTCGCCGCTTGTGGCCGCGTGAATCGAGCGCCGCCGTGGCGATGTGTTCCGGCACGCCCGATGGCTGAGGCGCCGCTTCGGCGGGTGTCGCGCTTCTGCGGCGCAGGGACTCGATCTCCGCGCGCAAAACGACGATTTCCTGGTGCGCTTCCTCACGGTCGCTGAGAGCCTGCGCCAACTGGTTCGGCAGGCCATGGTCACCGGTGTCGGTGTGGTTCGGCAGGCTATGGTCCGCGGTGTCGGTGACGCTATCGCTATCGCCGCTCCGCGAACTGGCGCCTCGGGCTTCCGCCAGCTCTACCTCCAGCGAAGCCACCTGCTCACGAAGTTGTTGCGCGGTCCGCTCCAAATGAGCGGCGCGCCTCTCCGCTTCCTGTTGCGCGCTGCAGCGCTCCTCATAGACTTGCCGCAGACGCTTCAACTCGTCTCCCAGCGCCGCGGCCTCCTCCGAAAGCGCGCGATTCTTGAGTTCGAGAGACTCCAATTCGCCGCGCAACCCCGTGGTTTCTTCGGGTACGGTTTCGTCGCGCAGATCGTGAACGACCGAATCCAGCCGATCCTTTGCGCGAGATAGTTGATCGGAAAGGCCTTGCTGAGCTCGGGACACCTGGGCGTTCCACTCCGCAACGGCGGCCTCCAGGCGTACCAGGATATCCGGTTGTTGAGGTAGTTCCGGCACTGTGTGACTCCTCGCCCAATCACCCGTAAAGCTCGATTTCAGCGTTTGTTCCTCGGCCTGGTCTTGCGGCGGAATAACAAACTGCGGGTATGCGTTAACACTAAATTCGGCAATTGGCCGGGACTGACCCCGTCTCTCGTGCGGCGGAGCTAGACGCGAAAAACGGGGTCTCTCCCTCACCTTGACGCGCAGACCGCTGAATTTGGACTGAGACCACGGCCCATGTTGGATTGAAGTATGCACCACGGCGCCAATCGCGTCAACCTATACTTCGCAGTTGGTTGGGATCGCCCCCGTCCTTCGCAAGACAGTCTTGTGGGAAACGCCGGTCCTGTCCCAGGCCTGGATGGTGTACCGTTGTTGCATCCACAGTTCACATTCTCCTAGGATGGCCGTGCTCCAATCTCCCAATTCCGTACACGAAGCGCATGGACATTCCCAACTGGCGCCCCCTCAAACGCGCCGAACTTAGGCTGCGTCGATTCCGCAAGAAAGGATCTCAACCATTGAAACGCCGATTGCTCTATACGTTCGCGGCCCTTGCTGTGGCGGCGGTTCTCGTCAGCCAATTCAAAGGCAAGGTAGTCGCATGGTACGTCGACAACCATACCGTCCGTACCACAGCGCTGCCCTCTTCCGGCCAGCCTGACCAAGTCTGTCTCACCTGGAGCGGCGATCCGCGCGCTACACAAACCATCGAATGGCGTACCGCCCCAGCGGTACCGGACGGCTGGGTACAGTATCGAGAAAAAGCGGATGCCAACAACACGCCCGCCGAGGCCGAAGCCACGCTCACCTCCGTCAACGACAGGCTGCTTCAAAACGATCAGCTCATTCACCGGTTTACGTCCGTGCTGCATGGGCTGAAGCCCGCAACCGCCTACCAATACCGCGCGGGCAGCAAGCAACAGGACCATTGGAGCGACTGGGCCGAATTCACGACGGCGCCGGACAAACCGGTCGGATTCTCCTTTGTGTATATGGGCGATCCGCAGATCGGACTGGACAGTTGGGGCAAACTCATGCAGGCCGCCGAACAACGCTGTCCAACCGCCGCCTTCTACGCGATCGCGGGCGACCAAGTGGACAACGGCAATCGGCGCGATCAATGGGACGACTTTTTCGACGCCGCTCGCGGCGTGCTGGATCGCCATCCCCTGGTTCCGTGTCTGGGCAACCACGACTACGGCAAGAGGCTCGCGCCCGAGATGTACCTCCAACTCCTGACCCTTCCGGAGAATGGCCCTAAGACTCTTCCGGCAGAACATGCCTACTCGTTCCGCTTTGCTGGCGCCCTGTTTGTCGTTTTGGATTCCAATCAAGCACTGAAGGAACAGACACCCTGGCTCGAGGAACAATTGGCGCAACCGGGTCCAACATGGAAATTCGTGATGTACCATCACCCGGCCTATTCCTCGAAAGGTACGCGCGACAATGAGGAACTGCGTCAACTGTGGACGCCGCTCTTCGATAAGTACCACGTGGACGTCGCGCTGCAAGGACATGACCACGCCTACCTGCGCACGTATCCTATGAAAGAGGGAAAACGTGCGCAATCTGCGAAGGACGGCGTTTACTACATCGTTTCCGTTTCGGGTACAAAATACTACGAGCAAACACAGCACGACTACGCCGAGATCGCTTTCACCAAGACGTCGACCTACCAGATATTCGACGTAACTACAGATCCCAATCGACTTACCTACCGCGCCTATGACGTTCAAGGGAACGTCAAAGACGAGTTCACGATCGACAAGCAGGGCTAGCGCCATTGTCAACGACAACGCCGCCGGAAACGTAAATGTAACTGGTAGGTGGACGCTAGTGTCGATCCATCGAATGAACTCCGAAATACATCCCAGGTTTCCGAGTGTTGCCTTCTAGGCGCCTGGAGAATAATTGCCAACTGTCCTTGGGAAGTGAGTGGGCAGTTGGGTAGGTGAGACAAGTATGAAAAATGATCCAGCGATGAATTTCCTTGTCCTCGCGGCCGGCGTGCTGCTCCTGTTTCTTGGTGTGCGAGTATTCGATCGCGTCATCCACGCATTTGACGGACACCTGCGCCGGGACACAATGCTTCGCGCCGCCGGTGGGCTGATACTCGTCGTCGCCGGCTTGTATGTAATCGTTCGCTGGTAGACCGATCGCGTAAGCAGCCAACTGCGCGTCTAGAATGACTTCCCGCTTCTGCGTCCTCCTTATCCGCGACCCCCGCGAGAGCAACCGTGACTTTTGCAGACCATGCGGCTAGGATAGCTGCCGAGTCACGGAACCAGCGGCGCGTTACGTGCGCCGGCGCCGGTCTCTCAAGGAGGAGTAGTGAATCGTACCGTTCGAGCATTGTCCGTCATCCTGTTCTTTCCTGTCGTGTCGGCCATCGCAGTACCCGTGTCCGATATGGCGCTGGACGCTCGCAGCCTGTATGTCCTGCCCGATTCGTCAATCGTCCAGGACGAGTTCCTCCCGGATATGCTCGAGCCGTTGCCCGTGGCGGACGCTGCGCCAGACGAAAGCGCCACGCCCGCCATTCCCGCGAATCCGTTTCCGTGCCTGCCCGAGCGCGCGTCCCCCGTAGAAGTGCGCGCGCTGTATCTCACTGGTTGGACGGTGGGTATCAACTCGCAACTCCAGCACTACGCCGAACTCGCCGACAAGACGGAGCTGACGGCGTACGTGGTCGATATCAAAGACATGGACGGCCACATCGGGTACAAGTCCGAGATTCCAAGAGTCGTCGAGATCGGCGCCTTCGAGAAACGCTACGATCCGCGAAAAGTGGTTGATACATTTCACGAACATAACGTCCGCGTCATCGCGCGAATCGCGTGCTTCAAAGATCCCGTCGCATCCAGCAAGTTGCCGGAATTGGCTGTACGCACCAAGTCCGGCGCCCTATGGAAAGACGTGAAGAAGGCGACGTGGCTCAACCCGTATAGCGAAAAAGCGTGGGCATACCTCGTGGATATCGCCAAAGAAGCCCTCGCCCTGGGCTTCGACGAGATCCAATTCGACTACGTGCGATTCCCCAGCGACGGCAACGTTCGTGACATCGACTACGGCAAGGAGCCCCGCCCCAAGTACGAGGCCATCAACGGATTCCTCGCATACGCCCGCAAGGAAATGCCCGACGCGATCATCTCCGCCGACGTGTTCGGCGTGATGTGCGTCAGCGCCGGAGATACCGAAGGCCTGGGCCAGTTCCTCGAACTGGTTGTCCAGAACGTGGACTACCTCTCGCCGATGATCTATCCGTCGCACTACCGCCTGGGCCAGGTCATCCACAAGAAGAAATACCCCACCCCCGACACCGAACCCTACGCCGTGGTCAGCGGGACCTTGGCGACCGCACAGGAACGGATCGCGACAGTACAATCCTGCGAGACCGCGCGCATTCGTCCCTACCTGCAAGACTTCACGGCGAAGTGGCTCGGCGCCGGCCACTACAAGAGCTACGAAGCCGCCGACATTCGCGCGCAAATCAAAGCCGCCAAAGACACCGGCTACCCCGAGTGGATCCTATGGAACGCCCGCAACCGCTACACCGAATCCGCGCTAGCGCCCAAGAAACCAAAAACAGTCGCCCTGGGCGCTGATCTGGAAGTCCGCCTCGGCGAGAAAAAGAGACCGTAAACTGGGGCGAGGTCTCGCTATCGACTTCCCAATAGCGCCCTTTCAGCGATTTATACCGCGATGGACAAGCTTGTCTCACCGGACTCGCAACGTACGTTTGTCCTGCTTCGCCACTCCTATTCGTCGTCTTGATCGAGGCCGGACATTGGGCCGGAACAGCGCGGCAAGCGGACTCGGCAATCGAGTCGAATGAATTGAGGCAAAATGACAAAATCGACGAATTCACTTCGGAATTGGGCTATCCCGCCTGTCTCCGCCAAATCCTCCGGCCGCAAAACTCCTCGGCGGCGCAGCGATCCTGCGTGGACGGTCTCAGGCCCTCGAGGAATGGGTGTGCGCCGGATAGACGTTCCCATCTCATCGGGGCATCCGCCTGGTATGCATCGTCGGGAGGTAGTCTTGAGAAGATCCTTGTGCCGCCTCAAAGCCGCCACCCGGCAGGTGTCAGGCGCTTGGACCGGTCCGGTGATCCCGAAGTCAACGAAGAAATGAACAGGCGCAGTGCGCCGCGCGGACTACTTCCCGGCGCGAGAAGAGCTTGACTACTGAACTTTTATTCAGTATACTTCCCCTGAATCAACCGCGGCAGGCCCGCAGAGGAGTACGAACATGAGAATCGCAGCATCCTTGATTTCCGAATTGTCATACGAATCCGCGAACACCCGCAAGTTGCTCGCGCGCGTGCCCAACGAACACCTTGGGTGGAAGCCTCACGCGAAATCCATGACGTTGGCGCACTTGGCCAGCCACGTGGCGGAAATTCCACAGTATGTACCGCCAACGGTGACCGCAAACGAATTGGTGTTTGACCCGGCGACGTATAAACCGACGATTTGCGGCAGCGCCGCGGAAATCCTGGCGCTTCACGACGCGGCGGTCAAGGACGCCGAGCAAGCGCTAAAAAGTGTAACCGATGCGCAAATGATGGAGAACTGGACTTTCAGGACGCCGACCGAAACACTCTTCACCATGCCGCGAATCGCCGTGCTGCGCTCGATGGTTCTGAGCCACATCTATCACCACCGCGGTCAGCTTACGGTCTATCTGCGCTTGAAGGATGTGCCGCTTCCGGCGCTCTACGGCCCGTCCGCGGATGAGCAGCCATAGTCGGAAGTCTTCTCGTACTGAATCGCGGCGTCTGTGTCGGCTCGGCACAGACGCCGTCATATTTGAATTAGACCGAGAGGCGCCTCGGCGCTCCTGTTCGCCGGCCGCCCCAGAATGTTGCCTAGGCAAACAATTCCATGATCGGTTTCCCTAGCCCGTCTTTGGTGACGTAGAACGGTCTTGCTTCAGTCACGTAGTTTGTCTTCGGTCCGATGCCGAGGGCGCGGTACATCGTCGCGTGGAGGTCCGTGAGGCGGACAGGGTCTTTGATGGTCTTGCAGGGACGCTCGTCGGCAGTTTGACCGTAGAGAAAGGCCTTCTTGACGCCGCCGCCGAACAGCAACACGCTGCCGGCGTCGGTGAAGTGGCGGTGCATGCCGTAGTGCTTCATCTCAGTCATCACCGCGGGAACTTCGACTTGGTCTTTCACCTGTTTGCCGGGCTTGCCTTCGGTGAGCATGTCGCGGCTAAACTCGCTCGCGAGCACAATCAGCGTGCGGTCCAGCAACCCGCGTTCTTCGAGGTCGAGGACCAGTTGCGCAACGGGCGCGTCGATCTGCTTCTTCAGGTCCACCGTGCGGGTATGGCCGTTCTCGTGCGTGTCCCAATTCTTGAACGGCTCGTATTCGGTGGTGACTTCGATGAATCGCGCGCCGAACTCGGTGAGCCGCCGCGCGAGCAAACAGCCGAGACCGAAGCGGCCCGTGTTGTAGATGTCGTAAGACTCCTTCGGTTCGAGCGAGAGGTCAAACGCTTTCGCCGCGGGCGAATTCAACAGCCGGTACGCGTTGTCCATCGAACGCACCAGCGACTCGCGCTGGAAGTCGCTGCCGAGCGCGCCGACGGGCGTGGCGTCCACGAGCGCCTTGTACGCCTTGTAGCGATTCTGAAAACGCGCCGTCGTCATCCCACCCGGCGGTTGGACGCTGGCCTGGGCCTGTTCGGGATAAGGAATAAGGAATGGCCCGAACTCGCTGCCGAGAAATCCCGCGGTATGGAACGCCTTGAGTTCCTCGCCCTCGCCGACCTCGAAGCGCTGACCAATATCGATGAACGGCGGCATGTCGGGATTCTTCGGACCGAGCGTGCGCGCGATCATCGCGCCGATGTGGGGCGCGGCGACGCTGAGCGGCGGCTCGTAACCAGTGTGCCAGTGGTACTGGTGGCGCGAGTGCAAAATAAATCCCAAATCGGCCGCGGTATACGTGCGAATCAACGTGCCGCGATCCATCACCTTCCCAATCTTCTCGAGACCCGCCGTGAACTTGATGTTATCGAGCGCGGTGTCAATCGCCGGAAACGTGCTGAGGACCTTGTCCGCGTTGAGGCCGGTCTCGAACGCCGTATAGCGTTTCGGATCGAAGGTGTCCGTGCTGGCCATGCCGCCGCCCATCCACAACACGATCAGCGTATCGGCCGTAGGCACGATGCGCTCAGCAGGCTCATCGGCCCAGCCCGCGCGTGGGTAGCCCGCCGCCAAAGCGGAGAGGGTCGCGGCGCTCGACAGCTTGAGAAAGTCGCGGCGATTGAATGTCCGGGTCTTCATGAGTGCGCCTCGCCAAAATCTTTAGTACACATACTGAAACTCCGGGGTCATGATGAGCGACCAGAGAAAATCCTCGAGCGAATCCGTCGTGACCGGGTCGCCAACCATAGCGGTGGCTAACTCCATTTCCTTCTCGGACGGCGTGCGCAGAATCGCCTGCGTATAGAGCGCCGCGACGCGATCACGCGAAGGCTGCGGATTGGTGGCCAATAGCTTCTCCGTCCCGCGTTTCAACCAGTCCGTCAGCGCCGGACCGTTGGTAAGTTCGAGCGCCTGTAAAGTCGTCGCTTCCGATTGGCGCCGCGTCGTCACATTGTCTCGGTTCGGACGTCCCAGCGCCCGCGTCAACGCGTCGGAGTTCACACGCCACGCGCGAACGACGCTCGGATCAGATTTCGGCTCGGGGTTGGGAATCGCAAACTGCGGACTCGCCTGCCACACCCCGGTGAGTGTCGAGATCCCGTCGAGGATTTCTTCCGCGGTCAAGCGTCTTACTTCCGGCCCTTTGAACACGTAAGCCGGAAGTGGTTGGCGTGGATCAGTCGCGACCGACGGAAGTTGATACGCTCGCGACGTTACGATCAATTGCATGATGTGCTTGAGGTCGTATCCGTTGGACACCAAGTCCGAAGCGAGCCAGTCGAGCAGATCGGCGCTCCACGGCTGCTGCGCCATGTCGTCCAGCGGCTCGACAAGCCCACGCCCAAAGTACTGTGCCCAAAGGCGGTTCACGATTGTGCGTGGCGTGCGCCCGTTCTCTTCTTTCGTAATGAGCAGCGCCAGTTGCGCCAAGCGGCCAGTGCGCGGACGACTCGCGTCAATGCTCCCCAACTCCGGCCACAGGAATTTGGTCTCGGCTTTCTGTCCGGTAGGAATGTCGCAGCGAACCAGTTCGAGCGGCGCGTCGGAGTACACGTTCGCCAGACCGTATGAGTCCTTCAGCTTCCATTCGTTGATAAAGCTGTCGTGGCACGACGCGCATTTCAGATTCACGCCGAGAAATATCTTCGCGATGTTTTGCGACGCCTGCATGGGCGGGCGGACAGCGGCGGCCGTTTCGCCGCGCCACACGATACCGTTCGCAAACCCCTCGCTGGCCGCGCTGGGATTGACGAGCTGCGTCACGAACTGGTCGTACGGGATGTTGTTGTAAAGCGCCCAATAGAGCCAGGTCGTAATCGTCTTTCGCCCACCGTCGATGTACCCGGTGCCCTGAAAATCGTTGCGCAACAAATCATTCCAAAACGTGATCCAGTGTTCCGCGTACGCCTGATTCCGCGAGAGGAGTTTCTGCGCGAGCGCCGCGCGTTTGTCCGGCGACTTATCCTTCGCAAACTCGCCCGTACTGCTTAGAAACTCCGCCGCCTCCTTCGTCGGCGGCAGCAGCCCGATGGTGTCGAGATACGCGCGGCGAAGATACACCGCATCGGACACCGGCGGCGCGGGCGTGATCGTCTTGCTGTCAAAATACGCTTGAAGAAACAGGTCGATAGGATTGGTGGACGCTTGGTCATCTTTCGGTGTGGGAACATCCGGACGCCGCGGCGCCAACGGCGCGGCCCACGAATCACCCGCCTTAATTGCAGACGCGTCCCACTTCAACCCTTGGTCAATCCACGCGCGCAACACGGCAATCTCATCACTGCTTAGGCGCGCCCCGCTTTGCGGCATAACCTTACCGGGAACGAGTCCCGCGACCAGTTTGATCAGAAGACTCTCGCCACTCTTGCCTTCGAGCGCGGCCGGCCCCGACTCGCCTCCCTTAAGCAGGGACTCACGCGACTCGAGCGACAACCCGCCCCGGTGCTTCGCCCCGGCGTGGCACGAGTAGCACCGCTCCGTGAGGATAGGATGCACGTCCTTGATGAAATCAACCGGACGGTTCGCCGCAACCGGCAAGGCCGGCGGGTTCGCCCAGACCCAACCGGGCAGACCTGTAGCGGCAACTAGAAATAGCACACCTGCGCGTAAAAAAAGAGTCATTGGACTCACCTCATCTACCGCCAAAAGCATACCACGCCCGCCAGCGTTTGCCAAATCTAAAAAAGGGACAGACTACGAATTTCCCGGTGTGATACGGGGGCGAATGCAAATGGGATTGAGGCGGATTGAAAAGCTACTGTCCGCGCGCGAGTAACCGTTAGGAATCCGGCCAGAAAGTTAGCTTTTTAACGCGGCGCGGCCAGAAAGCATCTGGAAGTTATTCAATAGCATCGCTGGCTCGTGCGGTGTTTTGCTATGCGGAGGCTTTTTGGCCGCGCCTCTAGTGCGCGCCGAGGGTCAAGGTCTTCAGGATGCCAATTAGCGGCGCGGGGAACACACCAATCCAAACCAGAGTGACCGTCAGCGCGAAAAGGACGAGGGCGCCGCTCCGGGAGGCCTTTTCCTCCGGAACGTAAGCCCCAACGGGCGCCGTCGATTGCGCGGGCCGCGCGCACATGACGGCCACGATGCGAAGATAGTAGAAGAGGCCGATAATACTCGTCAGCGCCAGCACGATGACCAGCCGCGCGAGGTCCGCTCCGACACCCGCCGACATTACGGAGAACTTCGCGATGAAGCCCGCCGTGAGCGGAATTCCCGCCAACGAGAGCAACATAACGGTGAACGCCGTGGCCAGCCAGGGCCGCGTCCAGAATAGGCCGCGATAATCGTCAATAGAATCCATCTCGCGGTGTTCGCCGCGGGTCGAAAGCGTGCCGACCACGCCAAACGCGCCGAGCGTGGTTACGAAGTAGGCGACGAGATAATACGACACGGCCTGAATCGCCGCCGGCCCGCCCGCGAGGTACGCGACCAGGACGTAGCCAAGGTGCGCGATGGACGAATACGCGAGTATCCGCTTCACATTGTCCTGCCGCAGCGCCAGAAGGTTGCCCGCAAGCATCGAGAGGACCGCCGTCAGCGCCACCGCCACATAGACCGGACGGTACAGGTGCGGGTCCATGGCGCTGAAGTAGCGCAATAATAGCGCAAATACGGACGCCTTGGACACGGTCGCCACAAACCCGGTGACGGGCGCCGGGGCGCCTTCATAGACGTCTGGCGTCCACATGTGGAAGGGAACGACGGAAAGCTTGAAGCCAACCGCCACGAGCATCATGACAAAGCCCAGCACGACAATCATGTCCGATCCGGTCTGGGTGGCCTTGGCGTGCGCAAGTCCCGCAAAGTCGAGTATGCCGAGCTGCGCGTACACCAGCGCCATTCCGAATAGCAAAAACGCGGCGGACGCGGCAGCGAGAATCAAGTACTTGAGCCCGGCTTCCGCGCTACGCGGGCTCTCTCTCAAGTAACCAATCATTACGTAAAGCGACACGCTCAGGCACTCGAGGCCAAGGTAGAACGACGCGAAATGCGTGCTCGCCGCCATGGCCGCCGCGCCCGCGGTCGCGATCAGCAAAAGAATGTAGAACTCGTCGGGCTGCACGTGGCGCCGCTTCAAGTATCCATAACCCTGAACCGCAACGACAAAGGCGGCGGCGATGATCAGCGCCATATAAAACAGCGCGAATCGGTCAATGACAATGAGCGGGGTAATCTGGCGCGGCGCTTCCGCACCCAACTGCCGCACAAGCACAAACGCCAATCCAAGGCTCGCCAAGGTGATGGCCACGCTGGTTTCATGGCTCCTGCGCACCGCAATGGCCAGCATGACAAGAACGGGCGCCGAGCAAAGCACGATCAGCGGCGAAAGGGTATAGAGATCGAAACTACTCACGGGGCAGCTCCAGAGCGCGCGCGAGAATGCGCGGATGCAGTTCAAACGAGTTGTCGCTGGCCGGCGTGCCCATGACGGCGCGCGGCGACGGTTCGGCGCGTTGCAGCACCGGTTGCGGGTAGAGGCCCAGCCACAGCAGCGCGGCAATCAAGGCGGCCGCCGCCACCAGACTGCGTCCCGAGATGTCGCGGATGGAGGCGCCTTCGCGGCGCGGACCAAGGAAGATCCGCTGGACCAGCCAGAGCGCGTAGATCGTCGACGCGACCGCGCCAAACGCGCCGATGGCCGCATACGTCACGCTAACCTTGTAGACGCCAAGCAAGATGAGAAACTCGCCGATGAAGTTGCCCAGTCCCGGCAGCCCGAGCGTAGCCATTGCGAGAAGAGAGCCCGTCACCCCGAGGCGCGGCGCGCTGTGCCAGAGTCCGCCGAGGCGCTCGATGTCGTTCGTTCCGGCGTTGTCACGCAGCACCGCCGCGAGAATGAACAGGCCCGCGACGCTGAGCCCGTGACAAATCATCTGCATCACGACGCCCTGATACGCGGTGGCGTTCATGGCAAACGCTCCGAGCACGACAAATCCCAGGTGGCTGATGCTGGAATACGCGATAAAGCGTTTCAAATCGGTCTGCGAGAACGCCAGAAGCCCTCCATACAAAATCGCGATTACACCGAATCCCATCGCGCACGGCGCGAAGCGGTGCGCGGCGTCGGGAAACAAGGGAATCGCAAACCGGATAAGACCGTAGGCGCCCGCCTTGGCCATCAAGCCGGAGAGAATAATTCCGCCCGCGGTGGGCGCGGCAGAGTACGTCTCCGCCTGCCAGCCGTGCAAGGGGATAATGGGCAACTTGACGCCGAACGCGAGAAAGAAGCCAAGCATCAACAGCGCCGACGACGCCCCCGCGCGGGTTGCGAGCAGCCGGTTGTAATCAAAGGTGTGCCCCGAACCCTCAGCGAAGTACAGGCCCAGAATAGACACGAGCATGAGCAGACCGCCGGCCTGGGTGTACATGACAAACTTGGCGGCGACGCGTCCTTTCGCGTCTTCACCCCAGAACACAATCAGGAAGTACATGGGAATGAGCATGACTTCGTAAAAGACGAAGAACAGAAATAGGTCGGCGGACAGGAACACTCCAAGTATTCCGGTAAGGCACGCCAGCAGGTGAAAATGGAACGCGCCGATTCGCTCACGTATCTCCGTCCACGATACCAGCACCGCGATGGCGCCCAAGAATACGGTGAGCAAGGCCATCAACAGCGAAAGGCCGTCCATGCTGAGGTGAAAGCCGATACCGAGCTGCGGAATCCACGGCAGATTCTCGTCGAGGAGAACGCGTGACGCGCCGGCGGCCGCCGGGTGGCCGGCCCACACGGAAAGCAGAAGCGCAAAATCCGCCGCGAGCGTGATGAGCGCAATCCAGCGCACATCGGACGACCCGCGCCGTTCCGAAATCCAGGCGACGATGCCGCCCAGCAATGGCAAGAGTATGATGAGCTGTAAAGTCATAGGAGTATCACAATCGCCAATGTAATGGCCGCGCCAATCGCCATCGCCGTCGCGTACCAGCGTATGCGGCCGGACTGCGAGGCGTGCAAGGCGTAGTTCAAACCCATGTTTACGGAAACGATCGCCGTGTCAATGGCGCCGGTGAAGTCCTTCTTGCAGAAGTTCGCCGCTGTAATAAACGGACGGACGAAGAGCATGTCGTAGAGCCAATCGAAGCCGCAGCCCGATGCCGACAAAGCGCACAGTTTCGCGCCGGCCGCCGTTTCGGTCCATTCCCGGGTCGAATCGCGATGAACAACGAAGCGCGACCACGCAATGTAGATACCCAACAGGCCCGCGGCAATCGCCGCCACTTGCAATCCCAGTTCACCGGTATGCGCCGTTTGCTCGCCCGCGGTTTCGCTCCACAACGGAGTTCTCTCCAGCAAGTGAGTAATCGGCGTCTGTACGAGACCCGCGAGGGTGGCAAGTCCGGCAAGTATCCAAAGCGGCACGGTCATCATCGAGCCCGGCTTGCTGGTCACATGACCATTCGATTCGCCGAAAAACACGATGAACACCGCGCGAAACGTGTAGACGGACGTCAGCACGGCGCCGGTTAACCCAGCCAGCCACAGGTGCCACCCGCCTTGCGGCGAGTACCACGCTAGCATGAGGATTTCATCTTTGCTGTAGAAGCCCGAAGAAATGAACGGGAACGCCACGAGCGACAGCGCGCCGGCCAGGAAGGTCCAAAATACCGCCGGCAACTGTTTCCTGAGTCCCCCCATCTTGAAGATGTCCTGTTCGTGGTGAAGGCTGACGATGATCGCGCCCGCCGCCATGAAGAGCAGCGCCTTGAAGAAGGCGTGTGTGAAAAAGTGGAAGATAGCAGCTGACCAAGCCCCGACGCCAAGCGCCAGGAACATGTATCCGATCTGGCTGATGGTCGAGTACGCGAGAATGCGTTTGATGTCGCGCTGGGCCAAAGCGCTAATCCCGGCGATGAGCAGCGTCAACGCGCCAACCGCCGCGACGAGGCCCTGTACGCTCGGGGCAAGCTCGAAGATCACGTGGGTGCGCGCGATCAGATAAACGCCCGCGGTAACCATCGTCGCCGCGTGGATCAACGCGCTCACCGGCGTAGGACCGGCCATGGCGTCGGGCAACCAGACTTGCAGCGGAAGTTGGCCTGATTTACCGACCGCGCCGCCCAGCAAGAGCGCAGCCGCGGCGACGGCCAGCGGCGCGCCGACGGCCCACTGCACTTGGGCCTGCTCCATCACCGTGTGAATGTTAAGGCTGCCGAGGTGCGTCGCCAACAGGAACAGGCCGATAGCCATGGCCGTATCGCCCACGCGCGTGACGATAAACGCCTTCGACGCGGCGCGGCAATTCGCCGGATCGCTGTACCAGAACCCGATCAGCAGGTAGCTGCACAGACCGACGCCTTCCCAACCCAAGTACAACAAGAGCAGGTTGTCCGCAAGCACGAGAATGAGCATCGAGCTTACGAACAAGTTCATGTAGGCGAAAAAGCGGGCGTACCCGGGGTCGTCCCGCATGTATTCGAGCGAGTACACGTGGATAAGGAAGCCGACGCCGGTCACGATGAACGTCATAACCAGCGAAAGCGGATCGAGGCAGAACGCAATCTGAGGACTCAGCTTTCCAACTTCAAACCACGTCCAAAGCACTTGGGTATACGAGTTGTCCGGCGGCGGCGCGCCAAGAAAGCGCAGCCCGATCAGGATCGTGAGCGCTGCGGACAGGCCAACGGAGCCGACGCCGATGAAACCCGCCAACCCGCGCGGCATGCGCGCGCCTAAAAACGCCAGCGCCAAGAATCCGGCGAGCGGTAACGCAGGTATCAACCACAGTTCATTTAACATCGTTATCCCCGCATCCTGCTAGCGGCGTCGCCGTCCAAGGTCTTGAATAAGCGGCTAAACCGCAGCACCAACGCCAAGCCGACAGCCACTTCCGCCGCCGCCATGGTCACGATAATCAGGAACATAATCTGTCCATCGGACTGTCCCCAGCGCGCCCCGGCCACCACAAACGCCAGCCCCGCCGCGTTCAGCATGACTTCGATGGATAGCAGGCTGTACACGATGTTCCGGCGCACAAGCAGCCCGATCAATCCCAGCGCGAACAGAATCGCCGCCAGTGCAAGGCCGTGTTCGATGGGCACTGACGCGGTCATGATTTCAACTCCTTGGCGGACGCCGGATCTCGGCGTCCGAGGTGGTACGCGCCCACCAGCCCCGCAAGCAGCAACAGGGAGGCCAATTCGACGACCAGAATGTAAGGGCCGTACAGGGCCAAGCTGAGCTCTTTCGGGCTGATCATGCGCGCGCCCTCGAGCGTGCTCACGTTGCCCTTCAGAATGTAGACCATTTCAGCCAGAAGGATGAGCGCCAGGATGCCGGGACCCGTCCACGCGCGCGCGCTCAACCATTCGCGCTCCTGTTCAGCCGCGTCCGGACCAAGGTTCAGCATCATGATGACAAACACGAACAGGACCATGATGGCCCCGGCGTAGATGATAACTTCGAGCGCCGCCACGAACGGAGCGCCGAGCACGAAGAAGATTACCGACACCGCCAGAAGAGACGTCACCAGCCACAGCAGGGAGTGTATGGCGTTGGCTCGGGTAATGGCCAACCCCGTCGAGACCACGGCCACTGCCGCCGTGATGTAGAAAATCGCGTTCATTCCATGAAACTCCCGGCTCCCGTCCTGCTAGAGCAGCAATCCCCGAGGATCCACCGGCGCCGACTCGTTCTCCGCCTCGCCTTTGCCCTTGCCGCCTATCGCCAGACCCGCCACCCGGTAGAAATTGTAGTCCGGATATTTCCCCGGACCGCTGATGAGCAGATCTTCCTTTTCATACACGAGATTCTGGCGCTTGTATTCACACATCTCGAAATCCGGCGTAAGCTGAATCGCGTACGTCGGACACGCTTCTTCGCAATACCCGCAAAAAATGCAGCGGGAAAAATTGATCCGGAAAAACTCGGGATACCGCCGTCCGGTCTCGTCTTCCGTCGTTTGCAGCGCTATGCATCCGACCGGACACGCGACCGCGCACAGATAGCAGCCGACGCAGCGTTCCGCCCCGTCCGGATCGCGCGTAAGGACGATGCGTCCCCGCCAGCGCGGAGCCAGGTACGGTTTCTCGTCCGGGTACTGCACGGTTTCGCGCTTGTGAAACGCGTGCATGAACACCAGCCCGATGCTCCGGAGTATGCTGTATATGTTCTCGATGATTTGCATGGCTTCTTATCGCTTCGCCAGGATAATTGCGCCGGTAATCAGGATATTGATCAGCGACAACGGCAGCATGTACTTCCAGCCGAACGACATCAACTGATCGTAGCGCAGCCGCGGAAGCGTGGCGCGCAACAGAATGAATCCGCACTGAAACACAAAGACCTTCAGAAAGAACCAGATGATCGGCGGAAGAATTGGACCGTACCAGCCGCCGAAGAAGAGCGTGACGATCATGGCCGAGATCAGCGTAATGCCGAGGTACTCGCCCACGAAGAACATGCCGAATTTCATGCCCGAGTATTCGGAATGGAATCCGGCGACCAGCTCGCTCTCCGCCTCCGGCAAGTCAAACGGGATGCGGTGAGTTTCCGCCAGCCCCGCGATACAGAAAATCACGAGCCCGATAAACTGAGGCACGCAGAACCAAAGGTGTTCCTGAGCCTCCACGATGTCCCGCAGATTGAACGAGCCCGCCAACATCACCACGCCCATGAGCGAAAGCCCCATGAACACCTCGTAGCTAATCATCTGCGCCGACGCCCGCAGGCCGCCCAGCAGCGAATACTTGTTGTTCGACGCCCAGCCGGCCAGCGCGACGCTGTACACGCCCATCGAGGACATGGCCAGGAAGAACAGCAGACCAATATTGAGATCCACCACGCTGAAGCCCGGCGCGAACGGCACCACCGCCACCGACAACAGCGCCGTCGTCATAATTACCATGGGCGCGATGAAGAACACCGTCTTGTCCGCGAACGGCGGTATCCAATCTTCTTTGAAAAACATCTTCAGCGTGTCCGCAATGACCTGCAGCAATCCGAACGGACCGACCCGGTTGGGGCCGTAGCGGTCCTGCCACAACGCCAGCATGCGGCGTTCAAGCCACACGAGCGCGCTCGCGCTGGTCAGCATGATGCCGAGCGCCAAGGCGATAGTGATCAGAGGCCAAAGTATACTCATCATGTAGCGGAGACTTTCTCTACCGAGATCCAAGCCGGGGCGGACAGAAATTCGGCGGCCGCCAGGCCCGCCGGCACGCCCACCGTGCCACGCGGGAGATCCGGACGAACCGATACCGGGGCGCGCCACGCGGCGCCATTCAACCGCAATTCCACCGTGTCGCCATTCGCCACTTCGAGCGCCTCGGCGTCAGACGGGCTAAGGGCCGCGTACAACGCCGGGATTCGTTCGGCAAGCGGCGGAGACAGCGCGCTTAGCTCCTCGGAACCGAAGATATGGTACAGGGAAACAGCCAGGCGATCATTCTTGCGCACAGCAAAGACTTTCGGCGCATCGCCGAAATACGCCGGTGCGCTGCCCGCCGCGGGTTCAATCAAGCGCACACCCGGATCGCCGCCGCGCAATGGCCCGCCAATTTCCTCCTGAAAACGCGTCAGCGCCTGAGCCGAGTTCCAGCCCGGCGCCCAAAAAGACGGCAGCAACGACGCGGGAAGTTCACCGCGGTATCCTTCCATCGAGAAGGTCAGCGGCGAATCGGGATCTTCCTGAATCTTGGGCTCGCTCACATTGATATTCGCGCGCATGGCCGTGCGCCCGCTGTAACGATGCGCTTGGCGCGGAACCTTCTGTCCAAGCGCGCGAAAAGCCGGCGGCGGCGCGCAATTCCGGACGCCGCTCAGCGCCGGGACCGCCTCTTCGACCGATGCCAGCGCCAAATCGAGCGTCGCCCACTCCGCGACGTCCGCTTTGCCCGTCGCGACACGCAACGCGCGCAGCCAGCGCCAGCTTTCCTGGACATCCCCCTCCGGCACATAAACCTGGATGAACCGCTGCGCCCGGCCTTCGTTATTGACGAAGGTCCCGTCCCCTTCCGGGAACGCCGCGGCCGGAAGCGTCACTTCCGCCTTGGCCGTCGTAGCGGTCGGGCTATGGTCGATCACCACCACGTGCTTCGCGTGCTCGAACAGCGCGTCCACATCCGCGCGCTTCGCGCGGCGGTACAAATCGTTCTCGGCGATGATCACGACGTCGGCGCGTCCGTCGCGGACCGTCTGAATTGCCTCGTCGAGGCTGCGTCCGCCGAGCAGAGCCGCGCCGACCGAATTGCACTCGGGCGCGGTGAAGGATAGCGCGGCGGCATGCTCCGTCTTGCACAACGCCCACACGATATTGGCGGCGGCCTGAATAATACACTCGTTCGCGCAGGACGCCCCCGCGATAACGAGCGGCTTCTTGGCGCCTTTGAGCGCGGTGGCGATGGTTTCGGCAAGTTGCCGCACTTCAGCGGAAACCCGGTCCCCCGTCGGCGCCTCGGGATCGATAGCGTTCGCGACGGCATAGCCCAGCCGCGCGAGATTGTCCGGCGCCGCGTTATACGTGCTGGTCGCGATTTCATCCAGCTTAGTCGCGGCGGGCGTCGCAATGAACAGCGGACCCTTCTTGGTCTGCACGGCGCCACGCACAGCCGCGTCATTCCAGTCCGGAATGCCAATCTTATGCGCCACGGCCATGGGTTCATTGCGCACCGACTGCCGGAGACGCAACGCCATCATCGGCGCCACATTGGTGACATCTTCACCAAGAACCAACACCGCGTCCGCGTCGCCTATCTCGTCAAGCGAGGGCGTGCGCGCAGGGCCGGTTTTCAAAATCTCAATCATCGAGGACACAAGCCGGGTCTCGAGGGCGGTCATGCCCGTGAAGTAATTCTCCGGACCGACCAGTGCGCGCAACGCAAAGTTGGTCTCGACCGAGGCCCGCGGCGATCCAATTCCGATGGCGGTGGCGCCGTCCGCCAGCAGCCGCGCGAGGTAGCGCAGCACGTCGCCTTTGACCGCCTTTTCAACGGTTTCGACGCCAGCGTCGTCGCGGCGCCGGTACACAACCTGTTTCACGCGTTGCGCGCTGTTCACAAACTCGTAGCCGTAGCGGCCTCGGTCGCACAGGAAATAGCCGTTGACCTCGCCGTTGTAGCGGTTGCGAATGCGGCGAAGCTGGCCGTAGCGTTCGCCGGGCGTCGTGTTGCAGCCGAGGCCGCAATGGACGCAGATCGACGGCGCCACTTGCAGGTCCCAGCGGCGGGTGTAATGTTTCTTCTGCGTCTTGTCGGTAAACACGCCGGTCGGGCACACCTCGACGAGGTTGCCGCTGAATTCGCTCTCGAGCGTACCCGGCTCATGACGCCCAAAATACACGTTGTCGTGCGACGCGAACACGTTGAAGTCGCGTCCGCCTGCATAGTCGCGGTAGTACCGCACGCACCGGTAGCACTGAATGCAGCGGTTCATCTCGTGATTGATGAACGGTCCGAGATCTTGATTAATGTGCGTGCGTTTCTTGAAGCGGTACTCGCGGTCATGGTGCCCCGACATGACGGTCATATCTTGCAGGTGGCACTCGCCGCCCTCGTCGCAGACCGGGCAGTCGTGAGGATGATTGGTCATCAGGTGTTCGATGACATCCTGGCGGAATTCTTTGGCCTCGGCGTCGCCGATCGAGATTCGGATGTTGGCGCTTGCCGGGGTCATGCAGGACATCACCAGCCGGCCCTGCTTGTCGTTCTCGTCCTTGAACTGCTTCACGGCGCACTGCCGGCACGCGCCCACGGAACCCAGCGCCGGGTGCCAGCAGAAATACGAAAGGTTCAGACCCAGCGACAGGCACGCCTGGAGCAGATTCTGGCCGTCTTTTACCTCGTACGGCTTATCGTCTATGTAAATGGTGGCCATCGCCTATCTCCACGGACACCGCTTCTCGCGAATGTGCCGTTCAAAATCTTCCCGGAACCGCTTGATTCCGCTCCCCAGAGGGGACATTGCGCCTGGCGCCAGCGGGCAGAAGGTCATGCCGGGCGCCATAAACTTCACTTGCTTGCCGAGACGATCAAGGTCCGCCATCTCGCCTTGGCCCGCTTCAAGCGCGGCCAGAATCTTTTCCGTCCACGGCAGTCCTTCGCGGCACGGCGTACACCAACCGCAGGACTCATGCGCAAAGAATTGGATCAAGCTGTGTACGAACCCGACCGGACAAGTCTGGTCGTCGAGAATAATCATCGTGCCAGTGCCCATGCGGCTGCCGGCCTTACCCACGGTGTCGAAGTCCAGTTGCAGGTCCAGGTGTTCCTCGCCCAGGAAGTCCGTCGACGCGCCGCCAGGAATGATCCCGCGCAGTTTGAGGCCGTCGCGCATGCCGCCCGCGTGCTCCTCGAGCAGTTCGCGCACGGTCGTGCCCATCGGCAATTCCCAAACGCCAGGACGCTTCACCTTGCCGCTGACGCCGTAGAGCTTCGTGCCGCCATTGGGCGTGTGGCTGAGTCCCTTAAACCACTCGGGGCCGTTCACCAAAATGTGCGGGATGTTCGACAGCGTTTCGACGTTATTCACAATCGTGGGTTTGCCCCACAGCCCGCTGATTTGCGGAAATGGCGGCTTGGCGCGCGGCGTGGCGCGTTTGCCCTCGAGTGAATTCAACAGCGCGGTTTCTTCGCCGCAAATGTAACGGCCCGCGCTCGTGTGCAAATGCAGATCGAGGTTATACCCCGACCCGAGAATGTTGTTTCCAAGGTAGCCCGCCGCGCGCGCCTCCGCGATGGCCTGCATCAGCAGTTTCGCCGCAAGAATGTATTCGCCGCGCAAGAAGATGTACGCGGTCTCCGCCTCGATGGCGTACGCCGCGACAATCACCGCTTCGACCAACTGGTGCGGGTCGCCTTCAAGCAAGAGCCGGTCCTTGAACGTCCCCGGTTCCATCTCGTCGGCGTTTACCACGAGGTACTTGGGCCGGGGCGCATCAGGGCCAATCGGGACCAGACTCCACTTGACGCCCGTCGGGAAGCCCGCGCCGCCGCGCCCGCGCAGGTTCGAGTCCTTGATCACCTGCGTGACGTCCTTGGGCGCCATTCCGCCGAGGGCCTTGCGCACGGCCGCGTAGCCGCCGGCCTTCTCGTACCCTTTCAAGTCGAGCGGCGGCTGGCCGGGCCGAATGTTCTTTGTCAGTGGTCGATCCGTCAAAGCAAGATCCTACTCGTATTTTTCCAGAATCGCGTCAATCGATTCCGGCGTTAGGTCATGGTGCAAATCATCGTCAATCATCAGCGTCGGCGCGTGGTCACACGCCCCGAGGCACTGGTTCGGAATCAACGTAAACCGCCCGTCCTTCGTGGTCTCGCCCAAGGCGATACCCCACCGGGCCCGAAGGTGCTCGCGCAACGACGCGTAACCCATCACATAGCAGCTCACGCTCGAACACACCCGGATCACGTGCCGGCCCACCGGGCGGCGGTAGATTAGGTTGTAGAACGTCGCCACGCTGTCCACTTCGTCGGGCGTCATGTTCAACACCGCGGCGATATCGCCCACGCTCGCGTCGTCCACCCAGCCACGGTGGCGCTGAACGATCTTGAGCGCCTCGATAGCGGCGGCCTGCCGTTGCTCGTAGAGCCCGGCCTCCGCTTCGATCTCATGTTTCATTTCGTCTGTCAGCATGCAATGGTCCAATTCATCGATCGATGTCCGCCAACACGAAATCCAGCGCCCCGAGAATCGCCAACAGATCCGGCACCAACGCGCCCCGCGATATCAGCGGCAACATCTGCATATGCGTGAATGATGGCGTGCGAATACGCGAGCGGTACGACATGGTGTTGCCGTCGCTAATCAAGTAATAGCCATTAGCGCCTTTGGCGCCTTCAATATTGAAAAACGCTTCGCCGGCCGGAATGACCGGGCCCCAGCTCACGCTCAGGAAATGGTCAATGAGCGTCTCGATATCGTGCATGGTCCGGGCCTTGACCGGCGGCGTGGTCAGCGGATGATCGGACTTGTACGGTCCCTCCGGCATGACCTTCACGCACTGCTCGATGATGCGCAGGCTCTGGCGCATCTCTTCGATTCGCACCAACGCGCGGTCGTAGCAGTCGCCGTTGTGCGCGAGCGGAATGTCGAACTCGAACTGGTCGTAGCCCGAATAGGGGCGCTTCTTGCGGAAGTCCCAATTCACGCCGGTGGCGCGCAGACCCGCGCCCGTCACGCCCCACTCGATCGCCGTCTTCGCGTCGTACACGCCGATGCCCTGGGTGCGGCCCTTGAAAATCCGGTTCTTCATGAGAACGTTGTGAAATTCGGTAATGCGCGCCGGGAAATGCGCGACGAAATCGCGGATTCGGCGGTCCCAGCCGCGCGGCAAGTCGTGCGCCACGCCCCCGATGCGGAACCAACTGGGGTGCATGCGGCCGCCCGTGATCGATTCGACAATGCTGAGCAGGCGCTCGCGGTCGTTGAACATGTAGAACACGGCCGACATGGCGCCAAGGTCCTGGGCGAAGGTGCCGTACCACACCAAGTGGCTGATGATGCGGAAGATCTCGGACAGCATGATGCGGATGACTTTCGCGCGATCCGGAACGGTGATGCCCGCCAGGCGTTCGACGGCCTGCAAATACGCGAAATTGTTCATCACGCCGCTGAGGTAGTCAATGCGGTCCGTGTAGGGAATGAACGAATGCCAGGACTGGCGCTCGGCCATCTTTTCCGCGCCCCGGTGGTGATATCCAATCTCGGGAACAAGATCAACGACTTCTTCGCCGTTCAACTGCAAAATCACCCGCAACAGGCCGTGCGTGCCCGGATGCTGCGGTCCCAGATTGAGGAACATGAACTCCGCGTCGTCGCTGCTGCGTTTCATGCCCCAATCTTCAGGGTCAAACCGCAGGGCCTCCAGTTCGGCCAGCTGTTTCACCTCGGACAATTGGTACGGCTCGATTTCCGTCGCGCGCGCCGGATGCTCTTTGCGCAACGGATGCCCCTTCCACGTGGGAGGCATCAAGATCCGGCGAAGATTCGGGTGCCCGTCGAATTTGACCCCGAACATGTCCCACACTTCCCGCTCATACCAGTTTGCGGACGGGAACACGTCCGTAACCGAAGGCGTCGAAGGATATTCTCCCTCGAGGGCCACTTTGAGCCGCAGGTCCTGGTTCCGGTCGAAGGACAGGAGGTGATACACCACCGTGAAGTCGCTTGCCGGCTGACCGGCCCGGTTCGTGCGGGACCGCTCATCAATGGCGGTCAAGTCATAAAGGAGCGGGTAGGGCTGCGTGACCTGTTCTTTGAGATAGCGCAAGACGTCCTTGATTTGGTCCCCGGCGACCCAAATCGTCGGAAAGTCGTCACGCGTCGCCTGTTCGGCGGCGATACCGGCGCCGAACCGCTCGCGCAAGGTCTGGGCTATCGTAAGGTCTTCGGCCATGCTGGTTACCGGACGCCTCGCGCGTTAAAACCAAAACTCCTCGGTGCGCGGCGTACTTTGGCTATAATAGAAGTGAAACGCATCGTCACGTTAGGTCAAACCTCGTCCGGTGAGCGCAAGTTGGTGGCTTTGCGCCGTTCATCCCGGTGTAAGTCGCGCTGGCAGGGGCGCGTCGGCTGGATCACGCCTTGCGGTCCCACGACCCAGCTCAAAGGCCGTTTCTCCTTCCCGACAACGTCCTGCAACAGCATCAACCCCTGCAAGAATGCTTCCGGGCGCGGTGGGCAGCCGGGCACATACACGTCCACCGGCAAAATCTTATCGACCCCCTGGACGACGCTGTAAATGTCGTACATTCCGCCCGAATTCGCGCAAGATCCCATCGAAATCACCCAGCGCGGTTCGAGCATCTGGTCGTACAAGCGCTTGATAATGGGGGCCATCTTGAGGAACGGCGTCCCCGCAACGACCATGACGTCTGCCTCGCGCGGCGTCGCGCGGATGACTTCGGACCCGAAACGGGCCAAATCGTACTTGCTCGTCAGGCTGGTCGCCATCTCGACAAAGCAGCAGGAAAGCCCGAAATTATAAGGCCAGAGCGAGTTCTTGCGGCCCCAGGCCAGAAGCTCCTGCAGCCGTCCAAACACCACGCTGCGCTGGACGGCCTCTTCGGTAGTGGTGTCCACTCCCGTAGAAGCGGGCGAAACCGAAGGTTTGCGAAGCGACCACTGCATACGCGCGGGGTAAACCTTTCCCAATAGCGGCTGAACCAAGTAACCATGGTCAACGATGACGCGTCTTCGCCGGAACGGACCCCAACTCCAACGCGGATCAACAGGACAACGAAGCGGACGCGGTATAACGCGGAGCCGGTGACTTAGCTTCTTTGTCCGCAACTTCCACGTTGTCCGCGTAGATGTTGCGGACAAAGAAGTCATACC